>JAEXRP010000106.1:0-27258 GCA_023440705.1 Bacteroidota bacterium
GCTCCGCTGCGCTCCGCCGCCTCGCGCCAAGCCAAAGGATGCCGCTTCTATCCCTATTGCAGAAATAATTAGAAAATAAAGTCTCCAAAATTTAATAATATTTTAATTTCATTGACAATTCAAAAAAAAGATAGTCTAGACTGGATTTTCTAGAAAATTAAAGAAGAAAAAATTTATGTTTTTCTATTAGTTTTTAATTCAATAAAATCAAAAAATCACCAGTTTCTGTAAGTATTACTAATCAGATTATCTGTGATAGAAAATTATTTAGAAAAAATTATCTTTCAAAAAAATGCAGAGATTTTAGCAGATCAAAAATATTTGACAAAATTGTAAAAAGTTATCAAAAATGTAATGTGTAATTAAGAAATTGTTATCTTTGCACGATATGGAATTTACTGCAGAGCAAATTGCTAACTTTATAAATGGTAAAATCATCGGTGATAAAAATACAGTTATTACTGGGGTTTCTCCTATAGAAAATGGCCAAAGTGGTCATTTATCATTTGTAGCACAAGAGCGTTTTTCACATTTCATAGACACTACAGATTGTTCTGTACTTATCGTGTCACAAAATCTCTTGAACGAAAACCAGACCTATTCACCAGTTATTATTGCGGTGGAAGATGCTTATCTTTCGTTTCAGATTTTGATGAATCTTTACAACGATCTCAAAAAGAAAAAGTCAGGCATCGAGCAGCCGTCTAGCGTTAGCCATTCTGCGGTAATTGGTGACGACGTGTACATCGGTGCATTTACTTATATTTCGGACAAAGCGGTTATCGGCGATAACTGCCAAATATATCCACAAGTCTACATCGGAAAAGGCGTTAAAATCGGAAAAAATTGTAAAATAGATTCTGGTGCGCGTATCTACGATGGTTGTGTTATTGGCGATAATTGTATCATCCATTCTAACACAGTTATTGGAGGTGACGGATTTGGATTCCAACTAAGTCCAGAAGGATTCAAAAAAATCCCTCAATTAGGAAATGTTATTTTGGAAGATGATGTGGAAATTGGCTCTAACTGTAGTATTGATCGTGCAACCATTGGTTCAACCGTAATTGGAAAAGGGACGAAAATCGATAATCTTATTCAGATTGCTCATAACGTGAGAATCGGTCAGAATAATGTTATTGCTGCACAAGCTGGTATTGCAGGTTCAACTAAAATCGGAGATTGGAACCAAATCGGCGGTCAAGCTGGTATTGTTGGACATATCGAAATCGGTAACCAAGTAAAAATCCAAGCTCAAAGTGGCGTTAATAGTAGCGTAAAGGACAAAGAAGTTCTTTATGGTTCGCCAGCTATCCCAGCGGGAGATTATCGTAGAAGTTATGTGCATTTCAGAAACTTCGGCGATATTATAACGAGAATTAATAATTTAGAAAATAACAAAAAATAAAATTTGTTAAAAAAATATCTTTGCAATGAGTGATAAACAAAAAACTATACAAGAAGAAATACATCTATCAGGTATAGGACTGCACACAGGAAAAGAAGTGAATCTTACCATGAAACCAGCTAAAGAAAATACTGGTTTTGTTTTCGTAAGAACAGATTTGGAAGGTCGCCCACAAGTTGAAGCTGATGTTAATTACGTAACAACTACTGAACGTGGAACGACTTTAGAAAAATTAGGTGTCAAAATCCACACTTGCGAGCATCTTTTAGCGGCGTTGGTTGGGATGGATCTTGATAATGTTATCTTGGAAATGGATAGCTCGGAGCCACCAATTCTAGATGGATCTTCTAAATTTTTTGTAGAAGCTATCGAAAAAGTTGGTGTTGAGGAGCAAAATGCAACGAGAGAATATCTTGTTATTAAAGAAGTTCTTAGTTATGTTGATCCTAACACGGGGTCAGAGATTACAATCATTCCGTCGGAGAATTACGAAGTGACGACGATGGTCGATTTCGGGACTAAAGTTTTAGGAACTCAAAATGCAAGCTTAAAAAATCTTTCGGACTTTAAAGAAGAAATTGCTTCAGCAAGAACATTCAGTTTTTTACATGAGCTAGAGCAATTGTTAGATCATAACCTTATCAAAGGTGGTGACATCAGCAATGCAATCGTTTATGTTGATAAAGAATTAACACCAGAAACAACGGAAAAACTGAAAGTTGCTTTCGGTAAAGAAGATGTTTCTATCCGTCCAAACGGTATTTTGGATAATTTAACGCTTAACTATCCTAATGAAGCGGCACGTCACAAATTGCTTGACGTAATCGGTGATTTGGCTTTAGTTGGTGTTAAAATTAAAGGTCGCGTTATCGCTAACAAGCCTGGACATTTTGTAAACACACAGTTTGCGAAGAAACTTAACAGACAATGGAAACTTCAGAAGAAGAAAAATGTTCCAGATTTTGATTTGACAAAAGAGCCGGT
The DNA here is from genome assembly GCA_023440705.1 of Bacteroidota bacterium. Classification (GTDB taxonomy): domain Bacteria; phylum Bacteroidota; class Bacteroidia; order Flavobacteriales; family Weeksellaceae; genus Soonwooa. Next base: position 2,393 of record JAEXRP010000106.1, read on the forward strand.
GTTTGACATTAATGGTATTATGAAGTTGATGCCTCATCGTCCACCATTCTTATTGTTAGACAAAGTTTTAGAATTGTCAGATACGCACGTGGTTGGTCTTAAAAATGTAACTATGAACGAACCTTTCTTCGTGGGACATTTTCCTAAAGAACCAGTTATGCCAGGCGTTTTGCAAGTAGAAGCTTTGGCGCAAGCTGGAGGAATTCTAGTTTTGGCAAGCGTACCAGATCCAGAAAATTATTCGACATATTTTATTAAAATCGATAAAGTAAAATTCAAAAGAAAAGTCGTTCCGGGAGATACACTTATCTTTAAAATTGAATTAATTGAACCAATAAGACGTGGTATTGTGCATATGCAAGGTTACGGTTATGTTGGCGATTCTGTTGCATTAGAAGCAGAACTTATGGCACAAGTAGCAAGAAATAAAGTAGACTAAATGGTACATCAGTTAGCAGTCGTAGACAAACGTGCCAAGATTGGCAAAAATGTAGTTGTGGAAGCTTTTACCACAATTAGCGGAGATGTAGAAATTGGAGAAGGAACGTGGATTGGTCCTAATGTAACCATTATGGATGGTACCAAAATCGGAAAAAATTGCAAAGTTTTTCCAGGTGCTGTTTTGGGTGGTATACCACAGGATCTAAAATTTGATGGTGAGGATACGTTTGTGTATATCGGGGATAACACGGTGATTCGCGAAGCGGTAACAGTTAACCGAGGCACCAAAGCTTTAGGTTATACCAAAATCGGAAACGATTGTTTGGTTATGGCAACAGCGCACGTCGCTCACGATTGCGTGTTGGGTAATAATGTTATTATTGCTAACGCTTGCGGAATTGCAGGTCACGTAGAAATCGGTGATTACGTTGTTATGGGCGGTTTAAGTGCCGTTCAGCAATTTTGTAAAATCGGAAAACACGTGATGATTTCTGGAGGATCATTGATCAGAAAAGATATTCCGCCTTATGTTAAAGTGGCTAGAGATCCAATTTCGTATGCTGGTATTAACTCGGTTGGACTTAGAAGACGTGGTTTTAACAACGATAAAATTTTTGAAATTCAGAAGATTTATCGTGCGATTTTTCAAATGAAAATGAACACCACGCAAGCCATCGAATTCATCGAAAAAGAAATGCTACCAACGGTAGAAAGAGATGAGATTTTAACCTTTATCCAAAACTCACCGCGAGGTATTGTTAAAGGCTACGGCTCATCAAAAGATTAAATTTAAAAATCATAAAATAAAGAAATAAATATTAATGGCAACAACAGCTGATATCAAAAAAGGTCTTTGTATTGAATACAGTAACGACATCTACAAAATCATCGATTTTCAACACGTTAAACCAGGTAAAGGTCCTGCTTTCGTAAGAACAAAATTGAAAAGTGTAACCAACGGAAAAGTTTTAGATAACACGTTTTCTGCAGGTCACAAAATTGATGAAGTTAAAGTAATTACTAGAAAATTCCAGTATTTATACGATGACGAAAATGGTTTCCACTTTATGAACAACGACGATTTCTCTCAACTTTACATCAATAAAGAAATGATTGAAAACGCGCAATTCATGAAAGCTGGAGAAGAGGTAACTATCGTTTTGAAAGAAGCTGATGAAACGCCACTTTCTGCTGAGATCCCACCAACAGTATATTTGGATGTTGTAGAAGCTGATCCAGGTGTTAAAGGTAACACAGCAACTAACGCTCTTAAAAATGCAATTGTTGAGACAGGTGCAAGAGTTTTAGTTCCGTTGTTTATCGAAGCTGGAGATAAGATTAAAGTTAATACAGAAGACGGTTCTTATCTGGAAAGAGTAAAATAAATAATATAAGCGTTTTGATTTCCAAAGCGCTTTTTTTTGATAAATAGTTATTGTTATGACATTTAGCCAACCACAGACGCTTAAGTCTATCGCTGATCTTATCCAATCAAAATATGTTGGTCCCGAAGATTTTCAAATTTTAGGAACTAACGAAATCCACCGTGTTAAAGCTGGAGAAATTGTATTTGTAAATCATCCCAAGTATTATGATAAAGCATTAAACTCGGATGCAACGATTATCTTGATTGATAAAGAAGTAGATTGTCCCGAAGGAAAAGCTTTGTTAATTTCGGAAGATCCTTTTAGAGATTTTAATAAAATTAATACACATTTCACGAAAATTACTAATTTTTTTGGTGAACTTTCTAAACCAGAAATTGGTAAAAATTCTCAAATCCATCCAAGTGTAACTATTGGTAACAATGTTAAAATCGGAAAAAATTGCATTATTTACCCTAATGTCGTTATCGGAGATGATACAGTAATTGGTGATAATGTTATCATCCAAGCTAATACGGTTCTGGGCGGAAACGCTTTTTATTACAGAAAACTAAATGGCAATTTTGATCGTCTTATTTCTGTTGGGAACGTCGTTATCGAAAACAATGTCGAAATCGGTGTTGGATGTACAATTGACAGAGGCGTTACAGATATTACGTTAATCGGCGAAGGCAGTGTTCTTGACAATCAAATCCAAATTGGACATGATACTATTATTGGAAAACGTTGTTTAATTGCATCGCAAACAGGAATTGCAGGATGTTGTATTATCGAAGACGAGGTGACAATTTGGGGACAAGTTGGTATGGCGTCTGGTCTTAAAATTGAGTCTGGGACGGTACTTCTTGCCAAAACTGGTGTTAACCGCGATTTGAAAAAAGGAACTTATTTTGGACTTTTGGCAGATCCTTTTAGAGATTATCTTAAGAAAGAGGTTAAACTTAAAAAACTCTAAATTAATTCTGTGATAAAAAACAAAAATCAGTATTCACTTTCCAAGAATATTGACTATTTTTGTGTTTTATCAATATTATTTAAAATTTAAAAAAATAGAAATAAAATGTCAGTATTAGTAAACAAGGATTCTAAAGTAATCGTACAAGGTTTTACAGGTAACGAAGGAACTTTCCACGCAGGTCAAATGATCGAATACGGAACAAACGTAGTAGGAGGTGTAACACCAGGAAAAGGTGGAACTGAGCACTTAGGAAAGCCAGTATTCAACACAGTTGCAGATGCTGTTGCAAAAGCGGGAGCTAACGTAAGTATCATTTTTGTACCGCCAGCGTTCGCAGCAGATGCAATTATGGAAGCTGCAGATGCAGGTATCAAAGTTATCGTTTGTATTACAGAAGGTATCCCTGTAGAAGACATGGTAAAAGTTAAGAGCTACATCCAAGACAGAGATTGTAGATTAATTGGCCCTAACTGCCCAGGTATCATTACTTCTGATGAAGCTAAAATTGGTATTATGCCAGGTTTCGTTTTCAAAAAAGGTAAAGTAGGTATCGTTTCTAAATCTGGTACTTTAACTTACGAAGCTGCTGACCAAGTTGTAAAAGCTGGTTATGGTGTGTCTACTGCAATCGGTATTGGTGGTGACCCAATTATTGGTACTACGACTAAAGAAGCTTTAGAATTATTCATCAACGATCCAGAAACTGAAGCAGTTGTTATGATTGGTGAGATTGGTGGTTCTCTAGAAGCTGAAGCTGCAAGATGGTACAGAGATAGCGGTTCTAAAAAACCAGTTGTTGGTTTTATCGCTGGACAAACTGCGCCTAAAGGTAGAACAATGGGACACGCTGGTGCTATCGTTGGTGGAGCAGAAGATACTGCGCAAGCTAAAATGGCTATCATGGCAGAATGTGGTATCAACGTTGTTGATTCTCCAGCTGAGATTGGTGCTACTGTAGCTAAAGTTTTAGGATAAGACTTCCGAAAAAAAATAACACTTTCTGATGAAAAAAATATTAATAGGAACTGCTTTGTCATTGGCTGCAATGATGCAAGCACAGATTGACTTTAGTGCAACGAGATTTGGTTTAACGGCAGGAGGTACTTATTCAAGAATCCAAAATGCTCATAACCCATCGGGCCCTAGATATTCGGTGATGGCAGGTGCTTTAGCTTTAACACCTATTGGAACTGATGATCAGTTTTACATTCAGACTGAAGTTTTATACTTTGGTGCAGGTGAAGGCGGGGACAAGAGTGTTGAGGACAAAAAAGGATGGCCTCATGCAGTATATGCAAATAATTATCTGAGTATTCCTATTAGTTTTAAAACCTATTTTTCTGAAAATGAAAGTGAGTTTTTTGCTTTAGCAGGACCAAGATTTGATTTTATGATTAATCAAAATGATAAAAATCCTCCTCCAGGTAAAGAATATTATTCGGCAGATAGCTATGGTAAAGCGGCAAAGTTTAACTTGGGTGTTGGCGCTGGTGTTGGTTACAGTTATAAGCGTCAGTGGGAAATTACAGCACGTTACGATATCCATCTTATGAATGTCTACCCACATCTTAAAGATTCTGTTACCGAACAGGGTACAAAAGATCCAAGTGTCTATAGCAAGAAAAGCGAACATATCATCAATGTAGGTATTTCCTATATTTTTCAGTAAGTTCTTCTTAAATAAATAAAAATCCCGCGAAACGAAGTTTCGCGGGATTTTGTTTTAATAATAATTCTTGAAATCTTATTTATAATCCTCAATCGCTTTGTTAATAGCGTCAATTTGCTCATGAAGACTTTGGCTTTGAGGATTTTGTTTTAGAAGTTGCATCTTCTTATTTAAGCCTTCTTTCATGATTTGTACCAACATCATTTTTGCCTGTGGATTTGCAGAAATCTCACTCTTTGCTTGTCCCATAACTTTGGTCATCGCTTTTGTCGCTTTCGTATTATCAGAGTTCATAATCCAGTTAAAACCTTCTTCGGCAACAGCGCCAAGTTCTGCATCTTGGAATTTAATAAAAGGATAAAATAAAACTTGACCACCAATATTTTCCATTTGTGATTCGATTTTATTTTTAACGATAATCGGCATCAGTTTGTTGATTAGATCTTCAGAAGCATTTGATAAATCAATATTTTGCATTAATGCAACAGTTTTCTGAGGTTCGATATCTGCTAAAGCTGCGATAGAATTCCCTTTAACTGAATTGGAAACCGCAGAAATTCCTTTTTCATAAATACTAACATACTTTTTGTCTTTCGTTTTAGAAAGTGCCGAAATTGCTGCGGCTTGAGCTAATGTTTTAGGATCGTTTTGTGCTATATTTTCAACATCTTTTAAAAGAAGTTTAGCTTGTTCTGTTTTTGATAAGTCAATAGCTGAAAGTGCCAAAATCCTGATTCTATGTGAAGAATCTTTAAGCGCCGCTGCTAATATTTTTAAAACAGAAGCATTTTTATCAACATTTTCTTTTGCAAATTCTACAGCAAGATATCTACTTTTAAATTCTTTTGCTTTTGTGTATTGAACTAAATATTGATCCGCAGTTTTGTTGTCATTTATTTCAGTTAAAAGCACTTGATCTGCATTAACGTTCACTAAGTTTGGTTGTTGTGCAAAATTGAAAGTAAAACTTTGACTAGCCTTCGCATCTGCCCAAACATTATAACGTTTTGGGATGCCATTTTCATAAACATCAATCGCTAACGGGAACTGAAAATATGCACCAATTTGCGTTTGTGTAACCGCGACATTCACTTGTTTTTTTACAGGTTCGTAAGTGTAGTTGATACTAAGTTTTGGATGTCCCGCACCATAATACCATTGGTTGAAAAACCAGTTAAGATCTTTTCCAGACACTTTTTCTAGAGATAAACGAAGTTGTTGCGCTTCAGCATTTCCGTATTCATAAGTTTTAAGATAATCGTTTAATCCTGCAAAAAAAGCATCATCGCCTAAGTAATTTCTTAACATGTGAAGAATGCCGCCACCTTTGTTATAAGTCACAGAATCGAAAACATCTTCTCTAGAATCATAATCGAATCTGACTAGATTTTTAGTGAAATTAGCTGGATTCATTTTATAAGCCTGAAGAGATTTTATTAATTTGTAATCAGCTTCATCTTTGCCATATTTATGCTCGTTCCAAAGATATTCAGAGTAGTCAGCAAAGCTTTCATTAACAGTCAAATTACTCCAACTTTCAGCGGTAACTAAGTCACCAAACCAATGGTGAAACAACTCGTGCGCAATCGTATCTTCCCAACGGTTTTCGTCAATTAGATCGCCAGGTTTTTGCTGCGAAGCTTCGCCATGTAAAGTTGCTGTTGTATTTTCCATAGCACCAGACACATAATCACGACCAGCCATTTGATCATATTTTGACCAAGGATATGGATAATTTAGCTTGTTCGAAAAGAACTCCATCATTTCTGGTGTGTTTCCAAAAATCTGTTTAGCATAAGGCTCGTATTCCTTTTCTACATAGTAATTTACAGGGATATTTTTCCATTTATCTTTAATAACTGCAAAATCGCCAATGCCCATAAAGAATAGATAAGTCGAATGTTTTTTGTCCATCACCCAATAATCGGTGCGCAGACCGTTAGCTTCTTTTGTAGAACTTTTCAAAAGTCCATTCGATAAAGTCACATATTTGTCAGGAACCGTCATGTAGATTTCCTGAGTTGTTTTTTGGTTGGTTTTATCGATTGTTGGGAACCAAGCCGAAGAAGATTCGGTTTCGCCTTGCGTCCAGATTTGCGTTGGTTTGTCAGGATCTTTTCCTTGAGCGTTGATGAAGTACAAACCTTTGGCATCGTTAATTGCAGCACTTCCTTTTTGCGTTACTTCGTTCGGACGCGCTGTATATTTGATGTAGACTGTGTAATCTTGATTTTTTTGATAAGTTTTGTCAAGATTTATTTTTAAAATATCGTTTTTGTAATCGTATTTAAGCGCTTGTTTCGATCCGTTTTTGTCCAAAGCAACTTCGTGGATCAACATGGCTTTTGCATTAAGAACCAAAGAATCTGTCGGCGTAAAGTAAGGCGATGCAGTCAACCATTCTTCACCATGAAGTTGTTCTTTCTCGTAGTCGAAACTAACCTTTAATTTAGTGTGTTTTAATTCTGTCATTTTGGTATGTGTCGCACGATAGACTTTTTCTCGCCCCGAATAATCTGTTTGCGCAAAAGCTAAATTAGAATTAAATAAAGCGCCTAGCAATAATGAAGATATGACGATTTTTTTCATAAGAGTTCTATTATTTAATAACATCTAAAGTCGATGTTTTAATATTTTTAGTGATAATATAAGCAAATATAATATTTGGAATCCAACATAACCAAGCAACAATGCGATAAGCGATGATGAAATCTTGGAAAATCCCTTGTAGTATGGGTAAATAAATTCTTAATGTCACCGCAGAAAAGCAGGCCGCATAATTGTATACCATTAGCTTTTGATGTTTTATTAGATTTCCTTTTTTAATAGCAGTAAATGCAAGTAGAGTGGTGCAAAACCAAATAATACCAAGTGAAGCGAAACCAAGCGCAGGAAAAATCCCTCCTGTTGCTTGTGTCGCAATTCCAATCCCAGCTAATGAACTTAAGAATACAAAAATGACATAAAGTTTACCGGTTTGTCGATGTCGCTTTAGGTTTTTATTTCTCCATTTTGGAACAAATTGTATCCAGCCAATTAATAATGAAAGTCCTCCAAAGATGATGTGTGTGTAGAAACCAATATTCCAAAATAGATTTTGTAAAACATCTTTTGGTTTGAAATGTAAGAGACCAAAACTTCGATCTATGAAAAAATAAATCAAAGGATAAAGTCCGATTAACACACAAAAAACAGCAAAAATGATGAAGAATGTTTTTTTCATTCTTTGTTGAATTGTTATTTAATAAGTGCACTAAGATGATAAATTGTTACAAAATACTATTATAGAAAAATGTTATTTATTCGTCCATTTGTAGTCCATTTTGTTTTAGAAAATCATTAAATTCTTGATAGGAAGATTTTTATTAAATATACAAAAAGCCCACGCTTAAAACCGTGGGCTAGTAAGGATTTATTATTGATTTTAAAAAAATTATATCGCAACAGGCGCTTTTATTCCTGGGTGTGGATCGTAATTTTCTAATGTGAAATCTTCAAAATCAAAATCAAAAATATTTTTGATGTCTGGGTTTAGTTTCATTGTTGGAAGCGCTTTTGGTTCGCGCGCCAGTTGTCTGTCAACTTGCTCAAAATGGTTATTGTAAATATGGACATCACCAAAACTATGCACATAATCGCCAACTTCGAGGTCACAAACTTGTGCTACCATCATCAATAACAATGCATAACTCGCAATATTAAAAGGAACGCCTAGAAAGACATCCGCACTTCTTTGATAAAGCTGAAGTGATAATTTTCCGTCCGCCACATAAAACTGAAACATTGCATGACAAGGTGCTAAAGCCATATTCGGAATTTCGGCAACATTCCAAGCGGAAACGATAAGTCTGCGAGAATCAGGATTTTTTTTGATTTGGTCAATCACTTCAGTTATTTGGTCAACGATTTTTCCGTTGGCACCTTCCCAACTTCTCCATTGTGCGCCATAGACAGGACCAAGATTTCCGTTTTCATCCGCCCATTCGTCCCAAATGGAAACGCCATTATCCTTTAAATATTTAATATTAGTATCCCCTTTTAAAAACCAAAGCAACTCATAAATTATCGATTTAAGATGAACTTTTTTCGTTGTAACCATCGGAAACCCTTTCGATAAATCATAACGCAATTGATAGCCAAAAACGCTTCTAGTACCAGTCCCGGTGCGATCGGTTTTGTCAGTTCCGTTATCTTTAATATGTTTTAGGAGATCCAAATAGTTTTGCATGAGTGTTTAATTTTATGTTTAAAACAGAAAAATATTTTCCGTTTTTAAAAGTATTAAAATTCAAATTTAATAAAAAAGAAATGAAGCAAAATTGATCTAAGATACCAAATTTAAACCTAGAAGTTTTGCTTCTACGATAACAAAATTGCGAGCTTCTTCTTTATCATTATTAATAATACCTTCCAAAATCGCTTCTTTAACTTTTTCTTTTAAAATACCAATTTCGCGACCAGGTTTTAGATCAAACATTTCCATAATTTCTTCTCCCGAAATAGGTGGTTGAAAGTTGCGGATATGATCTTTTTCTTCAACCTCTTTTATTTTTTCTGCGACATATTCGAAGTTCTTTTTAAAACGGGTTTGTTTAGCATAACTTTTAGTCGTAATGTCAGATTTGCAAAGAATAATTAAGTCTTCTAAATCTTCGCCAGCATCAAATAAAAGTCGTCGCAGTGCAGAATCTGAAGCATTGTCTGTCACCAAAGCAATGGGACGAGCGTGCATTCTGACTAGTTTTTCAACGTATTTTAAATCCTGATTTAAAGGAAGTTTAAGACGTTTAAAAATATGTTTTACGATTTTTGAACCTAAAAATTCGTGTCCATGAAACGTCCAACCCGTTCCTTCAACAAATTTTTTGGTTGGCGCTTTTCCAATGTCGTGGAGTAGCGCTGTCCAACGCAGCCATAGCTTATCAGTGTTTTCAGAAATATTATCGACCACTTCTAAAGTGTGATAAAAGTTGTCTTTATGCGTTTGTCCATCAACATCTTCAATACCTTTTAATGCTGTTAATTCTGGCAAAATAATTTGAAGAAGTCCAGTTTCTTCCAATAATTTGAGTCCAACTGAAGGCTTTTCGGAAAGCATGATTTTGTTGAATTCCACCATAATGCGTTCCATAGAAACGATGTGGATTCTTTCAACTTCAGTTTTTATAGCTTCCAGAGATTTTTCTTCTATGTTAAATCCAAGTGTTGATGCAAAACGAATCGCGCGCATCATACGAAGCGGATCATCGGAATAAGTCTGCAAAGGCTCTAGCGGCGTGCGAAGGATTTTTTGTTCTAAATCTTGTAGACCATTAAAAGGATCAATCAACTCACCGAAGTTATCTTTGTTAAGCGAAATAGCCATCGCATTAATCGTGAAATCGCGGCGTTTTTGGTCGTCTTCCAAAGTGCCGATTTCTACAAAGGGTTTGCGGCTGTCTTCGCTGTAACTTTCCTTTCGTGCACCAACAAATTCTAGCTCGAGGTCGTTGTGACGGAACATTGCTGTACCATAAGTTTTGAAAACGGCAACTTTTAGTTTAGGATTAATTTCTTTCGCAATGCTTTCCGCAAGCTCGATTCCCGAAGATTCTGTAACGAAATCGATGTCGGTCGGCGCCTTGCGTTTCATTAACAAATCTCGAACATAACCTCCAACTATATAGACAGATTGACCGTTGCGATGGGCAACTTCCGAAATGATTTTGAATAGTTTTAAATTTTTGTTCTGAGTTAAATTAACATTCATAAGGCTTTCCGCAAATATTTGCTTGCAAAGATAAGGCTTTCCTTAATTATGATTTGTCATTTTTTGAATAAGAGCCTGTTTAAAATTTCATCATTAAAATTTAAACAGACTCTAAGAAAAAGTCAGTTTGTCAGATAATTTGTCTGAAAGTTGACAAATATGTCAAATTGCTATAACTTATTAGTATGATAGTTGTTAACGATGGCAGATTTTCTTAATTGGTACAAATGTGGTGAATATCTTATCGAACAAAAGCTAACTCATCAAAATTTATTGGGTAGTAAAAAGTAGTAGTTTTTTTCATAGTTTATTTTTTCTTCAGGCGGCACCGTAGGTGCCGCCTGAAGTTTTTTAGGTGTCAATTTTTGATAAAATCAAAAATTGACACCTTCAATATAGTGCGTTTTCACAGCTTTGATAAAAAAAGATGAAAACACAATTATTATTTCTGTCAAGTTTTGTTGGCTGTATTTTATTCGGTCAAACAAAATTAAAAGAGTTTCCAATTTCGAGTTCTGTTTTTAGTAAACATCAAAAGTCAAACACTATTGAAGGTGCTTTCGTAGCAGTAGAATTTGAAAAGACTGAATGTATATCTCAAGGTGAGATTGTCGCTTTAAAACATTCTATATCCCAAAATAAAGAAAGAATTCTGTCTGCCAATCCTAATGTTTTTAAAAATCTAAAGGCTGCGAATGGTTTTGTTAATCCGTTTCGATCCAAAGCGGGCTTTGATGATCATGGTTATCATACGCTTAACTTTCAGGTTGATCATGATTTGAGTTTTGTCAACAAATTAAAAGATTACAATTGTGGCACAAGAACTTATGATTGGTCAGGCGGTAATCATCAAGGGACAGATTATATCTTGTGGCCTTATCCATGGAAAAGAATGGACGAATCTACCATGGAAGTTTTAGCTGCAGCCGCTGGCGTTATTGTTGAGAAAAAAGATGGTTTTAATGATAAAAATTGTACAAATACCGGAAATCCTAATTGGAATGGTATTGTCCTAGAACATGCTGATGGTACTCGAACATTGTATATGCATTTTAAGAAGAATACAACAACTTCTAAAGCTGTTGGTGAGTCTGTTGTAGCGGGCGAATTGTTAGGGATTGCAGGTAGTTCGGGAAGTAGTACTACCGCACATCTACATTTTGAAGTTCGAGATGTTAATTTTAATGTTCTTGATCCTTATTCTGGAAATTGTAATACGATGAACTCTAATTCGCTGTGGCAGAATCAAGAAAGTTATGTTGTACCGAGAGTTAATCGGATATCAACACACTATGTCTTTACACAAGATACGACATGTCCGAATATCGAAAATACTTATGAAAAATCAAATTTTGCGGTTAACGACAATTGGTTTGTAAAGCTATTTTTGAGAGATATAAATCATGGTGATAAAATCGACATGAAAATTATTGCACCAGATGGCTCGGTTTGGGAATCTTGGTCATGGACAGATAATTGGAATGTATTCTACGCAACGGCTTATGTGTATTGGCAACGAACGATTAACACCAGTTGGCCAGTCGGCGTGTATAAAGTACAAGCTACATTTGGAGGTCAGACTTACGAGCAAAATTTTGGAGTTGGCGTTAACATGAATATTGATGAAAATGAAGCTTCCAAACTTAAACTTTATCCCAACCCAGCCAATAATATTCTTCATTTTGAACAAGCTCAAAATATTAAATCTGTAGAGATTTTGAGTATGAATGGACAGCTAACATCATCAAAGAAAATTGATTCTAACAAGGGTGAAATCTCTGTCGCAGAACTTCCCAAAGGAACATACATTCTTAAAGTTAATATGGAGAAGGAAGTGAAGCATCTCAAATTTATTAAAAACTAATAACCACATATTTATTTGATTAGTCTAGCTTTTCCGAAAGGCTAGACTTTTTGTATTCTGACGGTGTTATTCCCGTAAATTTTTTAAAGGATTTCTGAAACGCTGATTTAGAATTAAAACCTGCTTCCAAACCAATTGCGACCAATGTGTAATTAGAAAATTCTAGATTCTTCATGTAAGATTTTGCCTCTTCTACACGTAACGAGTTAATATAATCGCTAAAGCTAACTTTTAGTTCAGCATTAATTAATCGGGACAAATGACTAGAATTTAAGTGAAGATCATCTGCAACTTTTTCTAACGAAAGATTAGAATCCAAATATTTTTTTTCATCCACAATTAATTTTTGGAAACGGTTGATGTTTTCATTTTCAAATGACTTTTTCCTTACAATAGTAGGTTGCTCTTTTTGGAAAATTTTGATTTGTTTTTGCTCTTCAATCACCCCATATTTATATAAACCAATATGCCCAAGCCAATAAATAGTGAAGGACATGCTTATCCACAAAAAATAATAAAATGCATTGGGGTTAGCAACTTGTTCAACTACTTCTTTGTACACTGCAAAAGCCCAAATGATGCACAACAAGAACGAAATACTAGACGTCACCAGCAACCACGTGATACTCTGTTTTAGCTTATCTAGATCAGCATTTTTTGTTTGATCTTTTTTAAATTTTAAAATTAAACGAATCGTGAATCCTAATAATATCAACGAAAACAAGCAGCCAATAACCTCATGTAGTCCTGCAAGATATCGGAAAAAAGTAATGATTTCTGACGTCATAAATCCAAAAACATAAACCACTTTATAATAACATATCGCTATGAAAAATAAAATAAAAGGAATAAAAAGTGCTTTTTCTTTATTGGTGAAAATATGCTCTGGATAAAGATAGGATTTAACATAAAAGTAATAAGTGACCATGTTAAGACACGCGAATGGGATATATACAATCCCGAAAAATTTGTCTTTTGAGACGATGCCCGTCATGGATAAAAAGTATTGAATGTTAACCAACGAAAAGCATAAAATTAAAAAAGCCAGAATATAGTTAGTCCGACTTTTAAATTTTTTATAGCTAAGCGTGACGATGACAAAGACCAATCCTTGGATTGCGCCTAGTATCATCAGCATATCGTAAATGTTAAAATTCATGGTTTGTGTTTACATCAAATATAAAATTTTATTTGAACTTCAAACCTTAAAATTTTATTACTCTCTCAAAACTTTAACCTGTCCGTTTTTCCAAACTTTAATAACAGAAGAACCAGAATATTTAGAGATTTTTTCGCGGTTTTCTTCTACGGCATAATCTACCGCATTTATTATTTCTTGAGAAATATCTGAGAATTTAAGAGGACTTTTGTCACCACTTAGATTTGCAGAAGTTGAGACGATTGGTTTGTTAAGTTTAGAAATCAATTTTTTACAAAAGTCATCTTTTACTAAACGTATCCCAATAGATCCATCTTCGGCTAAAGCCTCTTCTGGAAGACCTTTTGCAGATTCGTAGACAATGGTAACTGGTTTTTCGGAAAGATCGATAATCTCCCAAGCCATCTCTGGAACATCCACCAAATCTTGTAGTCTCTTTTCGTTTTCGACCAAAATGATCATGGATTTATTCGCGTCGCGATGTTTGATGTCGAATACTTTTTTTATCGCTTCAGGATTAGTTGCGTCACATCCGATACCCCAAATTGTGTCAGTTGGATAAAGAATTGTGCCACCGTTTTGTAAAGATTCTATTGCTTTTTCTATGCTCATGATTCAAAATGAATTAATCTGGAATGTTACAAAAGCTTAAAATTATAAACTATTGAATAATAGGCTTTTTATTAAAACTGTATTTTCCAAAATTGGTTTTCGATACTGCAAATTTAACTATAAATGAACGGAAGTTTATGTAAAATTCAGATGTTAAAATTAATTTAACATAAAGTGTAATTTCTTAATATTTTTTTAAAATTTAATTAAATCTTTCAATACAAATTCTCCTGCTATACTTCAGTTCCTTTGTCAGCGAAGAAAAAAAGTAAGTAAGTAAAAATGAAAATCAACAAACTAAGCATCGGCGTATTATTCTTATTAGGAAGTACCACAATGCTATTAGCTCAACAAAAAAGCGACACTGTTAAATCTACAAAAAATATCGAAGGTGTCATCATCCAAGGTAGCACCAAAAAAGGTAAAGAGTCTAACCTTATCAATCTACAAAGAAAATCGGCTGAGATTATCGAAAATGTTGGATCAGAACAGTTGAAAAAACAAGGTGTTGGTGATGTTGCTACTGCGGTAACAAAAGCAACAAGTACAGTAAAGCAAGAGGGTAGTAATACAATTGCTGTGCGTGGATTAATCGATCGTTATAATACAACAACGCTTAATAATCTTCCGATCCCATCTGATGATCCAGAAAACAAAAATATCGATTTAAGTTTATTAAAAACTGATATTATCGATATGATTGCTCTAGAAAAAGTATACAACCCAAGAATGATTGGTGATTTTGGTGGAGCAAATATTAATATCGTATCTAAAGAACATACTGGCAAAGGCTTTATAGGATTAAACCTTGGAAGCTCTTATAATACTCAAAATTCTAAACCTGATGTATTCTATACACAAGAAGGTTTTAATTTCTTTGGTACAAAAACACCGAAAATTCCTGCTAATGCATTAACAGGTTATAATTTTAAATCAAGTTGGAATTTTAAAGATACTTTTGGTCCATCTATGATGATGCCACTTAATACCAACATGAGTTTGGATGGTGGTAAGTCTTTTAAAGTTGGATCGGGAAAGCTTAACCTTTATGCTTTTGCTGGATTTGATAATGATTTCAGTTACTTACAAGGTAAGGAGGGAAGTTACGGAGAAGAGACTTTATTTAAAGATTTTAATAAAGTTCAAAAATTTAATTATAGTACTAACACAACAGGATTGTTGAATTTGTATTATAGAATAAACTCTAATCACCAATTAAAATGGATCACTTATTATACCCATTCAACTTCTCAAGAAGCAAAAATCTACGAAGGAAAAATTCGTGATATTGCAGAAGAAGGTGGTGCATATGTAAGAAGAGGTGATAACAAGATCACAAATGTCTTGGTTAATCAACTTGGTGGTGATCATAAATTTGGTGAAAAATGGAGTCTTAATTGGATTGCTGGGTATAATTATCTTAATAGCCAACGTCCAGATCGTATAACCAATACTTTGGTGCAGAATCAAAATACAGGGATGTATGCTGTAACTCGTGAGTCAGGGCTTAACAACCGATATTTTGATGATTTAACGGATAAAGAGATTTCAGGAAATGCTACTCTAAGTTATAAGCTTAATGAGGATTCTAAGATTTCGGCAGGATATCAAGGTCGTTTCAAAAAGAGAAATTTTTTCTCGAAGCAAGTTGACCTTAAGTGGGATAACGAAGCAGCAGGATTTACTGCAGAAGTTGCAGATCCTAATAACTTAGATCAGATTTTTAATGCATATAATTATTCTAAAGGATATTTTAAAATCACTAGTAATTTTGGGGATGCAGGTGTGTTGAAACCAGTATTGTATAATGGTCAGCAAGACATCAACTCAGGATTTGCTAATTTAGATTATAAGTTTTCAGACAAATTCTTAATGCAATTAGGCGTTAGAGTTGATAATATTAAACAAGCTATCCAATGGCAAGTACAATATTATACACCAACAACATCTAGTGAGTATACTTACAACAAAATCTTACCAGCATTAAATCTTAAATATAGTCTAACAGACAGACAGAATTTGAGATTAGCAGCATCAAGAACGTATACATTACCGCAGTTGAAAGAGATGGCTCCTTACATGTATAATGATGTTACCGAAACTTCTATTGGAAACCAGTTTTTGAAACCATCTGATAATAATAATGTTGACCTTAAATGGGAATATTTCCCTAAAACAGGAGAATTATTGTCTGTGACTGCTTTCGGAAAATATATTCAGAATCCTATTTCTAAAACATATATTAACAGTTCAGATCCATTCTTCTCTTACCTTAATGCAGGTGATTGGGCTTATGTATACGGTGTTGAAGCTGAGATTAGAAAAGATATTGCAACATTCGGAAATTCAAAACTATACACATTCCTTAATGCAAGTTATATGAACTCTAAAGCAGAACTTAATAACGAAAAAGTTCTTAAAGAGACGCAAAATGTTTATTCAGTTAATTTCGATGTTAAGGAAGATAAATTGCAAGGTGCGGCTGACTTTGTAGCCAATGCTAACCTTGGTTATAATTACAAATTTGCAACTGGAAGTGATATGGATTTGATGTTAGCTTACTCTTATGTTGGTAATTACATCTACTCAATTAGTACTCAAAAAATAGGAAATATTATCCAGAAGCCAACACAGAGCTTAGACTTCATTGCAAAGCTTAATTTCAAAAATAATATTAATGTTGGTTTAGCTGCTAAGAATCTTATTAATCCAGAAATCAAGAGAGTTCAAGAAAATGCACTTAACTCTGAGACTTATAACTTCAAAAGAGGTAGAATATTTAGCCTAAGTGTAGGATACAAATTTTAATTACAAAATCTTATAAATTTATAAAAATGAAAAAATTGTTTACAAGTGCAGTTTTACTTTGCACATTAACAACAGTGTCAGTTTTCAATTCATGTTCTTCTAACGAGGATACAACAATTGTAGAGAATCCAAGTAACGTTACAATCGATCCGAATAATTTTAAAGTTACATTAAAATCAGGTGATAAATTAGTATTAGATGCTAATGTTGTATACCGTATGAAGGGTGCTGTAATCGTTAACGCTGGTGCAGAATTAGTAATTCCTGCAGGTACAAAGATCCTTTGTTCTGGTGGTACAGATACATATTTAGCTGTAGCGCAAGGAGGTAAGTTATTCTCTAACGGTACAGCTTCTAATCCAGTTGTATTTACGTCTGGTAACGCTACACCTGCAAAAGCAGATTGGGGAGGTATCGTATTAGCTGGAAAAGCGCCTATTAATGCAGGTGCAACAGCAACGTCAGAAGTTGCTAACCTTACTTACGGTGGTACAGATGCTGCTGATAGTAATGGATCAATTACATATACACAAATTAGATGGGCAGGAGCTCGTTTCAACGCTTCTAAAGAATATAACGGTCTTTCACTTTTCGGAGTAGGAAATGGTACAAAAATCGATGGTGTTGCTGTACTTGACGGAGCTGATGATGGTATCGAATTCTTCGGAGGAACAGTTAACGTAAGCAATATTATCTCAATTAACAATGATGATGATGCGTTTGACTGGACAGAAGGTTGGAATGGTACAGCAACTAATGTATATGGTAAAAGAACTTCTGCAACAGTAGGTAACAGAGGTATCGAAGCTGATAACAATGCAAATAACCAGACTGCTACGCCAATGTCTAATCCAACAATTAAAAATGCGACTTTCATTGGTTACACGACAACAGATAACGAAGGTGCGGGTACTAACCTTTTCAGAGTAGGGACTGGTGCTACGCTTGATAATATCGTATTCTCAGGTTGGGCAACTGGTATTACAATTCAACATGATACTACAATAGCTAACCTAGTTGGTAAGAATAAATTCACAAATATTAGGTTTGATAATGTTGGTGAAAAAGCAGTAAGTATTGCTTCTGCATCAGGTTCTGTAGCGGTTCCTGTAGCTGCCGGAACTTATACTGAAAATGCTTCTGCAACTGGTGCTGGTAGCGTTTTGGAGTTACCGACTTGGGCTAAAACTTGGAGCGGTTTATAAGCTTTTTTTTCTTCATATTACTTTAAAACAAATCCCGAATCATTTATTTGATTCGGGATTTTATTTTTTATTAATTAAACGATTAAACGATTAAACGATTAATTTTGACCATCAACCATCAACCATCAACCAAAACCTACTTCAAAGCTTGCTCAAGATCAGCGATAAGATCTTCGATATCTTCGATACCAGCACTCAATCTTACCAAATCATCTGTGATACCAAGTTCTGCACGTTTGTCTGCAGGGATCGAAGCGTGAGTCATTAAAGCTGGATGATTTGCAAGAGATTCTACACCGCCAAGAGATTCAGCCAATGTGAAAACTTTTAAATTTTCTAAAAACTTAATAGCATCTTCTTTTTTCCCTGATTTAAAAGTGAAAGAAACCATACCTCCGAATTCTGCCATTTGTTTTTTAGCCAATTCGTATTGTGGATGATTTTTAGATCCAGGATAAAATACTTTATCAATCGCAGGATGATTTTCTAAAAACTCAGCGACTTTAACACCGTTTTCGCTGTGACGTTGCATTCTAAGTGATAAAGTTTTAATTCCTCTTAATACCAAATAAGAGTCATGTGGACCTAAAATCCCACCGCTTGCAAATTGGATAAAGTGAAGCTGCTCGCCCAACTCAGGTGTTTTTGCAACCAAAGCACCAGCAACAACGTCAGAGTGTCCGCCAAGATATTTTGTCGCAGAATGCATCACGATGTCAGCACCAAGATCAATTGGTCTTTGGATGTAAGGCGTCGCAAACGTATTGTCAACAGCAACCAAAATATTTTTTCCTTTTACTAAATCGGTTACCGCTTTTATATCCACCAATTTCATCAAAGGATTGGTTGGAGTTTCTAACCAAATTAATTTCGTTTTGTCGGTGATAACATCTTTAATCGTGTCAACTTCGTCGAAGTTTACAAAACTGAATTTAATCTGATATTTGTCAAATAATCTTGTGAACATTCTATAAGTTCCACCATAAAGGTCGTCAACTGCAATCACTTCGTCACCAGGACTTAATAATTTCAGAACACAATCGATCGCCGCCAATCCTGATCCGAAAGCTAAACCTCTCGCACCATTTTCGATAGAAGCCAAAGCATCTTCCAAAGCTTGACGTGTTGGGTTTGCACCTCTAGAATATTCGTAACCAGCTTTTAGTTGACCTGGACTTTTTTGTGCAAATGTTGATGTTAAAAATACGGGTACGTTAACAGATCCTGTGTGTGGCTCGTGTTGTTGTCCACCGTGGATCACTTTTGTATTGAATTTCATGACTTTTCTAAATTGTTAATGCAAAGATAGTTATAATTGTTAATTTTTGATTTTCTGAAATTCGAAAGACTCTTTTTTATTTTAAATAGATTTAATAATAAATAAAGGATATTTTTGGCGAGCTAATAAAACAAAATAAAAATTATTATGAAAAAGACTTTACTGTCTCTAGCATTTCTTTGTGCTACTTTTGCATTTTCCCAAAGCGATTTAGGAAAGATCTCTAACCAACTTCCTGAAAATTATCAGACAACGAAAATCGAAGCACCAGCTTTTTTAAAAAACTTTCCAACTACCAATTGGATCGACAATGCTGATACAAGTTGGTATAATTCTACAAGTACTAGTTTTCAAATTTCAACCGCTGCAGAATTGGCAGGTTTGACTAAGTTGGTATTTAATGGCAACGACTTTAGTGGAAAGACGATTACACTAATGCAAGATGTCGATTTGGCTGGTCATCTTTGGGCGCCAATTGGTTATGGCTATCAAAAGCCTTTCTCAGGAACATTTGAAGGGAATCATAAAACCGTAAAAAATGTTTTAATTAATAGAGAAACTAATGGCGATTTCGTAGGCTTTTTTGGACAATTTTTAAAAGCAACACTTAAAAACTTAACAGTTGATGGTGTTAAGATTTTTGCAAAAGATACAGTAGGAGGTATGATTGGTAACGTATCGACTAATAGTTACGTTGAAAATTGCCACGTGAAAAATGCAGAAATTACAATCACAGGTTACAATGGCGGAGGTTTTAGTGGTGGTATTTTGACAAACAGTGAAGTTATCAATTGTTCTTCAAGTGCAACTGTTGTGGGTGTTAACCAGATTGGAGGTTTTGTTGGATCGTCTTGGGACAAAACAAAAATCACCAACTGCTTTAGCGAAGGTAGCGTAAAAGGAGAATATATTATTGGAGGGTTTAACGGTTTTAGCACATTTGCATTTGCGCCGAATCGCGACAACGAAATGATCAACTGTTACACAAGATCCAACGTGGAAGCTACATCTTTTATGGCTGGTGGATTCTTTGGTTACACACAACAGAATGCTATTCTTAAAAATGTATATTCTGCAGGAACAGTGACCAATGTGCAGGATAGTGGTGCTTTTATGGGAGCTGTTGGTAGTACAACGATTCAGAATGCACACTTCGATCACACTTTGGCGCCATATGATGCTATTGGTAAATTCGATTATGGCGATCCTACAACTTACGATATTACAGCTAAAACAAGTTCGGAAATGAAATCTGAAGCGTTTAAAACTACTTTAAATGCTGGTGCGGCTACTGAAGTTTGGTCAATCGATCCAAGTGTTAATGACGGATATCCATATCTTAATACAATTACGACATTAGCAGTTAATGACGCGGTTACTAATATTGCGGATGTTAAAATTTATCCAACAATAGTAGATAATCAATTGACAATTGTATCGAGTGACAAAGTGTTGTCTTATAATATTATCGATATGTCTGGCAAATCTGTGAAGCAAATGCTTGCCAAAGAAAATCAAAATTCGGTGGATGTATCACAACTAGGAAAAGGTATTTTTATCATTAATATTAAAACTGAAAAGGGAACAAAATCTCTTAAGTTTATTAAAAAATAAACGCGCTAAAAATAAAAGTAAATGAAAGAAAAATGACGGACTCGAAAGAGACCGTCATTTTGTTTACATCTTAATTGCTGACTTTACTGCAAATTCTTCTGCGACTTCACCTAGCCATTCTGCAACATCATCTTCGCCAGTTGCACGTTGATAAGTGTGACCTAACGACACCAAAATCTGGTGAAAAAACTGCTTCATGTGGTCCACTTGCATATCCTTTGTCCAAAGATCGATACGAAGTGCTTCCTTTGCATTGTCATCCCAAACCGAAATCATCGTTGCTTTAGTTTCTTGCGCATTAACGCCACCATCTTCAGCATTCCAAGTCATTTTTTCGGGAACGTGGTTTTCGTCAAGTTCCACATTTATAGTTATTTGGGTCTTTCTCATTATATATAATTTATTTAATTTCTTTTGGTTTGTAGCCAGATCCGTTAAAGATATCGGTGGCGTTTTTGTTTAAAAATTCAGGGATTTTGACATTTGGATTTTTCGCTAAATATTCTCTACAGATTTGCCATCCCGTCCACACGCCAACTTGTGGCGAACTTTCGTTATCAATTTCGGTATAGAATTTAGAAAATGGTCCGGGTTGGATAAATCGTCCAGCCAATTCGGGATCAGATTTGAAGAGATAATCGTTTTCTACAAAGTAATTCCAAATGTTAAATTCGTTTGCAATGTTCCATTCTTCCTGTTCTTTAGTATAATTTATTTTTAAAAAATCAGGCGTTTTGGGTAAGAAAATATCTTGCAAAATCTGGATTTTCCCATTGTATACCAATTCATCAATAAATTTTGATTCCGTCGGTTTTCTCGGCACCATTTGTTCAGCAAAAGACATCGACACTTTTGGGACGATATTACTAGGATTCATCGATTTTTGAATATACTTATCGATACCGTTGTAAGCTTTGTTATCCATTCCCATAAAAGCCGAAACATCTATGAATAGATAGTTTTCTTCGGGTTTATAAAAAATAGGTGCCAGCATACTTTCGTAATAAACTGCGGTTGAATACAAGAAAACTTTTGGCGCTTTAAAGCTCGGGAAATACGTTTTAATGTGTGAAAAAAGTGCAGCTAAATCTTTATTAAGTTTAGCTTTATCAATTTTCGAAATGGCGTCTTTATAGATTTTTATTTCCTCAGGATCTTTTCTGCGTTCCACAAAAACATTGTCTGGAACTGTCCCTTGGAACCACGGAAAATCTTTCTTAAAATCTTCCATACTCACATTCGGGTTGTATAACTTTTCCGAAATGTCCACCAAATCAATTTTCTGTATCGGGTTTTTAACTTCCTGTTCCCATTGCGGTTTTTCAGCCTCTTTTTTACAAGAGTTAAGACCAAACAAACATGTGATTATCGATAGACTTACTATAAGTTTTTTCATTTTTTAGATACTTTTGTAAACTTTCTTTTAAAAATCAAATTTTCTCTAAAGTAGGCTAGAAAATAATCTTTAATTTTACTCAAGAATTTGAAACCACAAAAATAAGAATTTTAATGTTGCTCAACACCTTCGAAACCGAAAGATTAATTTTAAGACCTTTAGAATTGACAGACGCCGACAGAATGCACCTTTTGGACCGCGATCCAGAAGTGATGAAATATATTGGGATGCCGACTTTGTCCTCCGTTGAGGAAACTAGAGACGTGATAGGATATATCCGAAAACAATACGATGATTTTGGCATTGGCAGATTTGCCGTTGTTGAAAAAGAGTCTGGACTGTTAGTGGGTTGGAGTGGTTTAAAATTCAATGATTCTGAAGTTAACGGTTTCAAAGATTTTTACGAATTAGGTTATCGTTTTCTTCCCGAAACTTGGGGCAAAGGTTACGCGTCCGAAACTGGAAAAGCCTTTGTTGATAAGTTTTTTGATGAGATGAAACTTAAAAATCTTTATGCGTACGCACATTCCGAAAATGGCGCTTCCAATCATGTTCTTACCAAATTAGGTTTTACTAAAACTGGAACTTTTACAGAACCTGATGGCGATTGTTTTTGGTATGAAATGACCTCGAAACCGAATTAAAATTAAAAATAAATTAAATAAAATGCAATCCGAAAAAATAATTAATCATATTGTTAACTGGCTGAAAGATTACGCACAAAATTCTGGGATGAAAGGCTTTGTCGTTGGCGTTTCTGGCGGCATAGATTCTGCCGTTGTGTCGATGTTGGCTGCAAAAACTGGTCTGAAAGTTTTGTTGTTAGAAATGCCAATTCGTCAAAAAGAAGATCAAGTCAATCGAGCGCAAGATCATATCGAAGATTTAAAATCAAAATTTTCTAATGTTGAAGGTTTTCGCGTGGATTTGACGCCGACCTTTGACACGTTCCAAAAAACGGTTGATGTTAAAGACCAAGATTTTCCAGCAGAGCAATTAGCTTTAGCCAATTCTCGTTCACGACTTAGGATGTTGACTTTGTATTATTATGGACAAATTCATGGACTTTTGGTAACAGGAACTGGGAACAAAGTTGAAGATTTTGGTGTCGGATTTTTTACAAAATATGGCGATGGCGGCGTTGATATTTCGCCGATTGCTGACTTGTACAAAACACAAATCTATGAGTTAGCGAGACATCTTGACATTATCGAAAGTATTCAAAAAGCGATACCAACGGACGGTCTTTGGGATGTTGAAAGAACCGACGAGCAGCAGATTGGTGCGACTTATCCAGAACTGGAGTGGGCGATGGAGCAAGATCAAAGTTTAACACCTGATCATTTTGAAGGAAGACAACGTGAAGTTTTCGAAAAGTATCAAAAGATGCATCGTGCAACCTTGCACAAGATTAATCCAATCCCAATTTGTGATATTCCAGAGGAGTATAAATCTTAATTTTTTTTAATGAATCCAAAGCTTAAAACTTTTTTATTCTTCTTTTTTGGTGCCTTGGCGGGTATTGCGGTGATGTATGTCATCAATCCACCAAAATCTGACAAAGCTGTAGACACTGAAATTACGACAAATACTAATCGTCAAAATTCTGATTTTAATCAAGAAAAAAATTCAAAAAAAGGAACTGAAAACGATAACAAAAAGTCTTCTAATAATTATAGCGGACAATCAATTGATGCACTGACAAAACAATCGGTTGTTGTAGCTTATCTTAAAACGCATCAAAAACTTCCTGATTATTATATCACCAAAAAAGCAGCAAAATCTTCTGGTTGGGAAGCTAGTAAAGGAAACCTTTGTGATGTTTTGCCAGGAAGAGCCATTGGCGGAGACAAATTCACAAACCGTGAAAAAAATCTGCCAACGCAAAAAGGACGTAACTATTACGAAGCCGATCTTAACTACAATTGTGGAAGGCGAAATGCTGACAGAGTTGTTTTTAGCAATGATGGATTAATCTTCGTAACCAACGATCATTACAAAACTTTTCAAGAACAATAGAACATGGAAAAAACAATATATATCGACTTTGTAGATTTGGGTGACTATGAAGATTTTTACGCTCAATTAAAAACTAAACTAACGCTTCCAGATTATTTTGGCGATAATCTAGATGCTTTGTACGACGTTATTTCGGGCGATTTAGAAATGCCTCTTCATATCGAATTTGTCAACATGACGGTTGATCAATTGGAAACTTTTGAAGATCTTTTGACAACTTTGGAAGATGCGGAAGAAGAGGTTGAAGGCTTTACGTTTTCATATTATTTGGAGCAATTCGAAGATGACGAAGATGCCGATTCAGAGGACGATTTAACAG
Source organism: Bacteroidota bacterium (assembly GCA_023440705.1). Classification (GTDB taxonomy): domain Bacteria; phylum Bacteroidota; class Bacteroidia; order Flavobacteriales; family Weeksellaceae; genus Soonwooa. Next base: position 26,870 of record JAEXRP010000106.1, read on the forward strand.
ATTAAGATGATTAGAAAAGTTGATATAAAAGACTTGGATGCTCTGTCAAAATTGTTTGACAGCTATCGAATATTTTATCATAAAAACTCGGATATTGAAGCTGCAAAAAGCTTTTTAACAGAAAGAATAAAAAATAAAGAATCCGAAATTTTTGTTGCGGAATTCGAAAATAATTTGGTAGGTTTTGTACAATTATTTCCTATTTTTTCGTCCACAAGAATGCAGCGTTATTGGTTGCTGAACGATTTATTTGTCGATGAAAATTACAGAGGAAAATCTTATTCTAAAGCTCTACTAGAAGCAGCCAAAGAGCTTTGTCGCGATACAAATGCTTGTGGAATGTTGCTGGAAACAGGTAAGCAAAACGAAATTGGTAACCAGTTATATCC
>JAEXRP010000123.1:0-66359 GCA_023440705.1 Bacteroidota bacterium
TGGACAGCAAGCCCAGGCTAAGGCCAGCACTTTTCCTGCCCGCTTTTCCACATCCGACAACAACATCAATAAAATATCACGAAAAAATTCTACTTTTGAAGTGTACTGAAAATGGGGAGCTTACACATTTGGATAAGAACCTTTATAATACTCGTGATTTCCAAGAATATAAATTACAGGAATATCTTTAATTTTTGTTTTTATCCATTCGATTCCCTTAATTCCAAGGTTGGTATCGCCTGCTAAAATTAATAAATCAGCGTTGTTAAAATTTAATTCACTTTTGCCAAATTCTTGGTGTAAATCACTAATTATCTGTACTCTCATAAAATTGCAGGTAACGGAAAAAGTATTGGCGAAGTGCGGGCTTAAGTTGAACGAATGTTCAAGTTCAGACCAAACGGAGCCGATGCTTTTTCAGATAAGCTAAGTTAATGAAAAAGATTATATGAAAAGCAGCGGCGGGTAAATTTTTCAAATCTTTCTATTATACATTTAACCCCGCATTTTGCCAATACAATGTTGTCTGCAGTCTTAGTTAATTATTTTTAGTGAATGATTTAGTTCCAAAATTATTAAGCTAAATAATAAAAATAATGTAAATAGATATGCTAAAAACTCAGTTATCTGAAGATCTTTAATTAGTTTGATTTTGTTAAAAAATAAGATTGAGATTACTGAAAATATTATGCTTAAAATTGCTGTAACGAAGTACAATAATAACTTTCTTTCAACAAAAAATATTTCTTTCCTAAAAATTAAAAAGATTATCAAAATTGTAGACAAAAATATAAGAATTGTAGTTTGCCAATTCTTATTATTTTCTTTTTTATAATTGTTATTGTCTGTAGCAATTAGAAGATTGTTCAGTAAGTCAAGAAAGTCAAACATTGCATTAGTTTATTATAAAATATTCATCAATAACTTCGTTACGGGCGTTTAAAATCAGTTTCAATATTCCAATTTTCTTCGATTTTTGAATAATGTTAGTTTCTAAAATTATATTTTCTCCATTTTGAGATGCAAGGAAACTAGATGAGTCTATTTTAATTTGGCTTTTGTCCTCAATATCCAATTCACATTCAGAATTAAGTTTTAAAATTTCTTGAAAATGTTGTTCAAGTAAACTTTCATAATTCATAATTTCCTTTTAATAACGGTTTTTTTATAAGATTGCAGACAACGGAAAAAGTATTGGCGAAGTGCGGGCTTAATTTGAACGAATGTTCAAGTTCAGACCAAACGGAGCCGATGCTTTTTCAGATTGTCTAAATTAAGAAAAAAAACAATATGAAAAGCAGCGGCGGATAAATTTCTCAACTTTTTCTATTTTATATTTAACCCCGCATTTTGCCAATACTATGTTATCTGCAGTATTATTTTGGCATTTCTTCATTATACTTTTCAGTTAATAATTCTGACTCAATCCAATTGATAGATAGTTTGATAAGTATTTTTAAATCATTTAGATCTTTTGATTCCCATTTTTGTTCGTAATGAGTATGATCATTTCCTAACCATATTGCTCTTTCTGCTGTTAACTTTAGTTTATTACTGTCAACATAAGAATTTATACATTGCGAAATTGGCATTCTTTTTATTTTAATTTCATCATCTGGATTTCGTTTTGTAAGAAAATCCTTTAATAAAATCTCTAATGATTTTCTATACGACATTCCACAAATTTCATTTAGATTATTTTGTTCTGCAAAATATGCTTGATTATATATAATTGAAAATTTTTGTGAAATACTTTTAATTTCTTCAGAAAACTCAACCGATTTTAAAGTTGGATAAAGAATTTTATTATAGTTAAATACAGTTGTACTTTTTCCATAATATTGTGCTATAAATGGCTTGTTACACTCACTATTACTACATAATAAAGTTGCATATAAATCATGATTTTCTTTATCAATATAATCATTCAATATTTCAGGAATTATGGTTTTATGACAATATGGACATTCATTTGGATAATCCATTATACAAGCGTAAATATTCTGTTGTTTACTTAAAATCTTGAAAGCTTTGTTATATTCCGGCATAGTTGTAATAATATTGCAGATAACGGAAAAAGTATTGGCGAAGTGCGGGCTTAAGTTGAACGAATGTTCAAGTTCAGACCAAGTGTAGCCGATGCTTTTTCAGATTGTTAAAATTAAAGAAAAAAACAATATGAAAAGCAGCGGCGGATAAATATTTCTATTTTTTCTACTTTATATTTAACCCCGCATTTTGCCAATACAATGTTATCGGCTGCCCTTTTTACTTTTCACAATTGTAATGTTTTATTTCACTATTTAAATTCTCTTTGTTGTTTATGATAGCTACACTATGTCTTGCCCTCGTCAATGCAACATATAGTTTTGAACGACTTGTATCAGCTAATTCTGAGTTATTGTCTTTTAACCATTCTAAAAAAGGTTTTGTCGGATAAATTAAAACTCTGTCGAACGACAATCCTTTCGCTTCGCCAAAATTCATTACACTGTAATTTTCATTTACTTTGGTTCTTTTACTGTCCCGAAGTTGAAGAGCTTGGAATTTTTGTAAATAAGTTTCTATATCTTGTTCTTTGATAAAAAACACTCCACTATGTTCTGTTTCAATATTATTACCTGGTGTAGTTGCTTGAAAGTTTGGAAACAATTTGTTTGACAAGTCGCAAATAGGTTTATTACATCTGTAATTTGTCATTAACGAAGTATCGTCTTTGGCTAGGTTTTCAATTTTATCAGAAAAGAAATTTACAATCTGTGCTTTCTTGAATTGTTTGTTTTTCGCTGCACTATTCGTTGAATATGTTCCTTGTCTTGGATCACCAACTAATAGAATTGTGGAATTACAGTTGAAAAATAATTTCAATAATTCTAAATCGTAACCTGCTAGATCCTGAACTTCGTCTACAAAAATGTGAGAATAAATTCTTGAAATACGGTCAATTACATTTCCGTTTGACCTTTCGTTGCAACGAAAAACAAATTTTGAAAGTTTATCTGAATAGATTTTTAAACCTTTTGTGAAATAATGTTGCTCAAATTCATTATTTTCTCCGTAGTAAATTGGAATTTTACATTTGCTACAATTAGGAATAACAATTTTTTTTTGTTTACAATCTTGACACGGATTTCTATACGCTTTCAATCCTGATTGGCTATTTACTAAAATTAAACCTTTGATTTTCTTTTCAAATAAAACGCCTTGAAACGGTCTAACGCCGTGTTGTAGTAAAAATGAAAACCAAGTTTGGACCGTAACATTTTCGGGAATACACTTATTCTTTTCAATGATTTTCTTTCGTATTTCGGCTTCGTTCGCTTGTGTATAAGTCGTGATAAGAACTTTTCCGTCTTTTTGTTTTAGGGCTTCTTCTACAAGAAAAGTTGTTTTACCTGAACCAGCAGCTGCTATTATTAGTTTATTGTTAGTCAGTTTTGATTGCATCTAAAATGTATTGAGGAAATTTTACTATTTCAGTCGTTTCAAAAATTTTTAAAGCACATTCAGTTTTGTTTACTTTCATAAATTTTTGTAGATCATCATTGCTTTGATAATTTGTCCCAAAAATTTCGTTTAATGTTTCACGACTATTTGCCTTTAAAAGTTTTGGCTCAAGTGTGTTGTAATTGAAATCTTTCAGACTTCCTGTATCTACAATTGAATCAAAACAGATTTGTATATTTTGTTTAGCGTTCTTGCCTAAATAGTTTTCATACTTTTTATTTAAAGCATTAACATTTCCGTCATTGTCGGTAACAACGGTAACTTTTGAGCCGATTTTTTCGGCTATTTCCAAAAATCTCAAAAATGAAGTACCAACAGAAATTACATCAACTCCTTTTTCAATTGGAAGTTTGCCATCATTGTCAAGCATAAATGCTTTTTGAACAACTAACTCGTCAGAATCGCCCTCAACCAAAATAGCTTTCTTGCATAAAATCAAACGCAAAGTGTCGTAACCAGATAGCTTCTCAAAAAACTTGTAAGTGTCAGCGGAAAGTTCATTTAATTTTATTGTTTTCTTATCATTCAACAATATCAAATGTTCAAGTCCTAATTTATTTGCTACAAAACTGCTGTGTGTTGAAATTAAAATTTGCTTTCCTCCGTTATCGTTTTTTATGTCGCTAATTAGTTGGTTAAGTTTTGAATATGACAAATGATTTTCGGGTTCTTCCAATAATATTAGGTTAGCTTCTTTTGCTTTTTTATGACCTAATGCCAATTTTGTTTTTACTAAACATTGTTCGCCTTTCCCAATATAGTGGAATGGAACATCTTCCAAGTATGTGATTAAACTACTTTCCCACGCATTTTTTGAAGACAGTTCAACTGAAAGTTCAACTTTTTTGTCTGAAATTTTTGAAGCGTTTTTTATTTTCTTATTTATCTTCTTGATTGCATCGTTATCCATAAACGATTCTTTCATTTTTCTGTGCGCTTTCGTTTAACAAAATTTTCACCAATTTACCTTCTGTTTTGACGAAAACACGGTCTTCATTAACTTGTTGAATTTCGGAATGTGATTTCAAACCAATAAAATCTTTGGCTTTATTTACAGCTTTTAGAAATCGATCCATGCGAACAGGTTTAACTAAATAATCAAAAACGCCAACTTCAAAACTGTCAATTGCAAAATCTCGATACGCCGTAATCATAATAAAAATAGGCGGTTTTTCTAAAGATTTGACAATTTCTAAACCATTAATCTGAGGCATTTCGATATCGCAAAATACCAAATCGACTTCATTATTTTGCAGAAACAAAATCGCGTCCAAGGGATGCTGAAAACGTCCAAGAATTTCCAAAAAGGGAATTTGTGAAGCAAGATTTTCAATCACTTCAATTGCTAAAGGCTCATCATCAATAATAATCGTTTTTATCGTCTTCATAGGTTATAGCTCGATGTCAAGTTGTACGTTAAACATGTTTTTATTCTTCGTCACCAAGAGAGTGTGTTTCTTGGGATAAATCAGTTGAAGTCTCTTTTTAAGGTTTTCTAAACCGATGCCTCCAAAGTTTTTAAGTTCAGTTTTAGGAAGAAAATCATTTTCTAAATTAAATGAAAACTCATGATCTTTAACTTCAATTTTTAAATTAAGAAATGCGTTTTCTTTATTTTTTAAACCATATTTAAAAGCGTTTTCAATAAGTGAAAATGTGAGTAAAGGCGCAATTGTTTTTCCTTTGGATTCGTTTTCGTTGGGTAAAATTATCGAAATACTTTTCTCTTCACCATGACGCATTTTTTCTAGTTCGACATAGTTTTTAATAAACTCAATTTCCTTTGTTAATGGTACTCGTTCCGCGTTCGATTCGTAAAGTGTGTAACTCATCGTGTCGGATAAATTAAGAATCATATCGGACATTTTATCATCTTTTTTAAGACTTAAACTATATAAATTATTCAAGGTGTTAAACAAAAAATGGGGATTAAGTTGAGATTTTAAAAAGTCTTTTTCGATATTGATATTTTGGATTTGAAGTTGAGAGTTTTGTTTTGCCATTTTCAAAGATTTTGAATATAATTTTGAAATTTCAAACAAAATTTTAGCAAAGAAAAAAGGTGACAACAACGAAATTATGATGATCGTTTGCGAAATAATTCTAGATATCGAAACCGCTCCCCAAAAAGTTTGTTGCGCACTTGCAGTTATCGCTCCTTTTAATTCTCCAAACTCAATTTCGTAACCTAAATAATGATATAGAACTGAAAAGCCGAATGTAATCCATAACCAAATGGCTGTCAATAAAGGCAATGTGAGACTAAGAATTATCATGGCAATTCCCAATTTTTGATTAAATAATTTTGGAGCAATTACATAAAAAAACAGATAAAATATCGTCATATTACTAACTGCCATTCGGATGGTTAAAATAACGCTATTGAATGTTGTTAAATCATAAGCTAATCGGTAACTCAAAAATAAAAGAATTGCAAAACTTAGCCACATAAAGGTGTGAAGTAAGATTCGAGTCTTCCAAGTTATTTCTTTTTCAAAATCGAAATCGGCAATTTTTTTGGACAGTTTACTGGATAAAAAAGATGAATTTTCCATAAAATTTAGTTGAAAACTTTATCGAAAGGAAGCTTTCGATAAAGTTTTCAATAGTAAAAATATTACAAAATTCTTATAAGAGCATTCATGAGATTAATACAATTGTGCCCAATAATTGGAAAAATGAGATTTCCACTGAATTTTCTGAGTAAACCAACGCTAAATGATGAGATTAAAATGAGATAAATAATGGTTACAAAATCAAATTTCACTTGATAATCTGTCGTTAAAATGGCACCATGAAGTACACCAAAGAGTATTGTGATGATTACAAATCCCCAACCGAATTGGATTCCTTTGTAATTCCATTTTGCTGGAAAAGCTTTATCTAAAAGCCAAAATCCAATTCCACGAAATGCAAGTTCTTCCGTTAAACCTGGCATTGATGCTTGAAACAAAAAAGTTTCTAAATCGAATGTTCCTCCTTTTGGGAACAAAATCATTTTGAAAATAAAATCGAATAACAAAAATCCGAGAAATAATAAAACACCGAATTTTACTTGTTTTTTAGAATTGGTTTTAAAAGTGAATCCAACAGCGTTGCGGTTTTGTTTGTTTAAAGAAAATATAATTCCTAACGAAAGTAATAAACTTAAAATTTTTCCTCCCCAAGCGAATTTTAATCCAAGATTGTAGAAATTGAAATAATCTTTTGCCAAACCTTGTATACTGCAGTCGACCAAAAAATATAAAAGAAAATAGAGTAGATATTTTAAGTTCGGTTTGTTAGTTTTTACAATTGCTAAAATAATGAATGGAAGCATAATTGCGATCCAAAGAAGTGGTGTTAGTAATGACATAATGTTTATTTTTTGTCAAAACTAAATCCATCAAAGATCAATTGAAATCTTTACCGATAGAACGAGGATTTTTACCGATGAAATTATATTTTTTGTCGTGGTAACAATAAGTCGATATAAGAATTCATTAGCGAATAAGAAAAATACTTGTTGAAAAAAGTGTATTTTCGATTCAACAAAAATCTAATAAATTAAATGAAAATATTAACTTTTATTTTCTCATTACTATCCATATTTGTGTGTTCCCAAAATCAAAGATTTGTTTACGAATACAGCTTCAGAATGGATTCTTTAAATCGTGATAAAGTAGAAAAAGAAATAATGAATCTTGATGTTAGCAAAGATGGATCTTACTTTTATAGTGCATTACTTATTGCGCGCGATTCACTTTTTAAAGCTGAATTTGAAAAAGCTAATGCGGCTAAATCTATGGTTTTGGATATGCGAAAAATAAAAAAATCAAAAGTTAATTTCCGAATTTCAAAAACCTATCCAAGCTTCGAGACAGTATATCATTCTATGCTTAATGCAACAAATTTGGCGATTAAAGAAGTGGACAAAATAAAATGGACAGTTTTATCCGAGACAGAAACAATTGAGAAATTCAAAGCTCAAAAAGCGACGACAACTTTCGGAGGTCGCAACTGGATTGCTTGGTTCACTAATGACATCCAAATCCAAGATGGACCTTATAAATTTTGTGGTTTACCGGGATTAATCTTAACAATCGAAGATGACAAAGGAGATCATCAATTCAGATTTGTGGGTAATCAAAAAATTGAGCACGAGCAAGGTCTTATGGATTCTAAAATGAAAGACATCTTTGTTACCAAAGAAAAATTTAATTTCCTTTGGAACGAATACAAAAAAGATCCCGCAAAAAACATCAAATTAATACACAGCTCGTCTCAAATGTCGGAGACTTTATTTTACAATGCAAACGATGGAAGTCCTATGTCAAAACAGGATTTAATAAAAGGAAAAGAAGAACGTGCTGCCGAAAGTTTTAAGAAAAATAATAACTTTATCGAAATTGCGCTTTATAAATAATTATTCTTAAACATAAATCAAAAAACTGATAAAAACCTATGCCCATGAGATATATTTTGTATTTCTTAATAATTTCTAGTCTTAGCTTTTCTCAAAAATTAAGCTTTATTTATGAAACAAAATTTAGATATAATTCCGACAAACCAAATGAATATTATGAAAAAAATATGCTTTTGGAAATTGACGACAATAAATCCATTTTTAGAGACATAGATGACAAAAAAATCGATTCGATACGACTTAATAATGGGCGAGGTATGACAAAAATGGGCGTCGAAAATAACTACTATGTTAAAAAAGACTTTCAATCTGATAGCGTCGATAAGATAATCACTTATCTCGGCGTTAATTATCTATTACCAATTGATGAAAAACTAAATTGGATTATAAAACCTGAAAAAACCAAACTCGGGAAATATACTGTTCAAAAAGCTGAAATTAATTATGGCGGTCGCGATTGGTCGGCTTGGTTTACAACCGATTTGGCATTTAACGACGGTCCTTACATTTTTCATGGTTTACCAGGCTTGATAGTCTCTATCCAAGATTCTAAAAACGATTTTTCTTTCAATTTAATCCAAGTAAAAAAGTATGAAAATCTTTTTGATGCTAGAACCAAAACTGTTACAATTGACTGGAAAAAATATGAATCGCTTGCCAAGTCTTATTATAATGATCCGTATGATTTACTATCTAAAGCGGGACGCAAAGTTACAATGACTGGACCTAACGGCAATGTCATGGATATAAATGAAGTCGCTAAAGAAGTCCAAAACGAAATTCTGCACGACAATAACCCTATCGAACTTAACCATAAAATTAATTACAAATAAAAGCGTAAAATACTGAATTACTATAGAATAAACATCCCTTGTTAAAAACTATTTTTTCTATAAAATTTTAAACATAATTCATTATTATTACTTTGAATTAAGGAATAGATATCAAACATATTATCTCATTTTTAATTTTAATAATGAAATAAACTTAGCGAATGCAGTAGAAAAATACTTTTACAAAAACATAAAAGACTAAATTAGAAATAATATTCTAAGTATTAAGTTACTTTTTCAAAGTAAATTTCTTGCATATTCTTTTTACAAACTTAACTTAAGCTAATAATTCCTTATTTTTGCATTAATTATAATTATACTTAATGTCAAACAAAAAACTGATTACGGCTGCTTTGCCTTATGCAAACGGACCGGTTCATATAGGGCATTTGGCGGGAGTTTACATTCCTGCGGATGTCTATGCAAGATTCGAGAGAAGATTAGGTAACGATGTTGCTTTTATTTGTGGTTCTGATGAACACGGAATTCCCATCACGATTCGTGCAAAAAAAGAAGGTGTTACACCTCAAGACATCGTTGACAAATACCATGAAATCATTAAAAAATCGTTCTCAGATTTGGGAATTTCTTTTGATGAATATTCAAGAACAACAGACAAAAAACATTATGAAGTTAGTCAAGATTTCTTCAAAACTTTATATGATAACGGAAAGTTTACCGAAGAAGTTTCAGAGCAATATTTTGACGAACAAGCGAATGAATTTTTAGCAGATCGTTACATCGTTGGAACTTGCCCGAATTGTGGTAACGACAATGCTTACGGTGACCAATGCGAGAAATGTGGTTCTACACTTTCGCCTTCGGAATTGATTAATCCAAAATCAATGTTGAGTGGAAATGTTCCTGTTCTTAAACCAACAAAAAATTGGTATTTGCCTTTAAATGACTATGAAAATTTCTTGAATGAATGGATTATCGAAGGTCATAAAAACGATTGGAAACCCAATGTTTACGGACAAGTAAAATCTTGGTTAAATGATGGATTGAAACCTCGTGCGATGACCAGAGACTTGAATTGGGGCGTTCCTGTTCCACTTCCAGATGCCGATGGAAAGGTGCTTTATGTTTGGTTTGATGCACCAATTGGCTATATTTCTTTCACACAACAATGGGCGGAGAAAAACGGAAAAAATTGGAAAGATTATTGGCAAAACCCAGATTCTGACTTAATTCACTTTATCGGAAAGGATAATATTGTGTTCCACTGCATTATTTTCCCTGCAATGATGAAGGCTCACGGCGATTACATTATGCCAACAAACGTTCCTGCTTTTGAATTTTTGAATCTTGAAAACGATAAAATTTCAACTTCAAGAAATTGGGCAGTTTGGGCAAATGAATATGTTGAGGAATTCCCTGGTCAGCAAGATGTTTTACGTTACGCATTACTTTCTTCGGCGCCAGAAACTAAGGATAACAACTTCACTTGGAAAGATTTCCAAACCAAAAACAATTCAGAATTGGTGGGAATTTTCGGGAACTTTATCAATAGAGTTGCGGTTTTAATTCATAAATATTACGATGGCGTTGTTCCAAACGGTGACGTAAATGCTCCTGAATTAAATGAAGTTTCGAAATCGGCAAAAGAAATTCACGAGTTTTTAGAAAAATTTGAATTTAGAAATGCTTTGACAGCGTTAATGAATTTAGCACGTTTCGGAAATCAGTATCTTCAAACCGAAGAACCTTGGAAAACCATTAAAGACAATCCAGAAAAAGCAGCTCAATCATTATTTGTTGGAGCTCAAATTGCAGTTGGCTTAGCGCAATTGTGCGAGCCGTTTATGCCTTTCAGTTCAGAAAAATTATTGAATATGTTTAATGTTCAAAAAATGAATTGGAACGATATCGAAAACGCAAAAGTGCTTATCGAAAGCGGACACAAAATCAATGAAGCTTCCCTTCTTTTCTCAAAAATTGAAGATGACGTAATCGAAGCTCAAATTCAAAAATTAGAGAATACAAAACAAAATAATAAAAAAACAAATCCTAACGCAAAACCTATGAAAGAGGAGATTTCTTTTGATGATTTCGGTAAAATTGATCTTAGAATCGGAACTATTTTAGAAGCTGAAAAAGTAGAAAAAGCCGATAAACTTTTAAAATTCAAAGTGGATACAGGAATCGATGTAAGAACGGTTGTTTCAGGAATTGCAGAAAGTTTTTCTCCAGAAGAATTAATCGGAAAACAAGTAATGGTTTTGGTGAATTTAGCACCAAGAAAAATCCGTGGAATCGAATCTCAGGGAATGTTATTATTGACTTCAAAACCTGATGGAAAACTTTCTTTCGTGACACCAGACGATTCTGTGGAAAACGGGATTGATGTTGGGTAGGATTTAGATACAAAATTCTAGAACCAAGATTTTAGATTTTCTAATCAAAAATATTTAAAAGTTCTCAAGACTATTTGTTTTGAGAATTTTTTTTTGCGTTGCTTTCAGAAAATCACAAACTTCAAAATAAACTAAAAAAAACTGAACTAAAAAAAATTCACAAATAAAACTATTGTAAAATATATTTTTTTGTTTATTTTTACAAAACATTAAAATTATATTATTAATATGAAAAAAGTTTTACTTTTTAGTTCTATCGCATTAGGTTTAACCGCAAATGCACAAGTTACTTACTGTGCAGGAGGGGCAGACTCTCCTGAATTTGAAAAAATCAATAACGTTAAGTTTGCAAATATTGACAATGCATCAACGGACACTCCAAATTATAGTGACTTCACTTCTAAGATCGCTAATGTTCAACAAAACAAATCATACACCTTAACTGTAAAAGGGAATGATGAGAACTATGGTGGTGACGAACTTTTGGTTTGGATTGACTTTGACCAGAATGGTGTATTCGACGCTGGAGAAAATGTTTTCACAAAAGAAGGAACAGGACCATACACAAAAGAGATCGTAATCCCAGCCGATGCAAAGGTTGGACAAACAAGAATGAGAGTAAAGTTATATGATAAATATAGCACTCCAGACAGTACAGGTCCTTGCGGAATTTTTGATTTTGGTGAAGTAGAAGATTACACTGTTGATATTGCAGCAGCAACGATGCAGGTGTCTGATACTAATAAAAACAATATCTCTGTTTATCCAAATCCTTTTGTAGACGTTCTAAAAATATCTGATGTTAAAGGTGTTAAATCTATATTTGTTAATGATGCAACTGGAAGATTAGTAGCAACACTTGCTCCAAGTTCAGAAATTAACCTTTCTAAACTTCAAAAAGGTTATTATGTGATTAATCTTAAAATGGAAGATGGTAGTGTAAAAACTATTAAGACTATTAAAAAATAATAATTACTTATTTATATTTGACAAAGAAGAGACTGCCTTGGTAGTCTCTTTTTTTGCATTTTAAAATCTTTAAATAATATTACAATATTTTAGTAATTTTATTTATAGAAAAGTGATAACATGAGAACAATCGATCAACTCTTTGCAGAATATGGTGAAAGTCATCAAAACCACACTAACAAAACGATACATTGGATTTGTGTTCCGTTGATATTTTGGAGTATTTTGGGTTTTATTTCTTTGATACCGACGCCACATTTTTGTTTTGCAATTTTTGGATGTATTAGCATCGCAAGTCTTATTGCACTTATTTTGGTTTCGATATTCTATATGAGATTGTCTTGGATTATTTCTGTCATTATGCTAATAATCATGTTGATTATGGAGCATCTTTGCTACGCTGTTAATGTTTATTTTGAATCTAAGTCATGGATTGTTTTTGTTGCTGTTTTTGTGTTATCATGGATTGGGCAATTCTATGGTCATAAAATTGAAGGCAAAAAACCGAGCTTTCTAAAAGATTTACAATTTCTGTTGGTCGGTCCAGCTTGGCTTCTGAGTTTTATTCTTAAAAAATTGAATATTCCTTATTAAATTCTTGCCTAATTATTTTTAGCCCCGATAGAAGCGGCATCCTTTGGGGCGACGTGAGGCGACGGAGCGTAGCGGAGTCGTCCGAGCGGCGCACAAAAGATAGAGCGGATAGCGGGAAAAGCTCCTAAAAATAATCGATGTAGCCAAAAAGCTTTCAAAAAAGAGTGCTATTACAAAAATTAGATCCTGTTAATTCCAAATAAAAAAGCCCGAGAAGATTCTCAGGCTTTATATCTAGTCTAAAAATCGGTTAAGATTTGAAGGCTTTTAGTTTTTCTACCAAGGCAGGAACGATTTGGAACGCGTCACCAACTACTCCATAATCTGCAGATTTGAAGAACGGCGCCTCTGGATCGTTGTTGATAACTACAATAGTTTTTGATGAGTTAACACCCGCCAAATGCTGTATAGCTCCAGAAATACCTACTGCGATGTATAAGTTAGGCGAAATTGCCTTACCTGTCTGACCAACGTGCTCAGCATGAGGTCTCCAACCAATGTCCGCAACTGGCTTAGACGATGCTGTTGCAGCGCCAAGTACGTTTGCTAGATCTTCGATCATTCCCCAGTTTTCTGGACCTTTAAGACCACGACCTGCAGAAACAACGATTTCGGCTTCTTTAAGGTCTAACTTACCTGATGATTGCTCGTGGCTAACCACTTTTGTATCTTCGTTAACGATGCTAAGATCTTTAACTTCTTCTGAACCTGAAACTGCATTTTCTTTAGCACCGAAAGCATTTTGAGATACTGTCGCGATAACGTTAGCAGCGTCAGCTTTTGCATGCATAAATCCTTTACCTGAGAAAGCTTTTCTTTTCACTTGGAATGGTGAAAGGCTTTCTGGCGCAGCGATAACGTTAGTTAACAATGATGCATTCTTTTGGATTGCTAACATTGGCGCGATAGATGATGCATCTGTTGTGTGAGGGAAAACAACGATGTTGCCATCCGCAACTTGTCCAACTGCATCTGCATAAGCTTTTGCACTGAAGTTTTTAAGCCCTTCATCTTTAACGTTAATTACTTTTGATGCTCCATATTTATACAACAAATCTGAAGAATCTGTTGGGTTGATAGAGATAGCTGTTACAGTATCACCAGCTTGGTCTGCAATAGCTTTGGCGTAAGCAACTGCTTCGAAAGCTGCTTTTTTGTAAACACCATTTATATTTTCTGCATATACGAATATTGCCATTTTCTTGAATTTAAAAATTAAAAGATTTAATGATTAAAAGATGTTACTCGAGTAATCTTGTGTCTCGAATCTTGTGTCTTTTAGTCTCTAATATTAGATAACTTTAGCTTCTTCGTGAAGTAATCTTACCAATTCGTCTAAGTTGTCAGGAGAAACCAATTTAACAGCTGCTCTTGGCGGAACTGCATCAAAAGAAATAGCGTCAACTTTAACTTCTGTATTGCTAGGTTCTACAACTTGTAAAGGCTTTGTTCTTGCAGACATAATCCCTCTCATGTTCGGGATGATAAGATCTTTTTCTTCAACAATACCTTTTTGACCAGCGATAACTGCAGGTAGTTTAACAGAAATAGTTTCTTTACCACCTTCAATCTCTCTAATAGCTGTCGCCTCTGCGCCGTTGATGTCTAGACCAACACAAGCGTTAACGAAAGGTTGGTTAAGCAATGCTGCAACCATACCTGGTACTGCTCCACCGTTATAATCGATAGATTCTTTACCAGCTAATACAACATCGTATCCACCGTCTTGAGCGATTTTTGCAATCTCTTTAGCTACCGAATAACTGTCTTTAGCTTCTGAGTTAACTCTAACTGCATCATTAGCACCAATTGCTAATGCTTTACGGATAACAGCTTCTGTCCCAGCATCACCAACGTTAACCACAGTAACTGTAGCACCTTGGCTTTCTTGTAATTTTATAGCTTTTGTTAAAGCAAATTCGTCCAAAGGATTAATTACCCATTGGATTCCGTTTTTGTCGAAAGCAGATTTGTCTGCTGTAAAGTTGATTTTACTTGTCGTATCAGGCACACTGCTGATGCAAACTAATATTTTCATTTGGATAATTTTTTTTGAAATTAAGCTTTGTAAATATACTAAATAATACTATGCACGCATAATATTTTGTTATTTTATGAATAAGAATCCTTCAACATTTGATTAAAAGGAATATGACAAGAATCTGCAAAAAGTTTTGAATTAAATTTTAAAAGAAATCCAAAGTTTTGATAAGAATCATAATTCCCAAAAATCATTTCTAAATCCAAATTCCTATTTCCTTTAATTATTTTTTGACTTGAGAAGCTCTTAATTCTATTTTTGCTGGTAAAACACGAGGATCCATTTTCATCATATTTAAAACCAAATCGCCGACATCTCTCGGTTGTATTTTCCACGACTCTTCTTCTGACGGTTCCGAATTATTAAAATAGGTGTTGATCGATCCTGGTAAAATCACAGAACATTTAATATTGTACTTTCTAAGATCCAACATGGCTGCTTGAGTAAAACCTACTACACCAAACTTGGAAGCATTATAGCCACTTCCCTTTTCAAAAAAGTATTCGCCAGCCAAACTCGCGATCGAAATAAAGTAGCCTTCGGTTTTCTTTAAAGCTTCAATACTTGATTTTAAAGTATAAAAAACGCCAGTCAAATTGGTATCAATCATACCCTGCCAATCCTCAATACTCAAATCTTCGATTGATGCAAAATGTCCCAAACCTGCATTAGCAATCACCAAATCTAATCTTCCAAATTTCTCTATAACTTTCGAAATCGCTTCTTGCTCATCATCAAAACTTTTAACATCGGAAACAATTCCTAAGACATTTTCGCCAGAAGCATCCAATTGTTTTGAAGCTTTTTCCACATCTTCTGCTTTTCGTCCTGAGAAAGCGATTTTGAAACCATTCTCCAACAGAACTTCTGCAATACCAAAACCTACACCTTTTGTTCCGCCCGTTATATAAGCAACTTTAGTTTGTGACATATTGATTGTTTAGTTTTACAAAAATAAAAAAAACGCCCCTTTCGGAGCGTTTTTAGTATTGTTAAAAATATTATAAACTATTGGATTAGTCTTTAATAATTTTTTGGATATATACTTTACCATCGTTTGCTTTAACCTTCAAGATATAAGCACCTTTTGCAAAGCCAGAAACGTTGATGTCATTTGATTTGCTAGACGTTGACTTAACAACTTTACCAGCCATATCATAGATCTCAATACCTTCGGCAGCAACATTATTTCCAAACTTGAATCTAAGGATATCTTTAACTGGATTTCCTAAAATTTGAAGATCTTTAGAGTTAATAATTTCAGTAACACCTAAGTTATTAACACCTGTAATAGTCATTACCCATTTAGCTGAAGCAAAACCTGCCAAAGCACCAGTACCAGTTGCAATTGGCGTACTAAGTCCACATCCCTCTGACATTAAGTAAGATGGCCCTGTTTGTCCTCCTGGATGTGTTCCTAAATAAAACTGCTCTGTGTTAGCTTGTCCACTATGTATTAATTCTAATACGAAAGTAGAACCCGCTGGAATAACTTGTGTATAGCTAGTTCCTGAGTCTGCCATTCCTCCAACTTTACTTGGACTAACCTCAATCATTCCACCGCTTAGGTAGCTTGATGATCCATTAGGGAAAGTTCCCGTGTAAGTTGATAAACTAAACTCTACAGGGTAAGTTTTGTTAGCTGTTTGTACACCAAACGCTACGTTTGTAACTTTATAATCATAATTGATACCGTAGTCAGCAAGTTTAAACACTCTGTAGTAAGAGTTGTCTGATGTATAACCACCAGCCTGACTACCACAAGCAACAGAACCAGTTGCATTTACAGTATTAGGTGTAGCGTTTTGAGTGATTACTTGTGCGTTTGCAGTAATTGCTGTAATAGCAATTGCTAAAGATGTAAAAATTTTATTCATAAAATACTTTTTTAATTCGAAAGCAATTTACAACTTTAAAAAAAATAAAGCAATACTTTTAAAAAAAATATTGCTTTATAATAACTATGTATAAAAATCTTATGCTTTTGTATAATACTCAAAGAAATATGGAATACTCTCAATTCCTTTATAATAGTTATACAATCCGTAATGTTCGTTAGGAGAATGTATCGCATCAGAATCTAGACCAAAGCCCATTAATACTGATTTTGCACCCAATACTTTTTCGAACAAAGACGTAATCGGAATACTTCCGCCACTTCTATAAGGAAGGACTTCTCTACCGAAAGCTTGTTCCATTGCTTTTTTCGCCGCTTGGAATTCTTTAGTATCGCTTTCCAAAACGTAAGGCATACCACCGTGGTGTGGCGTCACTTTAACCTTAACACTTTTAGGAGCAATTTTCTCAAAATATTTTGTGAATTTCTCTGTAATTTCTTCAGGTGTTTGATTCGGAACCAAACGCATAGAGATTTTAGCAAAAGCTTTAGAAGCGATAACTGTTTTCGCACCTTCGCCAGTGTAACCTCCCCAAATACCATTAACATCCAATGTTGGACGGATAGAAGCTCTTTCCAAAGTAGTATAGCCTTCTTCACCTTGGATATCGTTTAGTCCAATTGACTTTTTGTAGCCTTCTGGATCATCCTTTAGTTTGTTCATTTCTTTACGATCTTCGTCAGAAACAACCAATACATTATCGTAGAAACCATCGATTGTAATGTGGCCTTTGTCATCGATAAGGTCACCAATCATTTTAGCCAAAACATTAATCGGATTAGGAACTGCGCCACCATAAAGTCCAGAGTGTAAATCTCTGTTAGGACCTTCCACTTCTACTTCTACATAGCTAAGACCTCTTAGTCCTGTTGTAACCGTTGGCTGCTCAACCGAATAAATATGTGTATCCGAAATTAGGATAACATCACACTTTAGTTTTTCTTTATTTTCTTCTAAGAAATCAGCTAAACTTGCAGAACCAACTTCCTCTTCACCTTCGATAATAAATTTAACATTACAAGGCAAAGAATTCGTCTTCATCATCGCTTCAAAAGCTTTAACATGCATGAAAAACTGCCCTTTATCATCCGCAGAACCACGCGCGAAAATTGCACCTTCTGGATGTAATTCTGTTTTCTTAACAACTGGCTCGAAAGGATCGCTCGTCCACAATTCTAACGGATCAGCTGGCTGAACATCATAATGTCCATACACCAAAACCGTTGGCAAAGCTGGATCAATCATCTTTTCGCCATAAGCTACGGGATAACCTTTCGTTTTTAAAACTTCTACATTGTCAGCGCCAGCTTTCTTCAAGTGGTCAGCTACCGTGTCAGCACATCTCAGAACTTCGTCTTTGTAAGCTGGATCAGCACTAATTGACGCAATTCTTAATACATCAAACAATTCGTCTAAAAAACGTTGTTTGTTTTCCTGAATATAATTTTGAGTTTCGTTCATATCTAAAACTATTTGGAATTAAATGATATAAAAAATGTCTCACCTGAGTAAGACATTATATATTGTGAGAATCTATTATTACTTAACTTTAACGCTATCAACTTTTGCAGCTTCAACAGGCGCAGCAACCGCAGTCTGTACTGGAGCAGCTTTTGTTGTGTCAACTTTAGCTTCGTAAGTCCCGTGAGGAGCGTTAGGATCATCGTATCTAACAACATCGTCAGTTTTCTTAAGACGACCTTTGTTACCTCCTTCTGGTAAACTACATGATACTACAAATAAAGCTGAAGCCAATAATAAAAGAGATTTTTTCATTCTTAAAATTTTAAAGTTCAAAATTACTAAAACTCGCTCGTACAACAAAATAAATATCAGAAATTTATTCCGATTCTTGATAATTCTAGTTAATCCAAACTTCGAAGCACCAATTTGGCTTTTTGACTTTGTGTAAAAACCAAATAATCTTGTCCACCGTCTTTTATTTTATACTTCTTTTTAATCTCGTCTGGCGTCAATGGATGATTTTTAGAAATAATATTAAACTTTTCGTTTTTAATTAATTTCTTAGGATCAATATTTTCTACTTTTAAAATTCTACCCGAAAAACTATTTAACAATTCCGAAGACGTGTAAAGATGTGTGTTGGGATGTAATTTTTTAAGTTTAAATAGTTTCGAAATACTATTAAATCCACCCGATTTTAGAACTGCATTATTGGGAATATAAAGATAATCTTCAACTTCGCCAAAGTCAGCTTTTATCGACTTTTCATCTTCAAAATAAAACTCAAAATTAGAATCTTTACTTTCTAAATTAATACAAGAAATCAACGGATTACCCGAAATAAAATTCTTTTCTAAAGTTAAAACCAATTCTTTAACATCATTTCGCCATGCAATAATTTCGATTTTGGAAAGATGCTTAACCTCCGAAACCAAATAACTAATGTCGATTAACGGTGATAATTTAATAATAATTTTATCACCGATTTCTAATAATTGATTTTGAATTTCTAAAATGTTGGGTGATAAATCTTCCAGCAAAAATTTCTTTTTTAGATTTTGGTCACGGCGTGCTGGATCGAGATATATGACATCAAAATACTTTTTGTTTTGACTTAAAAAATCTTCTAAATCAAGATTGTGGAAATTAGCTTTTCTGCCAAGGATGTCCCAATTATGTTCAACGATTTTGATAAGTTCTGGATTTTGCTCAACCAAATCAATTTCAGCAAAATTCTTTGAAAGAAAATAAGCATCAATCCCAAATCCACAAGTCAAATCGAGGAAGTTTTTGCCTTTTAAAAATTCAGATTTATAAGCCGCCGTAACTTCTGATGAAGCTTGTTCCAAATTAAGATTTGGCGGGAAAATAATATTGTCTTTCTTCAAAAACGGAAACTTCTTTTCGGCAACTTTTCGACCTTTTATTTGTTGCACAATTTCCTGCATGGAAACGCCATCAAAAGGCGATTTCTTTAATAACAAAGAATGCAAATCTGCGTCGAGATTTGCATTAATATAATTTTGAATTTCTGTACTTAGAAGTTTTTCCATTTAAAACTACTCAAACATTTCTGCCCAACGAACAGCTTTTATTTCGTTGTCATTGTAAAGATCAGAAACTTGTTTTGTAACCTCCAATTTTGGATAAAGATTAACACCAATCAATTTGATTTTGCCCTCTTCTACCCAAGTTTGTTCCTTGGTTGCTTGCTCAAAAATCATTTTTTGGATTGCTCCATTTTTGATATTCTCGGCAAATCCACCTTTGTTTTCGAAATCTAAAAACAAAGCCCAAGCTTGCTCAGACAATTGTCGTGTTACATCTTCGATCACATAACTTCCAGACGTTGCATCTTCGAAAACATTGATGATGCTTTCGTAAGCCAAAACAATCATCTGTTTAAAAGACAATTCTTCGGAAAGTTTAGTTTGATTTTTAATTTTGAAATCGTTGGCAAAAACCGCATCAGCACCGCCAATCATTGCTGCAGACAACTCTAGCGTCGATCGAATCAAATTATTCTCTTCGTCGTTGTTGGCTTTATTTCTAAAACTTGTCTCCGCAAAAATGTATGGAAACAAATTCAATCCATCTTCTTTAGAAAGTTGATTGAACAAATATTTAAACGCTCTAATTTTAGCAATTTCTAAAAAATATTGATGTCCAATTGCGAATTTGAAACTTAGTTTTTCTAAAATTTCAGTTCCAAATTTCTCCACCAAATCTTTCGTTTTTGCTAAAGCAATCGCCAATTGTTGTACTATAGAAGCGCCAGCATTTTGATAAACCGAAACATCTACACCAATATTTCTTTTGAAATTATTTTTAAGTAAAGACTGCACCAAAGCTTCATCAATACTAGCATCTTTAGAAAAAACGTCAACCAAACTAACATATTGATTGGTCTCAGCTGTTGCAAGATTCGCTAATTCTGGATTAGAAAAAAACAAAGTTTTCTCCGCAACTTTAACATCTTTATCAATTAAAAAAGCATAGGCATCTTCCTCCAAAAAATCGTTGTATTTAGCAACAAGATGTGTACTTTCTTCGATACGCGGAAGCTTTTCAGCTTTTGGTGTATTGTTGTCGTAATAAGATTTAACAACAATATTTTCAAGATTTTCTTTAATTAAAACGGTATCAATATCATCGGTTTTCAATTGTTTTTTCACCAATTGTTCCCAATCTTGAAGACTAACTTTTGGAAATTCCATTTTTACTTTTTATCAATTTTTGTACTATCGGCAACGAGAATGAAGATTTCTTCATTTGGTTTTTTCATGAAGTAATTTTCGCGAGCATACTTCTCTTTCTCGTCTTTATTGTTCATCAGTTTTTTGTAGAAAGCATCATTTTTCTCATATTCAGCTTTGTAATAAGCCAACTGATGTTCATATTTTGTAATGTCACCATTCAGTTCATTAACAACTAAAAAAGAGGTGTTGTCAAAGAATATCATCCACGCAAAAAATGCCACCAAAGTAATGGTATATTTATTAAGGATATAGCTTGTTACAAACTTATAACCTGTCGATTTTTTCTTGATATCTTTGATTAGCTCTTTCATTATTTTTTCAATGAATTGTTAATAACTGTGGTCAGAAAATCAATAGCAACGGTATTGTTTTTCATGTTCGGCACGATAAGATCGGCTTCGTTTTTTGATGGTTCGATAAACTCTTGGTGCATAGGTTTAAGCGTCGTTTGGTAACGATGAAGCACTTCTTGCAAATCTCTTCCACGTTCTTGTGTATCGCGACGGATTCTTCGGATTAATCTTTCGTCAGAATCTGTATGTACAAAGACTTTAAGGTCATATTCCTTAAGCAATTCTTTATTTGTTAAAACTAGAATTCCTTCAACTATTAATACATTTTTCGGCTCTACCAAAACATGATCGCCAGTTCTCGAATGCGTTACAAACGAATAAACAGGTTGCTCGATCGATTGGTTGTTTTTAAGCGCTTTTACGTGTTGTGTCAACAATTCGAAATCGATAGATTTTGGATGGTCGTAGTTGAGCGCTTCGCGCTCCGCCAAAGTTAAATTTGGATTATCATGGTAATAATTGTCCTGAGAAAGAACGTTAACACCTTCAACATTAAGCTGTTGGAGTATTTTGTTAACAACAGTGGTTTTTCCTGATCCCGTTCCTCCGGCAATCCCAATTACAAGCATACTTTGATTTTTTACAAATTTAATTTAAAAATAACATTCGGTACAAAAGAATTGATAAGAAATAATGAGATTTGGATATTGTTTTTAAGGATTTTAGTTTTTAAAGTTTAAAACAAATCTTATTTAAAAAAAGAATTAATTTTCTTTAGGCGAAATTCCTAAAACATAATAGAACACCGCCAAAACTCTTGCGAAAAATTCGCGTGTATGGTTACGATAATAACTTTCGTTTTTGGTAACATCTTGTGCATCGAATCCCAACGCATTCATATTGTTATTACGAGCAAAAAATAGCGCTCTCAAATTATGAAAACCTTGCGAAACAATGATAACATTGCTCTGCTTATAGACATCTTTGCAACGCAAAATACTTTTGTGTGTGTTAAAACCTTTCGGATCTTCGATGATAATCTCTGGCGGAACACCTTCTGTATAAATCAAAAACTTCTTCATTGCAGCTGGCTCATCATAGTTTTTTGACTTTTCGCCACTCACGATTATTTTTTTGATTTTCCCATGATGATATAAAGTCCCAACAGCAGCCATTCTAGAAGTAAAATAAGGATTTGCAAAACCAGATTTCATCTTTGGAGAAGTTCCCAAAACCAAGGCGCATTCGCGTGGCGGAACTTTGCTGATTTTGGTGTAAGTCCTCCCACTCGTCAAGGCAAAAACCCAGAAGTTAGCAAGCAGCATCAACAAAAAAATCAATTCAAGGCTGACAAAGATGGTCTTGAAAAAAGATTTTATAAACTTCAACATACAAACAGGTTCGCTTAACTTAATTTTTGAGAGAGTGAATTTAACTATTATTTTTGAAAAAGACGAAAAAATAATTAATCGATTACATCAAAATCTAAAAATAATTCTTGACTCATTGCGATAGCAGAACATGGCAAAATCTTAGATTGTTCCATTTCTTTTTCTGTTAAATATTCGTTCTCCTCCATTTCTACTTCACCTTTTTTAAGTTTACAAATGCAACTTCCGCACACGCCAGATTTGCATGAATATGGCACATTAATCCCCATTCCTAAAAGTTGTTGCAGGATTTTTCCTTTGTTGTTTTTAAGAACGATATCATCGGTTGTTAAATGATTGTATTTAATTTTAAGTTTAATATTTTCGATTAACGGAAAAGCTTTTTCTTGTGGATAAATATCATCATTAAAAGATTCGAATAATTCAAAATGAATATCGCGCTTCGGAATACCATTGTTGTAACACGCATTGGCAACGGATTTTATCATATCTCCAGGACCACAAATCACAACTTTATCCGTCGCATCCCAAATCGTAGACTCTTCATCTTCCTCGTCCAAATGCAAAATCTGATTAATGATTAAATTAACACGTTTCTCATCCAAACGTCCTTCGAAAAGCAGATTATTAATTTTCTGTCTTGAGAAAAAATAATACACAAAAAATCGATCAGAATGATCTTGTTGAAGCGTGTTTAGCTCAGATTCAAAAATGACGTCATCTTTAGTTTTGTTACCATAAAACAAGAAAATACGGGTTCGCGGTTCTTGGAAAAGTAGATTTTTAATTTGGCTAAAAATCGGCGTAATCCCAATACCCGCCGCAAAAGCAAGAATACTGCGCTTCTCATGAGGTTTTATCACCAAACTAAAACGCCCTTGTGGCGCGCTGACAGAGACTTCGTCACCAATATTATAATGATCGTAAAGCGCTTTTGCAGAACTTTCGGGAGAACTAATTTTAATAGCAATTTCGAAATCAGATTCGTTAGGAGAAGTCGTTATCGAATAATCGTTAATTTTTTCTTGTTCATTTTTAATAAACTTTACACTAACATATTGTCCTGATTGATAATCAAATACAGACTTTAATTCAACTGGAATTTCAAAACCCAATAAGAAACTATCTTTGGTCAAGTCTATTTTTTTAACTAATTTTAACCGATAAAACTGAGGCTGATTACCAACTGATAAAACTTGTTCTGTCATAGCTTCAAAATTAATCAAAAATTATCAAAGTATAATTACAAGTAAATCAATTACAATCTTAAAAATTCAACTTAAAATAAATGAAAAAATTAGTCTTAAGCCTTGTTTTGGGAGTTTCTTTAATCGCATGTAAAAACGATAAAGAACTAAAATTTGAAGATAAAAATAAAGACGCTGACTCTACTCAAATCGCAACTAACGTTGAAGAAGATTCGCTAAAATCGCATAAAGAATTGTTAGAAGTTAAAGCAGAACAAATGCCTAATCTATTGAATGCAAAGACGAATGACACGCTTTATGTAACCAATTTTTTTGCAACTTGGTGCCAACCTTGCATGGTCGAGATTCCTCATTTTAAAGAAAAAATGGAATCGTTAAAAGGTCAACCTGTAAAATTCACGTTTGTAAGTCTTGATAATAAGTCGGATTGGAATACGGCTGTTAACGATTTCGCTGATGAATATGGACTTCGCAACAATATTGTACTTCTTGATGGGACGACTTTGACACCAGAATTCTTTAGTCAAAATTTTGACACTTGGAATGGTGAAGCTATTCCGTTCACATTAATGCGCCGCGGAAATATGGTTGACGAGTATATGGGATCGATGAAAAAAGAGGAAATTAACAGCAAAATTGACAAAATGATGGCGGCTAATTTTGCGCCGAGCATCGACCAACAAAAAGAAAAAAGTAAGATTACTGGCAAAAAATAATCGAAAAGACATCCAATCGGATGTCTTTTTCTTTATGAATAATTTGTAATTTTGGCGCACAAATAAGACTATGGCTAAAAGCTTCGGAATCCTTGGTATCGTCTTAGGCATCGGTATTCTCATCGCTGTTGCTATCAACCTGAACATTGGTTTTATCCAACTACAATTTCAAGATTTTTATAATGAAAATTCTGTCAATGCTGCGATTGCAGACATTAGAGTTAATCGTGTTCTGGCGATGTTTTTGGCTGGAATTTCGATTCCGAGTAGTGGATTTTTATTACAAGAATATTTTAAAAATCCTTTAGCGGGACCAGATGTTTTGGGAATAACCTCAATATCGAGTTTGGCCGTTGCTTGTTTTATTTTCTTTTCGCAGTCGTGGATTTTGCCCGACTTTTTACAAAATAGTTTTATTAGTTTTTCAGCTATTGGTGGGAGTTTAGCATTAATGATTGTTTTGATTTTGTTTTCAAAACGCTTTCAAAACTCGTCGTTCATTATTATTTTCGGTTTTTTAATTTCCGCTTTAGCTGGTGCTGTTGTTAGTATTTTGCAATTCTATGTCGAAAGTCAAAGCCTCAAAAATTATATTCTTTGGTCGTTTGGCGCAAATAATAATGTAAGTCGAGAGCAACTTTTGATTTTATTTTTGTTTGTAATCGCAGGACTTTTTTTTAGTTTTAAATCAATAAAACCTTTGATGGGAAGCGCTTTCGGAACTTCTTATGCGCGAAGTATCGGTGTTAATCTTGACACTTTAAAATATTTCGTGATCATCGCAACATCTCTCCTATCAGCTTCTGTCACGGCTTTTTTAGGTCCTATATTATTCGTCGGAATTGTCGTACCACATTTTTGTCGTTTGTTATTTAATCCTTCAAAACTTTGGCATCAATGGATTCTTAATATGATTTTAGGAATCTTCATTATGTTAAGCTTTTCGATTTTATCAGAGTTAACGCAGTTCCCAATTAATATTATTACGTCAGTTATTGGTATTCCTGTTATACTTTTAATGCTTTTAAAACAATCTAAAAATATATAATTATGAATACATTTTTAGAATTGAAAAACTTAAGTATTGGCTACAAAAAAACTTTGGTTTCTGAAATTAATACCGAAGCTAGTTTGGGCGAAGTCATTCTATTGATGGGAAATAATGGCGTTGGTAAAACAACTTTGATTAAAACTCTTTTAAAACAAAATCAAATTCTTAATGGAGACATTATAATTAATCAAAAATCATTAAAAACTATTTCTCAGAAAGATATTGCCGAGGATATTGCCATTGTTTTTTCTAAAGCAGAAATCCCAACCAATTATACTGTTGAAGAACTTATCAATTTTGGAAAATATATTCATTATCCTTATTATTTTAAAATTGATGAAAAAGATAAAGCAGAGATTTCTGAAATTATTTCTAAATTAAATCTAGAACAATATCGTCATACACAACTCCAACATTTATCCGATGGAAATCTTCAAAAAGCTTTTATTGGTCGAGCTTTAGCACAGAATTCTCCAATCATTATTTTGGACGAACCAACGACACATTTGGATGAAGACAACAAACTAATTATTTTAAAATTACTTCGTTCATTAGCCAAAACTCAAAACAAATTAATCTTATTTTCGTCACACGATTGGCGTCTTGCTCGCGAGTTTGCTGATAAAATTTGGTGGATTCGTGACCAAAAATTAAATTCAGGAATTACAGAAGAAATTCTTCTTGAGCACAAAAACTACCTCGATCCTCACATTTTTGACATTAATTCTAAATTTGTTTCTCCTAAAATTTTCGCACCACAACTCGAAAAAGAATTGTTATTTTCATTTCTTCAAAAGAATTTCAATGAAGATTTATCCTTGTTTTCAATAACTTACAATGACAATTTGTGGACAGTTAGCGAAAATTCTTCAACAAGCTATCACAAAAACCTCTCTGAAATTAAAAATTCGCTACAAACTCGCTTAAAATCTACATTTTAAATAATTTTACTTTCAATTTATTGCGAATAGCATAACAATTAACCCTCTGATTTTCAATATTTAACATTTATTTAACTTAGATATACTATGCATGCATAATATATTTTCCTACTTTTGAGTAATCACTTTAAAGGTTATTATGGAAAAGAAAAATTCAGATAAAGTTGAAAGTGTAGATTTATTACTTAAATCTGCGTGGTTAGCCGTATCCAAAATGTATTCCGACAAGGCGTCGTTATACAATTCAACAGCGGTACAGGCATTGACATTGCTAAAAATTGACCCAAAAGAAGGCACTCGAAGCACGAATCTTGGCCCCAAAATGGCGATTGAACCAACATCCTTAACTCGAATCATCAAACTTTTAGAAGACAATGGTTATATCTATAAGGAAAAAACGACGACCGACAAACGTGAAGTTATTATTAAACTAACCGATAAAGGCATCGAATCGCGTAATCTGTCTAAAAAAGTTGTCCTTGATTTTAATACCAAAGTTGTAGAAACTATTCCGCAAGAAAAGTTTGAAGTTTTTAAGGAAGTGATGACTCAAATTCTAAAAATCGCCAACGATCTTAACAATAAAAAATAGTTCCCGTTTTGGGAATTGAACTATAATTTAATAATTAAAAAAATTACATATTCAAATGAAAAGACGAATCAAACACGTTACAGTATTAGGTTCTGGAATCATGGGAAGCGGTATTGCTGCGCACTTTGCAAACATTGGCGTCGAAGTATTGCTTTTGGACATCGTTCCGTTTGAACTGAACGAAGCTGAACAGAAAAAAGGTTTGACTAAAGAAGACAAAGCGGTTCGTAACAGAATTGCAACCGAAAATTTAGGAAAACTTCAGAAAGCAAGTCCTGCACTACTCTATTCCCCGAGTTTTGCGAGCAGAATTAAAGTAGGAAACTTCGACGACGATATGAAGAAAATCGCAAATACCGATTGGATTATCGAAGTTGTGGTGGAAAGATTGGACATCAAAAAATCGGTTTATGAGAAAATCGAACAATTCCGCAAGCCAGGAACTTTGGTTTCTTCGAACACGTCGGGGATTCCGATTCATCTTTTAACAGAAGGCAGAAGCGATGATTTCAAAGATTATTTTGCAGGAACGCACTTCTTCAACCCTGTTCGTTATTTGCCGTTGTTGGAAATTATTCCAACGCCACACACGCTTCCAGAAGTTGTGGATTTCTACATGTCTTATGGAGCAAAATTCCTCGGAAAAACCACTGTTTTGGCGAAAGATACACCAGCGTTTATCGCAAACAGAATTGGTGTTTTCGGAATTATGAACATCTTTAATACGATTCAGAAATTAGGTTTAAACATTTCTGATGTTGATAAATTGACGGGTCCAGTTATTGGTCGTCCAAAATCAGCAACTTTCCGTACGGCGGATGTTGTAGGTTTGGATACGTTGGTACACGTGGCTAACGGCGTTCGCGAAAGCGGTGTTGAGCAAGATATGTTCAAAGACCAATTTGCAATGCCAAGCTACATCGACTTTTTGATGAATAACAATTTCTTGGGCTCAAAATCGGGTCAAGGTTTCTTCAAAAAAGTTAAAAACGTTGATGGAAGCTCAGATATTTTAAGATTAAATCTTGATACTTTAGAGTACGAAACTCAAGGAAAAGTAAGTTTCCCAACTTTAGAATTAACAAAAACGATTGAAAAACCTTTGGACCGTTTCAAAGTCTTAATCGGTGGTAAAGATAAAGCAGGTGAATTTTACAGATTGACTTTGGGCGCGATGTTCGCATACGTTTCTCACAAAGTTCCGGAAATATCTGATGATATTTATAAAATCGACGATGCAATGAAAGCAGGTTTCGGTTGGGAAAATGGTCCTTTCGAAATTTGGGATGCTGTAGGCGTTCAAAAAGGTGTAGAATTGGCTAAAGAAGCGGGTTACGAAGTTTCGGATTGGGCTAAAGAATTGGCTTCTAAAAATGAAACTTTCTATAAAGTTAATGATGAAGGTCAAAGTATTTTCTACGATAAAAATACGGGTAACTACGACCAAATCCCTGGTCAAGAAGCCTTTATCATCCTTGATAATATCAGAAAAAACAAAACGCTGTGGAGCAACTCAGGTGCTTCAATTGAAGATTTAGGTGACGGAATTATCAACTTCGAAATTCATTCTAAAATGAATTCTCTTGGAGGTGAAGTTCTTGATGGACTAAACCGCGCAATTGACCTTGCAGAAAAAGAATATGACGGATTGGTTATCGGAAATCAAGGTGCTAATTTCTCCGTTGGAGCGAATTTGGCGATGATTATGATGATGGCGGTTGACCAAGATTGGGACGACTTAAATATGGCGATTGCGTACTTCCAAAACTCGATGATGAGAGTTCGTTACTCTTCAATTCCAGTTGTGGTTGCGCCTCACACAATGACTTTGGGTGGTGGTTGCGAAATGACGCTTCACGCAGACCGAGTTGTTGCCGCTGCAGAAACTTATATCGGATTAGTGGAACTTGGCGTTGGGGTAATTCCTGGCGGTGGTGGTACCAAAGAAATGACGTTGAGAACGTGTCGCGATTTCGTAAAAGACGACGTGAAAACCAACAGACTTCGCGATGCTTTCATGAATATCGCAATGGCAAAAGTAGCAACTTCCGCTTACGAAGCTTACGATATGGGAATTCTGGAGCACGGAAAAGACATCGTTGTGGTTGATAAAAAACGTCAAATTGCTGAAGCTAAAAAAGTTGCAAAACTAATGGCAGAGCAAGGTTACACGCAACCGATCGAAGAAACCGTTACCGTTCTTGGAAAAGATGCTTTGGGGATGTTCTACGTTGGAACAGATCAAATGCTTGCCGGAAATTTCATTTCAGAATACGACAAGAAAATTGCAGACAAGCTAGCAAACGTAATGGTAGGCGGAAATCTTTCTGAGCCAACTGCCGTTTCCGAAAGATATTTATTGAACCTTGAAAGAGAAACTTTCCTTTCCCTTTGCGGTGAAAGAAAAACCCTTGAAAGAATTCAGCACATGTTACAAACTGGGAAACCGTTGCGTAATTAGAAGTTAGAAGTTAGATATTAGAATTTAGATGAAAGCGCACAGATTACAAGATTTAATGATTTGGAAGAAGTCAATGACATTGGTAAAAGAGATTTATCTTATTACCGAAGAATTGCCTTCTCAAGAAAAATTTGGTCTAATCTCGCAACTGAGAAGATGTGCTGTTTCTATCCCTTCTAATATCGCCGAAGGTGCTGGTAGAAATAATTCGAAAGAATTTTATCAATTTTTAGGAATTGCTTCGGGCTCTACATATGAACTGGAAACTCAATTATTACTTTTAGTTGAACTACAATTTATTGAAGAACAAAAAATCACACCTTTATTAAACGACCTAACTGAAATTCAGAAAATGATTTACAAGTTTAAAACCAATTTAATTAACGGTTAGTTGTCTAACTTCTAACCTCTAAATTCTAACTTCTAAAATGAAAACAGCATACATCATAAAAGGGTACCGTACTGCGGTTGGAAAGGCTCCAAAAGGATCTTTACGCTTTA
Organism: Bacteroidota bacterium; assembly: GCA_023440705.1. Taxonomy (GTDB): domain Bacteria; phylum Bacteroidota; class Bacteroidia; order Flavobacteriales; family Weeksellaceae; genus Soonwooa. The sequence goes on from JAEXRP010000123.1 coordinate 29,982, forward strand.
CAAGACCCGACGAAATGGCGGCTACAGTTATTGAAAAACTAATGGCTGAAGTTCCGCAATTAGATAAAAACAGAATCGACGACCTTATCGTTGGAAATGCAATGCCAGAGGCTGAACAAGGCTTGAACGTTGCACGTTTAATCTCTTTAATGGGATTAAATACGGACAAAGTTCCGGGCGTTACCATAAACAGATATTGCGCATCAGGTTCTGAGGCGATTGCGATTGCAACGGCAAAAATCCAATCAGGAATGGCAGATTGTATCATCGCAGGTGGAACAGAATCGATGAGTTATATTCCGATGGGTGGTTACAAACCTGTTCCAGATCCTATTTTAGCGAAGTCAAACCCAGATTATTATTGGGGAATGGGCTATACAGCAGAAGCGGTGGCGAAAGAATTTAATGTTTCGAGAGCAGCTCAGGATGAATTCGCTTTTAATTCGCATCAAAAAGCTTTGAAAGCGATTGCTGAAGGAAGATTCAAAGATCAAATCGTTCCTGTTCCTGTTGAATATACATTCGTTGACGAAAATCAGAAATTACAATCAAAGAAATTTGATTTCGCTATGGATGAAGGTCCACGAGCAGACACTTCTTTGGAAGGTTTGGCTAAATTGAGACCAGTTTTTGCACAAGGCGGAAGCGTAACGGCAGGAAACTCATCTCAAATGTCAGACGGAGCGGCTTTCGTCATCGTAATGTCAGAAGAAATGGTGAAAGAACTTGGTTTGGAGCCAGAAGCAAGATTAGTTTCTTATGCAGCTGCAGGTTTAGAGCCAAGAATTATGGGAATGGGACCTGTTTACGCAGTTCCAAAGGCATTAAAACAAGCTGGACTTCAATTAAACGACATCGACTTAATCGAGCTTAACGAAGCTTTCGCTTCACAATCGGTTGCAGTAATCAACGAATTAGGAATCAATCCAGAAATCACGAACGTAAACGGTGGTGCAATCGCATTGGGTCACCCACTTGGATGTACAGGAGCAAAATTGGCGGTTCAGTTATTCGATGAAATGAAAAAACGTGGCAACAAATACGGAATGGTAACCATGTGCGTCGGAACCGGACAAGGCGCAGCAGCGATTTACGAACTTTTTTAAGCGGAAAGAGGAAAGAACAAAGAACAAAGAGAAAAGATTAAAGAAGCCAGATGAAGCATAATTTCAAAAATCTGAATATTTGGAAATTGTCAATTGAATTGGCGAATGAAATTTATGCGGCTTCTGATCTTTTTCCAAAAAATGAAGAATTTGGATTGAAATCGCAAATCCGAAGATGCGCAGTTTCTGTTCCTTCCAATATTGCGGAAGGATCGAGTCGGAGTTCTGATAAAGATTTTAATCGATTTTTAGAAATTAGTCTTGGTTCTCTTTTCGAACTTCAAACTCAGCTTATCATCGCAAATGCGAGAAATTACATTAACAACGAAAATTTTAATCAAATCGAAATAAGAATAATTGAGTTACAAAAGATGATTTCGGGCTTTCAAAATAATTTGCTCTCGAGATAAGTCTTTTCTCTTTTATCTTTTTTCTTTCATCAAATTTTTTAATAAAACAAAAACTAAAATATGGCAAATTTAACTGGCGGCGAGTTCCTAATCAAGGAAATCCCAGCAAACGAAATCTTCTCTTTGGAGGAACTGAATGAAGAACAAAAAATGCTTCGCGACTCTGCAAAAGAGTTTATCGACAGAGAAGTGGTTCCGAATAGAGAGAAATTCGAACATAAAGATTATGCATTCACGGAAGAATGTATGAAAAAATTAGGAGAAATGGGAATGTTGGGAATCACCGTTCCTGAGCAATACGGCGGTATGGGAATGGGCTTCATCAACACGATGTTGGCTTGCGACTACCTTTCTGGTGCAACGGGATCGTTGGCTACGGCTTTCGGTGCGCACACGGGAATTGGGACGCTTCCTACCCTTTTGTACGGTTCTGAGGAATTAAAAGCGAAATATCTTCCAGATTTAGCAGCAGGAACAAAATTCGGGGCTTACTGTTTGACAGAGCCAGATGCAGGTTCGGATGCGAATTCAGGAAAAACAAAAGCGGTTCTTTCAGCTGATGGAAAACATTACATCATCAACGGACAAAAAATGTGGATTTCTAATGCAGGTTTTGCAGATACTTTCACGCTTTTCGCAAAAATCGATGATGATAAAAACATCACTGGTTTCGTTATCAATCGTTCTGAATTGGAAGATCCAAACTCTCTAACTTTAGGTGAAGAAGAGCACAAATTGGGAATCCGCGCATCTTCTACGAGACAAGTTTTCTTCAATGACATGAAGGTTCCAGTGGAAAATATGTTAGGTGAAAGAAATAACGGTTTCAAAATCGCTTTAAATGCATTGAACGTTGGTCGTATCAAGTTAGCTGCGGCTTGTTTGGATGCTCAAAGAAGAATTTTAAATCATTCAATTCAATATTCTAGCGAGAGAAAACAATTTGGCGTTTCGATTTCAACTTTTGGAGCAATCAGAAAGAAATTGGCTGAAATGGCAACTGGAACTTTCGTTTCTGAATCAGGTTCGTATCGTGCTGCAAAAGATGTTCAGGATAAAATCGACGAATTGGTAGCTGGTGGAATGAATCACCAAGAAGCAGAATTGAAAGGTGTTGAGGAATTCGCGGTTGAATGTTCAATTCTAAAAGTTTTCGTTTCAGATTTAGCACAACACACAGCTGATGAAGGTATCCAAATCTACGGTGGAATGGGCTTCTCAGAAGATACACCAATGGAAGCAGCCTGGAGAGATTCAAGAATTTCAAGAATTTATGAAGGAACTAACGAAATCAACAGACTTCTTGCAGTTGGAATGCTTATTAAGCGTGCTATGAAAGGGCAATTAGACCTTTTAACTCCAGCAATGGCGATTTCTAAAGAGTTGATGGGAATTCCGTCTTTCGAAGTTCCAGATTATTCGGCTTACATGAGCGAAGAAAAAGCAATCATCGCGAACTTGAAAAAAGTATTCTTGATGGTTTCTGGTGCAGCGCTTCAGAAATACATGATGGATATTGAAAAGCAACAACATTTATTGTTAAATGCTTCAGAGATTTTGAACCAAATTTACATGGCAGAATCTGCAATCTCAAGAGCTGAAAAACACTTCTCAGCAGATTCAGTGGAAGCAGCAATGGCTCAATTAAACCTTTACAAAGCGGTTGAGAAAATCATCACAGCAGCTAAAGAAGGTATCGTTTCTTTCGCAGAAGGCGACGAGCAAAGAATGATGTTGTCTGGTCTGAGAAGATTCACGAAATATACCAACACTCCAAATGTTGTAGCACTTACAGAGAAAATTGCTGCACATTACGTGGAGAAAGGAAATTATTAGACAATAGATTTTGGGAGTGGAGATTTGAAATTGAAATTCGATACACGAACTTAAAACTCAGAAAACCTTAAACTCGAAACAACAAAAAAACCTCAGAACTTCTGAGGTTTTTTGTTAATAATTGGCTTGTCCAATATCTAGTTGTTCAATATTTCCGTCTTTATTGATGTGGAATTTAAAATAGGTTTTAAAACTTCCCCATTTCTCTGTTTCGAAAGTTCCGTACACATCTTTGCCATCATTTTCTACTTTGTCGATGCTTTTAAAACGTTCGTGACCAAGTGCATCTGCAAAGAATTTCGTAAAATCCATCTTGCGCCCATCATCAGTTAACACTGCATTTTCCGTAAAATACGAATACCACTTTGCATCACCTTTTTGTAAAGCTTCGATGGCATTTTTCACCATTTCGTTTGTTAATTTTGAAGTATCCATACTATTTTTTATTTCTTTTTTGTTTTGATTTGGCTTGGTTTCAACTTTTTGAGCACATGAGGAAATACTCAACAATACAATCGAAAAAAATAAGAGTCTTTTCATTCTAATTTGATTTTAAAGGATGTTGAAGATAGATGATAATTAAGTTCAAAAGCAGAAATGGAATTTCGATAAGAACGCCTTTTAAATCTTTTTGTAAAAGATGTAAACAAATAATCAGTAAAATGGTCGCAGCCATTAAAAAATTCCCAATCAGAAAGGTTTTGGGGAGCAAAATAAGAATAGTAGACACTAAAGTAACAATTCCAAAAACAAGAACGGCAGTTTTTGACAATCCCAATTTGCTAAACATTTCGAGCATCTCTGGTTTACCCGAAATCATAGCATAACCTTGTTTTAAGCCCATAAAAACCGCTCCTAAAATAAGAACCGAATTTAAAATTTTAATAAACATCGTTTGTATTTTTTCTTACTTAAAATTAGAAAAATATATACATCAAATCCGATTTTTTTTTATTTAAATTTCATTAAAAGTGGATAAATGATTTTCAAAAGCTTTTTGAAATTAATCTAAACTTTCTGTTTGTTATTTTATGATTTTTCCCGCTTTACAAACATCATATTTTACACTATGTAGACTGTTAGCATTGCGTTTCCATTTTTCACGCCAAACTTTAGCAAAGAGTTTTTATCGTCAATGTTTCTTCCGACAACTTCCTTGCTTGTTTTAAAAAAACTAAATGATTGTCACCATTCATTACGTTAATTGCAACCAGCTACTATCTAGTTAATTACCATTGTAATTTTTATAAATTTTCCCACTTTCGATATAATTCCCTAAATCATTAAAGGTGTTTTATTTTAAAAGCAATGCTATAAAAATTAATAATAACATTGCTAACGAATACTATATTTTACTTTTTTCTATTAATAGTAGTTATTTTTTGTAGATTTAACAAAACAAAATAGTCAGCAACTATCAAAATTATTCTTCAGATAAATATGAAAAAACTTTTATTCATTTTACCATATTTTTTTTCAATATTAATATACTCCCAATGTAATACCTTTTCGGATTGTAATCCTAATAGTGGCTTATATTCTGGCAATGATCCTAGCCTAATAGAATATGACAATTTTACAGTTGCTTTTCATACCTCAGTGGTTAAAGATGCTTTTGGTCAATGGAAAATCTGGGGCGCAAATGGAAAATCGGATGGCACCACACCAGCGAGTGTTCCCCAAATAATAAATCAAGAAAACTATCCAAAATTACGTGGTGATATTTTAAAAGTTGCACTAGGCTCCTTTTACGGTAATGGTCAATTAATTGTATTGACAACAGAAGGTTTATTTGCTGGAGGTGCTTCTGGGGCAGTAATCCCGTTAAGTATCAAACCGACTGACGAATTTGATAAAGTGACTGTGGATTCTAAGTCAGATGGTTTGCCAGCTGGGATAACACCACAAGATGTCAAAATGCTTTTCGCTTCAACTTATACATTAATCTTAACAACATGTACCGGCGAGGTATATGTCCTAAGCGAAAACCCAGTAGCTTGGGCTAATGGAAAGCAAGGAAGTGATAATGTGTGGCATCAGGTTATGGAAAATCCTACTACGCCACTTAAAGATGTCATCGTCTGTCGTGGGCAAAGTGCAAAAGGATATGCGTTAAAAAAAGATGGTTCTCTATGGACTTGGGGCGAAAAAGTACAACTAGGAGCCAATCAAATATCACAGACTGTTTCTCTTGATTATGCAACAAAAATGCTTGTGCCAACTGGTATTTCTAAAATAAAAATGATACAGATGGGAACTGGACAACATGATACTGCATCTTATTTTGTTTTAGATGATCTAGGACAACTTTTCGTCCTTGGACATAATGAATATGGACAGTTAGGAACAGTTCCATACATAAAAAAGATACAAAAGACATGGGCAATTTCGAGATATACAGATGGCAGTCCCGTTAATGACATTGTTTGGGTTTCTTCTGGCGAACATCAAAGTTGGGGAGAGAATACCGGAATAATTACAAAAGATGGAAAATACTACACCGCTGGCAATAATGGATATTACATGATTGGTAGAGAAAAACAAGGAACTTATAATTATTGGGGAGAAGCCAATGGCATTTTATCATCAGACATTGTAACATTTTGCGAAATAGGTAGCCACTGTAGTGCAGTCATTAAAAAAGGTAATTCGCATTATGGTTATGCAGGACATCATATTGCTGGCTCCATGGGCGACGGAACAGTAAGTGATGGCGTAGAAATGGCTTACAACTTTGTCATAACACCAGAAGTTTCGATATGCGGGGTTACTTGTAATGACCCAAGCATCGAAAATAACAGCCCTGTTTGTGATGAAGAAGACGAAGCTATTTTCACGATACGAAGTACGCCAAATGATAAAGTAGAATATTCGTTAAACAATGGATCAACACAAACAATCACCATTGATAATACTGGTCGATTTGAAATTAAAATCCCCAATATTACTACCGAACAAGAATTAAAAGTAACTCGCTTTACAAATAATATTTGTGATAAAACCGTTTCTATCGTTTCTAAAATTAAACTAAAACCAAGAACAGATCCTGAATTTTCGAGCTTGAATAAAATCTGTTTTAAGCAAACTAATCCTCCATTGCCAACAACTTCTGACAATGGCATCAAAGGAACTTGGTCACCCGAAATTGACAACCAAAAAGAAATTAAATATACCTTCACACCAGATAAAGGACAATGTGCTAAAATCTTTAGTATCACTATTCCGTTAATTAATAATTCAAACATCAATATTGAAGAATTGGCCAATAATGCTATTAATGTTAATGTAACTGCTGGGACACCTATTTATGAATATCAACTTCTTGATAGTGAAGAAAACATCATCATACCTTGGCAAACAAACAGTTCTTTCATCAATTTAAAACCAGATTTTTATATTGTACAAGTAAGAACTTTTGGGACGGACTGTCTATCGCAAGCCGAATATTTGTTTCTAAATATTCCTAATGTTATTACACCTAACAACGACGGAAAAAATGACAAATTAAACCTAAAGTATTTAGAAAAGGCGCCAGAAGCTAAACTAACTATTATAGATCGTTTCGGGAAAATAATGGCCGTTTTTAACTCAACCTCAACACATCAGGATTATATAAATTTTAAATCGGGAACCTATTGGTACATCTTCGAAGATGGCAAGGGCAAAACAAAAAATGGTTGGATTTTAGTGAAAAACAATTAGCAGACTCTAATATATTTTAGCAAGTTAAATTTCTCCTTAACTTCGCACCATGTTACAAATTGTATTAGTTGGGATTTTGGTAGTTGCCTGTAATGTATTTATTCAGGCATTGTCAACTCTTTATTTCCTTAAAATATTTATTCCACAATTCAAACGTTGGCGCACAAAAAATGAATTGCTAACTGCATTCGCAATGTTGGTATTTCTCATCATGTTTTTCACACTTTTACACGGTGGGCAATGCACTTTGTGGGCAGCAGTCTATTATTTGAATCCACAAATTTCAAGTTTGTCAAGCTTTTCCGAATCTATTTATTTTTCGTTAATTACCTTTACTACCATTGGTTACGGCGATGTCGTCATCGATTCCGAATGGCGGATTCTTGCAGGATTGGAAGCCATTAACGGTATTATGCTTGTTGGATGGTCAACAGCCATGGTTTTTGCATTTTTGCAAGTAATTTATAAAAACGGAAATCATCCTCATTTACATTTTGGCGACGGTAAATAATCTTCAAAAGCAATGTAAGATTTTGACCATAATAAAGAAAGATTCTCTGGCGCAAAAAAGATTGATTAATTATTTTATAAATACTGATGCTATATAACCTCGTGTCATGGCATAGTAATTGAAAAAACTTAACTATTAAATCTAAAATTATGAAATCAAGCCTTAAATTTTTATCAGCCGCCGTATTTTTCATCTCATCTGTGCAATGTAGTGTACAGACGTCGGATAATACAAGTATCAAGACACTTTTTGTAAGTGCAGAACAGAAAGATTGTTCGAACGGAGCCGGGACGCAAAAATGTATGTTAGTCCGAGAGAAACCAACGGACCAGTGGACTTACTTTTATAATCAAATTGATGGATTTACGTATCAACCAGGTTACGACTATGTGTTGACAGTTTCTACAACCAAAATCGCTAATCCACCCGCAGATGCTAGTTCGATTAAATACACATTAATTAAACAAATCTCTAAAACCAAACGTGAACAGTTTTAAAAATTAAAAAATAATCATTTATAAAAATAAAAGCCGAATCTCGTATTTGGCTTTTTTATCTATTTTTTTTAGAAAACAGCAAAATAATCTACAGTTTTTTAAGGCTTAAAAACATTTACTGCTCATTTTTAAAACAAATTAAGAATCAAATAATCAACCTCTTACCATTTGAAAAATTCATAAAACACCTATATTTATTATAGAGAATATAAAGTATTTTGCGCAAAAATTAATGCTAAAATTTTGCAAATATTTAAACCAAATAAAACCACCAGTTCTTTAAATATATAGCATTATTTAAAATATTTGACAACCCAAGAGTTTACTAAAATAAAAAATGGTCGAAAATACATTCGACCATCTTTATTTCTAAACTATTGATTTTATTACTTCACAAAACGAATAGCAGTTTTTCTATCCGCTTCTCTTTCTTTATCAGAAGCATCAGCTGGTACAGTTGCAAATTGCGATCCGTAACCATCTGCTTCTTTAACTTGAGCAGAACCTAAAGCAGTTTTAACTGCTGTAGCTCTTTCTTTAGATAATTTTAGGTTAGTTGCAGCATCTCCTTTTTTGTCTGTGTAAGCACCAATTTTGATGTTAGTCGCTGGGAACTCAGCAAGAATAGCTTTCAAATTATCTAACTGAACTTGAGATTCTGGTGTTAATTTAGTTGAATTAAATTCGAAATTTAAATTATCAAAATTAAACCATCTGTCTTTAAGTTGTGCTTCTGTTGAGTTCTTATACTCGTCAGATTTTAAGAATGTAACGATTTGATCTTCGATACCTCCTTTGTAAGCATTAATAGTTTTACCACTTGGTAAAGTTACTACCATACTTTCTCTTTGCACCGTTGTACCATTAGTAGTAGAATCTACAGTTGTACTCGATGCAACAGTGTCTGTTACAATTGCAGTACTATCTGTCGTACCAGCAGGTACAGTATCAGCTTTTTTGCCACATTGTTTCCATAGGAACCAACCAGCCAATAAAAGAAGTAATAATGGAAGTAACCATTTCAGGATAGAACCTCCTCCTCCATTGTCATTGGGTGGTGGTGTGTGTACATTTCCGCTTTTTGTAACATGAGCGCCCGAGTCAACATACTCTGTCTCTTTGTTAACAACTGGTTTCGGAACTTCCACTGTCGGAGTTGCAGCAGCTGCCGCACCGCCAAGACCCAAACCTGCAAGACTAAGACCCGCTGGTAATAAGCCCGACACAATGCCTTTTTGGTCATTTAACAAATTAGTGAATTGGTTTTGATCTAGATTGTTATCAGTAATATATTTACCTAAAAATCCAAAACTACTCCCTCCTACTAGATCTAATAATTGGTGACCAGAAGCTGGACTAACACCAGCAAAATTAGATACCGTGTTAACCAAAGTATCTGCCTTTCCTCCAAAAATTAAAGAAATTATTGACTTGATAGTTCCAGCTACGCTGTCGGAACCACTCGTCATCTGAGAAACAAAATCGGAAGACGCAAGACTTTTCAGAGTAGAGAAAAGTGTTGAGTCTCCCGAATTATTTGCCATTCCACCAATGATAGCTGGTAAGAATGCGCTAACTGCATTTGACACATTGGAGTTGCTTTCTCCTAAATGTGTTGATACTTGTGATACAATTTCTGGACTAAGTTGTCCTTTGATCAGGTCGATTAAGTTAATTGCCATAAGTGTTTATTTTTTTTGATAATACTAAGATAATCAAAAACTACACCATGTGTTAACTTTTTATCAAATAAAACTAAATTTTAATATGCTTTCGCAAATAAAACACGTTGTTTTGATGATTTTCCTGTAATAAGAGATACGCCTTCTTCCATTTCGTTATCTAAAGGAATACATCTAATAGTGGCTTTTGTTTCATTTTTAATTTGCTCTTCCTCTTCGTCCGTACCGTCCCAGTGTGCTGAAATAAATCCGCCTTTTTCTTCTAAAACTTTTTTGAACTCCTCATAAGTGTCAACCTTAGTTACGTGAGTATCTCTGTAAGTTTTAGCTTTATTAAATACATCCTGTTGAATGGTTTTTAATAATTCTTCAATATATGTATCTACATTATCAATTGGTTGTACTTCTTTAGTCAAATTATCTCTTCTCGCGATTTCAACAGTTCCGTTTTCTAAATCTTTAGGTCCAATTGCCATTCTTACTGGCACACCTTTTAATTCGTATTCAGCAAACTTCCAGCCCGGTTTGTTCTGTGTATCGTTATCAAATTTAACAGAAATACCTTTCGCTTTTAATTTCGCTTGAATATCCAAAGCTACTTTGCTGATTTCTTCTAATTGTTCTTCTCCTTTAAAAATAGGAACAATAACCACCTGAATTGGAGCCAAACTTGGAGGCAATACCAAACCATGATCATCCGAATGCGTCATAATTAAAGCACCCATTAATCTGGTTGAAGTTCCCCAAGACGTTGCCCAAGCATATTCTATTTTACCTTCCTTATTAGTAAATTTAACATCGAAAGCTTTTGCAAAATTTTGTCCTAAAAAGTGAGAAGTTCCGGCTTGTAAAGCTTTACCATCTTGCATAAGAGCTTCTATACAATAAGTTTCGTCCGCACCAGCAAATCTCTCAGATGGTGTTTTAATACCTCTAACAACAGGAATTGCCATAAAGTTTTCTGCAAAATCTGCATAAACATCTAACATTTGTTCAGATTCTTCAATCGCTTCCTGACGCGTTGCATGTGCTGTGTGTCCTTCTTGCCAAAGGAACTCTGCAGTTCTAAGGAATAGACGCGTTCTCATCTCCCAACGCACCACATTGGCCCATTGGTTAATCAAGATGGGTAAATCTCTATAAGATTGAATCCAGTTTTTATAAGTACTCCAAATAATAGCCTCTGAAGTTGGACGAACAATAAGTTCCTCCTCTAATTTTGCATTAGGATCAACAATTAATTTTCCTGGATTGTCTGGATCATTTTTAAGACGGTAATGCGTAACAACCGCACATTCTTTAGCAAAACCTTCCGCGTTCTTCTCTTCCGCTTCGAACAAGCTTTTCGGGACAAACAAGGGGAAATAAGCATTAACGTGTCCTGTTTCTTTGAATTTGCGATCCATCTCGTCACGCATTTTTTCCCAAATTGCATAACCGTAAGGTTTAATCACCATACAACCACGCACACCAGAGTTTTCTGCTAAGTCAGCTTTTACAACCAATTCGTTGTACCATTTGCTGTAATCTTCTGCCCTTGTTGTTAACTTTGCCATAAATTTTTTTGATATTTCTTTTTAACTTTTCTTTATAAAGCCAATCTAAAATAAAAGCAGTAATTTTACCTGCCTATTTATCGTACTTTTTGGTACAAATTTGGTATAAAGAAATGCAAATATAATAAACTTAATACTCTGTTGAAAATGAAAACTTTTAACAATTATAACATTTTTAATCTTGTTAAGTCAAAAGCCTTAATAATGATTTCCAGCAGCTTCTTATTAACATCTTGTATTGTCTATACAGGAGGTTATTCTGAGACTGATGGTGTATACTATGATCCTAATAGAGATAGCCTTCCAGAAGGTTATTCAGGGAATTATGGTAATCAGGTAGACCAATATTATGACTATGGTGATGTTGGTATTGTTGAACAATCTGTGAAAAACCAACAACTTAGTAACAACCGTTACGGAAGTTATGAGTCTGATTGGGGAAATTATACAGGAACAGAAACTTATTACACCAATAATAATTGGGGTTGGGGATCTGGATATTATGGATATGGTATGCCATATTATGGTTCTCGTTGGGGTTATGGTTGGAATATCGGAATAAATTGGGGTTGGGGAAGCCCTTGGTATTACAACAGTTTCTATGATCCATTCTGGGGTTACGGATATGGAGGTGGATATTGGGGAAGCTACTATTCGCCATATTACTCACCGTACTATTACGGTTATGGTGGCGGATATTATCCTTACTATGGTAACAACTCATACTATATTCCGCGAGGGACAAGAAATACAAACGGAAATAGACTTTCTGGAATGTTAAGAGAAACTAGTGTAAGAAATATCACAACTAATAATGCGGGCGGAAGAAATTCTAATGGTAGCATTCGTAACCAAGGTATGATTAATAACGGAAATAATGGGAATGTAAGAAATCCTAATAATATGGGTGGTTACAGAAATCCTCAATCTTTCCCTAATCAAAATAATAATGGATCTATCCGCCAAAATGGTGGTATGAGAAACGATGGTGGTACGCGTAGTAATAACGGCGGTATTAGAAGTAATGATGGTGGTTTCAGAAATACAACACCAATGCAAAATTCTGGTGGATATCGTAATAGCGGATCTAGCAGCGGAGGATTCAATTCTAGTGGTGGTACAAGATCTGGCGGAAGTATGGGCGGCAGCACCGGTGGTGGCATGCGCTCTGGAGGCGGAGGCGGAATGAGATCTGGCGGACGTTAATCTTATTTAAAAAAATAATTATAAACTTATAAAACAGTCTTTATTTAAGAACTTTAATATGTTAAAAAGAACATTACTGATACTTACTTTACCTGCGGCTTTTTATCTACAAGCTCAGGACATATCAGAAATTAAGAATACAACTGATGTCTATAACAACAATAGCATTAATGGAACCGCAAAATATGTAGGTATGGCGGGGTCGATGGGAGCTTTAGGTGGCGATATCTCTAGTGTTAATGTTAACCCTGCAGGTCTAGGTGTTAATATTGCAAGTGACATTAGTCTTAGTTTATCAACTTATTCTAACAAGAATACAAGTACATTAGGTAGCGCTTCTGCTTCTAATAAAGTTAATAAAACGGATTTAGGCAACGCCTCTGCAATTATTGCGTTTGACTTAAGTAATCTTAATTCTAAATGGAAATTTGTAAACATTGGTGTTAGCTACAATTCAACTTTCTTAAATGACCAAGTTGGAACTCCAGGAAATAGCAATATCAAAATCCAAAAGGATTTAATAGATGAAAATAATAATCCACTTGTTGGTAATTTAAGTTATCAAGGACATGTCTATAGCAGAGATGGTCGTTCTGATAAAACGAACTTCTCAATTGGTGCCAATTATGATAACAGAATATATTTAGGAGCTGGTATTAACATGAGTAGCATTAGTTATACACAAGACGATTATTCATTTTTTCATCTAGACGCAAATAATGTTACCGATTCTTACGAAAAGCAATACACGCCTTATTTAGAAGATTCGAGAGGATTCTCAGCTAACTTTGGTATTATTGGTAAAATCAACAATCAATTTCGTTTAGGAGCGGCTATTGAAACGCCAACTTGGTGGAATGTAGACCGAGTGTATAGAGATTATGCAATTGCGAATGATGGTTATACAGATACTGCAGAGTTTTCGGAATCTAGAAATCTAAGAACTCCTTTCAAAGCAACGGTGAGTGCTGCTTTTGTTCCTAACAAGAATTTCGCTTTTAACGTCGATTATATCCAAGGATTGAGTAAACCTAAATATACAACGACTTCAGCTGTCAATTCGGATCTTAATGCTTTCTATAATGAGAATTATAAAAACTCTTCGGAAGTGAGACTTGGTGCTGAATATCGTTACGAAGGTCTTCGTGTGAGAGCTGGCTATGCATTTGCTAATAATCCATTCAATAACATTATGTTGTCTAGTTACAATAATGATGGATCTATACATGATGTTAACTACTCTAATCTAATGCTTTCTAAAAGAAACACTTTGGGCGTAGGTCTTGGCTATGACTTTAAAGCTTTCTACATCGATGCATCTTATCAAAACGTGTCGTCAGAATATGACAATCCGTTCTTGTATGGTTCGGCAAATAACGGAACTGGTTATTATAGCAACAATTTTGATATTAACTCTCCTGCTTATGCCGTCTCGAAAGTTAAAAATCAAATGAACAATTTAGTATTTACGCTTGGTTGGAAATTTTAAACCAAACTAAAACATAACAAAAAAGCTATTCGGATTTCGAATAGCTTTTTTTATTTTAAGATTGTTGCAACTCTTTATCAGTTGGCTGTGTTTTCTTTTGAGTAACTTTCTTAACCACATAATCGATAACGATAGGCGCTAAGATTGTTAAAAGTGTTTTAAATAATCTCGATCTCATAATTTGAATATTTAAAATATTATAAACAAGATTTGAGCCATAATCAATAGCTTAATTATTTTTCTATTAAAGCTTCACCATCGAATTTTACATCATCCCAACCGTACTTCATAAAATTTCGAATATTTTGATGATCGTCTCCTTCGGGATCTTGTAATACCTCTTTTTTGTAATAATCTCCGAACAAATCTAAAGTCTGCTCTTTACTGAGGTTATTCATTTTAGCAAAATAAAAAATCTTGCAAGAGCCGTTGTTTTGATTGGCAACGTTAACTTGATCACCGTTAGTAAATTTGGTTGGAAAAAAGTCATAATGTTTGTCAATATCAGCGATAACATCATTAAAATCAAAATTCGTTTCTCCGTTTTTTATCTGTTCTAAAATTGTCATTGTTTTAAATTTAAAAATCTTAGTTTCAAAAATACAATAAAAAAACTCCGAAGTCAATCGAGTTCGGAGTTTTATAATATTTTAATTAAATTAATTAATGGCCAGAATTATCAACCGCTTTCGCCATTGTCTCAGCATTATGTTTGTGTCTAAATAAAACTGCAAATGCAATCGCAACAATTAACGCATAGATCGCGAAACTTAGCCATATTTCGTGCCAGTTTTTCATCATAACAGCATTCGACAATACACCATTAGGTCCAACACTAGCGTTAAAAGAGTTTTTCAAAATTCCTAAAAACGTTGGATTATCTGGTGTTGTCTCCAGATAAGTTGCCAATTCGGTCGCTGTAGAAAATTTGTGCGTAAAGAATTTATCAATCATCCAGCCTGCTGCATTACTTCCGATAACTGCTCCAAAACCGTTAGTCATCATCATAAATAGACCTTGCGCTGACGAACGAATTTTCTTTTCAGTTGTTGTTTCTACGAATAAAGAGCCCGAAATATTAAAGAAATCGAATGCCATACCGTAAACGATACATGACATAATAATCATCCAAAGACCACCTTGTGGATCACCAAAAGCAAATAATCCGAAACGAAGTACCCAAGCAAACATACTGATAAGCATTACGTTTTTAATCCCATATTTAACTAAGAAAAACGGAATTGCTAGGATAAATAAAGTTTCAGAAACTTGAGAAATCGCCATAATAATGGTCGAACGTTGTACGACAAAAGAGTCAGCATATTTAGGGAAGTTCGCAAACTCACTTAAGAACACATCACCATAAGCATTCGTCAATTGTAAAGCAGCACCCAACAACATCGAAAATACAAAGAATAAAGCCATCTTGTAGTTGCCGAAAAGCTTGAAGGCATTAAGTCCTAACTGCTCAGATAACGGTGCATTTTTATCAATTAGATTTTGTGGTGGACATTTTGGAAGCGTTATTGCGTAGATTCCTAAAAGGATTGCAACAGCTCCTGCAATGTAGAATTGTCCTTCCGTTGCTTTATTACCAGTAAGATTGGTGATAATCATTGCTACAATAAATCCAACTGTACCCCAAACTCTAATTGGTGGAAAATCTTTAACCACATCAAGATTATTATTTTTTAGGACATTGTAAGATATCGAGTTACATAATGAAATAGTCGGCATATAAAAACACATTGCCAGCAACATAATGTAAAAAAAAGAATTTGGACTTTCTGCATGTGGTAACAAAAATAATGTTGCGCCATACAAAACGTGTAAAATCGCATAGATTCTTTCCGCATTTACCCAGCGGTCAGCAATAATACCTGTAATAGTCGGCATAAAGATAGCAGCAATCCCCATTGTACCAAATACAGCACCGAATTGCGTCCCATCCCAATGCTTTGTCCCAAACCAGAAGTTAGCCATTGTAATGAGCCAAGCTCCCCAAACGAAAAACTGAAGGAAACTCAGTATCGTTAAACGTAATTTTATGTTCATAATTATGAAATGTAAATAGAAATATTATTCAATCTTTCTGTTGCGCTTTTTGATCTCTTCTTGTATCTGTAAAGCGGTGTCAAAATCTTCTTCTTTAACTGCGTCTTCTAAAAGTTGTGTCAATTCTTGTGATGACAAATTGCCAAGGCTGGCTCCTTCTAGCTCTTCGGTGTTTTGATTATCTGCAACATCCGCCGACATCTCTTCGGGTTCATTGATTTCTAAAAGAATTCCGGCTTCACTAAGGACTTGCTCAGTTGTAAAAATTGGTGCATCAAATCGAACTGCCATTGCAACAGCATCCGACGTGCGTGCATCCAAAATTAATTCTTCATCCGAAATGTTATTTGTAAAAACTAGATTGGAGAAAAATACGCCATCCAAAATTTGATAAATAACAACCGAACTCAATCTATATTGTGTTGCTTTAACAAAGCTTGAAAAAAGATCGTGTGTTAATGGTCTCGGTGGTTGTATGTCTTTTTCTAAACCGAGTGATATGGATTGTGCTTCGAAATTACCTATAACAACAGGTAGTTTGACACCTGTCTCTTCGTGTTCTAATAATAATGCATAGGCACCAGATTGTGTCTGGCTATAGGAAATTCCTCTTATGATAAGTCTTTTATAATCCATCTAGCAAATATAAAGTTTTTTAGGAATTTGGAGGTCAGTTTTTAAACCAAGTATAATTAATTGATTTGTAAAAGACTATCAGTAAAATATCCTAAATTTTGGATTTTGAATAATTGCTAATTATCCCTTCTCCGCGCCCCGACTTTGGCAGAACTCTTTTTTTTGTTTGAGTAAAAACTTCGGCAAAAAAGTAAAAATGAGCCAAACAACAATTATTAAAAAAATAATATTGTATTGTCACAGTGGTCCAACTTATTTGGTGGGTGAAGTTTTACTAAAAACTTTTCATAGATTCTTAAAAAAATCGAAAGGCTCACAATAATACAACATTTCGATGGATTTTCGTTAGATCAAATCACTAACAATCTAAGGCTTAGTATCTTTTTATTGAAAATTAAATATTCGAGATCTTCCTTATTAAATTCTTGCCTAATTATTTTTAGCCCCGATAGAAGCGGCATCCTTTGGGGCGGCGTGAGGCGACGGAGCGTAGCGGAGTCGTCCGAGCGGCGCACAAAAGATAGAGCGGATAGCGGGAAAAGCTCCTAAAAAAAAGAAGCCCCAAAATCCAACGGACTTCGGAGCTTCCAAGAAAAACAAGGAATTTTATATATTACTAACACCTCCTACATCTTTAATAGGATTGATGGTTTCTTTCAGTAGTTGTTGTTCTCTTCTTCGGCGTCTTGCGATGTAAGATTTCCCTTTCAAAACTCGAATTAAACGAACTTCGGTATGTTTTATTCTTCCAAAATGATGGAAATAAATATAAATCAAAATGAAAAATCCAGCGATACTTACCAAGCCAAGAAGTTTTTTATTGGCAACAAGAATGGCATTTAACTGAATAGCTTTCAAATTAGCCATTGCCGCTTGCGGATTTAAAATCATGCTGTCCATATGAACGGCCAAATCGCCAACAGCCTGAACTTGAAATTGATATTGAATCCACGAAAACGCCGCTGAAAACAAACCAATCGTAATAAACGAACGCCAACACAAAACGAATCCGAATGCGGGTAAAAGGTCATTAACATCCAACTTATCCATCGCGTAATACCAAACCCCGATGAAAAGACTACACATACCGTAACCTTTTAAAAACATCGGCAGATACCAACGTTCAAAATTCATTTCAGGAACCATGGAAAAATACAGAATGATACTAAACATCAGCATCGCGCCAAATCCTGAAAAAATAAACATTCTAAGATTAAATTCTTTTTTGAACCAATACAAAGCCACAATTGCTGCTGCAATAAGTCCTGGAATCATCAGAAGATTTAATTTCACATTCGTCATTTGATCGTATTGAAGAACACCCAATGCAAAGGTATTTTGCATCGATCCAAGCGCCATATACATTCCTAGACAAAATAACATGAAAAGCCCGTGCTGAACGTTGTTCTTTTTAAAAATATTAAATGATAAAAATGGACGTTTTAGATGGGATTGACGGGCAATCAGCAAGATTAAACTCACGACAAATCCAATGGAATTCCATACGATATACGGCGAATTGAACCAATCTTGTTGTTTCCCGAATGACAATACATAAGCCAGCATAAAAAATGTCGCCACAAACATCAACATACTCATCCAATCGATGTAATACAACGGCATTTTGAGTGCAAATCGTTTATCATGCATAAAAATCCAGCTCATCAGCGCCAAAACCAAACATATAACCGCCGTTAGTATGTAAAAATATTCCCAATTATAGAGTATCGAAAATTCCACCACATAATAATTCGCCAATTGTGAAAGTACGAGCACAAAACCGTACAACATGCTGTAAAACGCACCTCGACTAGGTACCATCATCATAAGCGGAAGCATAAATTCCATAACAACAGCCATCTTTAAAAACCCAATCAAAAGGGAATTAATGACGATAATCCACGGATTTTCGGTTGTCCCACTGATGAATAATAAAGCAGCTAAAGCAATTAAAATAAAAGTGACTTTATCTCGAATTTTGAAACGCATTTTTAGTCGAATAGCAATTGGCATCACCGCGCCCATCCCAATGGATGAAACGAAATTCGCCATCATATAATATTCTGTCATGGATCCCGAATCACTCGCCATAAAAGCGATGTTTCCTGTGTAAATCCCGCCCATTGGCATCAGGATACCTGCGAAAAGTATCACCAGTAAAAGCTGGACAGGTTTCGGAACCCAATCATTAAATAATCCTTTATTGTACATTGTTGTTTTTTAGATGTTAGAAATTAGATGTTAGATTTCAGACGTTCTTTAGTTTATAGTTCACCTCAAGGTCTATTATTCAAAATCTGATGTCTGAAATCTTGCGTCTTAATTCTTCTCACTATTTTTCCAGCTTCAAAACCATATTCATCCCGGCGCGTAATTGTTTCACTTTCGCAGCATCATTTTTATTTGTAAACTCTATTCGAACCGGAATACGTTGCTGAACTTTCACAAAATTCCCTGTTGAATTATCCGTTGGTACCGCGGAATATTTAGAACCTGTTGCCGCTGAAATCGCTGTAACAACACCTTCAAATTTCTCTCCACCCAAAGCGTCAGCCGACATCACGATTTTACTTCCGATCTTGATATTTGGCATTTGACGTTCTAAAAAGTTCGCCGTCACCCATTTGCTTCCTTCCAAAACGATGGTCGCTACTTGTTGACCTGGCTGCATTAATTGCCCTTCAGAAATCGCTCTTCTTCCCATAATTCCGTCGTAAGGAGCTGTAATAACGGTATACGAACGATTTAATCGTGCCATATCCAAAGCAGATTTGGTTCTTTTAATTTCCGCATCGTTGATTCCGATTTTGGATTTCACTTCCGTAATCGAAAGATTCGCCGATTGTTTTTGGTTAATCAAAGTTTCGTAAGACGCTTTCAAGGCATCATATTCCGTTTTCACAGCGTCATATTGTTGCTTGGTTACCGCTTCCGCAGCCAAAAGATTTTTATATCGATTTAAATTTTGTTCTGCATTCCAAAGTCTTGCTTTAGCACCTGCAATGTTTGATTCCATCACGTTAACGTTGTTCGAAACCGTATTTACAGAAGATCCTGTTGCATTTTTTTGAGCCAAAGCATTTTGATAAGCCGCTTCCGCTTGTCCAAGTTGCGTATCAATTTCACGTTCATCCAAAACAACCAACGTATCGCCTTTTTTCACCGCTTGATGTTCGTTGAATTTTATTTCTTTAATATATCCCGAAACCCTTGTATTAATCGGATTGATGAACTCCTCAACCTGTGCAGCTTCGGTGTAATTTTTATCTCCGATGTGGAAATATTGCGTAATCAACCAATAAATTCCAAATCCGATAATCGCTAAAACCAAGACGTTTGAAATCATCGATTTTGCTTTGTTTTTCTTATTTTGCTTTACTTTTTCAGCCGTTGTAGGTCGCGAAACATGTTGCGTTTTTGGTTCGTTTTCCTGATGCTGAGTTGTATTTTCTTGTTGTGTATCCTTGTTTTCCATTTGTAATTGTCCGTTATTAAAGAGTTCCTGTCGTTTTTAGTAAGTTGTAATATTGATACAGAACGTTGATTTCTGCATTGGCAAAATCCAATTCTGCTTGCAATTTTTGGTTCTGCGCATCAATCATTTCGGCTTGTACCGCCAATTGATTTAAATATTTAGCCTCAGTAATTTTGTAGTTTTCTTCCGCTAATTTTTTCGAATCGTTGAACAAATCCGCTTGCTGAATCGCTTCCACATATTTCACATAAGCTGCATTAACGCCAACTTCCAACTGTTCTTTGATGAGTGATGTCGCCTCGTTAGCTTGCTCTTTTTGCAATTGTCCCAACTTCACCTTTTCTTTGGTTTTGTAGAGATTATCGATATTATAACTCAAAGAAATTCCACTTTGCCATGAATTCGTGTACATATCCATCGCGGGAACACTCGATGTTATTGGTCTTTGCATATTATAACCTCCGAAAGCCGCAATGGTAGGCATTTTATCGGTATTGATGATTTCAATATTTTTATCTGCAACTTCCACGTTTTTATAAGCCGATTTCATTGCTGGATGATTTTCGAATGCTAAATTTTGATAGTAATCTCTATCCAAACCTTTTTCCTGAATATCTATACTTCCTGTTGGATTGATTTGCGTGTCCGGATTTAATCCTAAAGCAACGTTTAGCTGATAGGTCACAATTTTTCGATTGTTCTCTAATACCAAAAGTCCTTGATCCAAATTCTTAATCGCCAATTCTGCACGAATCACTTCATTTCGTGTAATCATGCCTTGTTGATAGAATTTTTGAATGTTTTTTAAACGTTCTTGTGCTAATTTTTTGTTGTTCTGGTAAACTTCCGTTTGATTGATTAATTTGTAGATGTCCAAATAATTGGAAGTCACCAAAAACTTCACATTTTGTTGATCTTTTTCAACATCCAATTCGGCTAATTGTTCGCGCAAATCATACATTTCTATCGACTTATTCACCAATCCACCTTTGAAAATAAGTTGCTGTGCTTGTACAGAATATGTGCTTCCGTAATGTGGCATTTCCACTTTGGTCGAATTGGAAAAATCTTTGTCAATAATAAGTGCGTTTCCTAGAAAGAACTGACTTGTAGATGCTGTAATAGAAGGCAACTTCTGAAGTTTTGCGACTTCGGTTTGTTGTTTTGCAATGTCGATATTTTTTGCCGAAACTTTAAGTTGCTGATGGTTTTGTAAAGCCAAATCCATCACCTGATCTACGGATAGATCGCGAGACTCTTGAGCATAAGACAGTCCAAATGTTAGCAAACTGAGTGCTAACATTGTTTGTTGTACCTTGTTTTTCATTGTTTTCCTTGTTGTTATTTTGAAGTTTTTTCTACTTCAATTTTCACAGGACAAAGGTAGCGCGCTAAACAAGCGTTTAAAATGATTCAGTTTACGTCTTTTGATGTTCAAAAGTAAGATTGAAGTCTAAAATTGATTTCGATATTGAGAAGGACTCAAGTTTTCATGTTTTTTAAAGAAATGACTGAATGAATATTGATCACTGAATTTCAGATCATTAGAAATCTCATTAATCGGTTTTAAACTAGAACTAAGCTGCGCCTTAGCTTCGTTCAAAATAAATTCATTAAGAATCTGAATGGCACTTTTTCCAAAAACTTCTTTTAAAACTACCGTTAAATGCCGGCTAGAAATCATTAATTGTTGCGCGTAATATTCTACATTCCGTTCAATTTTAAAATTGCCCGTAACCAGTTTTATAAAATCGAACGCAATCTCCTGAGAGCGTGACATTTTCTGCTTAGAAATTTTCCGTTGATGTGCAACAATATTGGCTAATTGATAAACCAAAGCCGCAAATAAAGATTCAATAATTTCGATTTGATACTCCTGTTGATCAATGTTTTCGATATAATATTGAATGTTGAGAACGTTTTGCCACAACACCGGAAACTCGGATTCGCTTGCTTGATAGCCTTTCTTAAATTCAGCTCTGATACTTCGAAAAGCGTGAAGTCTATTGAGTTTTAGGTTAAGTGTATCAAAGAAATTTCCGTTATAAGCAACGATAAGAATATCGATATCTTCACTGTATTCAAGGATTTCGTAAACGGAAGTGCTGTCAATAAGAATCACTCCGTTTTTATGAAGCGTGTACACATTGATCTGCTCACGAAGCTTGATAGAACCTTCTTTCAAAAACAAAAAAGCAGGTCTTGCGGGATGATACGGATGCCCCACAACCAAATGTTCTTGAAGGTTTCCGTTGCTAAAGACTTTGGCTTCCTCGAAAATCATATTCTTACAATTTGTTCAAAAGTAAGAAAATTAAAATTTATCATGAATCTGGATTTTATATTATAGTAATCTTATTATTACACTAGCCCCGATAGAAGCGGCATCCTTTGAGGCGCCGTGAGGCGGCGGAGCTTCGCGGAGCCGTCCGAGCGGCGCATTAAAGATATAGCGGATAGCGGGAAAAAGCTACCAAAATAAAATAACAAAGAGCTTTTCGATGAAATCAATTGCTCCTAAAAGCAATCGACGTAGTCAAAAAGCTACAAAAAGAAAATAAGAAAGAGCTTTTCAATGAAATCAATTGGGCTTAAAAGCAACATTTATTTGAATTAAAAAAAAGATTGTTTTAGTATGCCAGCTTCTTTAATAAGAAGTTTAAATATTTCACGACAAATCTATTTTTACTCAAAATAATTTATCAAAATAAATAATTTAACGAAAATAATTAATAAAATTAATACCAATTTTATCTTTATAAAAAACACACTTGTTAAAATTGATTTTTTTTTAAGAAATAAACTAAATTTGCGTTTGACTTTATTAAAAACACAATAACAAAGAGCAAATTGTTCTTTACACGAAAAAAATATGACTGCAAGTAAAAAACGTATTTTAGTTCTTGATGGGCTAAGAGGTTTGGCAATTCTGCTGGTATTATTATTCCATGGTTACTCGGTGTGGGACGCGTACTATCCATATAAAAGGCAATTTTCGGAGGTTATCCTTTTCAAATATGGGAGCCTCGGCGTTCAATTATTTTTTTTGATATCCGGATTTGTGATTTTGATGTCGGTTGAAAAGACACCAAATTACTGGAAGTTTTTGAAAAATAGATGGATTAGACTTTTTCCGAGTATGTTAATTTGCAGTTTTCTCGTGTATTTAACCGCAAGTTTTTTCTATGAAAGGCCTTTCGGAATTCCAGAGTTAAAATCGCTTTTGCCAGGGATTACATTTATTAATAATGGTATTTTGGAAATGATTTTTAAAACAGATTTTCCTGTTTTAGAATTGTCATTTTGGTCGTTATATGTCGAAGTTAAATTCTACATCATTTTTGGTGCGTTATACTTTATGCTTAACAGAAAAATAGCATTGTTAGGCATCTTTCTTTTGTATTTGTCAGCTTGCATTTTACAAATTTTTATCTTCCACAATCTTATCCACGAATCTGGATTATTGAAAACTTATATTGGATCTTTTATACATTTTGGATGGTTCGTTGCAGGTGCATTAACTTATATGTATTATCAAAAACCTGATAAAAAGACGCTTTCGGCTATCATCTTTACAGTAGTATGTTCGTTGTTTTATGCTTATAAATTCCAAGATTTGATATTATTAATCTATTTAATTGCGGTTAATCTGGTGTTTTTTGCTGCACTATTTTGGGAAAAGTTTGGGGTTATATTTTGTACAAGACTTTTTACGTTTATTGGCTTTATAAGTTATCCTTTATATCTGTTGCACGAGAATATGCTAATTGCGTCTATCATTAAAATTCATAATTATTTCCCACAAATACCATATTTTTTGTTACCTATTTTGTCGTCAATTTTCATTATATTCCTAGCTTATATCGTTGCAAAATATCTAGAACCAATACTCCAAAAGCAATTAAAAAAAATAATTTAATTTGTTGATTTTTCCCTTCTAATGCTAACATTTTCCACTAATAAACAATCCTATTTTGAAGGAAGATTTTTCGTTTTCAAATTTAAACTTCAAACAATATCTTTGCGCTTTGCAAAAATAGAATGGTCAATCGGAAAGTTTTAGAAAAATTATCGAATCGGGAGCTTAACAACTATCTGAAACCAGAAAGTCGCTTTGTAGCCGAAGCCATTGAAATGGCTTTCGAAATTCTAAAACAACGCAATGTTACTTTTGACACTTCCGAAACGGAACGTATAAAATCTTTAATCGAAAATCGTCGCGAAGAAGAGATTAAAACCCAAGAAGAGAAAGCGCTAGAACACAAAGATTACATCACAGAAAATCCTGACGCTTTTCCGTTGCAAAGTCGCTATTTAGTAACAATCTTTGCTTTGGTATTTGGTGCTTTTTCTGGTAGTATTTTATTAGCTTATAACTGTTTCAAACTTAAGAAAACATCGAGTGCTATTGGCGTTTTAATATTTGGATTAACTTTTAGCATCTTACAAATTTTAGCTTTTCCTTATCTAAAACCAATGTCAGATCACAACAATTTTTCCTTACGAAAAAGTCCCGAAATGTTGTTTGCGGCAATTGGTTTTCTTATGTTATTATTTGCTTGGAGCGAAGTTATTCCAAAGAAATTCGAGTACCGTCAAGCCTCATTTTTAGTTCCATTTTTAGTTGCTGCAATAATGCTTTCACTTATTTTATGGAATTATAACAACTTGTTTTCAAGCTTTTTAATTCATAGATTGTTGCAAGGTTTATCTTAAAACAAATTATACAGATTAGCTTTTTTTGAGTATTTTTAAATTCACAATTAATTGAATGAAAAAAATACTTCTTAGTCTTGGTGGCATTTTTATTATAGCCATTATTGGATTAATTTATCTTTCGGGTTACAAAATTCCCAATACTAATAAACATCCTGAAATTCCGTATTTTCCAAAAACGACCAAAGCAGATCAATTTGTAAACAAACAAGTTGATAGTCTTTATATTAACAACTATTATTTAATTCCGAAGACTGATTATATTTTAATCAATTATAAAAAAAACGACAACAATAATGACGAAACTAGAATCGCTATTATCAAAAAAAATCTAAAGCCTATCTACGATTTTTATTCTAAAGGCAGTGTATCTTATGGTTACGACGCAGAAAAAAAATGGATTTATTTTAGTTCTGCATCAAGCGAAAATAAAGATTTGAAGCCTTTCGTCTTAGATATTAATACATTAAAAACACATGATATATCAGAAACTGAATTTAAAAACAACAAATTAAGTTTTGACGGAAATCTCATCACAATAAAAATGGCTGGTGATAATGGCATCAATGTGCATAATATTCAACTTTTTGATAAAGCAGTTACTGGTAACAGTCTTGGTCGAATAAGCTATGGGACACCATCTTCGGGAGTGGAAGGACGTGGAAAAGTTTACGAAAAAGACAGAGGCATCTTCACGCAAAGTCGAGATTATTTCTTTAAAATGAAATTAAAAAACGAAGAAGTCGAATTCAAAACCAATTTGTTTTACAATTCGGATAATTATTTTGATGAGTTAAATTCACCAAAAACTGACCAAGACACGCTACTATATTATTCGGACAAAAGATTCTATCAATTTTATAAAAAGAAATAGTATGAAGAATTTTATTTCAATTTATATAACATTCATCATTTTTATGTTATTCGGTTGCAAATCTCCTAACGAAAAAAAGAAGATTGAAAAAGTAGAAACTTCGAGAACGGAAAATATTAAAAGTTATAAAAAAACAATAGACAGCATCAACCAAAGTTTAGCTTGGACTAAAACCAGCTTTGGACTTTACAAATCTAAAAACGGAGATTTGGCATTAAAAGCCAACGAAGGCACCGAAGAAGGTATTATCATCGAAAAATATATTACTGAAATGGCTGATAGTCAACCACTGAAATCCGTAATCGATTCTGCAAGTTTTTCTTACCTTGGAAGTTCTTTTTACAAGGATAAAAACCATGTCTACACGCATTATGTGATGGTGGATGGTGGTAATTTTTGGATTGTTGACAATGCTGATGTCAAAACTTTTCAGGTGTTGGGAAATTGCTACGCAAAAGACAAAAACAAAATCTTTACAGAACGAAATATGGAAACAGATACTATTTTCGATTATCGAAGTTTCAAAACCTGTGATGATTGCGGATGTTTTGCAAAAGATAAAAATGGATACTACTTTTGGGATGAAAAAATTGACATCAAAACTATCGATAATAAAGAAACAGAAAGCATTATCAATAGATTGAAAAAATTGTAAATGCATCTAATAAAACACAATATGAAACTGACTTGGAAAAAAAATATTGCTAGTGACTATTCAATTTTTAATGATGCGCAAAAAATTGGAAGCCTACGCAAAGAAGATCTATTTACCGATAAAATCATTGGAAAGATAGGTGCACAAGAATTTTTGTTCTATAAAAAGAGCATTTTTGATAGTTCTGTAAGTTTTAAAAATACGCAAGATTCTAGCCAAATAGGAAACATTAATTTCAATATTTGGAATAACAAAGCGAACATAGAATTTGGAGGTAAACGTTACACTTGGCGGTACAACAATTTTCTCAACAACAAATGGATCATTGAAAGTACAACAGGCAACAAAGCTGAGTATACATCGAGTTTTAGCAATGGAGAAATCAATATTAAAGATGATGATCAACTGATGATTCTTTTGGGATTATATGTTAAAAAATATTATCAACGGAATACTTTCATCATATTTTTCGTTCTTTTTTTACCGATAATTATACGAAGCATTCTTAATAATTAAAAGTAATTCCAGACACAAAAACACGAAAATGAAATTAAAAATTACAGCTATTTTTTTACTAATTTTTGTCTCACAAAAAAGCTTTGGGCAAGCTTCTGACGAGCAATATCGCAACATTGTATACGACATAAAAGGTGATCTTAACAAAGATGGACTTGCTGACAAAGTTGTGGTTAGAGAAAATGACAATGACTCAAAACATCCTTATTTGTTGGAAATCTTTTTTAAAAATGTTGATGGTTCTTATAAAAAAGTTTTGAGATCGACTAAAGCTGTTACGCCAAAATTCCCTGCTGGAGGAGAAATTTCTGATGTTAATTTAGAAAATTTGGAAATAAAAAATGGACTTTTAATTTTCACCAATCAACTTATCAGAGGAAATTACGTACACAAATTTCGGTTTCAAAACGGAAATTTTGAGTTAATCGGCTTTACAGAAAATAATGCTTCTGCGGGTTATATAGAATATGTAGATTACAATCTCTCAACAGGCGTTAAAATCAATAAACACATTGACTATCAAACAGATAAAGTATTAATGTATAAAAAATCGATTGACAAAATGAAGTCACTCCCAAAACTTCAAGATTTCGAAGCTTTAGAATACGTTTATTAAAAAAATATGTTGAAAAATATTTTGCTTTTATTATGGGTAACATTTATGCTTTTCTCTTGTGGGAAAAGTTATCATGTTGAAAAAGATAAATATCCCAACATTCCAAAATTCCCAAAATTTGAAAATAACCAACTAAAGCTCACCAAAATCGACGAAGTTATTTTTGATCTTGAACCTGATCATATGGGAGCATATTTTCAGAAAAGATTTATCATTAAAGATTCCATGCTTGCTGTTGTTATTTTTATTACAGATCAAGGCAACACTCGAAATCCCCAAAAGAATGATCCTTATCTTGTCAACCTTAGCGTGATAAATGGTGACAAAATTATAAGTACACAACGAAGTGATTATGATTTTCGATTAAATTTTAAAATCGATTCTTTAACCAACGACATCAGCATCGGAAAAACAAAGTATTTTGCGAAATCAAATTATTTAAAAAACGATTCTATTCCGAATCTTAAAACTGATGATTTCTTTGATCCTTACGGCAAATTTGAGTATGATGACACTGTATTTTACAAAGCTGAACTTCTTGACAAAATCGTTTATGATACCGAAACAAAAATTGATGGCGTACAAAACAGCCCGATTTTTGGTTTAAAAAATGTGCCTTCTTTTCTTTATTATTACAAAATAAAAACGAAAGGCAAGGAAGGTTTAACAAAAATGGACAACAAGCTTTTGCCAGAAATTGTTACGGTTAAAGGTAACTTGTATTATGTCGAAGATCCTGTTAAACTATCTGACAACCAATACAAAATCAACATTTATAAAATTGAATAACACCAAATTTTTCTAAATATGCGCAATTTATATTTCTTATTTGCTCTCACTTTATTTTTGTCTTGTGGACAAAACTCACACGAAATAACGAGTGCTAATGCTTCCTTGATGGAGGTTATGCCAGAAGCCAAAGCTGTCGACCTCGCAAATGGCAACATATCAACACCTACAGATTCTGTCGCAGTTAGTATTGATAAAAAAATCATCAAAAGTGCAAATCTCGATATCGAAGTTTCGAATCTAGAAAAAGCCAAACAAAATATCCAAGAAAGTCTAAAAAAGAACAAAGGCTACATCCAAAACGAAACTTTTAGTTCGCAACCTGACCGAGATGTTGTTTCGTTTTTCATTAAAGTTCCGAATGAGAATTTTGATGCGTTGATTAATTCGTTTTCGACTGGATTGGGAGATTTGATTTCTAAAAATGTAAAATCCGATGACGTCACGGAAGAATATACGGATGTTTCGATTCGATTAAATAACAAATTAGCTTTTCTCGACAAATATCGTGATCTTCTAAAACAGACTAATTCTACAAAAGATATTCTCGAAATTCAGGAGAAAATAAGAGGTTTGGAAGAAGAAATTGACTCAGCGAAAGGTCGACTAAAATTCATTGATGATCGTGTTAAATACAGCACAATCGACATGACGATCGCAAAAATAAAACCTCAAAACTCGGTAACTTCCAAAATAGGCTTCGGAACCAAGTTCGTGGATTCTATCTCTCAAGGTTGGAATAATTTTGTTGATTTTGTTTTAGGATTGGTTTCATTTTGGCCATTTTTATTGATTATTCCTGTATTAATCTTCCTTTGGAAAAAATGGAAAGCAAGGAGAAAGAAATAATTAGTCTAAATTTTAACCTGAGTTCGGTATAAGAAGATTAACGTCAGTTTGAGTGGTTTTCGCAGAAAACTGTATCGAAAACAAGTTAATTTTCTTATCATTAAAACTTCTCGATACAAAATCTTTCAGATTTTTACTCGAAGTGACGCCTCGTACAAATAAAAATGCTTTATCACGAACTGACGTTATTTTATATAACTAACTCAACGTCAGTTCGAGTAGATTTAAAAAAAATCGTATCGAGAACTTTACTCAAAATAGTTCTCGATAGGCTTTGCTACTCAAACTGACGGAAATTGTAATTTATCCCCAATATCCTAGCCCCGATAGGAACGGCATCCTTTTGTGGTGGCGTGAGGCGACGGAGCGCAGCGGAGTCGTCCGAGCGACACTACAAAAGATATAGTGGATAGCGGGAAAAAGCTTCCATAAAAAAATAGAAAGCTTTTCGATAAAATCAATTGCTCAATATAAAATCCAGCGGGATTAGCTCCAAATAAAAATCCTAACTAAAATTTTAGTTAGGATTTTTATAATTATTTTTAAAATTCTAAAATTGTCCGCCACCAAGTGCACGATAGAATTCGGTCATGGCTTGCAACTGTTGCAACTTGTCATTAACCGCAGATAATTGCGCTTGTAACAAGGCTTGTTCTGCCGTCAAAACATTAACGTAATTAACTTTAGATGAGTAAGTTAACAATTCATTACTAAAGTCAACCGTCTTTTGCAAAGATTCGATTTGTAGTTGACGCGTCGCCTCTTTGGATTTTGCTTTTTCATAAGTTATCAAAGCATCCGAAACCTCTGTACCAGCCGTCAACAAAGTCTTTTCAAAATTGAGATAAGCTTGTTCTTTACGAGCTTCCGTTATTTTGACTTGCGCCTTGCGATTGCCTTGTTGGAAGATATTTTGGGTTAAAGTTCCGCCAACCGTATAAAACAATGATTCTTTGAAAAAATCTTTAATATTTTTTGATGAAAGCCCTAAAGCCGCTGTAATATTAAACGATGGATAAACCTGCGCTAATGCTACATTTTTGTTTTCAAAAGCTTGACGAAAAGCCATCTCAGCTGATAAAACATCTGGACGATTCTGCAACAAAGACGCCGGAAGTCCAGTTTTGAAATCCGACGAAACAACTTGCGAGTCAATGCTATTTCTTTCAATATCTTTTGGTGCTTCACCCATTAAAAGATTCAGTGCATTTTCGGTTTGTTGAATTTGAATTTCCAAATCTGGAATCATCAACTGCGCCGAATATAAGTTGGCTTTACTTTGCTCAACATCCGCACCAGTCAAATAGGCTGCATCCATCAACAACTGAACAGCTTCAACATTTTTGGTACGAAGATCGACCGTTTGCTTTGTGATTGCTAACTGTTTGTCCAAAGACAACAACTGATAATACAAACTTGCAGCTTGCGCCACCAATTGCGTCTGCACCGCTCTTCTCGCAGCTTCGGTTTGTAAAAAACCTGCGTAAGCAGAACGCTTCATTGCAGCCATCTTTCCCCAAATATCAACTTCCCAACCAGCAGAAACGCCCAATTGGAAATTCATAATGTCTGGCATCCTAAAATTGTTGCCTTGTGCCGCCGCACTATTTTTAGTATCTTTTATGGAAGCAATTCCGTCAAGAGTTGGCAAATGATTGAGTTGCGATTGTTTGAAAACCGCATCCGCTTCATTAATTCTCGTTACAGCGATTTTTAAATCATAATTGTTCTCAATCGTTTTTTTGATAACACTTTGTAGTTTGTCATCAGCAAAAATTTGATTCCAAGCGACTTTTGCCATAGATAACGAATCGGCGTTGGTTTGCTTTCTAAACAACGACTTATCCCAATCGGCTTTTACACTTGGTTTTTGATAGGTTTCCGTGACTTTACAAGACTGCATTAATCCCGCTAAAGCTATTGTGGAAACTATATGTGACGTTTTAATTTTCATTGTAATAGATTTTCTTGTGAGATTATTCGCTAAGTCTGTTTCCATAATCTTCTTCGAAAACTTTCTTGTTAGACACACGTTCTTGTAAATATTGGAAAATTGCAAACAATGCGGGAATAAATAATACCCCAAATATTGTCCCAACCAACATACCGCCAATCGCACCAATACCAATCGATTGGTTACCAATCGCCCCAGCGCCACTTGCAGACGCTAACGGAATTAATCCAAATATAAATGCAAATGATGTCATCAAAATCGGACGAATCCTTTGTTTAGCTCCAGAAATTGCAGCTCGACCAATGCTGTAACCCATTTTACGAGCATCCAATGCAAATTCAACAATAAGAATTGCATTTTTTGCCAAGAGTCCAATCAACATAATCAAGGAAATCTGCGTGTAAATATTGTTTGATTTACCAATCCAACTTGAGAACATCATCGCCCCAGCCAAACCAACTGGCAATGACAACATTACTGCAAATGGAAGTAAATAACTTTCGTATTGCGCTGCCAACAAGAAATAAACGAATACACAACAAAGCATAAAGATAAATACCGTCTGACTTCCAGAGTTAACTTCTTCCCTTGTCAAACCTGAAAATTCGTACCCATAACCTGTCGGAAGCGTTTCTGCCGCAACTTGTTTTACAACTTCAATCGCGTCACCAGAACTGTATCCCGCATTTGGCGTACCATTAACTGACACAGAAGTAAAGAGATTAAAACGTCCAATTGCTTGCGGACCATATACTTTTTTAGTAGTTACAAAACGGCTAACTGGCGCCATAACACCTGCACTATTTCTCACCATCATCGAGTTTAGGTTTTCTAAACTTTGACGTTGATCTGCTGGCGCTTGGTAAATAACACGATATTGTTTTCCGAATAAGTTAACATTGGAAGAATATACACCACCAAAATAACCTTGCATCACCGACAAAATATCATTAACTGTAAAACCAGCTGCTTTAGCCGTTGGCACATCAATATCGATCATAAATTGCGGATAGTTAGGATTAAAAGACGTAAAAGCATTTTGTACTTCTGGACGCTCTTTTAGCGCATTGATAAAGTCGTTACTTACTTTTGTTAAATCTTCAATACTTCCACCTTTTTGATCTTGAACTTGGAATTCGAAACCAGCCGCATTACCAAAACCTTGAAGCGTTGGTCGACCAAAGAATACCAATTTTGCATCTTTAATCCCAGCGGTTTTTTGGTATAACCTTGCTAAAAGCGCTTGTGTACTTTCTTCTTTACTTTTACGTTCAGACCAAGGTTTTAATTTCAAAATTAACATACCATTGTTACTTCCCGATCCCGACATCATACCACGACCAGACACTTTAAGAATATGTGCCACTTCTGGCTCTTGTTTAACAATAGCTTCTACTTCATCAAGAACAGCTTGTGTTCTAACTTCATTTGCACCCAACGGCAACGAAATGTCAGCCATTACACCACCCATATCTTCTGACGGAACAAAGGATTTTGGCGTTGTATTCATCAACCAAATAAATATTCCTGTAAAAGCAACAAGTCCCAAACCTGCAAGCCATTTTCTTCTTAATAAAAATAATACCCAAGTTGAATAACGCTTAACAAATGCATCAAATATGGTATTAAAATACATGAAAAATCGTTGCATCACATTCATTTTCTTAGCTTCATGCGAATGTGGTTTTAAGAAAATCGCACACAAAGCTGGACTCAAAGTCAAAGCGTTAACCGCCGAAAGTGCAATCGAAATTGCTAGTGTTAAACCAAATTGCTTATAAAATACACCCGCCGAACCTGTAATAAAACTTACTGGTACGAAAACAGCGGACATTACTAATGTTATACTGATAATCGCTCCACTAATCTCGCCCATCGCATTAACCGACGCCCGAAGCGGTGATTTTTCACCTTGTTCCAATTTACTATGGACTGCTTCAACAACAACAATGGCGTCATCCACAACAATACCAACTGCAAGAATCAAAGCGAAAAGCGTTAGTAAGTTGATTGTAAATCCGAAAATATTTAGGAAAAAGAATGTACCAATAATCGCAACAGGAACAGCAATTGCAGGAATTAATGTTGAACGCCAATCTTGTAAGAACAAAAATACCACCAAGAATACCAAGATAAATGCCTCGATCAAAGTATGTACAACCTTCTCGATAGAAGCGTCTAGGAAGTCATTTGCGTTAACAAGCGTAGTCCATTTAACACCATTTGGAAAACCTTTTTCAGCATTGGTTAATACTGCTAAAGTTTGATCAATAACATCTTGTGCGTTAGATCCAGCCGTTTGCGAAATTGCAATACCAATACTCGGATTGCCATCTGTGAAACTCTTCCCAGTGTAATCTTGCGCTCCTAATTCTATTTTAGCAACATCTTTTAGACGAAGAATTTGACCGTTTTCAGTTCCTTTCAAAACAATTTCTTCGAACTGAGGAATCTCTGTTAAACGACCTTTATATTTTAAAGTATATCTAAAACTTGTGTTAGCCTCATCACCAACACTTCCTGGAGCAGCTTCAATATTTTGTTCTGCTAAAACCGCATTAATATCTGAAGGAACTAAGCCATAAGCCGCCATCTTTTGCGGATCTAACCAAATCCTAACCGAATAATCTTTAGTACCGAAAACCGTGGCATCACCAACACCTGCTACCCTTTTAATCTGTGGAATAATGTTGATGTTCGCGTAGTTTTGGATAAAAGTCTGATCAAATTGTGGATTTTCACTATACAATGAAAATATTAAAACATTGGAACTCTGACGTTTAACAACCGTAACCCCAGCTTGCGTTACCTCGCGAGGTAACAAGCTGTTGGCTCTAGAAACTCTGTTCTGTACGTTAACCGCTGCAATATCAGGATTTATCCCTTGTTTGAAATATACGGTAACCGATCCAGATCCATCGTTAGTTGCTGATGATGTCATATACGTCATACCTTCCACCCCGTTGATTTGCTCTTCCAGAGGGACAATGACTCTTTTTAAGATAACATCAGCATTGGCTCCCATATAGTTGGCATTAACTACAACTGTCGGTGGCGCAATATCTGGATACTGCGCTACAGGAAGCGTAAAGATGCCCAAGACTCCCAAAATGACGATAATGATGGAAATTACCGTCGAAAGTACTGGACGTTCAATAAATTTTTTAAACATAAATCTTATTTAAAATTCAGAAAATTCTCAAATAAATTAGTTCTTCAAAGTTGCTTGAAGAGTAGTTTCTTTAGGTACAATTTCGGTATCATCTTTTAGTAAACCAACACCTTGTACAACAATTTTATCACCGGCTTTTAGACCAGAATCTACGGCATAAGTTATACCATCTGGAAGCTCTGTAATTTTAATTTCTTGAGATTTTACTTTATTGTTAGCTCCTACAACGTACACAAAAACCTTCCCTTGAAGTTCGTAAGTTGCTTTTTGTGGAACAACAATGATATTTTCTAAATTGTTCGGAAGTAAAATCGTTGCGCTGTAACCACTTCTTAACAAGCCTTGAGGATTAGTAAATGCTGCACGCATACTGAAAGATCCTGTACTTGGATCTACCAAACCACTTATAGATTCTAGCTTTCCTTTTTCATTATACATTGTTCCGTCAGAAAGACGAAGACTTATCAAAGGCGTATTTTTTATTTTTTCTTGAATTGAAGCGCCAGGAGAATGTTTCAAAAAGTTAAGTTGATCTTTTTCATTAATAGAAAAATAAGCAAATATTTTTGAGATATTTGAAACCGTTGTCAAAGCCTGTGAAGTACTGGCACTCACATAACTACCAGCCTTTAACGGAAGTGTTCCCACAACTCCAGACACAGGACTTGTAATTACCGTGTAACCTTGGTTAACTTTCGCATTAGTCAATTGCGCTTGTTGTTCAGCAAGACTTGCTTGTGCCGCTTTTAGATTAAGTTGTGCTGCTTGCAATTCGTAAGCAGAAATAATCTTGCGATCAACCAAAGGTTTGGTTTTAGTTACTTGCATTTGCGCTGTTGCAACCGCAGCTTGTGCACTGTTAACAGAAGCTTGTGCCACACGAACCATTTGTTCATATTGCGGATTACGAATTCGGAACATAGACTGTCCTCTGCTTACCATTTGTCCCTCATCCACATAAAGATTCTCGATAAAGCCATCAATCTTCGGTCGTATTTCTACATTTTCCACACCTTCTAATCTTGCTGGATATTCGGTATGATTATCTGCTGCTCCGGCTTTCGCAACGATATATTCATAAGGTTGCGGTTTGGCATCCTTCTGCGCGTCAGGCTTCTTATCTTGTGAACAAGAGACTGCAATAAGCGCCGAAGCCGCCATCAGTATCGATATTCTTCTCATAAATATTAAAAAAAATTAAATGATTTGCTAAAATAAAGTTTTAAAATCAAACAATCGATTGATTTACATCAATAAAAACAATTAAAGATAATAGATATTATGTATCGAAGAGCATTGTGACACTATGTTTAACGTTTACTTAACAAAAAAAATCCGAAAGCTATAACTTTCGGATTATCGGTAATATTTCATTTTTTTGAAGAGCAAAACGTTTTTGATCGTTTTCTGAAAAATTTTGAGAATAATAATTAATATCAACCTCAAAACCAACACTTTTTAATCGATCAAAATAATCCATCCCGTACCATCTAACATGGTCGTATTGTCCAAAATGCTTCTGCCTTTCTTTAGGATCAGTAATACTAAAATCTTCATAAGTCTCGGCTAAACTATTCTTCATCGGGACTTGCACAATTCCCCATCCGTCTTTTCTCATCACCCGATACAACTCAGATATTGCTTTTTTATCATCCACAATATGTTCTAAAACATGATTACAAATAATAACATCAAAACTAGCATCCTCGAACGGCAAATCCAAAATATCGGCTTTAACATCAACAATCGGCGAATACAAATCAGCAGAAGTATAGTCAAGATTTTTCATCTTTTTGAAACGACGAAGAAATTCTTGCTCAGGCGCAATATGAAGCACTTTAATATTCTTTGAAAAAAAATCTGTTTCATTCTTAAGATACAACCACATTTGACGGTGTCTTTCTAAAGATAAGGTCCCTGGTGACAATGCATTTTCGCGTTGTTTACCATAACCATACGGAAGAAATTTTCTATAAGATTTCCCATCAATAGGATCCGTAAATCGGTCCCCTTTGAAGATTTGATAAATCACAGGACGCGCCAAAATACTTAATTGAATAAGCATTGGTCTTGGCA
>JAEXRP010000124.1:0-11970 GCA_023440705.1 Bacteroidota bacterium
TGGACAGCAAGCCCAGGCTAAGGCCAGCACTTTTCCTGCCCGCTTTTCCACATCCGACAACAACATCAATAAAATATCACGAAAAAATTCTACTTTTGAAGTGTACTGAAAATGGGGAGCTTACACAATTAGCTGAAAAAAGCATTCATAATTATGCTAAAATAATTGGTGAAATCTCAAACCTATATTTATTAAAACAAGATGATTTTAGCCATACTAATATGGTTTGGGATAGTGATAAAAAAGTTTTAAAATCAAGAGAAATAGTATTGCCAAATAATTTTATAGCTACCATTGAATACCACCCAAATCATTTTCATTTTCATATTGCCACCAACTGCCCTAAACTTAAGGAACCAATGGTTCTAACAAGAAATAATAATCTTAATTACATAATTAAAACTTTCCAAAACAATTTGAATCTTATTGGATTGGAAGGGGGAAAAATCCAAAATATGGATTTACCATACCCAGAGTATCTATCATATACAGAAAAACCTTTTTTACCAAGTAAAAACGCCATCCATTTATTTGAAAAAATTAGGACTAATGTAAATAATACATTGCTAGAGCTTTTAACCCATAACAATTTTAAAAGTGAAGTAAGAATCTGGCCTTATAATTTTGATACAGGGATATATTGTAAACATCCAGACGGATTGGAACAATTTGGAGGATATGCACCTGCAGATGCTATTTCTGAATTCCCATATTTCTATAATAGTTTTTATAAAGATGGAAAAGCATTCTTGCCTAATATAAACCAGCAACTTGATTTTGGATATTGGATGAATTCAAACTGGAAAGGAGTTATTTATCCTTTTAAAGAACCTAACGAAGTTGATCTTTTCCTTTCTAACGGAGCACTATTTTTAAAACAAACAACAAATAAATTTTTAAACAAATAATATTTTTAAGATGAAATTAAACGAAAATAATCTATTGGGTGCAGTTACTGAATTAAGAGCTAAAGGATATGAAGACGATTATATTGTTGATAGAAATAACCTAATTTGTACAAACTCAAACAAATGTTTGGCTCATAATGATTTTGATGTGGAAAATGCTTTTCAATTTGAAATCACAGAAAATGCTATCGACTCACAGTTTTTATTTACAATTAAAGACAAACAAACGCAAAACAAAGGGCTTTTAATTGATCTAATGGGGTCTTATTATTACGACGATACACTTATTTCAGAAAAATTAAAAGTCCCTATGGATATGTATGTTTGTGAAGATAGCTCGCCAATGAAATATGGGATGCCTAAAATATATAAAGATATATTTAATCAAAATCCTGAAAGATTTGAATTACGAATAGACTATCCTGACATGCCTGCTTGTCCATTTGGTAATTCATTTAAAGCGTTAGGATTTGATAAAGAAAAAAGGGAATATGTATGGATGGTAACAAGCATAATTAAAGATGATAGATTAAAAAAGGTAGTATATGCTAAATAAGAGAACTTTTTACAATAATAAGATGTTTCTTTCAGGCATTATGTTTAGTATTATGTTCTGTTTTGTTGGAATTTTATTTCCTAAAAAGTTGATGTCTTTTTTGTCTTTTTTAAATGATTTTATTTTAGATAAATTTGGAGTTTTCTACTTATCATTTGGCTTACTAATCGTTCTAATTACACTAATAATCGTTTTCTTGCCTTTTAGTAGAAAAAAAATGGGAGAAACAAATCCAGAATATTCCTATTTCTCTTGGATTGCTTTGCTGTATAGTACAGGAATGGGCTCAGGATTGTTATTAAGAGCAGTTCAAGAGCCAATGTTTTATTTGCAAAAACCACCTATAACAGTCTATGATTCTAAGCAAATAGCTCTTCAATACACTTTTTTCCACTGGGGGCTTACTCCTTGGGCAATGTATAGCATTTTTGGGTTAATTGTTGCTTACAACCTTTATAACAGAAATGAGAAGAATTTTTTAACAGCAATTGTATCGAATATTAAAAACAGCTTATTAAGAAAAACCATCCCTTTGTTCATTATAATAATCACTATTGCAGGAGTTATTGCTTCTCTTGGTTTGGGTACAAGTCAATTTATAGGTGGTTTAAATCAATATTTTAATTTAGATTTAGGCTATAAATCACTGCTGATTACAGTTTCAATAATAGGAATAATAGGAACACTGTCTGCTCTAACAGGAATTTCAAAAGTGATTAAATACTTGGCCGATTTTGACATGATTGTATCATTACTATTATTATTATTTGTAGCTTGTTTTCTTAATTTTCAAAATTATTTTCACAATACAATCTACGCAATTTATCATTATATTATTCATTTCTTCGAAATGAGTTTGTCAGTAGGGAATTTTAAAGCTTCAGAGCGATTTACTAAAGATTGGACTGTTTTTTATTGGGCTTTTTGGTTGGCTTGGGTTCCGTTTACTGGAATATTTATAGCTCGAATTTCAAAAGGAAGAACGATAAGAGAATTTATTTTTGCGACCATTTTAGTGCCTACAATTGCAACCATAATTTGGTTTTCTGTTTTTGCGAATAGTGCTTTCGAAATTGTAAAAAATTCAAGCATCAGCCAATTCGATAATGTTTTCACTTCTTTGTTTATTTTTTTAGAGCACTACCCTCTTTCTATTATTACTGTTTTTTCAGCAACTATTCTAGTACTAGTTTCTATAATTAATTCAGTCGATTCCGCTATTTTTGTTTTAGGAATATTTAGCGATCACGGAAAGGAAGACCCATCAAAAAAACATAAAATATTTTGGGGCATAATCATCACAGCTTCCGCGATCGGGCTGAGCGCAGTTGGTAGTAACGACTTACTGAATGCAATTAGTAACTTACTTATCATTCTGGCATTGCCATTTAGCCTTTTATACCTATTTATAATAATTTCTTTCGTAAATAAATTAATTAAAAAACAAACAAAATGAGAGTTAAAAATGAAATTTGGATTGCTACTGGGTTAAGAACTCCATTTGCAAAAGCAGAAAAAGAGCTTAAAAATGTATCTGCACTTGATATGTCGAAAGAAGTATTAAATAAAATGGTAGAAAAAGCAAAAGCCAAACCCGATTTCGTAATTTGGGGAACAGTCGTACCAACATTAAAGTATAGTAACATCGCTAGAGAAGTCGTAATGGACTCTAATTTAAAAGAAGAAACAATTTCTTTTTCTACAGTTTTAGCATGTAGCAGCTCTTTACTTGCAGCTATAGAAGCAAGTAGTATGATTTCAGATGACGAAACTGCAATAGCAGGTGGTGTTGAGTCTTTTAGTAATGTTCAAATTGGGCTAAATGATAAATCTTCAAATTGGATTAAGAATTTTTCTTTAGCTAAATCTTTCATGGATAAATTAAAATTAATCCCCGGTTTTTTTTCACTTCGAATTCAGACACCACAAAGTGTAAATAGAAGTACAGGAAAAAGTATGGGTCAGCATGCAGAAATTACAGGACAAAGGCTAAATGTACCAAAATTAGAACAAGATGAATTAGCCGTGCTAAGTCATAAAAATTATTTTAAAGCAAAAGAAGATGGGTTTTACCAAGACTTATATTTTCCAGCATTTGGTTTAGATAAAGATGCCATCCCAAGAAAAGAAACATCTGTAGAAAAAATAGCGCATTTAAAACCCGTTTTTGATCGTTCAGAAAAAGGGACAATAACAGCTGGCAATTCTTCTCTTTTTACAGATGGTGCCGCTGGAGTCTGGGTTGCGGGTAAAAATGCAATTAGTAAAATTAATTCTCCATATAAAGCTAGATTGCTCGACTGGGAATTGGCAGGAGTAAATATTGAGGAAGAAGGGATTTTAATGGCACCAACAGTTGCTATTCCAAAAATGCTCGAAAGAAACAAGCTAAATTACGATGACATTGATATCTGGGAAATACATGAGGCATTTGCATCGCAGGTCCTTGCAACTATTATAAAAATTGAAGATAAAAAGCATCTTCAAAAACTAGGTGTCGATTTTGATTTTGGAAAATTCCCAATGAAAAAATTAAATCCCAATGGTAGTAGTATTGCAATAGGTCATCCATTTGGAGCAACAGGAGCTAGAATATTAAGCCAAACCGTAAAAGAACTGCATCAGCTAGGAGAAAATAAAAAAGCGGTAATAAGTGTTTGTGCAGATGGTGGTTTGGGTGCAGTTGTATTAATAGGAAATTAATTAGAAATAAATATAATGTTAAATCAATTTAAAAAAGAGGTTCTTGACGGGCTAAGTAAAACACCACAAAAATCTCTTCCATCTAAATACTTTTATGATAAAAAAGGAGATGATTTATTTGTGCAAATAATGGCTTTGCCAGAATATTATCTAACACGTTCGGAAATGGAGATATTCCAAGAAAAAACAGAGGATATTATATCTGCACTAAGTTTAAACAAAGAAAATAAATATAGCTTAATTGAGTTAGGTGCTGGAGACGGAACAAAAACGGTACATTTATTAAAAGCATTGGTTAATAAAAATATTAATTTTGAGTACTTTCCAGTAGATATATCTCAAAATGCTTTAGATGGAATTAAATCCTATTTAAGAACTGAAGTTCCAACCTTAATAGTCAAACCTAATCATAATGATTATTTTAAAGCTCTAGAAAATCTAAAACAAGACGGAACAATAAAAATTATTTTGTTTTTAGGGTCAAATATTGGAAATTTAGTTGATGAACTTGCTACCGAATTTATTTATCAGCTAGGGAGTAATCTTTTTAAAGGGGATAAGATAATTCTTGGAGTAGACCTAAAAAAACCTAAAGCAATTGTTTTGCCCGCCTACAATGACAGTAAAGGCGTAACTGCCGAATTTAATCTAAATTTACTCGATAGAATAAATAAGGAACTTGGGGCCAATTTTAATAGAGCGCAATTTGAACATGCACCAACATATGATGAACATATAGGAATTGCAAAAAGTTATATTAAAAGTAAAATAAAACAAAGCGTTATAATTGATGGGATTGAATTTTATTTTGAAAAAGATGAATTAATTCATACCGAAGTTTCCAGAAAATACGATGACCAGGTTTTAAAACAAATTCTTTCTAAAACAGATATTAGATGGGAAAATAAAATAACAGATTCTAAACAATTTTTTGCAAATTATGTTTTAGAAAAAAATTAGACAATAATGAATAAATTGGGAATTATAGGATTAGGCTCAAAATCAACAACCTACTATATAGAACTTCTAAATTTGTTTTACAACAAAAAGCATGGAGGATTTAATACTTGTCCTTTTACAATGGTAAATATTAATTTTAATGAAATTAATCCTTTTTTACCTAATGATTTTATTAATATAAATGGGAACATCCTCCCCTATCTTCATTATATAAATTCATTGAAAGTTAGGGAGCTACTTATTCCTAATATTACGATTCACCAAGCAATAGATAATTTAATCATTACAGAAAAATTTAATTTTAAAATAATCCATCCATTAGATTTACTAATTAGTCATCTTAAATTAAATGGAATAGAAAATGTTATTATTTTAGGTACAAAATACACAATGGAAGGAAATTATATTCAATCAAAACTTAAACAAAATAATATTTATGTGACTAAAGTAACCGAAAATGTTATCAATGAAATCGAAAAAATAAGAATAGAAATATATAACGGCAATCTTGATTACAAAAAAAAATATCTGACAGAATTTGCCCAAAGTCAACCTAATTTAAAAGTGATCCTTGCCTGTACAGAACTTTCTGTTTTGGCAAATCAAAATTCGCTTTTCATAGACATGGCAACTCTACAAATTAAAAAAGCAATAGAAAACTTATAAAAACAAACATTATGTCAAATGCAATTTTTACACCTAAAAAACCTGTAAATGAACCTGTGAAAGATTATGTCGCTGGAAGTTTTGAAAGAATTCAGCTTGATGAAGCTATAGCAAAACTTAAATCAGAAGTAATTGATATACCAATGTATATCAATGGAAATGAAATTACAAGTTCTGAAAAAATAAATATAGTATCACCACACAATCATAACCATACTTTAGGGCTTTATAACAAAGGAAAAAAAGAGCATGTAACCATGGCTATTGATGCAGCACTCAATGCAAGAAAACAATGGGCTAATATGTCTTGGGAACATAGAGCAAGTATTTTTTTGAAAGCTGCAGATTTAATTGCGGGTAAATATAGGGCAAAGTTAAATGCAGCAACTATGTTAGGTCAAAGTAAAAGTGTTCATCAAACAGAAATCGATAGCGTTTGTGAATCAGTTGATTTTTTAAGATTTAATGTTCATTTTATGTCAGAAATTTATAAAGAACAACCAGAATCTCCAGATGGTGTTTGGAATAAATTAGAGTGGCGACCATTAGAAGGATTTGTTTTTGCACTTACTCCATTTAATTTTACTTCGATTGCCTGTAATCTACCAACAAGTGCTGCCATGATGGGCAATGTGGTAGTCTGGAAACCAAGTAATGCACAAATATACAGTGCTAAAGTTTTGATGGATATATATAAAGAAGCAGGATTGCCAAAAGGTATAATAAATATGATATTTCCAACAGGCCCTGATGCAGCAGAAGTTA
Source organism: Bacteroidota bacterium (assembly GCA_023440705.1). Taxonomy (GTDB): domain Bacteria; phylum Bacteroidota; class Bacteroidia; order Flavobacteriales; family Weeksellaceae; genus Soonwooa. The sequence continues at coordinate 6,559 of JAEXRP010000124.1, forward strand.
TATTTAATCACCCAGATTTTTCAGGGATTCATTTCACAGGTAGCACTGCAGTTTTTCAAAATATTTGGCAAAAAATTGGGAATAATATTCAAAAATATAAATCTTACCCTAGAATCGTTGGGGAAACAGGTGGAAAAGATTTTATTATGGCACATTCAAGTGCAGATATCGATGCTTTTGTAACAGCAATAATAAGAGGTTCTTTTGAATATCAAGGGCAAAAATGTTCTGCTTCTTCACGAGCCTATGTTCCAAACAGTATTTGGCCGGCAGTAAAAGAAAAATTAGTAGAACAAGTAAATGCAATAAAAATTGGCAGCCCAGAAGATTATACAAATTTTATGAATGCAGTTATTGATGAAAAAAGTTTTGATAAATTAAATTCATATATTAAAGCTGCCAAAGCGGATTCAAATACAGAAGTAATAACCCAAAGTATAAACAGTAAAGAAATCGGCTACTTTATACAGCCAACAATAATTAAAACTAATGATCCAAAGTATGTTACGATGTGTGAGGAATTGTTTGGACCAATTTTAACCTTATATGTATATGAAGATAGTGAATTTGAAGCAATTCTAGATTTAGTAGATTCAACATCAATTTACGCTTTAACAGGTGCTTTTTTCGCCCAAGATAGAGAAGTAATTGAAGTTGCAAGCAACAGGCTAAATCAATCAGCAGGTAATTTTTATATTAATGACAAAAGTACTGGAGCGGTTGTAGGTCAGCAGCCTTTTGGAGGTGCAAGAGGAAGTGGTACTAATGATAAAGCTGGATCTAAAATTAATTTGCTTCGCTGGACATCAGCTAGAACTATAAAAGAAAATTTAGTTCCGCCTACAAATTATAAATATCCATTTATGGATAAAAAATAAAATTAAGCAAATAACTATATGGTTTTTAAAGGCACGTTAGAAGAATATCTATTTGTATCAGAGATAGTTCCTGAAAGAATGTACATGTTTAATAAAGACTTAAAAACAGGATTGTCTGTTATATGGAATATTGGGACTAAAGCAGAATTTATAATAGATAGCCAGCCAATAGCCGTTAAAAAAGATTGTTTTCTTTTTTTAACCAGCTTTCATACGATACAGAAAATTGAATTTGAAAAATTAAGAGTAATCCAGTTTAATCAACCTTTTTATTGTGTTGAAAATCATGATAGTGATGTAGGTTGTAAAGGACTCTTGTTTTTTGGGGCATCAACAATTCCAAAAATTCGAATCGATCATGAGGAAAAGAAACAATTCGAATTAATTTGGAAAGTTCTTGAAATGGAAATTGAACAGAAAGACGATTATTCTTTAGAAATGCTTAAATCGTTGTTAAAAAGATTTTTAATTTTAAGTGTTAGAAAATACAGGCAGCAAAACTTAGATATTAATGAAGATTCTAAGGCAATAGGAATAATTCGAGAATATAATTTTCTTGTAGAAAAACATTTTAAAACCAAGACAACAGTTGCTGCTTATGCTGACATGCTTTTTAAATCACCAAAAACATTGTCTAATTTTTTTAAAATGCATATAGATAAATCTCCTATTGAAATTATCAATAATAGAAGATTACTTGAAGCAAAAAGACTTTTAAAATATTCGAAAATTCCAATACAAGAAATTGCGGAAGAACTTTCTTTTAGTGATGTTCAAGCTTTTAGTAATTTTATAAAAAAGCACACCAACAAATCACCTACATTTATTCGGGATAATTAATTTAAAGGAAATATTTATAAATATTTAGGAAGTTCAAAAAAGAACTTCCTTTTTTTTGTTGAGTAAATTTGCAATAGAAAAGTAAGTTTTTCCTTTAATGCTTTTGTTTTAAAAGAAAATAATTTTACAAATATAAAATATTTCTCATTTTAACCGATTGGTAAAAAATCAATAATCAAGGAAAAATAAACAAATAAAAAGGTATTTTAAAATATAAGTAAAAAGGAATGTGTATATAACTTTGTTTAATAATTAAAACCTAAACATTATGAAAGATAAAATATTAAAATGGAACGATGTACTAAACTTTGCAAACAATGGAAATCCAGCACCAGATAGAAGAGTTGAAAAAAAAGATGAAGAATGGAGACAACAATTAACGGAAGAAGAATTTTACATCACAAGAAAAAAAGGAACAGAAGCTAGATTTTCTGGCGAGCATTGTTCAAGGTATGAACCAGGTAAATATGGTTGTGTTTGTTGTGATAATGAATTATTTGATTCAGGTGAAAAATTTGATAGTGGAACAGGTTGGCCAAGTTTTACACTTCCAATTAAGGAAAATGCCATAAAATATCACAAAGATGGTTCTTTTGGAATGATTAGAATCGAAGTAATGTGTAATGTCTGCGATAGTCATTTAGGGCATGTGTTTCAAGATGGACCACAACCAAGTGGTTTAAGATACTGTATTAATTCAGTGTCGATGAAAAAAATAGATTAATAATATCAAAAACCAATTAAAATGAAAAACATACAATTTATAACCTTTGGAGGAGGTTGTTTTTGGGGAGTAGAAAAGTTTTTACAAGATATTCCTGGAGTTATCGATGCTGTTTCTGGTTATGCAGGAGGAGAATCAATAGACCCTACTTATTCTGATGTATGCGGTGGAAGAACTGGACATGCAGAAGTTGTAAACGTTGAGTTTGATGCAGATATAATTTCTTTAGAAGCCCTAACAAAAAAATTTATCGTTAAATACGGAACAAATTCTAGTTCAAATGCAGATTCTGTTTCACAATATAGATCCATTATTTTGTACCGGAATAATGAACAAAAAGAAGCAATAGAAAAAACGCTAAGCGATGAAAATGGGATTAGAAAATACACTACTCAAATTAAAGCATTAAATAAATTTTATGAAGCAGAAGATTATCATCAAGATTACCATGGGAGTTGTAGGGTAAATGCTTAATAAAAATTTACAAAAAGAATGAAAGATATACAAAAAGCTACATTAGGAGGAGGATGCTTTTGGTGTGTAGAAGCTATAATCCAAAGATTAAAAGGTGTTGAAAAAGTAATTTCTGGGTATACAGGCGGAACAACAAAAGACCCAACATATAGAGAGGTTTGTAATGGAAATACTGGGCATGCAGAAGTTATTCAGGTCACTTTTGACGCTGAGATTATAACTTACGATGAGTTATTAGCTGTATTTATAACTAGTCATGATCCAACAACCTTAAATAAACAGGGTGCAGATTATGGCACACAATACAGATCAGTAATTTATTATCACAATACATACCAAAAAACTGTAGCAGAAGAAGTCATTGCAATAATTAATCCAATTTTTAATAATAAAATAATAACTGAAATTAGTCCTCTTGGTGATTTTTATCCAGCGGAAGCATATCATCAAAACTACTATAATCAAAATAATTCAGCAGGATATTGTAATGCTGTAATTACTCCAAAGGTAAATAAACTCCGAAAAATGTATGCTGATAAATTAAAAGAAAATGCTTAAGATAAAATATTTACTATTAATGATTTTGATGTTTACAACTTTCGGTTGTAAGGGGCAAAAAGAAGATAGTATAAAAATAAAAGTAAAAAAAATGGATACAACAAAAAATAATTATGGGATAGAGGGTCTAAAAGCTCCTGAATGGAAAATTGAACAATGGGTAGATGAAAACGGAAATAAAACCAAGCCAATTCAATTATCTGATTATAAAGGAAAGTTTAAAGTCATATACTGTTTTCAAAGCTGGTGTCCAGGTTGTCATAGCATTGGACTGCCATCACTACAAGTAATGACTGATGCTTTAAAGGATAATGATAACGTTAAGTTTTTAGCAGTTCAAACAGTATTTGAAGGTGCAAGTAGTAATACTTATGAGAAAATGCTTGAAGTACAAAAAAAGTATAATTTAAAAATTCCTTTTGGGCAAGACAATGGAGATGATTCCACAAGAAACATTTCTAATATAATGTATAATTATAGAACTGGGGGAACGCCTTGGTTTATATTTATAGATCAAGATGACAATGTTGTTTTTAATGATTATCATTTAAATACAGAAAAAGCAATTGAATTTTTGCAAACAATAAAGTAGTTTTTTCATAATTAGGTTAATTAGTTGGTATTCCTCCAAGTGTAATAGCTTGGAGGTTTATTTAAAAACAATAAATATAAAAACAGAGAGCATGAAAAATAAAAACAATTTTATAAAAATTGCAATGATGGTTTTTACAGTCTTCACATTACAATCTTGTGCACAAAGCACTTCAAATTCAGAAGCAGAAAAAATAAAAAATTTAGCAATAAGTTCTGTAAACAAAACAGATGCCGAATGGAAAAAAGAACTTTCTGCTGAACAATATTATGTTTTAAGAGAAAAAGGAACAGAAAAACCATTTACAGGAGAATTATTACTCAATAAAGAGATAGGAATATATAAATGCGCTGGATGTGGTAATGAGTTGTTTACAGATGAAATGAAGTTTGATTCACATTGTGGCTGGCCTAGTTTTGACAAAGAAATAGCAGGTGGAAAAATTACCACGAAAGAAGATACTACTTTAGGCATGAAAAGAGTGGAGATAAATTGTGCTAAATGCGACGGACATTTAGGGCATATTTTTGATGACGGGCCAACAGAAACTGGGAAAAGATATTGCGTAAACTCTGTTTCGTTGTCGTTTGAACCTGCTTCAAAAACCAAAAAAGAAATTGTAAAAGCTACTTCTGATACAATTACTCTTGGAGGCGGTTGCTTTTGGTGTATTGAAGCCATATACGAAAAATTAGATGGTGTAAAGTCTGTTGTATCGGGTTATGCAGGAGGACAAACAAAAAATCCATCTTATTATGAAACAAGCTCTGGTAAAACTGGACACGCGGAAGTAACTCAAATTGTTTTTGACCCTAATAAAACTTCAGTTGAAGAGATTTTAAAAGTGTTTTTTACAGTTCATGATCCAACTACATTAAATAGTCAAGGAGCAGACTCAGGAACACAATATAGATCTATTATATTGTATAAAGATAATGAACAAAAAAAGATTGCAACAGAAATTATTGTTGCTCTTAACAAAGCAAAAGTGTATAATAACCCTATAGTAACGGAAGTAAAACCTCTAATAAAGTTTTATAAAGCGGAGAATTCTCACCAGGACTACTATGCGAGCAATATATCAGAACCCTATTGTCAAATGGTGATTCAACCCAAAATAGAAAAATTTGAAAAAATATTTAAAGAAAGGATTAAAAAATAATGGAAACTTCAGGAATTCAACATTATCCAGATTTAAACATGTTTGTAATGAGAGTTGGCGATGATTTTGCTAAAATTGAATATATAGTAAAAAACAACTGCTATTGTAAGCTCCCCATTTTCAGTACACTTCAAAAGTAGAATTTTTTCGTGATATTTTATTGATGTTGTTGTCGGATGTGGAA
>JAEXRP010000077.1:0-69711 GCA_023440705.1 Bacteroidota bacterium
GCTCCGCCGCCTCACTCCAACGCCAAAGGATGCCGCTTCCATCAGGGCTAGGGAATTTATCATCCAAAGAAACTAAGCCTTTGGTAAGAAAACCTCAGCCAACATACAACGAGCGCTTCCTCCACCATTGGTTTCAATGGTTTCAAGGTCTGAATAAATAATTTCAGAATACTTTTCAATTTGATTTATTTGACTATCATTCAAAGACTTATAAGCCGACTGACTCATCACAAGAAAAGTTTTTCCTTCATCATTTCTAACTTGCAGCATATTACCTGCAAACTGTTGCATTTGCCCCTCGGTGATTTCAACAATTTCTTTTCCAGAATCGGCAAGGCTGCTTACTACATTTTGTCTTTCGTCCTCATCATCGATGCATTCAAGACAAATCACAGCAAAACGGTCCGCAACGCACATCATCACGTTAGTGTGATAGATAGGAAGTCTCTCATTTTCAAAACTTTGAAACGAATGAAAAACAACAGGCGTATAATTGTATTTAGCACAAAACTCACGGAACAACTTTTCATCCAATCTTAGAGAAACAGAACCATAAGCAATTTTGTTATCATGATCAAAAATCATACTTCCAGTACCTTCCAAGAATTTTTCATCTTGTTCGCTTCCGCTAAGATCATCTATTTTACTGATATTAAAACCTTTAGCTTTAATTTCACTCAAAATATCTTCGCGACGTTCTACTCTTCTGTTAGGTGCAAACATTGGATAAAGTACGACTGTTCCGTCTTCTGCAAAACTCACCCAATTATTAGGAAAAATAGAATCTGGCGTATGTGGCTCCAAAGTATCTTTAACAGTGATAACATTGATGCCTTTACTTCTAAGTTTTTCAACAAAAGCACTAAATTCTGCCAAAGCTTTATCCTGAACTTCAGTACCTTTTTGTTCTACCTGAAAATAATTATTCTCCGCCGTTTGGGCATTATAACCGAAAGCTATCGGCTCAATCATCAAAACAGTATTCGTTGTCTGCATAATTTTTAGTTAAGCCACAAAAATAGCAAAGTTCCACAGAATAACTACGGAACTTTTAAAATTATCATTGTGTTTTCAGAATCGTTAAAATGCTTGTTCAAAATCCGCAATAATATCGTCGATATGTTCTATACCAACACTTACACGAATTTGTCCTAGAGTGATACCAGCAGCTTTTTGCTCCGCATCACTTAACTGCTCATGTGTGGTTGATGAAGGATTGATAACCAATGTTTTAGCATCACCTACGTTTGCAAGATGACTCGCTAGTTTTAATGAATTAATAAATTGAACTGCAGCATCTTTTCCACCTTTTATTTCAAAATTAAGAACACCGCCGAAACCACGTTTAAGATATTTTTTTGCATTTTCCTTATCTGTGAAACTTTCTAAACCTGGATAAATAACCTTTTCGACATTGGGATGATTTTCTAAAAACTCCGCTAACTTTTGCGCATTAGAAACCGTTCTTTCCAAACGAAGTGATAAAGTTTCTAAACCTAATAACAACTGATGAGAATTAAACGGCGAAATCGCAGGACCAAAATCTCTAAGACCTTCTACTCTAGCTTTAATGATAAATGCAATATTTCCAAAATCTGAATTAACACCAAAAACATCTGTAAACACCAAGTCGTGATAACCAGCCGATGGTTGAGACAACAACGGGAATTTCACATTTGCCCAATCAAACTTTCCAGAATCTACAATAACGCCGCCAACACTTGTACCGTGACCGCCGATCCATTTGGTCGCCGATTCAACAATGATGCTTGCTCCATGTTCAAATGGGTTAAACAAATAACCGCCCGCTCCAAAAGTATTATCGACAATCAACGGAATTTTATGCTTTCCTGCAACCGCTGCAACGGCTTCAAAATCTGCAACATTCAGCATTGGATTACCAATTGTTTCCACATACAAAGCTTTTGTGTTTTCATCAATTAAAGCTTCAAAATCTTCAGGATTGTCATCTTTTGCAAAACGCGCTTCGATCCCAAATTTTGCGAAACTCACTTTGAATTGGTTATGACTTCCACCATACAAATATGGCGACGTCACAAAATTATCGCCATTTTGAAGAATGTTCGTAATCGCGATAAACTGCGCGGCGTGACCAGAAGACACCGCCAAAGCGCCAACACCGCCATACAGAGCTGTAATTCTCTTTTCGAAAACGTCGGTTGTAGGATTCATTAATCTCGTGTAGATATTTCCGAAAGCTTTGAGACCGAAAAGATCCGCCGCATGTTGCGCATCATTAAAAGTATAAGAAGTTGTTTGATAAAGCGGAACTGCGCGACTGTTAGTATCTCTGTCAACGGTTTGTCCTGCGTGTACTTGTAAAGTTTCGAATTTTAAATTGCTCATTTTGTATAAATTTTAAATTGTTAATCAACTAAATACTTATCCAAGATGTCGAGCAATTGCCGGAAAAAGAAAAACTCTTCCGACAAGTCGAAAGAGTTTTTTGAATATTTTTAATAATACTTTTCAAAAAGTGTCTCTGACTTATCTTTCCTCAAACTTTGAGGTTGAATGCGGCACCTTACATTTGCAGGTTGCCAAGATTTCATCGGGTCAATTCCCTCCATCTTTCTGGATAAGCGTAATTCTTATTTCAGAATTACAAAACAAAAGTATTAACTAATTTCTTAATATGCAAGAAAAATTTTTATTCTCTCACCAAAGGCATAGTAGAACAACGTAACAAACCGCCCATTTTAGAGATTTCTCTGTACGGGATTTCTTCCACCGTTATTCCCCACACATCACGAAGATGATTATTCATTCTGGTAAAAGTTTTATCCGAAACAACCACTTCTGGCGAAATTGAAAATACATTCGGAACCATCTCAAACATCTCCTGATCATCAACATGAAAACAGTTTTCTTCCCCAAAAATATCAACAATTAATTGATAATCGCTTTCGTCTACAAAACCGTCTTTGTAAATAATGCATTTGTCCTTCCCAATCGGATTAAAGGTACAATCCAAATGTAAAATTCCTTTATAAGGTTCGGTATCGTTTTTCTTTAATTCAAAATCGAGGATACGTTTTTTTGGAAAATATTCTTTTAGGATTTCGATGGCGTATTCATTAGTTCTAGCGGTTTTAAAACTTCTATAATCTTGACTATAACAAGTCCCGATAAAAATAAAATCGTCCCAAACAATTACGTCTCCGCCTTCTATATGAGCAGTTTCTGGCAAATTGATAATATTGCGCCAAGCCACTTTTTCAAAAATTTTGCGATAAGCTTCTTGCTCGTCTGCGCGATCTTCGATAATGTTAGAAATAATCATTTTATCATCGATAACAAAAGCTACGTCACGCGCAAAAACTTGATTGTAATCTTCAATAACTTCTGGACGATAAACTTTGACATTGTGTTTTAGAAGCACCTCTTCGAAAGCCGTCATCTCCGAAACAATATCGACTTCTTTGGGGTAAATATTCTTCTGAATAGAATTGTAGGACTTTGCATCATAACTTTCCTCCAATCTTGGGATGCCACCAATAGAATTTGGTTGTCCCAAAACAACAGATTTTAGCCTTCCTGTTTCATTTTTAATATTAAGCTTCATAAAATTACTCGTCTGACACAAATATAATGATTGCATAACATTTTCAAAGTCGTCTACATGAGCAATATCATCTATATAAAGCTTAAATAAAAAGAAAATATTTCAGTAATAAACAATTTATAGAAAATTTTATCCAAAACCTCTACAATCACTGGTGAAAACAAATCGTTTAACAAAAATATTTAATAACCATAAAAAGCTGTGCAATAGACTAAATGTAGACAGTTAGTCGTAGCTTTGCAGCGTTTTAACAACAAAAATGAAGACTCAAGGATATATTTTAGCTGCAATTTCTGCGATTTCGTACGGATTAATTCCCATTTTTATACTTCCGATGAAGCAAATCAACTTTTCGATGGACGTGACATTGTTTTATCGATTTTTGTTTTCTGCAATTATGGTTGGGGTTTATTTAATTTTTAAAAAAGTGAATTTGAAAATTAATAAATGGGAGTTATTGGTTTTATTAATTCTAGGATTGTTTTACGCCTTATCTTCGGAGTTTTTATTCCTCGGTTACGATTATTTATCAGCTGGTATTGCATCAACCGTTTTGTTTGTATATCCAGTTTTGGTAGCCTTGGTGATGTTTCTATTCTATGGTGAAAAACTTTCCAAAATGGGAATAGTTTCACTATTGTTGACATTTGTTGGTGTAATTGTACTTTGTCTAAAAGGCAACAGTCTCGAAATTAATTTTGTTGGATTAGGCATCGTATTGTTAAGTGCTTTATTTTATGGACTGTATATCATTATCGTTAATAAAGCCAAAATTAATGTATCAGGAATTAAATTATCTTTTTATTCAATGCTGTTTACATCAATATATTTCTTGATGAAATCTTTAGTTTTAAAAGAGAGTTTAGCAATTCCGAGTTATTCTATATTCTTTAATTTTGTGACATTTGCATTTGTAACAACTTTAATATCAAGCGTTGCTTTGGTTTTAGCGATTCAAAAAATAGGTTCGACACCAACCGCAATTATGGGCGCTTTAGAACCAGTTATCGCTGTTGCAGTCAGTGTTTTATTCTTTAATGAAGACTTTACAAGAAATCTATTAATAGGGATTATTTTAATATTAACAGGCGTTTCTCTCAACATGTTATCTTCTCGAAAAGCCGTTGAATAGAACGACAAAGCTTCCTCGATTTAAACCTGAAAGTCTTACTTAAATGAAAAACTCAATCATAAAAAAACTCCCAAATTACTTTGGGAGTTTTATATTGAAGTTTAAAACTTCTTATCTATTAGTCATTGCAACGTAATCTCTTACACCTGCACCTTGATATACTTGTCTTGGACGACCGATTGGATCTCCGTGAAGTCTCATCTCTTTCCATTGAGAAATCCATCCTGGAAGCCTTCCTAATGCGAACATTACTGTAAACATTTCTGTAGGAATTCCTAATGCTCTGTAGATAATTCCTGAATAGAAATCTACGTTTGGATATAATTTTTTAGATACGAAGTAATCGTCTTCTAACGCTACTTTCTCTAATTGCATTGCGATATCTAAAGCTTTATCTTGGATTCCTAATGCGTTAAGGATATCATCAGCAGCTTTCTTAATGATTTTTGCTCTTGGATCGAAGTTTTTGTAAACTCTATGTCCGAAGCCCATCAATCTGAAGCTATCTTCTTTGCTCTTCGCTTTTTCTACCCATTTGTTAACGTCTCCACCATCAGCTTCGATCATTTCTAGCATTTCGATTACAGCTTGGTTAGCACCACCATGAAGTGGACCCCAAAGTGCAGAAACCCCAGCAGAAATAGAAGCAAACAATCCTGTATGTGCAGAACCTACCATTCTTACAGTAGATGTAGAACAGTTTTGCTCGTGGTCAGCGTGAAGAATTAATAATTTATCTAAAGCATTAACAACAACTGGATCCATTACAAACTCTTCGTTTGGTAATCTGAAAGCCATTCTGTAGAAATTCTCTACATAGCTTAAGCTGTTATCGCCATGGTTAATTGGTAAACCTTGAGTTTTTCTATAAGTCCAAGCGCAAAGGTGAGAGAATTTAGCAAGCATTAATTCTGCTGCGTGATCCATTTCTTCTTTAGAATTAACATTAACTGCTTTAGGGTTGAACGCTGTTAACGCTGAAGTAAGTGAAGAAAGAACGCCCATAGGATGTGCAGAACGTGGGAAAACGTCTAGGATTTTCTTCATTTCGTCTGCTACGAAGTTGTATTTTTTGATATTGTTATCAAAAGAAGTAAACTGATTTTCAGTTGGCAATTCACCGTGAAGCAATAGATACATTACTTCTGTAAAGTTCGACTTCTCAGCGATTTGCTCGATTGGATAACCTCTATAGTACAATTCACCTTTATCACCGTCTAGGTAAGTGATGTCACTAAGCGTAGCTCCAGTATTTTTGTATCCTAAATCTAAAGTGATAAGACCAGTTTGGTCTCTTAGTTTTGAAATATCAATCCCTCTATCACCTAAAGTGCTGTCAACGATTGGATATTCATAAGAATTACCGTCGTAATTCAGTATAACTTTATTATCTGACATTATTATATAATTTTGGTTTAAATATACATAAAAAAGAGCGAACAGCGAAAGTTCGCTCCTTTAAAATTTTGTTAAAACTTATTATCTTTTTACTTTGAAAGCGTCCATTCCTGGGAAAATTGCAGTTTCTCCCAAAGCTTCTTCGATTCTGATTAATTGGTTGTATTTCGCCATTCTGTCAGAACGTGACGCAGAACCTGTTTTGATTTGACCGCAATTCATAGCAACTGCAAGATCCGCAATTGTCGCATCTTCAGTTTCACCAGATCTATGAGACATTACAGAAGTATATTTATTGTTCTGAGCCATTTGTACCGCTGCCATCGTTTCAGAAAGAGAACCAATTTGGTTTACTTTTACTAAGATTGAATTAGCTGTATCTTCTTTAATTCCTCTTGCTAATCTTTCAACATTTGTTACAAATAAATCGTCACCAACTAATTGAACTCTATCACCGATTTTATCTGTCAACATTTTCCAACCCGTCCAATCGTCTTCGTGCATACCATCTTCAATAGAAATAATTGGATATTTTGCACAAAGCTCAGCTAAATAAGACACTTGCTCTTCTCTGCTTCTGTGAGCTCCTTTATCGCCTTCGAATTTTCTGTAATCGTAAGTTCCGTCTACATAAAACTCAGAAGAAGCGCAATCTAAAGCCAACATTACATCGTCTCCTGGCTTGTAACCCGCTTTTTCAATCGCTTGTAACAAAGTATCTAAAGCATCTTCTGTACCGTTGAATGTTGGTGCAAAACCACCTTCGTCACCAACAGCTGTCGAAAGATTTCTTCCTTTTAAAATAGCTTTTAATGAATGGAAAATTTCTGTTCCTTTTCTCAATGAATCTGAGAAAGATTCTGCTTTCACTGGCATAATCATAAACTCTTGGAATGCAATTGGAGCATCTGAGTGAGAACCTCCGTTAATAACATTCATCATCGGAACTGGAAGCGTGTTAGCATTAACACCACCAATATATTTGTAAAGTGGCATTTTTAAGTCGTTAGCTGCTGCTTTAGCTGCTGCCAAAGACACACCAAGAATAGCGTTAGCGCCTAGATTTCCTTTATTGTTAGTTCCATCAAGATCAATCATTATTTGATCCAATAGATTTTGCTCAAAAACTGGAAGACCAATTAATTCTGGAGCAATAATTTCTTTTACATTTTCAACGGCTTTAAGAACACCTTTTCCTAAATATAGGCTACCACCGTCTCTTAACTCAACAGCTTCATGCTCACCAGTCGAAGCACCAGAAGGTACTGCAGCACGTCCCATAGCACCGTTTTCTGTAAATACATCAACCTCCACTGTCGGATTACCTCTAGAGTCTAAAATTTGTCTAGCATCGATAAAAGAAATGTAACTCATTTTTAAATTTTAATTTGATTTAATATTCATTCTTAAATGTTTACAAAAATAATCAATTGAATTGATATTTAATAGAAACCTGTTTAATATTTGATAGAATTATTAAAAGCTTTTAATAGTAAAAATAAAAAACCTTAAACACTTGATTGGGAAAAAGAAAAAAAACTCAAAATAAAATGTATAATGCCTAAAAATATCCATATATTTATTCATATTTTTGTCCAAATAAGAAAGATACTTATTTAATAAGTAAGTTTAATTTAGTATTTTGCATTCAAAAGAGAATGAAGATGAATTTTGAAAATATCATTTTAGAGAAAAAAGAAAAAATTGCGGTTATCACAATTAACAGACCGCAAAGTTTAAATGCCTTGAACAAACCTGTATTCACAGAGCTTTCAGCGGCTTTGGATACTATTGTCAATGACAAAGAAGTTAGAGCTGTCATCTTAACAGGTTCTGGAGAAAAGGCTTTTGTTGCGGGAGCGGACATTAAGGAATTTATGGATTTTGATGTTGCACAAGCAGAAGCATTGGCAAGAGATAACCAAGAAATGATTTTTAACAAAATTGAAAACTTTAACAAACCTGTTATTGCAGCAGTTAACGGTTTTGCCTTAGGTGGCGGTCTAGAGTTAGCTATGGCGTGTCATATTCGTTATGCATCCGACAATGCAAAACTTGGTCTCCCTGAAGTAACTTTAGGATTAATCCCTGGTTATGGAGGAACGCAACGTCTTCCAAAATTGGTAGGAAAAGGAGTAGCTAATGAAATGATTTTCACAGCGAAGATGGTATCTGCGCAACGTGCAAAAGAAATTGGTTTGGTTAACGAAGTCTATTCTCAAGAAGAACTTTTAGCCAAAACAACTGAACTTGCAGAGACTATTGCTAAAAACTCACCAATGGCTATTGAGAAAGCGATACAAGCCGTTAATAAGTCAGATGATGCACAAGTAGGCTTTGAGCAAGAAATAAAAAGCTTTGGAGAATTGTTTGGTTTAGAAGATAAAAAAGAAGGAGTTGGTGCATTTTTAGAAAAGAGAAAACCAAATTTCTAAAATGACGGACTTTAATAAATTCGATATTGCTTACCTGAAAATGGCTCTTGAATGGAGTAGCCTTTCTTACTGCAAAAGAAAACAGGTTGGTGCATTGATAGTAAAAGATAGAATGATTATATCCGATGGTTACAATGGAACGCCATCGGGTTTTGAAAATAATTGCGAAGACGAATCAGGAAAAACGCATTGGTATGTGCTACATGCAGAAGCCAACGCCATCCTAAAATTATCGTCTAGCACACAGTCTGCAAAAGGAGCAACATTATATTTAACAATGTCGCCTTGTAAAGAATGCAGCAAATTGATATTACAATCTGGTATTACCAAAGTGGTGTATACTAGTGATTATTCAGATAACTCTGGATTAGATTTTTTAATTAGCGCTGGAATAGAAACTTTAAAAATAAGTGAACAAAAACTCTATGAGAATTAACAAAAACGATAACTAAAACACAACACAAAAACACAAACGATGAACTGGTCCGAAAAAATAAGTGACTTTTCAAATTATTTAAAATTTGAAAAGAACTTTTCCGATAATACACTTGATGCTTATGTACGAGATATTAAAAAGCTTCAAGAGTACGCTATGACAGAATTAGAGGGCATTTCTCCATTAGAAATAAGCTTCGAAAATCTACAAGAATTCATTTATCAACTTTCTAAAAAGAAAATTAGCGAGCGATCGCAAGCGCGTTGGATATCTTCTATAAAAGCATTTTTCAAATATTTGGTTGAAGACGAAATCCGTGAGGACAATCCTGCCACATTGCTAGAAGGTCCAAAGTTGGGATTATATCTTCCTGATACTTTAAGCATTGAAGATATCGAACGCATCATAAAGTGCATTGATCTAAGTAACGACCTTGGCCAACGCAACCGATGTATTCTCGAGGTTCTTTACGCTTGCGGATTACGAGTTTCGGAATTGATTGATCTTAAAATATCAAACATTAATTTTAAAGAACATTATCTAAAAGTAGAAGGTAAAGGTGGAAAAGTAAGATTAGTTCCTTTAGCAGAATACACCTCGGAGCTTATTTTATCTTACATTAGCGACACACGTGCTAAAGGAAAAATAAACAAAAAATACGAAGATATATTATTCTTAAATTCTCGAGGTGCAAATATGTCTCGCGTGATTGTATTCTTAATTATTAAAGAATTAACAGATCGTGCAGGTGTCAACAAGAACATTTCACCGCACACTTTTAGACATTCTTTTGCGACACATTTGTTACAGAATGGTGCAGATCTCCGCTACATCCAAGAAATGCTTGGGCACAGCAGTATTACAACTACCGAAATCTACACGCATCTAAAAACCGAAGAATTGCGAGATGTTATTCTCAATTATCACCCAAGAAATCAAGCTTAAAAAAATATGAATCAATTACAATATTGTCCAAAATGTGGAAATAAATCTCTTAAATGGGATGGCGAAAAAAAATGGAGTTGTGGACAATGCGACTATACAATGTATCATAATTGTGCTGGTGCAGTCGCAGTTGTTATTCGTTGCGGAGAAGAAATCTTTTTAACCAAGAGAAATCAAAATCCTGCAATTGGAAAAATGGATCTTAGTGGTGGTTTTGTCGATCCAAAAGAATCAGCTGAAGAAACTTGTCGTCGAGAATTAAAAGAAGAATTAAACATCGACATCAATATTTCTAAACTTAAATATCTTACAAGTGCACCAAATGTCTATCACTATAAAGACATTGATTACAACACTTTGGATTTATTTTATGAATATGAAGTTTCGGAAAAGTTTGTTCCAGAATTGGAAGAGCATGAAGTTTCGGATTTCGTTTGGATTAAAAAAGATGACATCAACTTGGACGACATCGCATTTGATTCCCAAAGAAATTTCTTCAAAACATATTAACTACAAAAACAAGAAAGCCTCGCAAATCGCAAGGCTTTCTTTATTTAAAATAACATCAATATTAGATTTGAGGTCCGCTAGCAACTAATGCTTTAGCTTCGTCGTTATCTGTATATTGTTCAAAATTCTTAATGTATTTAGCAGCTAATTCTTTAGCTTTTGCTTCCCACTCTGCTGCATCAGCATAAGTATCTCTTGGATCAAGGATCCCTTCTGATACGTTTGGTAACGCCGTTGGGAATTCAAGATTCATTACAGGAACTGTGTTAGTTTCTGCTTTATCGATAGAACCATCGATAATAGCATCGATAATAGCTCTTGTATCTTTAAGAGAAATTCTCTTACCTGTACCATTCCATCCAGTGTTAACTAAATAAGCTTTAGCACCGTGCTCTTTCATTTTACCAATTAACGTATGAGAATACGTTGTTGGGTGTAATGATAAGAATGCCTCACCAAATGCTGGAGAGAAAGATGGTGTAGGCTCTGTAATACCTCTTTCAGTACCTGCAAGTTTTGAAGTATAACCGCAAAGGAAGTGGTATTGTGCTTGATCATCTGTTAAGATAGATACTGGAGGCAACACACCGAAAGCATCAGCAGAAAGATAAATGATCTTTTTAGCATGACCAGCTTTTGAAGGTAAAACGATTTTGTTGATATGATAGATTGGGTAAGAAACTCTCGTATTCTCAGTAACAGATCCGTCAGCAAAGTCAACTTCTCCATTATCTTTAACCACAACGTTTTCTAACAAAGCATCTCTTCTGATAGCACCATAGATGTCTGGTTCTTTCTCAGCAGAAAGGTCGATAACTTTCGCATAACATCCACCTTCGTAGTTGAATACACCGTTGTTATCCCATCCGTGCTCGTCATCACCAATTAGGTAACGCTTAGGATCTGCAGAAAGCGTAGTTTTACCAGTACCTGACAATCCGAAGAATACAGCAACGTCCCCAGCTTCGCCTACGTTAGCAGAACAGTGCATAGAAGCCATACCTTTTAGAGGCAAATAGTAGTTCATCATTGCGAACATACCTTTCTTCATTTCACCACCATACCAAGTACCACCGATGATTTGCATTTTCTTAGTTAAATCGAACATTACAAAAACCTCAGAGTTAAGACCGTGGTCCTTCCAGTTCGGGTTAACAGTCTCTGCAGAATTGATAACCAAGAAATCTGGCTCTCCGTATTGATCTAGCTCATAATGAGAAGGACGGATAAACATATTAGTTACAAAGTGCGCTTGCCAAGCCACTTTAGTTACGAATCTAACTTTAAGACGCGTGTCTGGGTTAGTACCGCAGAATGTATCAACAACATACAATTTGCTCCCCGACATATCTTTTTGTACAAGACCTAGTAATTCGTCAAAAATTGCCGTCGTTGTTGGTCTGTTGATGTTACCATCCCACCAGATTGTATTTTCTGAAGCAGCATCTTTTACAATGTAACGATCTTTTGGCGATCTTCCTGTAAAAATACCTGTTTGCACAGATACTGCACCAGTTGTAGTTAAAGTTCCTTTAGCAAATCCTTCGTTATTAGGATTCATTTCTTCTTGAAAAATTGTTTCGTAAGAAGGATTGTAAAGTATCTCTGCGTCAGTTGTGATACCATTACGCTCTAGGTAGCGTTTGATGTGTTCCATAATTTTTACTATATTATTTTGACCTTTTGCAAATTTAAAACGTTAAAGTAAGATTTTTAAAATAAATAAAATGACAATAGTCAGTTTTCAAAAAAATTAATTAAAAATTACGAATATACCATTTCATTCCATGGTATTATTGTTTCAAAACCTTTTTTGGAAAAGTATTTTTCGTAATCCTCAAATCTTGAAGTTAACACAAAATCGCCTCCCCAAGCCCCTAAAGACTTGACAAAACTAGGGCAATCAGCAAAAAAACGCTTTTTCGTAGTTTCTAATTCTAAAAACTCCGAAAGTAGATTTTCGTGCTCAAACATCAAATCAGAAAACTCTGAAAGTTGACTTGCCTTTAAAACTTGTTGTGTAATGTGATTAAACTTCGCGATTAAATGTACGGATTTTTCTTTAGACCGATAAAGTCTTATGCCTTCCCTGCTATCTTGCTTTTTGTTAAGATGTACAAATATTAACTCGTCCAAAAAGTTTGGTTTGAAGTCAACTTCTTTATAGGTCGGCAAATTATTGTCAATTTTAAATAAAATCGAATGATTGGCTTTTGCAACAGCAACATCGTAACCACTTCCGCCCAAAGATTTTTCATTTAAAACAAAAGCATCAACACTTGCCCATTTCGCTAAAGAAGCCATCAAAGTCGAGCTACTTCCCAAACCATAATTAGCAGGAAATTGCAGATCGGATGTAATTTCAATATTTTGGTCAGCATCGAATTTTGTAGAACCAAGCAACTGACAGTTTTTTAAAGTTTTTAAAACAAATTCGGCAGCCTCAGCATTATTAGTTTCCAAAACTTGCCAAGATTTGTAATCAATCTTAGTCGTTAACCAAATTTGCCCTTGATGTTTTCCTGTCCAAATAACTAGATGATTGGACTCTTGTTGCTCTCTAAAAAAAAACTCTTGCCCCCAATTGGTTGGTACAGCAAGAGCTTCGGCGCCGTCTAACACGACGTATTCTGAAGTGAGCAATAATTTCCCGCGAGAAAAAATTTGACTCATATTTTTAAATTATAATGCAGAAGAAACAAAAACTTCTGGGTTAATTTTTTTGATAAGACCTTGTAAAGTCTTTCCTGGTCCAACTTCGATAAACATCTCAGCGCCATCTTTAATCATATTTTGTACACTTTGTGTCCACTTAACAGGACCTGTCAATTGTGCAATAAGATTTTTCTGAATTTCCAACGGATCTGAAACTGCAGTCGTTGTAATATTTTGATAAACCGGAATCGTCGCTTTTCTAAACTTTGTGTTTTCAATAGCTGCCGCCAATCTTTCTTGTGCTGGTTGCATCAAAGGAGAATGGAATGCACCATTAACTGGCAACAACAATGCTCTTTTAGCTCCAGCTTCTTTTAGTGCAACACAAGCAGCTTCAACCGCTGCAGTCTCACCAGAAATTACCAATTGACCAGGGCAGTTGTAATTTGCAGGAACAACAATACCATCAATCGATTGACAAATATCTTCTACAACTTTATCTTCTAGACCAAGAATAGCCGCCATAGAACTTGGATTGACGTCACAAGCTTCTTGCATAGCTTCCGCTCTTGCAGCCACCAATTTTAGTCCATCTTCAAAAGACAAAACTCCGTTTGCTACCAAAGCCGAAAACTCACCAAGAGAATGTCCTGCAACCATCTGCGCACCAAGAGCATCTGCAGCTTTAACACCAGCAACAGAATGAATAAAAATTGCAGGTTGTGTTACTTTAGTTTTTTTAAGATCTTCATCAGTTCCTGCGAACATGATGTTAAGAATATCGAAACCAAGAATCTCATTTGCAGAATCCATCAAATCTTTGATGTCTCTACGGGCGTCATACAGCTCCTTACCCATCCCAACATATTGAGACCCTTGTCCAGGGAATACAAGTGCTTTCATATATATTAACTCTTTCCTATATTAATTTTTAAGGCACCAATCTTACCACTCTGTAACCTGTGTTAATGTAAGCACCGTTTGGTTTTGCTCGAGTAAATTCGAACTTTGTTGCTAATTGCGTTTGCGATTTATTAATTTGTTTAAAAATCTCGCCTTTTTTATTTTCACGAGACAACATATCATTAACCACATCAAATCCTACAACGGCGTAGCGACTTGGCGTTTTGCAATATTTAGTTTTATAATCTTTAAGAACCTCCTTCTCGAAAGAACCTTCTGTATTAATTTTTTTATCCATCAAATACACCAAACTCGATTGTGATAAGTCGTCCATTTTTTTCTCAAAAATTGAATTATAAAACATGCTAAATGCTTTGTTACCTGTAACTTCTTTTGACAAGGCAATCAATCGATTTGCAAAAGCCGTCCCAACATTATCGTCATCATTTGCAAGTACCGCTATAACTGGCGCAGATTGACCTGTCATCATATTTTGGTCTGCTTTGATGTCGTTAGCAGAATTTACAATAATAACTTCTGGCTTCTTTAGAGATTTTTCTAAACCTACTTTCAATGCATTGGCATTTGCTTTAGAATCATCAGCTACAATGTATATTTTTTGATCGGAGTAAACTTGCCCAACTTCCTTCACAATCTTCTCGATGTAAGCATCTTGGTTAGTTTCTGCAATTATTAAATTACTGTAATCGTATAAATCCTCGGAGTTAGCAAAAGGCGCTACAACAGGGATTTTTTTATTTTTTACAAATTCTAAAACCTCTAAAACACTGGTTTTAAAAAATGGACCAATTATTAAATCTGTATTATCTTGATTAATTTGTGAAACGCTATTTTTAAAGGTATTCTCGTTACCAGCATCGATAACTTTGATGTCTAGATTCATCCCATTAGCAACGTTACGTTCGATCGCTAACTTAGCACCAGTCATAAAGTCTAACGCCATCGATCTGTACTTGCTATCATTAGCATCAAAACCAAATGGCAGCATCATAACAACGTTAAGTGCATCACCATTTTTCTTGCTGTACATAGGATCTAGTTTCTTAATTTTTAAAACCATTCCTGCACGAAGACCATTAATTAAATCTGGATTAAGCGCCAACAATTCGCTCAAATCAACATTAAAACGATTAGTAATTCCGAAAACCGTATCGCCACTTTTTACTGTGTAAGTAATAAAATCATCCGAATTGCTCGTTGAATAATTTGTAGAATTAACAGTAGTATTATTGTTTGATGTTGGTGTAGTCGTCGTTGTTTTAGTTGGCTTTACATCTTCAATTTCTGTGGTGGTTGTTACGGCATCACCAGCAACTAGAATTTGCTCACCCACTTTAAGACCTTTATCTTCAAGACCAGGATTTAAAGCAAACAGTTGTTTTTGAGTGATGTTAAACTCTCTTGAAATTTTATAATAATTGTCTTTTTCTTTTACAGTATATAAATTTTTTGACTCAACAGTTGCTATCTTAGTAGGCTGCGTTGTAGTAGTGGTTGTCGTTGTTGTACTTGCCACAACTTCTGTACTTTCAGCATATTTCTTTATACTTTCCAAAGGAAGAATAACCTGATCACCGATTTTCATGTGAGCATCTAAATCGGGATTTAATTTTCTAAGATCTGCCTCCGAAATATGATATTGTTTTGTAATACCATAAATCGTTTGTTTTGGTTGCAGAATAATCGCTCCCGTTTTCGCAGTCGAAGTCGTTGTTGTAACCTTAGGTGTTGTCGTAGTTGTCACAACTTTTCCAGATTTTGAAACCTTTAACACATCACCAATACCAAGCGCACCATCTTTAACTTGAGGGTTAAGTTGGTACAATTCGGCTACAGTTAGTCCGTACTTTTTGGCAATACCATAAGGCGTTTCTTTAGGTTCAACCTTGTGAGTTGCTTGTGCACTTGCTGTTAAAACTGTTGCTAACGCTGATAAAACAAAGAATTTCTTAATCATCTGGAAATTTATATTTACAAAAATAAGGCTTTCAAATTAAATGTGAAATGATCAATTCTGATTTTTCGACATTCATCATATCGTAACAAGATTTTAGCCAATCTCGGCCAGCATCGGCGAAAAAAACAGAAAAATTAAACTGTCGCTCTTGCCAAATTCCGCCAGGATGGACTTTTAAAAATAAATCTTCGTACTGTTTTAGCTTTTCTCCTTGCTTGATCCGTTCTGCACGCAACAATCTTTTTTGCATTCTCTTAAAAGATTTTAATTGTCGCGTTTCTTCGGCGTCAACAAGGTTTTTAAAACTAATATCTGTCAAACCAGCTTCGTCTTTTAACACCGAAAAGCGATTTTTAAAATCCTCTTCTTGCTGAATTAAAAGTTCATGAAGCGGATGATTTTCCACCAAATGTTTTTTAATAATAACCGAAAAATCCTCAAAAAATTCTGCAATCGTTAAATTTAATTTTTCAATTTTCTTAAATGTTTTTTCATTTAAAAATAAAAGAGAATTTCGAGGAATTAAAATAGGAAACGGCAGTTCTACAGAATTAAAAAAATCTGGAAGCTCCAACCAATACATGATTTCAGCGTTACCACCAACATAAGCCAAATTCGGCAAAATGCTTTCCTGATAAGCTGGACGAAGCACCGCATTTGGACTAAATTTTTCGGGAAAATTATTTAATTCTTCTAAAATTTCATCTTCGGAAAAACTAATGTCTGTGTCCAAAACCTTGTAAATACCATCATTTTTTTCAATGCGATTGCGGGTTTCCGACAAATAGAAAAGATTTATTTCGCGCGGATTAACTTGGACTTTATGGTATTTTTGTTCAAGAAGCTGACGTTTTTCCGCTGTGGTTTTAAAAAGTTGTTCGTTTAATAATTCCTTTTTAAAAGTCGGAATCATCAACTTTTTAAGATCTTTATCATCGCCATCCAACATCAATAAGCCATAATCAGCAAAAAGATTTTGCCCTATAATTCGGGTTGCTTCGGCAAAAGTATTTCCGACTTTGTAAGCTTCTTTCATCATCAAAATAAGCTCTGTTCCGAAAACATGATCTTTAAACTCCTTCTCAAACTCAGAAATAAAAAACTGATCTTCAACTTTTATACGACCAACCGCACCACCTTGTTTGGCTTTAGTTTGATAAAAATGATTTTCGGTTTTGAAATGGTCAATTTCATCAAAATCATGATCTTCAGTAGCCATCCAAAATATCGGAACGAAATTTTTAGTTGGAAATTTTTCTTTTAAAAAGTTTGCAGTTTTTATCGTTTGCAAAATTTTATAAATGAAAAAAACAGGTCCCGTAAAAAGATTAAGTTGATGTCCTGTTGTTATCGTAAATGTCTCTTCATCCTTCAAGAGTTCTAGATTCTGCTTTTGCAAATCTGTCAACTTTGAAGATTGCAACTGCTTCGATAAACTTGCATGCAAAACCTCGCGATTAGCTATTGGAAAAGACTTTTGTTTTAATTCAATTTGTTTTGAAATATTATCAAGACTAAAAATCTTGTCACCAGCAAAGCCCAAATCATCATTAAGAAAATCCTTGATGAGTTGGGGAATATTTTTGATATGATTAAAAGCTATATTCATCACACCAAAATTAACTAAATAAGTACCAAACGATCCCTAAGTTAAGACGAAAATCATAAATCGGAAAATATGGCGCTGTATAAGATTTGTTCTGTAAAAATGTCGTGTTAAAATGTTGCGCTTCGATGTAGAAGAACATTCTTTTCACTTTCAGATTGAAATAAGCATCTGCAATTGGCTGTCCTCCGATAGAATAAGCTTTGTCATTCGGTAACATAAATTCGTTAAGAATCGGCGAGTAATCTCGTGACGCAAACTTGGTAAAATAATACATTTTGATACCCGCTTGGATTTCCGCTGCATCTTTGAAAGCTTTGGTTTGATAAAACAAATTAGCTCGTCCAATAAAGCTTGGCATCGGATAATAATCTTTCCCCGAAATGGCATTTTGAAAATGTAAACGACCATTAAGATTAAACTTCCCATAACGCAAAGTCGCTTCACCACCGACTTGTGTGATATTGAGCGCATCGCTGGCTTGTAGAGATTGTCCTTGATTATTAAAATAAGCGTAATTATCAACACGTACCAAATTGACATAAACATTAGCGTCAAACCATTTTAGTCGCAATTTTGCGCCAAGCTCTGTCACACTTTGATTTTTTGGATCGCTCAGATAATAGTTGTAGCTCACATAGTTGGAACTATTAAGAATATTATTAAAACTCGGTGTCGCGCTTTGGAAATTAAAATGCGTATCGACAAAGTAATCTTTAATAGGTTCGAACTCAACTAAATTTGTCGTTTTAAGAAAGGTTCCGAACGTGTTACCATTAGAAAACTCAAGATAAGATTTGAGTTGAAAACGATTCCAAAGTTTAATTTGAAGATTCCCCAAAGCACCGAATCTATTTTCTTGTAACTTACCAGGAATTCCCAGAGAATCTGATGGATAAAGATTTCCTAAAGTAATACTCTGATGGCGTACGCCTGCATCTAGCTTGAAATTTTCTTTGTCCCAAACCAAACTAAAGGTGTTGCTAAGATTATCCGAATATTTTTTAGAATTTAAACTGTAACCTTTAATGACATTTTTACTAAAAAAATCATCTGCAACAGTTTGATTAAAATAGTACTTGTTGCCCTGATGCGAAATCGTGTGACGCAATTTGAATGGATACTTTTCTGGATCCAAAGGCGCAAACTCGTGGCTAAAATAATAGCGACGATAGTAAAGTCTCGATGTAACACCTTCTAAATTTGTTTCTAAATTTTGTCGGTTTTTAAAACGAGAATCACCACTCAAAAAGACACTTAGATCAGCAATACCGCCATTCTCTTCGTTGTTTACATTTTGATGGATGTAATGCGCGAAAGCTTCGTACTTTCTATTTTTAGAAATATAATGTCCTGAAAAAATTGTATTGTTAGAAGCCGCCAAACTGTTTCTGTACAAGCCTTGCGAACGAAGTCCCATGTACTCTATCGCGAAATTGAAATTCTTGCCAACATTTTGCGTGTAAGTAGATTGCAAAGCCGCACCGTTCTTCATCGAATTATGATAAATAAACGTCGCAGTAGGCGTTTTGACATCATAATATTTGATATCGTCCACACCGAGAATAAAAAAGGATTTATTGGTTGGCAAAACGGACAAATTTTGTTCTTTATTGGTTTCAAAAATTAAAGGCTGAAATCCAGAGCCAATATTGGAAAACTGAACTTTCCCAAAATTATCACGGTTGTTAAATTGTGTGAATTCGTAAGAACGCGAAATAGAAAAACTTGTATCAAACAGCTTCTTCTGCGAAAATTGGGTTTGATACAAGTAATCGTTAATTGTAGGTTTAAAAATTTCGAGAGAGTCGGACTTCCCCGAAACCACAACCAAAGTATCTTCACTTTTTCTAGTTTCGTCATTTGTCGTAACAATCTGCGCTGACAAAAGCTGAACGCCGAAAAGTAATATTAAAAGAATGTATTTCATTCGTAAGATTTGAAATACAAAAATAAAGGTTTTTTATGAATTAGTTTTGATTAATAAACTCAACTAATTTTATTAAGTCAGCTTCTTTTGAAAGATTGATCTTGTTAGACTTGGCGAAGTCAGAGATTTTGTCTTTATTGTCTAAAGGAAGACTGACAAAGTCTTTCACATTTTTAGGAATTTTATAATAAGAATTATTTGAATAGATTAAATAAACATCTTTCTCTTTTGCGTAATAGTCATTAGCATCTTTACCATAAGCATTTGGGCTTTTTTCTCCTTTTAGCAACTCAACTTTTTCACGTTTATATAATTTAGTTTTTGTGCCATCTTGCAATAGAACTAAGTATCCCAACTTACTTTTATCGTCAATACGGTAGTTAAGACAGACATAAGTCTTTTTGAGATCAGGAAAATTAATTTTCAATCCTTCCTCTTTATTTGCGAAAAACGTCTCGTTATTTTGAGAGAACTCCATTTCATCTTCATATGCATTATAACGCAAAGGTTGAACATCTTTACTATAATTAGCAATAATAACTTTAGCAAAATCCTTACTTGATGTGTAAGGAGATCCGTCAATGACATAGTCTTTTGATGATGGTCGGTTAGCTCTGGTAAAAAAATTACCTGTCGAAAATGAAACATTCTCGTTACCCGCTTGTGCAAATGTCATTTGTGAGGCAATCATTACAACTGCAAAAAAAATCTTTTTCATAAAAGTAATTTGATTTACAAATATAATCTAAAAAAAATAGCCACCTCGATTGAGATGGCTAAAGTATTTAATATTTCAAAAAAAATTATTTTGAATTATCATATCCTGGGTTAGGTAGAATTGGAGAGTTAGCCAAATCTGTCTCACCACGAGGAATTGGGAATGCATTAAGATTAGGATCTGTAGATGCACCTGCTGGTCTAGCAATAGTTGCACCCCATCTTCTTAAATCCCATTGACGAAGTCCCTCACCAAGAAGTTCTTTCATTCTTTCAGTTTTTAGCATAGTCATATCAACAGAAGTTGCTGCTGAAAGACCTCTATTAGTTACAATTTGATTGTAATAATTTAATGCTTTAGTAGAGTCTCCTCCATTTAATTCAGCTTCAATACCGTTAAGTAGAATTTCTTCATAACGTAACATCTTGATGTTATCTGCACCAACAGTATTAGTATATTTACCAGTACCATTATTGTTAGATAAATATCTAACTGCACTAGCCCCAGAACCAACTACAGTTATAAGTTTCTTTCTGATGTCATTAGTTGTATAAGCGTCAAAAGCACTAGCTGAAACAGCAATATTACCATAACCCAATTGGTTAAGTCTTTGACGGTATGATCCAGTAGACAACGAAGAATTGATACCAACTGCTAATTCGAAAATTGAGTTAGGAGCAGCACCATTCATTACGAATTGGAAAGATACCTGATGTAAATCTTGTGTCGCAACAGAATATTTCCCGATCAAGTCATTAGTTAAAGATCTAACCTTAGCATAATCTCCTTTATATAGGTAATATCTAGACATCATCCCTTTAAGAGCATTAATGGAAAGTTCAGTTTTATTACTTGCTCCCACAAAGTTAACTCCTGCAGTCATCAATTGAAGAGCTTTTGTAAAATCGGCTTCAATTTGTGCTTCAGTTTCAGCAATTGTTGCTCTAGGCATCACTGCTTTTGGGTCATATTTAATAGGTAATACAATACCCAAAGTTCCATTAGGAATATATTTTTGACCATACAATCTAAATGCATCAAAAAAACCAATTGCTCTTAGTCCGTATGCTTGACCTTGTGCAAATAATGCATTACTTCTATCCGCATCTGATCCTTGAAGACTAGAGATATTAGTACCAATAACAATATTCGCTTTTGCTATTGCAGTATAAATCTGATTATATGTACTAACCGCATAAGGGTCATTAGACAACATTGTATAGTTGTAAACGTTTTGATAATAACCACCTGCTAATGTACTGTACATTTCATCTGAACGAATCTCAGAATAAGCTAAAAAGTCAGCACCGTAATAAGTTGTAGCTCTCATCGATGAATATATACCTCTTGTAAAGGCAATCACTTCATTAGATGTTTTTAAATCACTAACTATTACATCTTGATTAAACTCTCTGTCAACGAAGTCATCAGAACAAGACACTGCTCCGAGTCCTACTATTAGTGAAAGAATTCCAATTTTTATTGTTTTTTTCATTGTATTAAAATTTTTAGAAGCTAATATTTACACCAAATAAGTAAGACTTAAGAATTGGTAAGCTTAGGTTAGTATAACCAGATACGTTAACTTCTGGATCGAATTTCAGTCTATCATCAAATGTATGTGTCCATGCATTGTTGGCCATAACATATACTTGTACTGAATTAAGTCCTGAACCATTTAAGAACTCAGAATTAAATGTATACCCAAATCTAGCATTTGACAATCTGATAAAATCAGAATCATATAGGAATCTTGTAGATGCTCTATTTGATAATTTGTTACCACCATATACTGGCTTTGGATTAGATGCTGCTGTATTAGTAGGCGTCCAATAATCTCCCATTACATCACCGTAACCTGGGTAGTTAATAGTATATTGTCCATCACTATAAGTGTACTGAGCCCAATCATCATAGATCTTACCTCCAAATCCATAAGTAAACTGTAGGTCTAAGTTAAATCCTTTATAAGAAATTGATGTATTAGCCCCACCGAAAACATTACTCAAGAATGATCCTTGTACAGCTTGTTTAGCTTTGTTATAATCATTTGTTGTCTCTCCATCAACACCATTAACGAACCATAGTGGATCACCATTAGCAGCGTCTACACCTGCCCATTTTCTCAAATAGAATGTACGAACCCCCTCACCTACACGAATTGTGGTAGTTCCTGAGTTAACAGCTCCTCCATAAAGTTCTGTAATTTCGTTCTTAAGTGTAGATAGGTTAGCACCAATTGACCAATTAAATTGATTTCTATCTCCTTTAAAGACATCAGCATTAACAGAGAATTCAAAACCTTTATTAACTAATGTCCCAATATTATCAACATAAGATGTTAAACCTTGAGCTCCTGACAATGGAAGGTTATAAATAAGATCTTTTGTCTTTTTGTTATAATATTCTGCTGAAACTTTTACTCTATCTCTAAATAGCCCTATATCAAGTCCAACGTTAAATGGATTAACTGTTTCCCATGATAAATTAGGATTAAGAACACCTGAATAAGTTGCAGCAGCGTAGTCATTATAGTTTGTAGAATAAGCATAAAGAGCATATGGATTAGCTGTAACTTGGTTACCTAGCTTACCATAAGAACCTCTAAGCTTAAGCATTGATATTGCATCAATTTCTTTGAAGAAATTAACTCTTGCTAAATCAACACCTAAACCAACAGACCAAAAATTACCCGCTTTTTTACCTGGTAAAAACTGTGATAATACATCTCTTCTATATGATGCATCAACCAATACTAACTTATCATAATCATAATGAGCAGTAGCCGCATAACCATATCTTGAAGAAATACTCAATGCTCCTTCATAACCGTAAGGTACAACAAAATTAGTAAGTGACTCTAATTCAGGAGTACCAACAGTTATACCTGTTGCTCTTAGGAATTTTCTATCAGACTTGTATGCCTCTTGGATTAATGAAGCGCCAATATTATGCATTCCAAATTTTTGAGAATAATCTAAGATATTCTGAACATTGAAATTGAAAAATCTATTAACAGACTCTCTTTTATAACCTCCATATCCATATCCATCGCCATGTAGTGGATTCCAATACTGATTTTCTTCTACATTAACATACTCAGGCGAAAAAACAAAACGGTATGTAAGATTTTTTAGAATCTTATATTCTGCACTAAGATTAGCAAAAGCTCTCAGCGTACCAGCTTGCATGTAGTTTTTCTCCAATAGATAACCAGGGTTAAATTGGTTATTACTCAATCTCATTGTTGTAGGACTCCAATACCAACTACCATCAGCATTTTTAGCAGGATCTGTCGGTCTGTTAAAATACTGAGCTAAAATCGGGTTAGAGAATGCTCCACCATCAGACAACGATCTTGTCTTAGAATGAGAAATTTGGAAGTCAGTACTAATCTTTAATTTATCAGTAGCTTGATATGTTAATTTGGTAGTGTAAGAAAGTCTTTTAAAGAAAGAGTTTCTTATAATACTATTTTGGTCAAACATGTTGGCTGAAGCATAGTAAGTAAATTTATCGCTACCACCACTAATACTAAAGTCAGCATTTTGTTGATAACCATCCTTTCTTACGATACTTTGCCAATCCGTACTGTATGGAGACTTAAAAACATTAGTAAAAGTCGAATTTACAGCTCCATTTGCAATATCTTCAATTGACAAATCTTTACCAAGATAGTTATTAACCTGATCTCTCAAATAGATTTTATACTCTTCACCTGTAAATTGTCTATAACCATCAACAGCTTGTTGGTTAACACCACTATTATAAGAAAAATTGAATCTCGGCTTACCTTTCTTACCTGATTTCGTTGTAATAACAATTACACCAGCACCAGCATCTGCACCATAAACCGCAGTTGATACAGCGTCTTTCAACACCGTAATTGACTCAACATCATCAGGATTAAGATTCGCCAAGATATTTGCGGTAGTACTTCCTGTTGTTAAATCTCCATTCGCTACCCTTACACCATCAACGATATAAATAGGAGAAGTTACACCATTAATAGAAGAGATACCTCGAACTCTTACATTAGCCATACCTCCAGGCTGTCCGGATGCATTACCAGTTTGCACCCCAGTTACACGTCCTTGTAACATTTTATCAACAGAAGCTACTGGTATATCCTCTATAGATTTAGCAGACATTACACTAGCAGAACCTGTCAATTCTTGAACGGTCTTCTTTTGACCAAAACCAACAATAACTACCTCTTCAATCTCTTTAGTCGAAGTAGTATCTTTAGCTTTTTGTTGTGCAAAAGCTGCTTGTCCTGTAAAAAACAACACCCCAGCAGTTAACACTTTTAATTTTACATTCATATTAACACTATTTAATATTTACTCGACGCAAATATGTTAATAATATTTAACATGACCAAATTTTTAACTATGCAATAGTAAAATGAAAAGCCACCAAACATAATATTTGGTGGCTTCATCTATTATTGAAATACTAATTATTTCTTAATCATTTTAGTATTTTCGAAACTTCCATCTGTATACTTAACTTGGATAATATAAGTACCTTTTGACAAGTTAGATACATTGAAAGTTGCTGCATTCTCTCTCTTAATAGCCTTACCAGCCATGTCAATAACTGTAGCAGTTGCAATTTCTTTAGTAGATTTTAATTCAACTTTATCACCAACTGGGTTGTTAGCAATAGTCAACTTAGCCTTAGAAGCATTAACATCGTTAACAGCTAAGAATTGTCCCTTGAATTTATAAATTGCACTTACTGGTCCTTCTGTAAGTTGTGCTTGGCTCATTCCTCCCATGTAACCAACTGTAGGACTAACAAATTGTATTGCACCAGAAGAATAATTTGCTTCACCAGCTGGATAAGTCATATCTATCCATGTTTGGCCACCGTCCGTTGAGTACGAAGAACTATCTCCTGTAGAAACATAAGTATTATCTGTGCCTGGAACATATGCTATACTTGAACCATAAAAATTACCTGTTGGGAATACTTCCGTCCAGTTAGCACCACTGTCAGATGTCTTCCAAAGACCAATTACACCATTATCATTCGTTTGAAGTAATCCGTTAGTAGAGTCTTTAAATGCAAGGTATGCCTGACTACCAGCTGTTGTAACACCTCCGAAGTCAATTGCTGGACTTTGCCAAGCTTGCCAAGATGTTCCTTTATCTGGTGAATACAAAATACGTCCTGTATCCGTACCCATCCAAATATTATTTCCTTGTACATATCTAACATGCGTATATCCAAAATCACCTGCAGAAGCTGGAGCTGATGTCAATTTAGTCCAGTTAGTACCACCATTTGTTGTTTTATACATTTCAAAAACGTTACCAACAGGATCTCCAGCCGAGATACCTTCGTTTTCGTTCCAGAAATGAACTATATTAGCAAAAGATGCTGATCCGTAAGCTGCAGAAGTTTGCTTAGTCCAAGATGTTCCTCCGTTAGTTGTCTTCCAAACACCATTTTGAGAACCTGATCCCGAAGTCACCACCCAAGCTGTAGTACCAGTTGCTGCACTAAAGTCTCCAATAGTAGCTGCTGAAGGTACTCCTGCGATAACATTGGTAGTCCAAGTAGCTCCTCCATCAGTCGTTCTTGTAGTATATTTACCTTGATCAGTAGCTGATGTTGCTGCATGATCTGCAAACCAAACAGTATTAGCATCAATTACTGTCATTGCATACGGATAATGCAATGCTGGTCCTTGTGTTTGCATCCCGTCCCATCCTGGTGCTGTTTGTGCAAAAGAAATTCCTGCAATTGCAAGAGCACCTAAAGAAAATAATAATTTTTTCATAATAATAAATTTTATTGATTTTAAAGTTATAAATATAAATGTTTTTATTTACGGAATGACTGTTAATCATTCCGTAAAAATAAAGTTTAATAACCTGGAGCCTGTTTGATATTTGGATTATTTTGCATTTCACTTAACGGAATAGGCCAAATAAATCTTCTATCACCAGTAGGAATAACCGTTAATGGTTGACCTGTTGAGTTAGTTTGATACTTGCTAATGGTCATGTTGTTCCTCTTAAGATCAGAAAAACGAAGTCCCTCTAAGAAAAACTCATAAGCTTTCTGAGTAAGAATCTCCTTCAACACTTCCGACCCACTAGTAACACTTGGTACATAAGCCGGGAATCGCTTGTCTTTAACCCATGTTGTAACGGTTTGAGAAGCTAAACTTGGATTACTGTGAAACTGCGCTTCAGCCTTAATAAAAATTGCTTCAGACTTTCTCAATTGTATCAAGTCTCTCGATCCTGACAAGTACTTTCTAACATCAATAGGTTTAGGATTATCTGGATACTTGGTAGATTCTACAGTAGCATTAGTCATATACCAGCTATATGCTCTTACATCTCTGGTCGCAGGCGTTACTGTAACTCCTGGAGGGTTTGCAATGTTCCAAAAGGCACGCGCCATAAAGTTTTGGGTATAACGTGAGTTCGTCCCCCAATAATCTGTTAAGCCCTGTGGTGTAACAGAGTTAAACTCCAATTGAAAAATTGTCTCATCAGCTGATTCTTCTCCACTGTTAAAAAATTGAGAAGCAGCACCTCTTCCTAAGAAAGGAACGCTAACATCATCAATAACTTTTTGAGCATAGTACTCAGCTTTGACATAATCTTTCTTGAATAGATAGGCTCTAGCAAGCAATAGTTCAACTGCTAATGGACTAAAAGAGTTCTTCTTAGAATAGATCTCTCCGATAATGTCATTAGCTTCAAAATAAGATAAAGTAGCTTCTAAATCTCCAATAACATTATCAATTACCTTACCTACAGATTCACGAGGTAATTTAGCTTTGATATCATAAGTTGTTGGATAAGGTACACCAAGAGACTGATCTCCCTCTCCATAATTTGGAGAAAAATAAGTCAACAAAGCCATGTAGTTATAGGCTCTGATAATTTTGGCATGCGCAAATAACTCACCATTCTTATGAATTGCATTTTCGTCTTCAGGTATTTTACCATCAAAACCTAATACAAAGTTAGCATTTGCAATAGTATTATAGAAGGCATTCCACAAGCCTCCACCAGCACCACCTTCTACTTGAATATGCGTACCCCCATTAGTCCCTACAAAATAGCCTGAATTAGATTGTGATACAAAACCTATATCACCCGTAAGTTCTTGATATGTAAAATGATCTCCTCCAAAACCACTTGTATTAGATAATTTTGAATACAGACCTTTTATCGATCTTTCTAAATCGGCATTATTCTTTAGGGCATTTTGATCCACTACTATTAAACCTGCTTCAGAATAATTTTCTTCGAACATGCTGTCTGAGCACGAAAATAATAAAGAGCCTAAAAATAATGATAATATAATTTTATTTTTCATTGTAATTGTTGTTAGAATTTAATTAGAAATCAATCGTTGCACCTACCATAAATTGTCTCATTAATGGCATTGTTTGATCATATAATCCCATACCACCTATAGTCCCCATATGGTTACTGTTAGATTCTGGATCGAAAGGTAGATTTTTGTCAAATGCAAATGTCAATAAGTTAACACCTCTAACATACATGTAGACATTATTAATACCGTCAATCTTTAATTGATCTTTATTTAATTTATATCCTAATTCAGCACTTTTCAATTTGATATTATCTCCTTTATACAAATATCGTGTTGAGTGATATTTTTCCACTGTATTACCAGCTCTAAATTGAGGTCTTGTGGCTCCCGTATTAGTGGGCGTCCAAGCATTAAGAACATCAGCGACTTGATTATCTTTAACACCTTGCCCATCATTATCCATGTATCTTCCCCATAGATCGTACACATAGAAATCCCCTTGATAAGTTAATAAGAAACTTAAGGTAAAGTTCTTATAACTAAACGAGTTTGTTAATCCGGCTGTATGCGCTGGTAAAGCATTCTTCCCTGTAAAATCTCTAAGAATAGAAGCACTAGTACCAGAACCATTACTTAAAGTAGTATGTGTAGCGTTTGTATACCATTGTGCGTCTCCATTTGCACTATTAACACCAGCATAATGAGCTAAGAACCATTCTGTAGGATTGTGTCCTACCATAAAGCGTTTAAATCCATCAACGCCAACATATGGTCCTAAAATTTTAGTAACAACAGACTTATTATATCCGTAGTTAGCATTAATAGACCAACTAAAATCACCTTTTCTAAAAACATCATAAGAGATTGTCGACTCGATCCCTTTAGACTCATGTTCAAGTGCATTACCTACAAGATTAGCAAAACCTGTTGATGGCGCGTTAGGAACCTGAGTTGTTAACTGATCTAAAACAATATTCTTATAAACATCAAATGATAACTTAAGTCTATTTTGAACAAAGCCTAAATCTAAACCTATATTATATTTTTTTGAAGTTTCCCAACCTAACTCTGTATTTCCAGGATTATTAATCGCCATACCGTTCTCAAGCATATATGTAGCCACTCCGAGAGTTGGTTTGCTTAGGTATTGAATGTTTCCTATATTACCCACTTCACCATAACTAGCACGTACTTTCAACTCATTGAAATAATTTCCAATATTTCCAAACTTATGAAGGTTTACGTTGGCACCAGTTGCCCAGAAGTTTCCTTCTTTTCTATCAGCACCAAAGTGAGAATATTTATCTCTTCTAAAAGACCCCATCAAATTGAATAAATCTTTGTACCCATAAGAAGCACGACCAATTAAACCTATCAAGTGACTTGATTCGTTGTATGACCAAGCCATGTAAGGTGTTGGTCCCCATTGTAGATTATTCTGTTCATAGTGACCACTATCGAAGCCTGTAGATGCTGCTTGCGACCGCTTTGTCCACAGCTGTGTATATTCAGTTCCTGCTGAGAGATTGATCTTATGATCGTCATTAATTGTCCAATCATAGTGCAAGAAGTTAGACCAGTTCAAAGTCGTATAAGCGAAGTCACTTTGTAGAGCAAGTCCTATGATACCTTGAGTAGGATTATTACCATCTCCAAAATCTGGATTACGATATTCCGACTCATCATAATAGTTATAATCCATACCCAAATTCGTCGAAAATCTCAAATTAGGCAAAATACTATAATCTAAACCAAATGAAGAAAGGATTTTAGTAACCGCTGATTTTCTTTTGTTGATATTTTGAATTGCTACTGGGTTAAAGTCTTCTCCTGCAGAAGTTACAATATTAAAATTATATGTTCCATCTGCATTATAGATCGGGCTAGTTGGTGACGCGAATCTTGAACTTAATACAGGGTTTGCAAAATACCCATAATCTAAAGGTCCCCATTGTGTTCCTCTAGAAACTATGTTTGAAAACGCCACATTAATCTTATCAGATAACTTAGCATTAAGCTTTACCGTTGCGTTGATTCTTCTATACAATGCATCACGGATAATACCTTCTTGTTCTGTTGAACCGATAGATGCATATCCTTTTATCTTTTCGTTACCAAAGGAATAATTTAAACCATACTTATACAATCCTGTCGAAGATCTCCTAGTTGCCTTCTGCCAGTCAGTATCAGTTTTACCATCCCAACCAAGAATCCCTTGAGCACTAGCAGTTGCTTTTTCAAGACTTTCACCATTACTCATATACCCCATAATAAGAGCCTGCTTTTGCTGTGCTGCATTGAGAAGCGTATACTTTTCGTATGCAACACCACCTACACCATACTCCATATTAAGCGTTAATTTACCTCTACCTCCTTTACCAGATTTAGTTTTGATAATGATAACCCCTGAAGCTCCTCTTGAACCATATAACGATGTCGTTGCCCCATCTTTAAGGACTTCAACTGATTCGATATCAGAAGGATCAATCAAAGACAATCCATTAGAAGAAGTAGCTACACCAGCCTGATCACCTACCGTAACAGGCACCCCATCAATAATATAAAGAGGTTGGTTATCACCTGTCAAACTGCTAATACCTCGAATAAGGACTTTAGCATTTGACCCAGGCTGTCCACTGTTTGAACTAATAACGGCTCCAGAAACCTGTCCAGCAATAGCTAAGTCCACAGAGATTGCAACTGGCTTTTCCAATGCCTTTGCAGAAACCAAAGAGTACGAGCCTACCTTCTGCTCTTGTGTTTCTTTGATACCATAAGTTCCCAAAATGACTACTTCCTCAATAGCATTAGTAACCGTATCGGATTTCTTTTTTTGTGCTAGCATTGAGGCTCCCATAAAGAAAATTGCCCCAGCGCTTAAAACTCGTAGTTTTACGTTCATATTAACACTAATTTGATATTATAGTTTACAAATATGTTAATTTTTTCCTAATACACCAAATTAAATTTAAAAATCCCTTAAAACTTTAACATTTAAGTACAAAAATAATAGATTATAAGTTAAAGTTTTGACACATTATTCTTAAATCAAACAGTTGTTTATCAAAACAAAAAAAAGCCACTGAGAGTCCTCAGTGGCATATTATTCAATACATAATATTGATTATTTCAGTTTCTTCTTAACTGCTACTTCTTCGTAGACTTCTAAGATGTCACCAACCTCAATATCATTATAACCTTTTAAGTTAAGACCACATTCGTAGCCTTTAGTTACTTCTTTAACATCGTCTTTGAAACGTTTTAAGCTTTCTAACTCTCCATCAAATTTCACGATACCATCACGAAGCAATCTGATTTTCGAATTTCTAGTTACTTTACCAGTTAATACCATACAACCTGCAATCGTACCAACTTTAGAAATTTTGAACACCTCACGGATTTCTACATTACCAATAACTTGTTCTTTAATTTCTGGTGAAAGCATACCTTCCATCGCTTCTTTAACCTCATCAATAGCAGCGTAGATAATCGAATAAGTTCTGATTTCAACCTCTTCTTTATCTGCGATATCTTTAGCATTAACACTTGCTCTAACGTTGAATCCAATAACAATAGCATCAGACGCCGCTGCTAATAGAATATCACTTTCTGTGATTTGACCAACTCCAGAGTGTAAGATATTAACTTGGATTTCTTCAGTTGACAATTGTTGTAACTGATCTGATAAAGCTTCTACCGAACCATCCACGTCACCTTTAAGGATAATGTTAAGCTCTTTAAACTCACCAAGTGCAATACGTCTACCGATTTCATCCAAAGTAAGATGTTTTTTCGTACGTAAAGTTTGCTCTCTTTGTAACTGCTCTCTCTTCGTAGCAATAGTTTTTGCTTCTTTTTCGTCAGCGTAAATTCTAAATTTATCACCTGCCGTTGGCGCACCATCTAAACCTAAAATAGTTACAGGAATTGACGGACCAGCAGCCTGCATAGGTTTTCCTCTTTCATCAAGCATTGCTTTAACCTTACCGTGATTTTTACCAGCAAGAATATAGTCACCAACTTTAAGAGTACCATTCTGAACCAATATCGTAGAAACATAACCTCTACCTTTATCTAGAGCTGCTTCGATAACAACACCATTAGCTGCACGATCTGGATTAGCTTTTAATTCAAGCATTTCTGCCTGTAGTAAAACTTTTTCCAACAATGCATCTACATTGTTACCAAACTTCGCAGAAATCTCTTGAGACTGGATGTTACCACCCCATTCTTCTACCAAGATATTCATACCTGATAATTGTTGACGAATGTTATCTGGATTAGCATTTGGTTTATCAACTTTGTTAAGTGCGATAATCATTGGTACTCCAGCCGCTTGTGCGTGAGCAATAGCTTCTTTAGTTTGTGGCATCACATCGTCGTCCGCTGCAATTACGATAATTACAATATCGGTAACCTGTGCACCACGCGCTCTCATCGCTGTAAAGGCCTCGTGACCTGGCGTATCTAAGAATGTAATACGTTGTCCACCTTCTAGCTTAACATTGTAAGCACCGATGTGCTGTGTAATACCTCCAGATTCTCCCGCAATAACATTTGCTTTACGGATGTAATCCAATAGTGAAGTTTTACCATGGTCAACGTGTCCCATTACGGTTACAATTGGTGCTCTAGCAATAAGATCTTCTTCGGCATCTGGCGTTTCCTCTTCCAAGTTTTCTTCCAAGTCAGCATCAGAGAATTCAATTTTATAACCGAATTCATCAGCAACCAATGTTAAAGTATCCGCTTCTAGACGTTGGTTCATCGTTACCATAACACCTAGTGAGAAACAAGCAGAGATAACCTCAGTCGGGCTAACATTCATTAAACTTGCTAACTCATTAACAGTAATAAATTCTGTTACTTTAAGTGTTGTATCTTGAGCATCACGTTCTTGTTGAAGTTCGTCTTGCTCTCTTCTCCAGTTACGTTTATCTTTTCTGTGTTTAGCGCCTTTATTTTTACCGCCTTTATTGGTCAGCTTTTCTAAAGTCTCTTTAATTTGATTTTTAACTTGCTCATCCGTTAACTCAACTGGCATAACTCTTTGACCGCCGCCACGGTTGTTACCACCACGGTTATTCCCACCGCGATTACCACCTTGGTTATTACCCCCTGGACGATTTCCGCCTTGGTTGTTACCACCTTGACCGCCGCGATTGTTGTTATTACCGAAACGGTTACCACCTTGACCTTGGTTATTATTACCTCCGCCTTGGTTGTTATTATTGTTACCGCCTTGTTGGTTATTGTTAGCTCCTGGTTGTCCAGGTTTTTCTATACGTTTTCTTTTCTTCTTAGCAGCATTAGGACCACCAGCATTTGAAGATTTTGGTTTTGGAGCAAATTGAGATAAGTCAACCGTTTGCTTAAGGATTTTAGGTCCATCAAGTTTTTGATAAACTGTTTCAATTTTTTGAGGCTCGCTATCTTCTGTTGTTTCAGTTGGTTTGTTATCTACAACCTCTTCTTTAGGAGCAACCGGTTTTTCTTCAACTTTAGGCGTTTCGGCAACTACTTTTGGTGTTTCCACTTTCTTAGGTCCTTCTGGCTTTTCAGTTTTAGGTTCTGGTTTTTCCTTTTTTGCAGGTCGATTTCTGTTTTCTAACTGAGACAGATCAATCTTATCTAAGACTTTGAATTCTTGTTTAGAATCTTCCTTCTTAACTTCTTCAGCTTTTGGTTGTTCTACCACAGGCTCAGCTTTAACCTCGCTAGCAGGCTCTTCCACAACTGGTTTGTTAGAATCAAGATCAATCTTACCTAAAATTTTAGTTTCAGGTTTTAGGTTTGCTTTGGCTCTTATAACCTCAGGCGCTTTTTCTTCGATTTCCAGTTTTTCTTCCGGAACTTTAGAAATCACAACCTCATGAGAAGCTTTACGTTGTTCTCCATCTTTTTTGAACTCAGCTTCTAATGCAGAATATGCCGCTTCTTCTAGTTGAGCGTTAGGGTTACTCTCTACTTCGAAGCCTTTAGATTGTAGAAATTCTACCATCCTTCCCATCGAAATATTAAATTCCTTAACTGCTTTATTTAATCTAATTTTTGGCATTTATAAATGTTCTGTTTTTAATTTTTAAAATTAAAGTATTTTCTTTTTACTGTTTATTAGAGATTGTAACAACTCGCTTAGTCTTCTAATTCTTCTCTAAGAATATTTTTAACCTCTTCGATTGTTTCTTCTTCTAAGTCAACCAAGTTAAGCAATGCTTCTGTATCTTTATCTAATACACTTCTAGCAGTTTCTAGACCAACTTTTTTGAACTCTTCAATAATCCAAGATTCGATTTCGTCGCTAAACTCTTTTAGTTCAACATCGTCATCTTCTTGTTTCTCTCTATAAACATCGATTTCGTATTCTGTTAACCAAGACGCCAACTTAATGTTTTGACCTTGTTTACCAATAACTTTCGAAATCTCCTCAATAGGCGTGTAGACCATTGCATAGTTATGCTCTTCGTCTACTTCTACCTTATTAATAATGATATTACCTAATGCTCTTTTCACCAAAATCTCTGGATTCTTAGACCATTGGATAACGTCAATATTTTCGTTTCTCAACTCTCTTACAACACCATGAATTCTAGATCCTTTAACACCCACACAAGCACCAACTGGATCAATTCTGTCATCGTAAGCATCTACAGCGATTTTCGCTTTCTCTCCTGGTATTCTTACAACCTTTTTAAGGATAATTGTACCATCTTGAATTTCTGGAATCTCCAACTCTAACAATTGCTCTAAAAACTTCGGTGAAGTTCTCGAAATCATAATCTGAGGCTTAGATCCACGGAAGTCAACACTTTCTACAATCGCTCTTACATTATCTCCTTTTTTGAAGAAGTCTGAAGGGATTTGATTTTCTTTAGGCAAGATAAATTCGTTACCCTCATCATCCAACATAATAACATGCTTATGACGAATATGGTGAACTTCTCCTACAACTAACTGTCCAATTCTATCACGGAATTGCTCATACAAAGCCGCATTAAAGTGCTCTTGTATTTTAGTTGCAAGAATTTGCTTAAGTGTAAGAATGTTTCTACGTCCCAATTTAGCAACTGGAATTTCTTGTGTATATTCTTCACCAACTTCAAACGTAGAGTCGATTTTTCTAACTTCAGAGATTTCGATTTCTAAATCATCGTCTTCCGACATTTCGTCTTCAACAATAACCTTGTTTAAGAAAATCTGAAAATCCCCTTTGTCAGGGTTAACAATAACATCAAAATGATCATCAGAATCATATCTTTTTCTCAAAAGTGTCTTAAGAGAATCTTCAATGATCGCCATTAGGTCAATTTTGCTTATATTCTTTACTTCTTTAAAATCGCCAAAAGCTTCAATTAAAGCTAAATTATCCATTGATTATATTTTTCTTATTAAAATTTAATTACCACCAACGCCTTTTTAATCTCATCAAGACGTATTACTTTTTCTTCTTCGACATCCTCCTTACCTTTTCCGATAAGTTTTGGACGACGATATCTCAACAAAAGAGTGATCGACTCTTCATCTACAGACACCAACTCTCCTTCAATCTTTTCACCAGAAGTCAAAACAACATCCAGTTCTCTACCAATATTTTTTTGATATTGACGATTAAGAGCTAAAGGCTCTGATAAACCATAAGACATAACCTGCAAAGCAAAATCATGTTCTTCACGATCCATATTAAACTCTATAGCACGACTTGCATCTAGACAATCTTGTAAAGTTACGCCATTATCCCCATCCAAAGTCACTGTAATCTGGTCATCTGCAGAAATCTTAAGATCAACCAAAAACAAATCTTTTCTTTCTTCTAAAAAAGAAGCCAACAAAGCTTCAACTTGCTCTTTAAAACTCATACTTTTCCCTGAATTACGTTTACGAAAAAAGGCATTCTCTCGAAGGCCTTTTCATTCTGTTCCGTAAATCTTTTGCAAATATAGCTACTTTTTTCAAAAAATCCAAATTATATTGAATTTTAAGACTTTACGCCCTCTATTTTGGAAATTTAAATTTAATATTATTTATAAAAAAAAGTATCATTTCTTCCAACATTAATAAAAAGCAAAATCTACATTATACTATAATATGTTAAAATAATTTATCTTTGTATAAAATTTAAAAACTCAAATCTTGAATATTACTATTGTAGGAACTGGTTATGTAGGTCTCGTAACTGGTACAACACTAGCAGAATTAGGCAATTCTGTATATTGTGTGGACATAGATGAAAAAAAAGTTGAAGGCATGAAGAAAGGCATCGTACCAATCTACGAGCCTAATCTTGAAGAAATGTTCCTTCGAAACATCCATGCTAACAGATTACATTTCACAACCAATTTAAAAGAAGCTTTAGACAAAAGCGAAGTTATTTATCTTGCCTTACCAACGCCTCCGGGTGAAGATGGTTCTGCAGATTTATCTTACGTTCTAAAAGTTGCAAATGACATTGGCGAAATGATGACCGAATATAAAGTTGTTGTTAACAAATCAACTGTTCCGGTTGGCACTGCTGACAAAGTAACTGCTGTTGTTGCTTCTAAAACTGATTTGCCTTTTGATGTTGTATCGAATCCCGAATTCTTGAGAGAAGGTTTTGCTGTTGAAGACTCGATGAATCCAGCAAGAGTTGTTGTAGGTTGTAGTTCTGACAAAGCAAAAAACATTATGGCTCAAATTTATCAGCCATTTACCAATACAGGTGTTCCTATTATTTTCATGGACGAAAAATCTTCGGAATTAACAAAATATGCTGCCAACTCCTTCCTCGCTGTTAAAATCACCTTCATGAACGAAATCGCAAACTATTGCGAATTGGTTGGTGCTGATGTTGACAAAGTAAGATTGGGTATGGGAAGTGATGATCGTATTGGTCATAGATTCTTGTTCCCTGGTATTGGATATGGCGGATCTTGCTTTCCGAAAGATGTGAAAGCTTTGATTAAATCTGGACAAGATGAGAATTTCAAATTCCAAATTTTGGAATCGACAGAAGCGGTTAACAATGCACAAAAAGTGATCTTAACAAAAGATATCGAAAAATATTTCAACGATTTAAAAGGTAAAAAAATCGCACTTTGGGGCTTAGCTTTTAAAGCAAATACTGATGATATTCGTGAAGCTTCTTCACTTGATAATATTAAATTATTGTTAGAAAAAGGAGCAAAAGTAACAGCTTACGACAAAATTGCTGAAGCTAATGTTCGCAATGTTATTGGTGACCAAATCGAATATGCAGAAGATATGTATGCTGCACTAGAAGATGCAGACTGTTTATTAATCGCAACCGAATGGCCAGAATTTAAAAATCCTAATTTTGATCTAATGGCTTCAAAAATGAAAAATAAAATTATTTTTGATGGACGTAATATGTTCCCGTTAGAAGTTCCGGAACAACATGGCTTCTTCTACAAGTCTATAGGTCGTAAAACAATTAATAACTAATTTTTAGAATGAAAAATATCATCATTACTGGTGGCGCTGGTTTTATCGGTTCTCACGTTGTTAGAGAATTTGTAAAAAATCTCCCAAACACTAATATTATCAATCTGGACGCCTTAACTTATGCAGGTAATCTAGAAAACCTAAAAGATATCGAAAATGAACCAAACTACATTTTCGAAAAAGCTGATATTACAAAACCTGAGGAACTAAGAAAGGTTTTTGAAAAGCATAATCCAGATGCTGTTATACATTTAGCAGCGGAATCTCATGTTGATAGAAGTATCACGGACCCTAATGCATTTATCAACACCAATGTTAATGGTACTGCTAACTTATTAAATTTAGCGAAAGAGTTTTGGACTCTTAACCCCGACCACCAACATGGTAACTTCCCTGATGGACCAAGAACTAACTTGTTCTATCATGTTTCAACAGACGAAGTATATGGCGCGTTAGGAGAAACTGGCTTCTTTACAGAAGAAACTTCTTATGATCCAAAATCACCTTATTCAGCGAGCAAAGCTGCGTCTGACCACTTGGTAAGAGCTTACGGAAACACTTACGGAATGCCATTTATTGTATCTAATTGTTCTAATAATTATGGTCCAAATCACTTTCCTGAGAAATTGATTCCTCTTTGTCTTTTCAATATTTTAAATGAAAAACCGCTTCCAATCTATGGCGACGGAAAATACACAAGAGACTGGTTATATGTAATTGACCATGCAAAAGCTATTTTCCAAATTTTCCACGAAGCAAAGACTGGAGAAACTTACAATATTGGCGGTTGGAACGAGTGGCAAAACATCGATTTGGTTAAGGAATTAATTAAGCAAGTTGATGAAAAAACTGGAAAAGAAGCTGGTTACTCTGAGAAGTTAATTACTTTCGTTAAAGATAGACCTGGTCATGACAAGCGTTATGCAATTGATGCAACAAAGCTTAACAAAGATCTTGGGTGGAAGCCTTCTGTAACTTTTGAAGAAGGACTTTCTAAAACTATCGATTGGTTTTTGTCCAACAAAGAATGGTTAGAGAATGTAACTTCAGGAGATTATCAAAAATATTACAATAAACAATACTCCTAAAACACAAACTTATATGAAAGGAATTATTCTAGCTGGTGGATCTGGCACAAGATTGTACCCATTAACAATCGCTGTTAGCAAGCAATTGATGCCTGTTTATGATAAGCCGATGATCTATTTTCCCATTTCGACATTATTACTTGCGGGGATTAGAGAGATTTTAATTATTACAACACCACATGATCAGGAAGCTTTCCAAAGACTTTTAGGTGATGGATCTCAAATTGGTTGTCGTTTTGAATATAAAGTTCAACCATCTCCTGATGGGCTAGCTCAAGCATTTATCCTTGGCGAGGAGTTTATTGGAGACGATTCTGTTGCTTTAGTTTTAGGCGATAACATTTTTTACGGTACTGGCTTACCTCAACTTCTAGAAAGTAAAACTAACGTTAAAGGAGGTTGTGTTTTTGCCTATCAAGTTTCTGATCCAGAGCGTTATGGTGTTGTAGAATTTGATGAAAACTACAATGCTCTTTCTATTGAAGAAAAACCAACTGAACCAAAATCAAATTTTGCGGTGCCTGGATTGTATTTTTATGACAATTCTGTTGTGGAATATGCAAAAAATTTGAAACCATCTCCACGTGGCGAACTAGAAATTACGGATATTAACAAAATATACCTTGAAAAAGGTGAATTAGAAGTTGGCGTAATGAGTAGAGGCACAGCTTGGTTGGATACAGGGACATTTGACTCTTTACACGAAGCTTCGGAATTTGTACGAGTTCTAGAGAAAAGACAAGGCTTCAAAATTTCTTGTATTGAAGAAATTGCATACCGCAAAGGTTTTATCAATGAAGAACAACTTTTAAAATCAGCAGAAAAATATGGCAAAAGTGGTTATGGTAGCTATCTAAAAAAATTGGTTAGATAATTATGAATAACACAATTGATGAAAACAACAAATGGAGCCAAACGATTGGCGCCAAACACTCTCTATTATCACTAAACCTAAAAGAGGTTTGGCAATATCGAGATTTGGTCTATATGCTTGTGAAGCGAGATTTTGTAACCTCTTTTAAACAGACCGTTCTTGGTCCATTATGGTTTTTTATAAATCCGATTTTTACAACAGTAATGTACGTTATTGTTTTCGGTAATATTGCAAATTTGTCAACTGATGGTGCACCTCAACTTGCATTCTATCTGTCTGGAGTTACATTATGGA
The DNA here is from genome assembly GCA_023440705.1 of Bacteroidota bacterium. Classification (GTDB taxonomy): domain Bacteria; phylum Bacteroidota; class Bacteroidia; order Flavobacteriales; family Weeksellaceae; genus Soonwooa. The sequence goes on from JAEXRP010000077.1 coordinate 39,241, forward strand.
ACTATTTTTCATCTTGCCTCAATAACACCTCAAATGTTTTTCGAGGGAATGCTTCCATATTTGGAAAGGTATATTTCCCAAGATTAGTAATGCCTTTAGCGATTGTAACGTCAAATTTGATGCAATTTGCTGTTCAGTTTGCTTTGTTTGTCTGTGTTATTATCTATTACACATTTTTGGGAGAGGTACATCCGAATATATGGTTATTGGCAACTCCTTTATTAATTATTTTGATGGCAGCTTTTGCAATGGGCGTCGGGATGATATTCTCCTCGATGACAACCAAATATAAAGATTTAGCAATGCTACTAAGTTTTGGTGTCTCACTGTATATGTATGTAACACCTGTTGTCTACCCCGTTTCTGCAATGCCCGAAAAATATCGGTGGATAGCAGATATAAATCCATTGACCGGAATTTTTGAGTGTTTCAAATACGCTTACTTGGGAGTAGGTGATTTTAGTATTAGTATGTTATTATACTCTGCAATCATAATATTTATTATTCTTGCAGTAGGAACCATAATATTCAACAAGGTTGAAAAATCTTTTATGGACACCGTTTAAGTAAACCAATTGATGAAAAATTATGAGTGAAAATATTATTCTAGATATTGAAAATGTATCCAAACAATATCGTCTTGGCGAGGTAGGTACCGGTTCCTTGCAGCATGATCTAAAACGCTGGTGGGCTAACATAAGAGGTAAAGAAGACCCATTTTTAAAAATTGGCGAAACTAACGATCGCACACAGAAAGGCGAGTCAGATTACGTTTGGGCACTTAAAGATATTAACTTTAAAGTAGAACAGGGGCAAGCGGTTGGTATCATTGGAAGAAATGGTGCCGGAAAATCGACACTCTTAAAATTGCTTTCTAGAGTTACTAAGCCAACGACAGGTACTATTAAATACAAAGGACGTATTGCATCTTTGTTAGAAGTAGGTACAGGCTTCCATCCTGAAATGACGGGGCGTGAGAATATCTATCTAAATGGTGCTATCCTTGGTATGACAAGGAAAGAAATTACAAGAAAATTTGACGAAATTGTTGACTTTGCTGGTGTCGAAAGATATATTGATACTCCCGTAAAAAGATACTCTTCAGGGATGTACGTGCGCCTCGCTTTTGCTGTAGCTGCACATTTAGAATCCGAAATTTTAATTGTTGATGAAGTATTAGCAGTTGGTGATGCTGAGTTTCAAAAAAAATGCCTTGGCAAAATGGGAGATGTTACCAAAGGCGAAGGTAGAACCGTTTTGTTTGTAAGCCATAATATGACTGCGGTTAAAGAACTTTGCAATAACGGCATCTTAATGAAATATGGTCAAATTGCACACCAAGGAGACATTCTTGAAACAATACTAGAATATCAAAAAGACTATGAGCTTTCCACAACCTACTTAGCAGAAAGCTTTGAAACAGCTGTAGGAAATGACAATATCAGAATTTTAGAATTCTCGGCAAAGCCAATAACTGGGAAACTACTAGATATCGAATCTGGTGTTCGTGTTAAGTTAAAGTTTTATAATGCCTTACCCAATATTAATCTTGATGCAACTTTCGAATTAAGAAATTTCGAAGAGCTTGTTGTTTATCACGTTGGCAAATTAATCACAGAGAATAACGATTCGAAAACTGGTATATATACAGTAGAGTTTGACATGCCTCCTAGTATGCTAAATACGGGCAATTACTATTTTAAATTAATTTTTGGTAAAAACCAAAGTGAATTGTTATTTGGAATCGACAATCTTATCGGCTTTGAAGTAGAAAACGTAAAAGTAGGCGTTAAAACACACATCTATCCTGGTGTTATTAGACCTAATTTTGATTATAAAATAGATTTTCAGCAATGAAAAAACCTCAAATCATAAGTTTAGATCAAATAGGTTCTTCAAGTTTAGGGTTTATTACAATTGCCGAAGCTCAAAAAAATATACCTTTTGACATAAAGCGGGTCTATTGGACTTATTATACACCACAAGATGTTGTAAGGGGTGGACATGCCCATAAAGCTTTGGAGCAAGTTATTTTCGCAGTCTCTGGTGTTATAACATTCAACACGGAGGATCTCGAAGGTAATAAAGTAACATTTGTGCTAGACCACCCATCAAAAGGTCTTTATCTTCCAAAATTAATATGGCGTGACATCCACTTTACGCATAGTGCAGTTTTGTTATGTTTAGCTTCGCAATATTATACTGAAGAAGATTATTTTAGGGATTTCGAAGAATTTAAAAAAACACTAAGATGAAATTTAATAACCGAAATGTATTTGTCAGTCCAAAAGCTAGGATTGGTAAAAATGTAAGGATTGGGGATAATAGCGTTATCTACGACAATGTTACCATTGGAGATAACTCTATAATATGCAATGATTGCGTTATTGGAGAGCCTACAAATGATTATTATTATAAAGACAACTACCAAAATCCTGAAACCATTATTGGAGAAGGATCTATGATACGTAGTCACACGATCTTATATGCTGGATCAACTTTTGGCAAAAACTTTTCAACTGGTCATCGTGTTACCGTTAGAGAACAATCTAAGTTCGGTGATAATTGCAGGCTCGGAACTGTCACTGATATCCAAGGCTATGTAGAGTTTGGTAATAACTGCTGGCTCCATAGTAATGTTCATATAGGGCAGCAATCAAAAATAGGAAATTTTGTATTTATATATCCATATGTTGTTTTAACGAATGACCCTACTCCACCATCTAACATTTGCGTTGGCGCAACTATTGGCGACTTTTCTCAAATTGCAGTTGGAACTGTTCTACTTCCTAAAACAAAAATCGGCAAGCATTCTTTAGTTGGCGCCCAGTCTCTAGTAGGTGGTTCTTATGAAGATTACTCTTTAATTGCAGGAAATCCTGGAAAATTTATTAAAGATATTCGAGAATTAAAATCTAGAGAAACGGGAGATAGTCATTATCCTTGGCCATACAATTTCGATAGAGGAATGCCTTGGCAAGAAGAAGGCTTTGAAAGTTGGAAATTAAAAAATGGCTATGAAAATGATTAAATCTTTTCATAGCCATCATAAACAATTTTACTTTTTTAACTACATTATGAATCCATAATCTTAGATTTTATCTATTTTTCTTGTGTTAACCTTTTTGTCACACTAGTCGCTACGCGTATTTAGTTTTATAATATTTCTTAAAATATGCTGCGAAACAAAATCTAGTATTCCAAATTGGCATCCTCGTTTCTGTTTGAGGTCACTATAACAAATGAATTATTTCAACTTTTAAACTATGTCAAAAAATTTCCGTTATGATATTTCTTTTTTGCGAGTAGTTGCAGTAATATCTGTTATACTATTTCATTATGATTTTTCATTCTTCAATGGCGGATTTGTTGGGGTTGATATATTCTTTGTAATCTCTGGCTACTTGATGACAAAAATTATCTTAACGGGGTTCGAGAAAAATAACTTTAATATTGTAGAATTCTATAAAAGACGAATCAATCGAATTATCCCTGCGTTACTAGCAACAATTTTGCTCTTTGGTTTCGCAATATTTTTTATTATCCCAACACAGTTTGTTTCATATTTGCAAAGTGCGTTTTCTAGTAGCTTGTTCTATTCCAATATCTATTATTATCGCAATATTGGCTATTTTGACCAAGCTTCACATAACAATTTTTTGCTCCACACTTGGTCTTTATCTGTAGAATGGCAGTTCTACATGGTATATCCATTAATTTTGTTGCCTTTTAAAAAAATCTATAAAAGACATCCAAAAATTTTCATAGGAATATTTGGTGTCCTTACTTTGACCTCTTTTGTAGGAATGCTTTTACATTCTATTAATGATCAAAGCTATAGTTTTTACATTACCTATACACGTGCATGGGAAATGCTTGCTGGTGGCATCATTTTTTTAAATGATAAAAAACTAAATAATATAAAACCAAAAGCAAAGGTCTTCATTACTATTTTGTCGTTGCTTACTTTCGTGTATTTCTTTAAAAATGCTGATGCTGCTAATTGGCCTTCAATTAAGTCTATTTTTCCAGTGCTGGCAACAGCATTTATTATTGGTGTACAATCTAACTACAACATATACAAAAGCAAAATAATTACCTATCTAGGAGATTTGTCTTATTCACTATATCTCTATCATTGGCCTTTGTACGTTTTCAGTCTATTTTTCGAACTTAATCATCGTATATCTTTCAAGCTGTGTTTTATCGCACTATCATTTGTCTTGGCAGCCTTGTCCTATCATTTCATAGAAAAAAAATCTTATAGTGGAAAATCGAGATATATTGTTGCAGGATCTCTACTCATTTTCGTAGTTGGCTTTGGTCTTAGCAATATTAATCCCAGCAAATATTTGGGCGAAAATGGGAACCTAGCATTTGCAGTAACAAGATATAAAAAGGAAAATGCAATCCTCCAATACAATCTTGGTACAAGACATGTCACTGACAAAACAGATTATTACACATTTAACAAAGATTTCTTATATCAGTTTTCCAAAAACGGACAAAAAAATGTAATATTACTAGGCGATAGTCATGCAGGTATGTTTGCAAAGACCTTTGAAAACATAAGTAAAGAATGTGGATTCAATCTCATCCAGATAACTGCAGATGCTACGTATCCAATGCTTAATGCTAACACGAAATTTCCAAATTCTCGTCTTTACTTTAACTATATTTTTGAAAAGTACATACCATCTGTCTTTAATAAAATAGATTTGGTTATTATCAGCTCAAACTATAATGTGTACCATGATGATACATTATTGAAAAATATTAGTTTTACCCAGAACTACTTTACAAAATACAAAATTCCGTATTTTTTTCTTGGACAGACAGATCGATACTATTTGGATTTCCCTACCAATTACTATCTCAATAAAACCTATAGTATAAATTACTACCAAACTAAAAGATCTTTACAACGATCTTCTGACTGCAATACAAAATTAAAGGGCATTTTACAAAATACCTATTTTGACCTACAAAATCTACCAATTGAAAAAGTATCAAAAGACGAAAAACCTTATATTTACGATTCGGATCATCTCTCATATTATGGTACCGAACAATATAAAGCGTACATAAAAAAAGAAATTCAGAACTATCTGAAAGCTAAATAAACAACTCTAAACACAATGATAAAATTCCTTGACCTTCAGAAGATAAATTTAGTCCATCAACAAGAAATTGAACAAAAACTTCTAGAAGTTTTTCGTTCTGGTTGGTATCTCATGGGGGAAGAAGTTAAAAACTTCGAAAACAATCTAGCAAAATATACTGGGGCAAAGCATGCGATTGGTGTAGCCAATGGACTAGACGCTTTACGATTAATCTTCCGTGCCTACATAGAGTTAGGAATCATGAAGGCGGGTGACGAGGTAATTGTTCCTGCTAATACTTATATTGCATCTATACTAGCACTTTCTGATAATGGATTAGTACCAATCTTAGTGGAGCCAGAAGATGCTACTTTTAATATAGACATCAGCAAAGTTGAAGCAGCTATTACATCCAAAACAAAAGCAATCTTAATAGTTCATCTACAAGGACGAATTGTCTTTAGTGATGAATTAAAATCTATTGCTAAAAAATACAACTTAAAAATTGTTGAAGACAATGCACAAGCAATTGGAGCTTCTTGGCAAGGCATTAAGTCTGGTAATCTTGGGGATGCAGCTGGATTCAGCTTTTATCCTGGAAAAAACCTTGGAGCACTTGGAGACGCTGGAGCTATAACCACAAATAATGATGATCTCGCAAAAACTATTCGTGCAATTGCCAATTACGGCTCTAACCAAAAATATGTGAATATCTACAAAGGTCTCAACTCTAGACTAGACGAAATCCAAGCAGCTGTTTTGGATGTCAAACTAAAATATATTGATCAAGAAAATGCGGCAAGACGTGTAATTGCGAAACGCTTTTTATCCGAAATCAATAATCCTAAGATTATTTTACCAGAAAATCCTAAAGATGAAAATGAACATGTATGGCATGTATTTGTATTAAGATCTAAAGAGCGAGATGCATTACAAAGCTATTTGACAGAAAAAGGTATCCAAACAATCATCCACTATCCTATTCCGCCTCATCAACAGGAAGCCTATCGTGAGTTGCAACACCTTTCTTTCCCGATAACAGAAGATATGCACAACGAAGTCTTGAGTATACCAATATCTTCAATTTTAACAAATGAAGAGGTTGCAGAAATCATCACAGTGATTAATTTGTTCTAACCGCATTTGAATGACATTATAATAAAAATGCTAAATAAATGCGAATAGATAATATTCTTTGAAACTAATAAAAATTACAACTGAATAATATGTTCTTGCACTTATTTGTGCATTTGTAGTTTTATTAAGTAAGACTAGAATCACCTATATTATTTTCAAAAAAATGATTTGACAAAATAATATAGCAGAAGTAATAATATCTTTTAAAACATTGCAAAATGAGTATTGAGGCTAATCAACAATATTTCAATTCCTGTCTAGAAACTGTGAAATCGTTGTATGATAATCAACTTTACAACGACTGTGCAGAATATCTTAAAAAGCTAAGCTTTTTTGCGTGGCTTAATTTTTCTGGTTATTATAAAAACTCATCTCTGGAGCTATACCTTAACTTACTTGGCAAGCATATTTCCCCTTTTGTTAATGAAAAATTAAAGGAGAAGAAAGATTACTTCAGTGTGTTACATATCTGCTCTCAGGTGTATAAAACAGGAGGGCATAGCAAGTTATTATATAATTGGATTAAGAATGATCAAAAAAGCCATCATGCCCTACTATCTATTCGGCAGCCCATTGACGAATTAAGAGAGGTAAGCGAAAGCTATTTAGAAAAAGACAATCAACTTGATCTGCTAAGTGTAAATGCTGAAAATCTTCTCAAATCTTCTCAATTGTTAAGAGAAGTATTGTACAACAATTATGATCTAATAGTTTTACATATTCATCCTGATGAGGTCGTTACTAACATTGCTTTATCAGATACCAACATACCCACACCAGTAAGCTACCTAAATCATGCAGATCACGTGTATTGGAACGGGGTTACGATTTCTGATATTATTATTCAAATTAGAGAAAGCAATATTAGCTTCGATAGTGAAAGACGGGATATAACTTGCAAACAAGTATTTTTACCAATCCCAATTCCAGAGCAAGGATCTACTTCAATAGATGAGCACTCTGCAAGTATTAATATACTAACTACTGGCACATACTACAAATATCTTCCCAACGAAAAATATGACTTTCTTAAAGAGACTGAACTAATTGTAACTAGACATCCACATGTTTTAATACATATTGTCGGAATTAACGAACAATCGGAATACGCCCAAAAGCACCTACATCCGCAACTCATTTTTCATGGTACAATTAGCCCAGAAGAATTACAATTGTTGGAGCAAAAGACCGATATCTATTTAGAAGGATTTCCTACACCGTCCTTTACGGCTTTGTTACAACCTGCAATGAAGGGAATTCCTTTTGTACTGCACTATCAACCTTTGGAGTTATTCAAACTATTTGTCGAAAACGATTCAGATTGTATCGTTTACCCAAAAAGTGTACAGGATTGGCATCTTTTAGTAGATCGTCTTATATCTAACAAATCAGAAAGAGAAGCTTATGCGCAAAAACAATACAATATTATTCGCAATAATTTTCACATCGATAGTTGGCGCACAAAGCTTAACGAACTTTATGATCTTGCCAACTTAACAACACATAAGATCCATGACCTAAAAGAAGACAAAAGCTGGGAAGGCGAAAATGAAAAATTCTTAGTAACAACACACAAATATACCATCCAACATTATTTACATACCGAAAATCTGCCATTAGCCGACAAAGTAAAAGTTATCAAAAAGGCGAGCCTCAAAAACGACAATGTTTCCTACCTTGGAAAAAAAGCATTGTTAAACTATTTATCAAATAATAAACTAAAAAAAATATATACGAATATTACACCTATAAAAAATCCAAGATCCAAAAAATAGTTTTTACAAAATAGCCAATAAACGTATTTTAAAAATTATAAATACCGCATTAACTAAATCAATCAAAAGTACTTTGTGTAAGTTATTTTAGAACACTCAAAACAGGGAAACATTTTACAAACAACTATCTGATTTACACCAAACAACAATTATTCCGACAACTCTTTTCACATATCACACAATGCCACAAGTTTCTGTTATTATCCCCAACTATAACCATTCGCTATATTTACAGGAGCGAATAGATAGTGTATTAGAGCAAAGCTTTCAAGATATTGAAGTCATCATTTTGGATGATCAATCAACAGATAATAGCAAAAATGTAATCGAGCAATATCGTAATCATCCCAAAGTGTCGCAAATCATATATAACGAAACTAACTCTGGGTCAACTTTTAGACAATGGAAAAAAGGATTTGGGATAGCCAAAGGAAAATACATTTGGATAGCAGAAAGTGATGACGTAGCTGATCCTAGCCTACTTCGCACGTTAGTACTAGCCTTAGATTCCGATGACGCTGTTACATTTTCTTTCTGTAGATCCGTAAAAATTGATAGTCATTCACAAATCATGGAAAGCATGTCGTGGTTCAATGATCTAGGCAAAAGAAATTGGATGGAAGAAAGTTTTATTAATGACGGAAAAGAGGAAATTAGAAATTATTTATTCTTCAAAAACATTGTTCCTAACGCCAGTGCGGTTTTGATAAATAAAAAGTATGTCAACGAAAATATCTTTACAGACATATCGAATATGAAATATGCTGGCGACTGGTACTTTTGGGTAAAGCTAGCAGAACAAGGGAAAATAGCATACTCTGCAGAAGCTCTTAACAAATTCCGTCAACATCAAAATACAACCAGATCAATCAAAAATCCAGATAAAGAGATTAAAAGATTCGGTGAGTATTTTTTTATTATTAAATATGTTCAAAAAAAATATAACCTCAGTTGGAACTTATCAAAACACTCTTGGATACTGAGAGAATATCTAGACAAAAAAACAATTTTCGACAAGAAAGCCCAAATACAAATTTTGTCTAAATTTCCGTTTCGATATGCGCGATATTTAATATTAAATAGTCTGAAAAAGAAATAATGAAAAATTATTTGAACAAACTTCTTTACAGAAACAAAAATTTCGATATAAGCTCAACCACTGATCAACTTGACATTTGGGAGAATTCTTGCGAATCTGAAAATACAGAATATCAAAAAGAAACTCCGACTAGTATATGGACCTATTGGCACGATAATGAGATCCCAAAATCGGTTCAGATTTGTGTGGCTTCATGGAGAAAAAACAACCCAGATTTTAAAATAAATATTGTTAACCATAGTAACCTAAATACCTTTTTACCAGATTTCAGATTTGATGATTACTACAATAAAAATATTGCAAACATCAGTGATATTATTAGGTTGAAGCTTCTGTATCTATATGGAGGAATTTGGTTAGATGCTTCTGTTTTTCTAAACACATCGTTATCCACTTATATAGAGCAAAAAGAATCTTATAATCTTGATCTTTTATGTTTTCGTGGAGATGGTCACAATAATGATTCCAACTATCCAATTACCGAATCTTGGTTTTTGATAACTTCTCCAAAAAACCATTTTATTAAATTATGGTTAGATACACTGGACGAATGCTTTCGGAAAGTCAATTTTGACAATTACTTTCCTTCCAAATATCCTGAGATCTACAACAGCATAGAAGAAAAAAACAGAAATTACCTATTCGTATATATGGCTTCACAAGTCGCTATGCGACACTCTTCGAACATCAAAATTGGTTTTCTAAACTCAAGGCTAAATGGATTTTTTTATAACTATTTATTTAAGTTTGATTATATCAAAATATCAAAATATTTCTTACTTGATTCTAATTACAAAAAATTTCCCAGTATTATTAAGTTAATGAGTAAAAACAGAAATGCGTTAGATAGTTTAATACAAGCAAAAATGTACAAAAAAAATACTATGTTTGGACAATATATATAAGACTTAATGATAACCATATTTACACCAACCTTTAATCGCGCTTACATCTTGCCAATACTATATAGATCATTGGAAGAACAGACATGCAAAGATTTTGAATGGTTAATTGTTGATGACGGCTCTACTGATGACACAGAAAGCTTAATCCAAGATTTTAAAACGGAATGTAGTTTTCCAATTAAATATTTCAAAAAGAATAACGAAGGCAAACACATTGCAATTAATTATGGATTACAAGAAGCAACTGGAAGCTTGTTCTTTATTGTTGATAGTGACGACCATTTGTCTGAGAATGCAATAGAAGTACTGCTAAGTAAGTACAGGACAATACAGCACAATAAAGATATTGCAGGCGTTGCCATCGGATATCGATCTATAAAAAAAAATGGAGAAATCATATATTCCAAACCACTTCGCGAGCACGAAATGTTGTTAACTCATAATGATTTGGTATATAAAGAAGGTATCACGGGAGATTTTGCAACCGCTTTCAAAACAAACATCCAAAAGCAATTTCCCTATCCTCGTTTCGAAGGCGAAAAATTTTTTCGAGAATCCTATGTATATCGCCAAATTGGCAAAAAATATAAAACCTTGTACATTGATGACCCAATCTACTTTGCAGATTATCTCGAAGATGGTCTCACTGCTAAATCGTGGCAAATGCTCAAAAAATCTCCACAAGGCGCCTCGTTGTTCTTCAAGGAACTAAGTAAAGAGGATATACCTCTCAAAAACAAATTATCAGCGCTTAATGCTTACTGGGATTTCCAACTTAATGACATTAGATCCTCTTGGATTCAAAAGTTCCGAGGCGTTTCATTTTTCTTATCTTTGATAGTGCTATTCAAAAGATTTTTCAAATAATATATTATGATAGTAGGTAAGGGTTTAATTGCTTCATTATTTTCCGATTGTGACCGCCATGACGTCGTCTTTTTCGCATCTGGTGTTTCTAATTCATCTGAAACATCGAAGGCGAACTTTGATAGAGAAAATACACTAGTTACCGAAGTCTTACAAAATAATACAGACAAATTATTTGTGTACTTCAGTACATGTTCTATCTATGATTCGTCAAAATACAATAGTCCTTATGTTCTTCACAAATTACATATGGAAGAGATTATTAAGCAAAACGCTTCTAATTATTTAATTCTTAGGGTTAGTAATGCTGTTGGTAAAGGAGGCAACCCACATTTATTAGTCAATTATCTGCATCGACAAATTGCATCTAAAAACCCTATCAATATACATAAAAATGCTACTAGAAATCTAATTGATGTAGAAGACATTAAACAAATTACATTAGATTACATTACAAAGAAAAAATATAATCAGATACTTAATCTCGCCTATCCAGAGAATTTTCATATCGCCGAAGTTGTAGAAATTTTAGAGGAAGAATTAGCAACACAAGCTATAAAGCATTTCGAAAATAAAGGTGAACATTACTCTATAGATGTTAGTATGTTAACCTATCAATTCAAGGAGCTAAATAGAAGTCAATATCTTAAAAATATTGTTAAAAAATATTATAATCAAAGATGAAAATAACCTATATCTATCCGTCCTTGCACAATCCCGGTGGTATCTCAAGGGTTTTAACTTTAAAAATGAACTATTTAGCTGATGTTATGGGACATGAAGTCAGTATAATTACTTACTCTCAATTCGATAAAGGAATATTTTTCCCATTATCACCCTTGGTTAAGCAAATGCATTTTGATATAAGTCGAAATACAAATTTTGAGGGAAGTTTTTTTAAAAAGAAAAAAGAAGAATATCTTTTTTTAAAAACTTTAAGACACCATATAGAGGATTTTTTAGAAAAAAAACCTCAAGACATTGTCATTACAACTACATTTGGCTTGGAGCATAAGTTTTTATACAAGTTAAAAGATGCTAGCAAAAAAATAGGTGAATTTCACTTTGCATTTAACAAATCTCCTTTATCAGCACTCAAAAACTTTGGGAAGGTACGACATCCTAAAGATATCCTGGACCTTTTCGCAAGACGTAATTATATTAATTCTATTTCTGGTCTAGATGCATTTGTATTATTAACAAAACAAGACATGATTAGTTGGGAAAGACATTTCAAAAATCTTTACCATATATCTAATCCTATAACATTAGAAACTAATCAAATCAGTGAAGTTAAATCCAAAAACGTCCTAGCAATAGGAAGATTTCATCACCAAAAAGGATTTGATTATTTAGTTCGCATTTGGGATAAAGTAGTAAAACAACATCCTGACTGGACACTAAAAATTGTGGGTGATGGTGAACAAGAAACGGCTATTAGAAATTTTATTAAAAAAAATGATTTAGAAAATAATATTTGTATAATAAAGCCAAAACCTGATGTTCATAAAGAGTATCTAGATGCAAGTATCTATGTCATGACTTCTCGATTCGAAGGTCTCCCTTTAGTCTTGATTGAAGCGATGCATTTTGGGCTACCGATTGTTTCTTACAACTGTCAATGTGGTCCAAGCGATCTTGTTAAAAATGAAACCAATGGGTATTTAACCCCTGTTGGCGATATTGATAAGACAGCAGAGCACATTTGCGAACTTATTGAGAATCCAGATCTTCGTTCTAAATTTGGTTTGGCCAATAGAAAAAAATCTTTTAACTATAAAGTAGCGCCTATTATGGAAACATGGGAAAGCCTCTTCAAAACAATAATAAAACAATAATCACAAATAAATGATTCCAAAAATTATTCACTATTGCTGGTTTGGAAAAAATCCAAAGTCAGAGCTTGGTCAAAAATGTATTGCGAGCTGGAAAAAACACCTCCCCGATTACGAGTTTATGGAGTGGAATGAGGATACATTCGACATTAATATAAACCCCTTTGTAAAAGGCGCTTACGAAAAAAAAAAATGGGGTTTTCGTTGCAGATTATGCTAGAGTTTGGGCAGTTAATAAATATGGAGGCTTTAACCTCGATACCGATATGGAAGTCCGCAAGTCTCTAAATGACTTACTAGACACTCGTGCCATCTGCGGCTTCGAAATGGCCAACAAGCCATTTTCTGCCTTTTTTGGAGCAGAGCCGAACCACCCCTTCGTTGAAGACATGCAGAAATTCTACGATGAAAAACCTGAATACCAATTAGTTATAAGCACCGAAACTTTTAACAACATCCTCATAAATAAATATGGTGCAGACCCCTCTAAAGATATTATCCAAAACCTAAAAGAAGGTATAACCTTATACCCCTCTAACTACTTTTCAGCTAACATACCTGCTAATTATGTAGTACATTATTACGAAGGAAATTGGCTTGCGGAGCACAAACATTTCTACTCTCAATTGGTGAATTCCTATGCAATAGTTAAGCAGTTTATCGAAAATAAGGACTCAAAAACAACTATAAATCACTTAGTGCATCACAATAAAATATTTAATGAAGATATGATTCTTGACCAAATTCCTTTAAAATATATAGTGAATTATTGTAAAAAGAAACTTCTTAAAAAAATTGGCTTTTAAAAAAATAATATTTAATTATAAGATAATATTAATTTTAAAACAAAGAGAACGTAAATTTGCATCTACAATTACATTTAAAAATACAAATGAATTTCAAACCTCAACTCGAAAATAAAAATATACTTGTCACTGGTGGCGCTGGTTTTATCGGCTCTAACCTTTGCGAGGTTTTACTAGAAAACAATGTCAATGTAACATGTCTTGATAATTTTTCTACTGGGCGTCGTGAGAACCTCGAAGCTATCAAAAACCATCCTAATTTTACATTAATAGAAGGCGATATCCGCGATCTAGAAACTTGTAAAAAAGCTTGCGAAAACAAAGACTTTGTCCTTCACCAAGCAGCTTTAGGCTCTGTGCCAAGATCCATCAACGATCCGATCACAAGTAATGATGTTAATGTTGGTGGCTTTCTAAACATGCTTGTCGCTGCACGAGATGCTGGTGTCAAGCGCATGGTTTATGCGGCAAGCTCTTCAACTTACGGAGACTCGGAAGCACTTCCCAAAGTTGAAGATCGTATCGGGAAACCTCTTTCTCCTTATGCTATTACAAAATATGTTAACGAACTTTATGCCGATGTTTTCAAAAAAACTTATGATTTCGATACCATTGGCTTAAGATATTTTAACGTATTTGGAAGAAAGCAAAACCCTGGCGGTGCATACGCAGCAGTTATTCCAAAATTTGTGATGCAATTTATGAATAACGAATCTCCAACTATCAATGGTGGTGGCGAGTATTCTCGTGACTTCACATATATTGACAACGTAATCCAAATGAATCTTTTGGCAATAACGTCTGATAACAAAGACGCTTACAATCAAGTCTATAACACAGCTTTTGGTGAAAGAACAACGCTTAATGATTTGGTTAAATACTTAAAAGAATACCTATCCGAATTTGATTCAAAAATTGCGGATGTAGATATCATTTATGGAGATTACCGAAAAGGAGACGTTCCACATTCATTAGCTAGTATTGATAAAGCAAAAAATTTATTAAATTACCAACCTCAATTTTCTATGAAAGATGGCTTAAAAGAAGCTGTTAAATGGTATTGGGAAAATCTAAAATAACACAATGACTCACAAAATATCTATTATTGGACTTGGTTATGTAGGCCTACCATTAGCAAGACTTTTTGCAACCAAATATCCCGTGGTTGGTTTCGATATTAATCAAGCAAGAATCTCAGAACTTCGCCAAGGTATCGACTCAACCTTGGAAGTCGAAAATAATGTTCTGAAAAGCGCCATTGTTGACCACAATCCAACCGCAACAAACAAAGGTCTTTTTTGCTCTAACGAGCTTAATGACATTGCGGATTCTAACATCTACATTGTTACAGTCCCAACGCCTGTTGACAAGAATAACCGTCCAGATCTAACACCGCTTTACAAAGCCAGCGAAACCGTTGCTAAAGTTTTAAAAAAAGGCGATATCGTAATTTACGAATCCACAGTTTATCCTGGTGTTACTGAGGAAGAGTGTATTCCTGTTTTAGAAAAAAATTCAGGCTTAAAATTTAATGAAGATTTCTTTGCGGGTTATTCGCCAGAGCGCATCAATCCTGGAGATAAAGAACATACGGTTGAGAAAATCTTAAAAGTAACTTCTGGCTCTAACCCCGAAATTGGAAAAATCGTTGATGATATTTATAAATCTGTAATTACTGCAGGAACACATCTTGCGCCAACTATTAAAGTTGCTGAAGCGGCTAAAGTTATCGAAAACTCGCAACGTGACATTAATATTGCTTTCGTTAATGAATTAGCAAAAATATTTAATTTAATGGACATCGACACGCATGATGTTCTTGCTGCAGCTGGCACAAAATGGAACTTCCTGCCCTTCAAACCTGGATTGGTTGGAGGGCACTGTATAGGCGTAGATCCTTATTATCTTGCCCAAAAAGCTCAAGAATATGGTTATCATCCAGAAATCATCT
Source organism: Bacteroidota bacterium (assembly GCA_023440705.1). Classification (GTDB taxonomy): domain Bacteria; phylum Bacteroidota; class Bacteroidia; order Flavobacteriales; family Weeksellaceae; genus Soonwooa. Next base: position 54,718 of record JAEXRP010000077.1, read on the forward strand.
TGGCTGGTCGTCGCATGAACGATTCTATGGGACATTATGTAGCAAGTGAAGTTGTTAAACAAATGTTGAAAAATGATATTAAAGTTAACCAATCCAATGTTTTAGTATTAGGTTTCACATTTAAAGAAAACTGTCCTGACGTTAGAAACACGAAGGTTGTTGATGTTATCAAAAATCTAGAAGATTACAATATTAAAGTTAATGTTTATGACCCTTGGGCTAACCCAAGTGAAGTTAAGCATGAGTATAACCTCGACACATCTAACCAACTTCCACAAGAGAAATTTGACGCAATAGTATTAGCCGTTTCTCATAACGAATTTGAAAATTTAAATTTAAATAATCTTCTTAAAGAAAATGGTGTCATCTATGACGTCAAAGGAAAGCTTGCTCTCGAGCAAAATATAAAAAGATTGTAAGAAAAAAGGCATCAAATTCATTTGATGCCTTTTTTTTATTTTAGTCTCCAAAACGTTTTCGGAATAATTTATATCCAAGGTTTGTTGGAAGAGAAATGTAAAAATTTTCTTTTTTCTGTTTGGAAGAAAACTCTGAAGAAAAATAATGAGATAAGTTTAGCCCTTTAAGTTTAGCATAAGCTTTATAGCTATGCTTCCACAATTCTTCATTTTTTTGAGCCTTCCAATTCATCAATAAAGTCATTGCTTTAAAATTGAGTAAGTATTTTAGAATTTGTAATTTTCGCGAAGCTACTTTTTCCGATAAATAATAATCGTTAAGTTTATTAGCAATTGTGATCCAATTGTCAAAATGCACTTTTTTTCGGTTATGAATAACAGATTCCGAGTGCAAATAGTAATTATAGGTTTTCTTTCTTAAAAAAGCAATTTTAGTGAGTTTTAATGCCATTTCGAATGTATGGAGAGAATCTTGTGCGTACAAACCTTTTGTAAAATAAATTTTATTACTTTTAAGAAAGTCAAGTCGTATCAACTTGTTCCAACTCGACACAGGAAATCCGCCATCTACCAAGCATTTAAGAATAACATCGTTACCTTTTAGCATATCTTCTTTAACTCTTAAAGGGAAAACATCTACTTCTTGGTACTCTGGCAATTTAATCCCTTTGACCTCACCAACAACGACTTCCGCGTTTGTCACTTTTGCTCTTTCTACAAAATCAGCAATAGCTGATGCCTCCAAAGTATCATCACTATCCAAAAAGAAAATGTAATTGCCTGTCGCCTCATCAATCCCTTTATTTCGAACAACAGAAAGTCCAGAATTCTCGGATAACTCAACAAGCTTCCAATTTTTAAGCTGATGCTTTTTAATAAAATCCAAAACCAAGATTGCACTATTATCGGGAGTTTTATCATTTACTAAAATAACTTCAATATTAGGATATGTTTGCGATTTTACTGACTCCAACGTCTTGATAATAAAACTTTCACATTTGAAAATTGGTATCGAAATCGTTACTTTTTTGTCATTCATGTTATTCATTATCTGCAAAATTATCATTTTATTTTGGAAAGCAGTATCTTTGGACAACACAAACAAAAGATGATGAGTTTTTTAGCAAAAATAATTCTCAAAATTTTAAAAAAAGCTAACCTAAAAGAGCTATCAAAACACCAAAATACCAACATGAAGATTGGTAATTTTTGTGATTTCAAATTTTACAATGGTTACAAAAGTATAAGCTTTGGTAAGGATATTAATGTAAGAGACAACTGCCATTTTTTGGTCGGAAAAAATGCTAGTTTAAAAATTGAAAACAATGTGTTTTTTAATAATAACTGTTCCATAAATTGTCTTGATAGTATTGAAATTGGAGAAAATACTTTGTTCGGAGAATCTGTTAAGCTCTACGATCACAACCACGAATATCATACAGAATCGAGCTTCGTAGTTGAGCATCAAAAATTTACACTTGGATCCATAAAAATTGGGAAAAATTGTTGGTTAGGCAGCAATGTTATTGTACTAAAAGGTGTAACAATAGGCGAAAATACAATTATTGGCGCGGGATGCGTTGTTCACAAAGATGTTCCTGCCAATTCGATAATCGTTAATAACCAAGAACACAAAACTTTTTCTAATGGACAATAATATGCAGCCTCTTATTTCTGTGGTAATGTCGGTTTACAATGCTGAAGTATATCTAGAAAAAGCCGTCGAATCTATCATTAATCAAACTTTTAAAGATTTTGAATTTATTATCATCGAAGATTGTTCGACAGATAATACATTGCAGATTTTAGAAAATTATGCATCCAATGATTCTAGAATAAGAATAATAAAAAAAGATCAAAACAAAGGCAACGCTGGATTTATTGAGAATCTAAACATTGGTCTGCAAAATGCAAGAGCAAAGTATATTGCACGAATGGACGCAGACGACATTGCCGACTTAACGAGATTCGAAAAGCAATATAATTTTTTAGAAAACCATCCTAATATTGACATCGTTGGTGCAAGTATCGAACTAATTACTGAAAGTGACGAACATATAGAAACGTGGACAGCAATAGAGAAACATGATGACATTGTAAAACGAATGCCAAAAAAAATCTCCTTGTATCATCCTGTTATTATGTTTCGAAAAGAGTCGACTAAAGGATACAGAGATAAAGCGCGTTTTTGTGAAGACTACGACATGTATTTCAACATGATTCTTGACGGTAAAAAACTTGCAAACTTAAGTGATGTTTTATTAAAATACAGAATCCTTGACACTTCTGTTTCTCGAAAAAAATCAAAATTTGAACGATGGCTTTTTGTTGAAAAAATAAGAAGTTTTTATCAGGAACGTATTACAAAGAGGCAAGATTCTTATGATAATTTTGATCCTGAAGATTTTTTAAAAATTTTGGAATCAGATTATAAAAATAAACTTTCGGACTTGCTTTTTGCATTGCAATCATCAATAACATTTAACACAAAAAAAGAAACCGAAATTCTTCTAAAAAAGATAAAGTCTCAATATCCGAGTCAAAGTATCCTAAAATATCAATTAGCTGATAAATTGCCTTCGAAAATTAAAAAACAATTGATAAAACTAATCAACTAAGGATGACTGATATTATTATTAAATCTTTTAACAGACCGCACTATCTTGATCGTTGTATAAGATCGATTTTACAGAATGTGACTGGCCATTATAGGATTAAAGTTGTTGACGATGGTACACCTCAACAGTATTTAGAAAAAATTGCGTCTATATATCCCAACATTGACATAGTTAAATCTGAACAGTACAATAATAAAATCCAAGCAATTGATAATAACATAAAAAAGGGTGAAAAAATTGATGGTTTTTCTATCCCTACTCAATTGTGGATCAACGAAGTAAAAAAATCATCCGACTACGTTCTCGTGACCGAAGATGACGTCTGGGTTAGTACTCCTATTAACATTGACGAAATGGTTGACGAGATGAAATCTCATAAAATTCCACTATTAAGACTTGGCTGGTTAGGAAACCCTAATGATGACAAATATTGTGATGTAAAGAACCTAACTCCATCGGTTGTGTCAACTATTCCGCAAAAAATGATTACTGGGAACAAATTTTTTATGAATTTATTCTTCTACAACCGTTTTAAAACATTCACAATATTATATAAAATGGGACTTGTTGACAACAATACGAAGAAAAAGTATTGGGTGATCAACTCTATCCTGATGGGATTGTATCAAAAAGATTATTGGTTAGCTATCTGGAAAGATGCTGTAGGAAAAGTTGATGAAAAACAACAACTTAGAAATGCTGCTACATGGTATCACCACAATAAAAAGGCAACGTTCGCAAGAACCAATGTCGAACATTTGAAAACAACTTTTAAATCTTCAGCAACTGGATCTTACCATGAGTATGGTAATAATTTTGATGTCAACAGAATGAACTTTATCCTAAATGAAGCTTGGTATAACGATCAATTTGATCCCATGGAAAATTTTCCTAAAGATTTTTCTGACGATTATATCAAAAGATTTCTAGACCAAGCTAATCATCCTAATGCTCAATATCAAGAATGGGCAAAATGGTCCGAAAAATTCAAATCACAGTATAGAGATCTAGGAGCTCAAGTCAATGATTAGCTATATCTTAAGAGCCTTTGTTAAATAGTTGTATACCAAGTACAAAACATAACTTAGCCCTATTAATAATGGCATATAGTAGGAAAACTGTAGCAGACTAAAGTTGGAGAAAATATCTATAAATCGAAATTTCCCATTAACGACAAACAAAATCATTGAAATTTCTCCGAAGAAAATTATTATTCTTTTCAGCATCGTTGGACTAGAACCGCTTAACCATGAAAACAGCTGAATCAACAATACTGAAACAGCCAAGAAACTAAGTGGAAAAAACACCTCAAAAAACTGCGATAACCCAAACACAATTGTAGCAGCAAGAACCAACCAACTATTAAATTTCCTAATTTTAAAATGTGCCAAGCAAATTCCTAAAATTACTTCTGGTAGGTGTCCGATAATACTTCCCAACACCGTGATATGGCTAGATTTAGTCAAAAAATACCCCACATAGATTATTGAAAAACTAACTACAAATGGAATCCAAATCTTGCTAAACGGAAAACGTGTCACTACTTTATAGATAATCGGAAATAGTATATACAGTTGTATCATTAATGCAAAAAACCAAAATGGTCCCGTAAACATCCCATATAAGTACCATTCTGTAAAGCTACTAATCGTAGTACCAAGCAAAAAACTCTTCTTCAGAATTTCATAAGCTGACATCGGTGTACCTTGCAACCACGTAACTGCAACGCAAAATGCGATACCAAAAAACATTAAAAAGTATATTTTCTTAAGTCTTTGAAAAACAAACTTAATATCGCTTACGGTTTTCTTTTGATATTGTATGCAGAGACCATAAGCACTAAAAAATATAAATATTTGAACGCCGTAATGTCCAAGAAATCCAAAAAAAGCAGCAAAGCCATCTTCAAAACTCAAACTTGTTAATTGCTTTAAAAACACAGCAACATTATCGGTCGAAAAACTGGATTCATTTTCAATACCAAAACCCTTTCTCGAATGGAAAAAATTATGAATTACAATCATTAGTATTCCGATTCCTTTAAAAAATGTCGTTTCTGTTTTAGTGAATAATCCGTTCATAATTATTCTTTTAATTGATTAAAAAACACCACCTCACCATCTTTTAAAAACTTCGCAGGTTGGTATGCTTCGGTTTTTGAATTTTCTAGACCCATTAACCTAAGAACAAGACTATACACAATTTTGGTTGAGGTTTCTTTATTTTCAACTCCGATCTCACGCATCGATGTTGGGACTTTATCCCCATACCACATAAATAGAGGCACCCTGTTAGCACTTTTAGATTGCGAGTGAAAAAACTTATCATTGCTATGAGCTTGTCCGTGATCAGAATAATATAGCAACGCGCTATTAGTCCCTTTCAAATCACTAAATATTTGTCCTAACAAATAATCGCTATAGGTTATTGAGTTATCATATGCATCTACGGTATTATCTTTCTTAAATACATTATGAGACTTTGGATAATTATTTTTAGCGTCAGAATGAGAGCCCAATAAATGCAAAACTATTAGCTGTTTTTCTTTCTTATTCAATAATTTGCGAAAATGTGGTAACATTTCTTCATCATACATAGCTTTAGTTTCAATCAACTGGTTTGCGTTATATGTTAAAAGATACTCCTCTTCCGACTTTGTCCCAGTAATCCAATAGCTTTTTCTATTAAAGTTTTGCCCAACACTAATTATATTGTCCGCTATTTGGCTAAAATTACTCTCAGCATAATTATCCATAGAAATATTACTGAGCGTTAATGGTACCGCTTGATAAGTAACAAAGGCCGGAGAAACAGCATTGTTGTACACGAACATATTTTGGCGTTCTTTATCCGCCTCCGGTGTAGTTGCTCTCCCATAACCATACAACGACATGTTTTGGACGCGTGCAGACTCTCCAAGTACCACGATAATTTTATCTATCTCATCATCTTGGAATTTCTCAATCTTAGAAATAGAAGAAAAATCCGCTTTAAAATTCTTAATTGATCTAATCTTCATCAAATAATCAAACCCTCCGTAAAAAGAATTCATAGTCTGAAAAACAAATTTTGGCTCAACAAAATGAACACCATAGCCTGGGTGAGATTTCCTATACTTTTCAATATCATATTTTTCCTTGCATACCCATACAATTGGTAAAATAACCCAAATAGTACTAGCTAAAATACTAACAAAATTCACTTTTATTATTTTACTCAGTTTCTCTATTAGAAAAGCAAATAGCAATGTATATAAAACACTAAAAAAAAGTGGAAAACCCAATGTTGATTGTATACTACTAACCTCTCGAAAACTTGTTGACAATGTACTGTAAGCCATCTCTTTTGTAAAGTTTTCTTTGTAGATAAAAAAACCACTAGCAGAAGCCATGATATTAACAAACATAATTATGACAAAAAAATACACGACTATACGTAGATATTTATTAATCTTCAATATCACTGCTAAAAAAACACATAGCGATGCAAAACCCAAAACATAGTCTACGCTGTGTCTAGCAATCTGTATATTATTTTTCCAAGGATAAGTATTTGTCTTAATGTTCAAAAACAAGTACGTTGCCAATAAAGCGAGAAATAACAATATCAAACCGATTATGTTAAGTCTATTTTTTTTCATTAATATTTGGTTAATATTGGCAAATATAAAAATTTAACTTGTTTCCACCACTTCTTAGCACAATTCAAAATTAAATACCATTGTAAGGTAGTACATAGTAAAAGCCTACAAAATCAACGTAAATAAACTATAAAATTTCTCCATTTATCGAATCTAGAAAATAATGTTTGATGTATAGTTAAAAAACAATTTCATAAAATACTATCTTTGTTGACGCATAACACACAATGAAAAAAATTAAAGTCTTATTTAGGCTAAGATCGCTTGAGATGGGTGGTGTCCCACGTGTGGTTTTAGACTTGCTTAGAAACCTTCCTAATGATAAATTTGATTTTACCTTGATGCTGAACTTGTATCAAGGCGAATTGGTGAAAGATATTCCCAAAAATATCAAACTTATCGTTGTGGAAAAAGGTAAAGAACAAATGAGTTCAAATCCCTTTATCCAAAAATTGCAATTGGCTTTCCGTCGTTTGAAGTTGGAGATTTATGATAAATTTCCTGCTTTTTTATATAAAGTAAAAGGTCTAGAGAACTACGATATCGAAGTTGCACCAGGTTACACAGAATTTGACATGGTATTAAATTCGCCTAACAAAAAATCTAGAAAAATAGGCTGGTTCCACACCGACGTTGGTTATGACAAAGACCAACAACGCGTTATGAGCAGAATCGAAAAAATGAAAAAATTTGATTTCATGATTTTTGGCTCCAAACAAACCAGACAAGTTATCGATGATCTTTACCAAGTTAAATATCCAAAAAGTACTGTTATTTATAACGTGATAAAAGTGGATGAAGTTCTTAAAAAAGCGACTTTGTTTAATCATTCTTTTAACACAGATTATCCTGTGTTTTCATCAATGGGAAGGCTACACCATCGCAAAGGTTATCATGCTTTGATGAAAGTGCACAAACAATTATTAGAAGACGGCTTTCCACATGTTATCGCTGTCATTGGTGGTGGCAACGAAATGGAAAATCTCATCAGTCAGCGTAAAGAACTCGGTGTTGACAACACATTTTTGTTGCTTGACTCGCAGACTAATCCATACCCATACATCAAAGCTTCGGACTTCTTCATTCTTCCCTCACAATCAGAATCTTACCCACTTGTGATTGGCGAAGTAATGGCTATGAGAAAACCAATTATATCAACCAATGTTGGTGGTATTTCAGAAATGATAGATGACGGCATAGATGGCATTTTGATCAACTATGATGAAAAGGATATGTACAATGCTATGAAAGATTTTATGACAAATCCTGATTTAGTTGACAAAATCTATGATGCTACTGAAAAAGCATATGAAAAATTCAATGAAAAAGAAATCTATCGACAAGTAAGCGAAGTTTTTGAACAGCAATACCAATTGAAACTACAAAATGAACAGTCCTAAAATTACGGTTGTTACGCCAACATACAATCGTGCGCACACCATTACTAGAACTTATGAATCTTTAAAACAACAAAGCTTTAAGGACTTCAAATGGATTATTATGGATGATGGATCAACTGATGGAACTAAAGAATTGGTAGAACTGTTTAAAAACGAAAACATCATCGATATCGACTATTTTTGGAATGAAAATCAGCACAAATTCATCACTGTTTTTGAGGGTATCAAAAAAGTTACAAGTCCATACTTTATGATCTTGGACTCGGATGATACTTATCCAAAAAACTCAATGGAAATCCTTGTTGAAGAATCCGATAAAATTAAAAATCAAGATGATTATATCGGCATTATTGGACATTCCGCAGATGAAAACGGTAACATTGTAGGTGTTAAATTCCCTATAGAATTTGACGGTTCTATCTTCGATATGCGTTATAAGTACAAAGTGAGAGGTGACAAAAACGGCATCTTTTTTACCAAAACATATCACCGTTATTTAGATAAATTCGATTACGAAAAATACAGAGGCAAAGGTTATATTCCGCAGACCGTATTTTTCAACATCTACGACTCTGAAGGTATTAAAACTAGATTCATCAACAAAATCGTGCGTAATTATCATTTGGATGAAGCTGATCAACAATCTGTTTCTAACACGAGATGGATAGGGAAAAACACCTTTGGATTAATGGAAGGCTATCGCTCTTTTCTTAACTGTTATCATAAGCAACTTAAAAATTATCCGAAAACATTAATAAAAAATCTTGTAGGTTATCAAACTTATTCATTAATAAATAATAAAAATCTTAGCGACATTAACAAAGGAATTACTAATTTTAAAATTCTGTCAACCTTAATCTATCCTTTAACGTTGATTTATGCCAAAACGAGATGATTACATGAAAAAACTACTAACACTAACCTTGGGTGGTAAGGAGAATCCTTCTTCTAATTTTAGAGTTCGACAATATTATAACCTTCTAAAAAAAGACTCTTGGGACATTACGGAATTTAATTTAAAAACTATATTTTACCCCGAATTTTCAAAAAATCTTTTTTTCCATTATTTTTTTAAAGTTTCAGGTATCTATTTTTTAGGCAGCTATCTTCAAAAAAGAAAATTAAATTCTTTACTAAAAGAGGCAGATCTCATATGGATCAATAAATATTGTATAGAGGAAATCGATTTATCCATGGCAAAAGCTCCAATAGTACAGGATATTGACGATGCAATATTTTATAATTCTAACAAAAACTTCAAATATACTTTAACCCATGCCACGCATTTATTTGTGGGAAATAATTTTCTTAAGGACGAAATTCTTAAAATTAAAAATATTCCAATTGATGTAATACCAACCTCCATTAATTTAGAATTATATCCAAAAAATCAAACTAAGATTAGCAATTTTACGATTGGTTGGATTGGCTCTCCTTACACCAATAAGTATCTTATAAAAATAAAGGATCCTATAAATAAATTTTTAGAACAAACCAATAGCGAACTCCTTATTATTTCGGATAAACTAACTGATTTTGAAGGCATTTTTACAAAAAAATGCAACCTAATATATTGGGACGAAAGCAAATACATCAACGACTTAGACAAAATATCTATCGGCCTTATGCCACTTGACAATACCAATTGGGAAAAAGGAAAATGTAGTTTTAAAATGTTACAATACATGGCTTTACACAAAGCTGTTATTGTTTCTCCTGTTGGTCTTAACAAAGAAATTCTGGACAAATACAATTGTGGTGCATCCGCAATAACCGATGATCAATGGTTTGACTCTTTAATGTACTTTTATCAAAACCAATTAATTACATCAGAACTAGGAAACAATGGAAGACTAGGAATAGAAGCGGAATATAGCACTAATGATAACTACAAAAAAATAGCTTCAGTTTTTCACCAATTAATTAATCATGGAACATAAAAAAAACCTACTCTTCATATATTACAGGTTGTTCAAACCTGGTGGGGTAACCAAGACATTAGTCAACTTAATGAATGAGTTGGTCAATGATTATAATGTCACTGTACTACTATTAATAAAAAACGAAAATTCTTATTTTGAACTAGATCCAAGAGTTAAAGTTTTAAGCATTGACACTTTTAATCATCCTGCTTTTACAAAAGGTTGTACATTTCTTAACACTAAACTAGGTCAGAAAATCCCCAGAAGAGTATCTATAAAATCTTATTTGTATGACTACGGCTCCTATTCAACCTTAAAAAATTGGATAAATAAAAATCATCAACAATATGATTTTATTGTAACTTGTTTGTACAAGCTAAGTGCCTACTTATCAAGCAACAAGCAAGTGCAACCAAAAATTGTTACTTGGGAAAAAAATAGCTTCGAAGGCATTAACAAATTCTGGCAATCTTTTCCAAGAAAACATTATAAAAACATAAAAGGCGTTGTTACCTTAAACAATCAGGGAGAAAAATATTATTCTGAGTTCAATAATAACGTAAAAAAAATATATAATATAACAGGAAAACCTTACGAAGACAATACAATAGACTTTTCTACGAAATCTAACCAAATGACCTATGTTGGCCGCTTCAGTAAAGAAAAAAATATAGATCATATTATTGACATCTTTTCTAAACTAAAAAATAAAGAAGATTACATCCTCAATCTTATTGGTGATGGAGAACTACGAAATAAGCTAGAAGAACAAATCCAGAGCCTCAATCTGCAAGATAGAATTATTTTACACGGCTTGCTAAAACCAACAGCTGTTAATGAAATATTAAAAAAATCTAAATTTATTTTGCTGACTTCGTCTACGGAAGGCCTTCCCAATGTGTTAGTTGAAGGCATGATGGCAGGCAATGTTATAGTATCATATAATTGCAAATATGGTCCTGATGAAATTATTAATGAAAATAATGGATTTTTAATTCCTTTGTATGACAAAAACACTTTTGTCGACAAACTACAGTATCTAATTGATAATCCGAAAATTACTAACAGCCTTTGCATTTCTAGCTATGAAGAAGCGACAAAGTGGAAAAAAGAGAAAATCGTAAAACAATGGAAAGACATTTTTGATAATTAATTTAACTTCGTAAAAAATACATTTTGAAAAAGAAAATCCTTATTCGTATTGGTTCTTTAAGACATGGTGGTGCAGAGAAAGTTTTGGTGACTTTCCTCAAAAATTTGCCGTCAGACAAATACGAAGTGGACCTTTTACTTAACCTATATTCAGGGAAATATCTTACCGAAGTTCCGAATTGGGTTAATGTGATGTACCTCAACAAAGGCGAAATGATTACGACCAATCGCCCGCAAGACATTCCTAAAAAAGCCTATCGTGTTGTCTATCAACGTTTATTGAAAAAATATCCAAAAATTCTTTATAAGCGAAAACTCAAAAACAAAAAGTACGACATCGAGTTCGCTGCAATCCATGGTTTTATGGACGAAGTGCTTAATAGTCCTTTGACATCCTCAAAAAAACTGATGTGGATCCATAATGATTTGACGCAAGTTGAAGGTTATACCAAAGAAAAAATCAGACGATTTTTCAAATATGATAAAGTGATGGTTATTTCTGAAAAGATTAAAAAGACTTTTGAAGACCTTGCTATTTCCGAAACTGAAAAATCCAAAATTGTTAGAATTTTCAACCCTTTGGACACTGAAGAGATTTTAATAAAAGCGGGAAAATCTGTGGAAAATTATAAATTTAATGACAAACTTCCGACTTTCATTTCGGTGGGGACCGTTTTCCCACAAAAAGGATTTGACCGACTTCTTAAAGCTCATAAAAAATTAATAAATGAAGGATTAGATCACCGACTTCTAATTGTTGGTGATGGTTACGATTTTGAAAATATCAAAAAACTAAAAACCGAACTTGGCGTTGACAACACAGCGACAATGTTGGGTTTTACAGATAATCCTTATCCTTATTTTAAGAAAGCAGATTTTTATATTTTAAGTTCTCGTTATGAAGGTTTCCCGACCGTTTTATTCGAAGCTATGACGCTTAACAAAAACATTATTGCAACCGATGTTTCTGGCGTTCGTGAAATGTTAAATGACGGCGACTTGGGTTTAATAATAGAAAATTCTGAAGAAGGTATTTATGAAGGTATGAAGAAAGCTTTACTACATCCTCAAGCTTTTGAAAGTTATCAGACTAAACTTCAAGCTTACGAAATGCCATTTAACCTAAAAAACTCGGTGAAGGGTATTACTAATATTATCGATAAGCTGTAGAAATTTAATTTTTTTATTATAAATTGTTGTCTCAAAATGACAAGAATGCAATCCAGAGGAAGCTTTACTTTAGATGACACTAATTACTTCAAAGGCATTGCCATTTTGTTAATTGTTCTTCACAATTATTTGCATTGGCAAGTCGGGTTTAGTATAGAAAACGAATCGGATTTTACCGCAAATAATGCGCAGATTTTTTTGGAGAATCTATATCCTGTGCAATGGCCTAATTTTTTTGTTTCAATTTTTTCGTTTCTAGGTCATTATGGTGTCCAACTCTTTATATTTTTTAGCGCCTATGGACTTAGTATTCAGTTTATTAAAAACGAAAATAGTAAATTCAATTATTTTAAATATTTAAAAACGCGACTCAAGAAATTATACGTTTTATTGATCTTTGGCTTTATTGTTTATCACATCTTTTTCTACATTGGTTTCGGAGAAGCTTATTCATTGAAAAAAACAGCCGTCAAAAGTATTTTGCTGAGTTCTTCAATTTCCAATTTTTACAAGCCATGGACATATAATATGTTGAGTGGTCCATTTTGGTTTTTTGGATTAATGGTTCAACTATATGTTGCTTTTCCTTTTTTATTTAAAATTTTAAAAAAATACAAGCTAGCATTAATTCTTGCAATAACTTATGTATTGATAACTGTTCTATACTATACAGTCGACAAACAAACGAATTTTAATATTCTCCCAACCGTAATTGGTCACTTACCAGAAGTGTTCTTAGGAGTATATTTTGCTCAAAATAAATTAAAAAAACCGGCAACAGTAGTATTTATTTCAAGTTTGGTTGTGTTTTCGCTTTCACAAGTTTACGAGTTTTTGTTTCCGTTTAGCTTTCTAGCTTTTACACTTGTTCTGTTATATATATTTGAAAACTTATACACTGTTCTAGGTTCATCTTGGAAAAAAATCTTCGTTAGCATTGGCAAAATCTCAATGATCATTTTTGTAACCAACGGTATTTTTAGAATATTGCCACTTTTTGGTATAGAAAATATGGATATTAGGGCAGAAAGAATTTTTTTATACTTAATTTTGCTACTACCAACTTGTTACCTTTTATACTTCATTTATAACAAGATTTTTGAAAAAATAAAATGAGTTATACGACCATTCAAAAAGATTTTTACAGAGAAAGTGGACAATATTTGTCACATTTTCAGATACTAAAAAAATGTTTTAGCCCAAATCTGCATTATATCTATTGGTTCCGAAATGCGCAAAAACATCCTAAATCTTCTTTAACAGGGAAAATCTACAGATTCATTCTTCGTCATTATCAAATTAAATATGGTTTCCAAATCTATGCGGAGACTCAAATAGGAGACGGATTGTATCTTGGGCATTGGGGACAACTGGTGATCAATCCAAAAACTGTGATTGGCCGTAATTGCAACATTGCACAAGGTGTAACTATTGCACAAGCCAATCGTGGAAGGCGCGAAGGCGTACCTGTAATTGGCGATGAAGTCTGGATTGGTCCCAACGCTGTTATTGTTGGTGGCATTACAATTGGGAATAATGTTCTTATCGCACCAAACGCTTATGTAAGTACGGACGTGCCAGAAAACTCTGTAGTCATCGGCAATCCAGCGCAGATTACACCCAATAATATGGCCACAGAAGGCTATATTAATAATAAAGTAAAATATTAAACTTTGTTAATATTTTTAATTTTTTAGTCAAAATAAATTACTTTTGCATCATTATTGATTCAATCTATCAAAACACCGTATTTAATAGTTAAAGTAATTTTAACCTTAAATATATATTTTTATGCAAGATTCGTACAACAAAGTTTTTGAAAACAACCGTCAATGGGTAGAAGAAATGAAATCTACCAACGCAGACTTTTTTAAAAACTTAGCAGAAGGTCAAAACCCAGAATTCTTATACATCGGATGTTCCGACAGTAGAGTTCCGGCAGAAGACTTGATGGGATTGAAACCTGGTGAAATTTTCGTTCACAGAAATATTGCTAACATGGTTAACAATATCGACATGAATGTTAATTCGGTTATTGAGTATGCGGTTAGCCACCTAAAAGTAAAACACATCGTTGTATGTGGGCATTACGGATGCGGCGGTATTAACGCAGCAATGCAATCTACAGACCTTGGTCTACTTAACCCATGGTTAAGAAGTATTCGCGATGTTTATCGTATGCACCAAGAGGAGTTAGACGCAATCACAGACCAACACCAAAAGTTCGACAGATTGGTAGAACTTAACGTACAAGAGCAATGTATCAACGTAGTAAAAGCTGCAGCAGTACAGAAAGGCTTTGTCCAAAATGGTTATCCCGTTGTGCACGGATGGGTTTTCGATTTGAAAACCGGAACATTAAAGGATTTGAATATTGATTTTGAAGGCATTCTTCATCATATTCAGAAAATTTATGATTTGACAGAATCTACTTGGTCTGTTCCAAAAATGGAAAAATAACCTTGTAAAAACTGTTATTAAAGCAATCTTATGAAGTATTTGAGTATTTTAGTTTTAGCAATCTTTATGAATTTCACAGCCTTACCTAGTGTGGCTGCGGTTTTCGGATGGGATTTACCTACTACTTTTGTCTCGATTGCTGAAGAAGAAGTAAAAACTAGCACGTCATCTTTTATTGAAAAGGTAACGCCTAATCCACTTTCGATACACGAC
>JAEXRP010000111.1:0-15282 GCA_023440705.1 Bacteroidota bacterium
GCTGCATTGCTTCCGCCGCCAACGCAAGCGATAACATAATCTGGATTTTCGCGACCGATTTGTTCGTGAAGTTGCTCTTTAATTTCTTTTGAAATCACACTTTGGAATCGCGCGACCAAATCGGGAAAAGGATGCGGTCCGACAACGCTGCCAATGATGTAATGCGTGGTCGTTGGATTGTTGATCCAATCACGTAAAGCCTCATTGACAGCGTCTTTCAGAGTTTTGGAACCCGAAGTTGCGGGCACAACTTTTGCACCGAGCATTTTCATTCTGGCAACGTTGGGCGCTTGACGTTGGATATCGATTTCGCCCATGTACACGATGCATTCGAGCCCAAGAAGTGCGCAAGCTGTAGCGGTTGCCACGCCATGTTGGCCTGCACCAGTTTCTGCAATAATACGGTGTTTGCCGAGTTTTTTTGCTAACAAAGCTTGGCCAAGTGCATTGTTGATTTTGTGCGCTCCAGTGTGGTTGAGGTCTTCGCGCTTTAGATAAATGTTGGTTTGGTATTTCTCGCTTAGATTTTTTGAAAAATAAAGCGGTGTCGCACGTCCAACATAATTTTTTAGAAGCTCCTGATATTCGTTTTGAAAATCTTCCGAGTCGATGATTTCTAAATATTGTTCTTGCAATTCTTTGACATTCGGGTACAACATTTCGGGGATAAATGCACCTCCGAATTCGCCGTAATAGCCGTTGTTATCTGGGTTTTTGTAGTTCATTTTTTTATATTTTTTGTCTCTTTGGGACTTTCCAAATTATTTTATTTATGAGTAGAACCGCGCAATATTATTTTCATTGAGTTGTGCGAGGCAATATTTGTTTTCAGGATTTAAGTTAATAATTAAAATATCATCATCTTCCGAAGTTTGCCAAACTCCATGGTCAAATTCTTGAATAAATTTCGCTTTGTTTTCTAGAATTTCGATGTCGTTTTTTCGGTAGAAATTTCTTAAATGTGATTCGCAGAAGCTTATGATTTGACGATTGTTTTCTTTAGCATTTCGAAGGAGTTGTTGCAATAACAAACTTCCGTAAGATTGTCCTTTGACAGCTGCGACTAAGCCAACCATTTCAATGAACTGAAATTTTTCATGGTCAATCTCTAAAACAAAATTTGAATTGAGTCTTAGTAACGCTAAAATTTCACTTTGTTCGTTTAATAAAAATTGAAATTCAGCGTCTTGGAAGTAAGCCCTAAAATCTTCCGAACTCATATTTTTCCAAGCTTCAATTTCCCAAAGATTTAGAATTGTCTTGATATCTACATCGCTTATTTCGGATGCTTTTTTGATGATGTATTTTAAGTTAGAATTCATTTGATTTTTGAAATTTTTGATTTTTTCAATATCCTTATTACCTGCTTCGATTTCAAATTTTGAATTGATGTCTAAAGCAATTGGTTTTTGTTTTAAACTAGTTAATTGTTGGATATTATCTTCTGAAACTCCACCACTCAAAAAATAAGACAAAGGAATTTCTAATTCGTTTAAGATTGACCAATCAAATGATTTTCCTGTTCCGCCAAAAGCTTTGGAATCCGTATCAAATAATAAATTTGAAATTTGAGATTCGAGATTTAAGATTTTCGCTAGTTTGTTTTTGACTTCCGAAATGTCATTTCCAACTCGAATAACTTTGATGATTTTGATAACGTCTGGAAGTTTTTGTCTTAATTCTAAAATGAAATTTTCGTCTTCATCACCATGCAATTGAATGTAATTGAGTTTTGCTTTTTCGGTTGCTTCTAGAATGTTTTCAATTGTTTCGTTTACAAATACGCCGACTTTTCCTTGATGATTGATTTCCGAAATTTGTTCTAAACTTAAATGATTTAATACAAATCTCGGCGACTTTTCATAAAAAATAAATCCTAAAAAGTCTACATCCATAGCAACCAATTCTTGGATTTGGTCAAGCTTTGTCAATCCGCAGACTTTCAATTGGATTTGAGATTCGAGATTTGAGATTTGAGATTGCATTGTCGGGTAATAAATTTCTATTTTGATACATTATTTACAAATTCTTCAAATTTGTTTCTCGGGTTGTCAGATTTCATAAAATATTCGCCCATCAAAAATCCATCAAAGCCTTTTTCTTTTAAAAATCTAAAATCTTCTTCATTGTAAATTCCGCTTTCGGCAATGGATAAAATGTCTTTCGGTAATTGATTTTTAAGATTAATCGAATGTTGTAAATCAACTTTGAAATCTTTGAGATTTCGGTTGTTGATGCCTACAAAATCTACATTTTTGTTAATGTGATTTAATTCTTCTTCAGAATGAATTTCTAGTAAAACTTCAAGATTAAGTTGTTGCGCTAAATCTGTAAATTCTGAAACTTGTGTTGGCGAAAGACAAGCTGCAATCAGCAAAACGACATCAGCGCCGATTGCTTTTGCTTCATAAAATTGATAAGAATCTATCATAAAATCCTTGCGCAAAATAGGAATGTTAATGTGATTTCGGACGGAAATAATGTCTTCAAAATTTCCTCCAAAAAAATCAAAATCTGTCAAAATAGAAACCGCGCTTGCTCCAAATTTTTCGTAAGCTGTAACAACTTCCAAAGACGAAAATTGATTGTTGATAATACCTTTGCTTGGTGATTGTCTTTTGAACTCTGCAATGATGCCAGATTTGGATTTTAAAATGTTTTTTAAGGAAATAGTTTTTCTGTTAAAAAACTCGGAGTCTTTTAATTGTTGAAGACTAACTTTCGTTTTTGAAACCTCCAGTTCTTGCTTTTTGCGTTCTATGATTTTATCTAAAATTGTCATTTTGTTACTTAATTTTCTATTGTTTTAGAATCTGCGTCCCGACTTAAGTGGAACTCCTTTTTTTGTTTGGCAAAAGCTTTGGCAAAAAAGAGTGGGAACGGAAGGCGGAAAAGACGCCCAAATATTAAATTAAATTTTGAAAGGCTTTAAGCGCCTTTTTCGAGGTTAAACTTTCGCTTGCTAAAGCCAAACAATCCGAATAACTACCATACTTTTCTGTATTCAGTAAAGCCATCGCAGCATTGACGCAAACGACTTTATTTTGAGCTTCAGTCGCTTCGCCTTGTAAAACCGACATGAAGATTTTGGCTGCTTCAGCTTTAGTTTTTCCACCGAAAATTTCTCGGGGTTTTAGATTTTCGAAACCTAAATCTTGGGCAGAATAAATCTTTTCGCCTTGTTGTGTAAATATCTTGGAATCAGCAGTTAAAGAAATTTCATCATAGCCGTCCAAGGCATTAACCAACATGAAATTTTTGTTTTCTTTTTGAAGTAAATATTGATAAATCCTTGCAATCTCCAGATTTGCAACGCCAACCATCGAATATTTTGGTTGTGCAGGATTGACCAAAGGTCCCATTAAATTGAAAAAAGTTTTCAAACCCAATTGCTTGCGAAGTGGTGCAACGGTTTTCAGTGCAGGATGAAACAAAGGCGCGTGTAAAAAACAAATATTGGCTTTTTCTAAATCTTGTTGTAAATCTTTCTGAGTCGACTTGAATTGGTAACCCAATTCTTCTAAAACATTGGACGAACCGCTAACCGAAGATGCCGCATAATTGCCATGTTTTGCAACCTTTTGACCGGCACCAGCAACAACGAAACTCGCCAAAGTGGAAATGTTGAACGTGTCTTTTCCGTCGCCACCTGTCCCGACAATATCTACAACATCGTCTGCGCCAAGGTCAATTTTGGTGCACAATTGCAGCAAAGCCTCGCGAAAACCGTCGAACTCGTCCAAAGTAATGCTGCGCATCATGAAAACCGTGATGAAAGCTGTGACTTCGCTGTCATTGAATTTGTTCATCGAGATTTCTGTCAAAATAGCTTTGGCTTCGGATTTTGAAAGCGTCTGATGATTAAAAAGATATTCTAAAATTTGTTTCATAATCTGGTTTGGTTTTTAGTTGTCGGTTGTCGGTGCTTGGGTTTTTTAAACTAAAAATTTAAAAAATTTTCGAGGATTTGTTTTCCATGCGGTGTTAAAATACTTTCTGGATGATATTGTACGGCATGGACGTCATAAGTTTTGTGTTTAAGACTCATAATCATACCTTTTTCATCAACTGAGGTGATCTCTAATTCTTCTGGAAAATCTTCTAGATTAACTGCCCAAGAATGATATCTTCCTACTTCTAAATTCTCTGGTAAATTTTTGAAAAGCGAATGTTCTTTAGTTTGATTTGCCGTGGTTGCAACACCATGATAAATTTCGGAAAGGTTGATTAAACTTCCGCCAAAAGCTTCTGCAATCGCTTGTTGCCCCAGACAAACGCCGAAAATGGATTTGGTGGGCGCATAGGTTTTGATGACTTCTAAAAGTATTCCCGCCTCAGATGGGATTCCGGGGCCGGGAGAGAGGATGATTTTATCGTACTTCTGAATTTCTTCAATAGTAATTTCATCATTTCTAAAAACGTCTACTTCGTGACCCTTGATTTGCTCGATAATCTGCACAAGGTTGTATGTAAAACTGTCGTAGTTGTCGAATACTAATATTTTGTTTTTCATGTTTTATTTTTTTGAATTTTCAATTCAATTAATTTTAATAGGATTGCATCCTATTCTATATTAAATCATTTCATTTTAAATAGGATTTTATCCTATTCTTTGTTATGCCGTCCCTTTGGGACTCTTTTTATTTTATGTCCAATTTAATTGGTTTTTGTTCTATTTCTTTATAAATAGGATTTTATCCTATTCTTTGTTATGCCGTCCCTTTGGGACTCTTTTCATTTTATATCCAATTTAATTGGTTTTTGTTCTATTTCTTTATAAATAGGATTTCATCCTATTCTTGGTTAAGTCGTCCCGTTGGGACTCTTTGGGTTTTGATAAATCCTCGGTTTGTGACTTGTTACATATCGATTTTGATGATTTATTATTATCCGTGAATTGCAGCCCGACTTGAGCGGAACTCCTTTTTTGAATTGCAAAAGCTTTGGCAAAAAAGAGTGGGAGCGGAAGGCGGAAATGCTGCCCAAAAATTAATGCATTTTTTCAGCTTTTGAAATCGCTTTTTTGAGCGCTCCGAGTTTATTATTAACTTCTTGGAGTTCATTTTCTGGAGTTGATTTTGCCACCAAACCTGCACCTGCTTGATAATACAAACGATTGTCTTTGCTCAAAAAAGTGCGTATCATAATCGCTTGATTGCAACTGCCGTCGAAACCGACAAAACCAATGCAACCTGCATAAAAACTGCGCGAAGTCTTTTCGTAATCGTCAATTAATTGCATCGCGCGATATTTGGGTGCGCCACTCAAAGTGCCCTGTGGAAAGGTCGTTGCAATCATTTCGTAAGGATTTTGATTTTGTGAAACATCGGCAACAACTTCCGAAACCATGTGAATAACATGCGAAAAGAAATGAATTTCTTTAAGTTTTGAAACTGTTGTGTTTTTCCCATGAATACTCAAATCATTGCGCGCCAAGTCCACCAACATCGTGTGTTCTGCATTTTCTTTCGGGTCTTTTTTGAGTTCTTCTGCCGATTGTAGATCTGTTTCTACATTTCCTGTTCGTTTGAAAGTCCCAGCAATAGGATGAATAATGGCTTTTCCATCTTTGATGATCAATTGACTTTCTGGGCTCGAACCCATTAATTTGTAATCACCATAGTCGAAGAAAAATAAGTAAGGCGACGGATTAATATTTCGCAAAGCTCGATAAACATTGAATTCGTCACCGCGGAACTGCTGCTCGAATCTTCTGCTTAACACCAACTGAAAAACATCACCACGGAAACAGTGTTTCTTGGCAAGTTCTACCAAATCTAGATAGTCTTGATCGGTAAGATTTGAAGTTTCTTCACCGATTTTTTCAAAAGGAAAAATTGGTGCATTTTTTTGATTAATGATATTTTCGACTAAAGAAATTTCAGATTTTAAACCGTCGATTTTATTTTCGATAATGTACATTTCGTCGTTGTGGTGGTTGATTGCGATGACATATTGGTACAACCTGTAACGAAGAAGTGGGATTTTGGTTTCGTCGCTCTTTTCTTGAAACTTAATATTTTCAAAGAACGGAATCGCATCATAACTCGTATATCCAAAAAGTCCTTGCGCTTGTGTTCCAATTTCTAAACTTGGCTTTTCGCAGTTGAAACTTTGGGAAAAGTCTTGAAGTATTTCTGTTAGTTTTTCATTTGTTAGTTGGACTTTGAAAGGATTTTCCAAAGGAAATTTTAGTTCGGCTTCGTTGTAATTTCGGATTTCGATACCAGCGATGGCATTAATACAAATGAAAGAATAGTTTTTGTCATTATTTTGATTACCAGCACTTTCTAATAGAATAGTGTCGCGAAACTGATCTCGAAGTCTTAGATAAATTCCGATTGGCGTGAACAAATCAGCTAGTTGAGATTTAACCGATGTTTTGATTTGGATATTGCGTTTGATGTTCATTTTTGATATTGTTTTTAGTTTGACCAAGCCGCAAAATCCCACAAAAAAAGACTTTAACGGATTCGTCAAAGTCTTTGTGATTTAATATTTTATTTCTACACTATACAAAAAGCCGAATGGCTTCAAGACCTTGACCAAGATTTTGAAGACCACCACCAGTTTTTGTTTAATGATAAATTCATAAGGCAAATGTAAAAATGTTTTTTAATAAAACAATAGTTTTTAAGAAATTTTTTATTCAAATTTAAGAACAAACATGAAAGCATGTGTTTGCATGGTCGAAATACCAGCTGCCCAATATGGTGGCGTTTCTGGATTATCTGCGACAATTTCGTTGTTCATAAAGAATGTTCCACGAATAGCTGGCGTCAGTTTGAAACGGCTGAAATAGATCTGCATCCCAATCTCCGCAGTCCAACCAAAATTATGCGTTGTAGAACGGAAAATATTTCGAGAGTTATCTTCTGTACTGGTTTCGTTGGATTGTAAGTTCATCAAATAATTGACACCACCAGCGGCGTAAGGACGCGTATTGTACCATCTGTCACCGTGGATTTCTAACATAATCGGAATGTCAAGGTAGGTCGATTTTACTCTTTTTACCTTGTCGATATCTGTTAAACCAATTGGCGTAAAAGCTGGAAATTGTGTTGTGCCACCTGAATATCGATCATTACTTTGCGTGTTAAAAGTATATTCTCTCTCAGTAAAATGCAGTCCAGGTTCCATACGAAGATCTAAATATTCGTTAAGACGCATCTTCCCAATAAGTCCTGCACCAAAGCTATAGCCAGGTTTTGAGGTGATAAGACTTTGCTGACCATTCATCCCGTAATGCGGATCCAAAACTAGTTTTGAATCAAAATTATTAGCGGCAAGATAAAATCCCCAACTGAATTTTTGTGTGTCAAAATCTTCTAGGTTATCTAATCTATCTTTTTTCCTGAAAATGTCCGTCAATTGTGCATGAGCTGAGAAGCTGCACAATAGTCCGAAGGCTACAAGATGTTTTAGTTTCAGTTTTATCATCTTATTATTTTGTGGCTTTATAAATAGTTGCAATACCTAAGCTGAGTTTTTTATATTCTACATTAGAAAAGCCTGTTTGCAACAATATATTTTTCATTTTTTCACCAAAAGGGAAGGCGTTAACCGAGTCTGGCAAATAGGTGTAAGCTCTGTTATCTTTGGACACCAACTTCCCAATTGCTGGCAAAATGTTTTTAAAATAAAACATATAAAGTGGTCCCATAAGTCCTTCAACTTTTGAAAACTCTAATATATAAACACTTTTGTTATTTTTCACAACTCTTTTTAATTCGGCTAAACCTTTTTCAAGATTTTCAAAATTACGAACACCAAAAGCTACTGTCACCGCATCAAAATGATTGTCCTCAAAAGGTAGATGTTCTGCATCGCCTTTTATCATCGTTATTTTGTCCGACAGGTTTTGCTTTTTCACCTTTTCGATACCAACATTCAACATTTGTTGAGAAAGGTCAAGTCCTGTAACTTGCGCTTGTGTACCTTTTTGTACTGCAATGGCAAGATCTCCCGTTCCTGTTGCAACATCCAAAACACTTTTTGGCTGGTCTTTATTTAACCATTTAACCAAAGTATTTCTCCAAAGCACATCAATCTTCATTGATAAAACATGATTAAGAAGGTCATATTTTGGTGCTATGTTGTCGAACATGTCTTCGACTTGACTTTTTTTGCTGTTATCGCTGTTATATGGTGTTACTTTATTATGATCCAAAATAAAAATATATAATTAAACGTGAAATTTGATTAAAACTTATAGTTTTCGTTGTAATAATTAATAAAATCTTGTTTTCTAAAGATTTTGGTGCGGCTTTCTACCTTGTCAATATTTTTGATGACTTTATTATAATCTTCATCAATATTAAAATAGAAATCTTCACTATACAATTTGTTCTCTTTTTTGATATTTCCAAGAAAAGGTTTACCGTCGATATTCATACTTCCTTGCGCCATAATCAAAGAATCTTTGTCGCGGAAGTAACCATAAAACTGTTTGAAAACGTAATAATCCTTATGCGCAATATTGATTAATCCTCGTTGATTCTTCACATCAAAAGCAGAATCATACAGCATTTTTTTGTTTTGGTCAAAAACTTTGATGTTATTTTTTCCTTTATTAAGGTCAACCTTTAGATATTGACCAGATGATAAAATCTTTTGTTCGCCATTATTAACACTAAAGAAGTAAGTGTCGGGTGTTGGATTGTCCACCAAATAATAATTTGGTTTTGCAAGAAATATAAAATAAATTGCGAAAGCTGCAATTGCTGCCAAAATAGCAAACAAAAGCCCCTTTAGCGATGGGTTGTTCTTTAACATTTTAAGATTTATCTTGTTGATTAGTTTTCAAAAAGACAATGCGCAAATTTAGTAATAATTTGTAAGAAATTTAGATGATAAATTTCGTATTACTTATAGTTGTAGATACTTCTCTGTGATTGTGCATAGCTTTTCTAACAAATCTCGACTTCTTATTCAAAAAAATATGTAATTTTGTTCTTTTAATTATTCAAAAATCTTCAATGCCAAATACAGTTATTATAGGCTCTGGATGTTATATCCCAGAGAATGTTATCACCGGTTCTCACTTCATGGACTCAGTTTTTTTTGACGAAAACAACGAAAAAATTGATAAACCAAATGATGAAATCATTCAAAAATTTGTAGAAATTACAGAAATTGAAGAAAGACGTTACATCAGTGCAGGTGATTATAACTCGGATTTGGGACTTCGCGCTTCTTTACAAGCGATTGATGATGCTGGTATTGATAAAGAAGAAATTGATTACATTATCTACGCAACTAATTTTGGTGAAGTTGACGAAAGAGGAATCCCGAATTTCATGCCTTCTTTAGCAGCTAGATTAAAAAATAAATTGGGCATCAAAAACAGAAAATGTATCAATTATGATATGATTTTCGGTTGTCCAGGTTGGGTAGAAGCTTTGATTTTGGCTGACGTTTTGCTAAAATCTGGTCGTGCGAAAAATATACTTGTTGTTGGTGGCGAAACTTTGAGCCGCGTTACAGATAATTTTGACCGAAACAAATTAATCTTTGCAGATGGCGCTGGTGCAGTTGTGGTGACAACAACAGACGAAGAAAATGTTGGGATAATTGCAGATTCTACAATTTGTGATAATGGCGAAGAATTATGCTATCTAGAAAACGGTCCATCATTAAATTTAGATGATAAAGAGCCTCGCTTATACATCAGAATGCGTGGTCGTAAAATTTACGAATATGCTCTTAAAAACGTTCCTGATGCGATAAAAGCAACGATCGATAAAGCTAACTTAGATATTTCGGACATTGATAAAATCCTAATTCACCAAGCGAATGCTAAAATGGATTATGCGATGATTTCGAGATTGTTCAAGCTTTATGGGATTAAAGATTATGACCATGCGATTTCGCCAATGACGATTCAGAAGTTTGGGAATTCTTCTGTAGCAACAGTTCCGACGATGTTTGATTTGATCAGAAAAGGCAAAATGGAAGGTCAAAGCTTCAAACCTGGAAGTCATATTATTTTCACTTCTGTTGGCGCTGGTATGAATATTAATTGCGTGGTATATCGTTTTCCAGCTGATAAAATTTAATTTATTTAAATAAAAATAAGTCAAAAAGGCACAAAGTAACAATTTGGTTTACTTTGTGCTTTTTCTTTTTGCACATTTTTTTAAATTGTTTTTAAATGATGAAAAATATTTTGGGAATAATAGTTTTCTTTATTCTCATCGAATTTTATATTTACCAAGCTGTTCGCACTGTCGTTAGTCAGCCTTGGGCGCGCGGCGCATATTGGGTTATCACCGTTGCTATCTACGCAATTTTGATATATTTGGTTACTCAGTTTGATCGTACAGATCGCAATCCAATGCAAGTCAACATTATTATGGGACTTATTTTGGTGTTTGTAATGCCCAAACTTTTAACCTTTGTTTTCTTATTAATAGAAGATATCGTTAGATTGTCAAGGTATGGATTTCAGGCGCTTTCTTCAACCAGTTCTGCGCAAATGCCGAGCAGGAGAAAATTTGTAAGTTTGGTAGGTTTGGGCGCCGCAGGATTGATGTCTTACGCATTTTTGGATGGGATGATTTTCGGAAAATACCGTCATCGCGTTCGTAAAGTGAGATTAAAATTGAAAGGTCTTCCCGAAAGTTTTAAAGGTTACAAAATTGTACAAATCTCAGATGTCCACAGTGGAACTTTCCAAGAGCCTGCAAAATTGCAACATGCGATTGATTTAATTAATCAACAAAAACCAGATTTAGTCCTTTTTACGGGCGATATGGTGAATAATTATGCGGAAGAATTCCAGCCGTTTATTAGTTTGTTTAAATCTATTCAGGCCAAAGATGGTAAGTTTTCGGTGCTCGGTAATCATGATTACGGCATGTACGGAAAATTTAATTCTAAAGAAGAAGAGCGTCAAAATGTACCGAATCTAATTAAATTTCAAAAAGAAGCTGGCTTTAGAATGTTGCGAAACGAAAATCTTAGCATCGATAAAAATGGTGAAAAAATCTATCTTCTCGGTGTCGAAAACTGGGGAGAAAAACCTTTTCCACAGTACGGAGATCTGGATAAAGCTTTGCAAAATGTGCCAGAAGATTCTGTTAAAATTTTAATGTCGCACGATCCAACCCATTTTGATTATGTGGTTAAAAATCATCCTAATTTTGTGCATTTGACATTGTCTGGGCATACGCATGGGATGCAATTTGGGGTTGATCTCAAAAACGTGAAATGGTCGCCAGTAGAATATAAGTACAAAAAATGGATGGATCTTTATGAAAGTAATGATCGCTATCTCTATGTTAATCGAGGTTTTGGCGTAATTGGCTATTCAGGAAGAGTAGGAATTTTACCAGAAATTACCTTGTTTGAGTTGAGTTAAAATTTTTTTTAAATATTTAAAATAAAGCTTTTCAGAGTTTGAAATTCTGAAAGGCTTTTTTATTGTAATTAACGTCACTTCGAGTAAAAATCTAAAAGATTTTGTATCGAGAAGTTTTTAATGATAAGGAAATTTACTTATTTTCGATACAGTTTTCTTCGAAAACCACTCAAACTGACGTTAATTTTCTTATCCCGAACTCAGGTTAATTACTTAAAATTTTAAAACAAATAATCCTTCATTCTCGACGTTGCGATTTCTTTTTCGGTAACGAATTCTAAGAAAGCAATAAGTTTGTCCTCAAATTTTTTTCCAAGATTATATTTTTTATAAAACGGAAACTTGTAAGGCAAATCTTCCTTTTCATAAAACTGCCAAGCATTCATGTAGACTTGGACGTAATCTTCGTTTTGAAGCGTTTCCAAAATCATGTTTTCATAAAACTGCAAAGGCGTCATCTGGAAAACATAATCATTGAAAGGCAATTGCGAATAAGGCGACAAACTTTCTGGGACAATCACAAGATTATCATCATAATAAAGCTGCGTTTTTTCCTTTTTTAAACGACGAAAAACGAAACCAATATTAGAATGCTCAATATCCGAAACATACGAAAAACCTAGGTTTTTAATATCTTTATTTGGAAGTCGTAATAATTTTTGACGAAGGCCTCGGACATTTTTTTGAAGCTGATCTTCGAGATTATTTTTGACAATTTCGATGTCTGTAACTGACGACGAAATGTTGTACAAGGCGACTTCGTGTCCAGCAGAAGCTAGCTTTTTTAAAGTTTTGCTAAGACGTTCAGCAATTTTAACTTCGACAAAAAAAGTCACCAAAGTGGAGTAGATCTCAAGATTCTGAAGGATAATCTCAAGGTTTTGTTCCAAAGATGCTATCAAAGTTTCGTCGTCCAAATTTGGATTGGCGCGATCTTCTCCAAAAGGAATTGTAAGATTGAAACTCAATAACAGCATCTCCAGAACATATTTTTATGACTATTTAGCCAATTTTACTTTTAGATTTTTGATCATGTCTTCCGACATTTTTTTGATGTCAAAATCGTAGCTAAGTCCCCAATCTTGTTTTGCAACAGAATCGTCGATGCTTGCTGGCCATGAGTCAGCAATCGCTTGACGGAAATCTGGCTCATATTTAATCATGAAATCTGGGATGATTTTTGTGATTTCTTCAGCCAATTCTTTAGGATTAAAACTCATACCACCAAGATTGTAAGAGGTTCTAACTTTCACATCTTCTTTTGGCGCAGTCATCAATTTAATCGTTGCATTTATGGCGTCATCCATATACAACATTGGCATTTTTGTATCTTCTTTGATGAAGCTTGTGTAGTTTCCGTTTTCTACAGCTTCGTAAAAAATTTCCACTGCGTAATCTGTTGTTCCACCACCAGCAGGCGCTTTCCAAGAGATAAGACCAGGATAACGGATACTTCTCACATCGACACCATATTTATCAAAATAATATTCGCACCATTTTTCACCCGCCATTTTGGAAATTCCGTAGACTGTTGAAGGGTTAAGCACAACTTCTTGCCCAACATTTTCTTTAGGAAGTCCTTTCCCAAAAACAGCGATAGAACTTGGCCAAAAAATTTTGCTAATTACGCCTTGTTTTGCCAATTCACAAAGATGAAGAAGTGGTTCTAGATTAAGTTTCCAAGCGAAAAGAGGTTGCTTTTCCGACGTCCCAGAAAGTAGGGAAGCCAAATGATAAACTGTTGTTATATTATGTTCTTTGATAAAATTGGTCATTGCATCAAAATTGCTAACGTCCAATCTTTCGTAATGTCCAGCTTCTGTAATGCCTTCTTTCCACTTGTCAAGGCCAGATGCAAACACATTTTCTTTACCGTAAAGTTCAACTAATTTTAATGTTAATTCGGTGCCGATTTGTCCCAAAGCACCAGTCACAAGAATGCGTTCTGTAGGGCTACTCATAATTACTTTTTATGTTATACAAAACTAAAAAAAAATAACTGCTCACCGAAATTTTTAATTGAAATTATCCACGATTTTATGACGATAAATTTTCGATTCCCAAGAATTATTAAGTACCTTAGTTTCATTAAAATTTAAAAAATGAAACCTATCCTAAGACTTCAAGATTTTATTAAAATAAAAGACAATCCCGAAACCCGAATTTATGATGTAAGAACTGGACCAAACGCCGTTGATAATTACAAAAGTGAGCATATTAAAAATGCGGCTTATGTAAGTCTAGATAATGATTTGGCGGAGATTGGTGATTTTGTAAATGGTGGACGACATCCATTGCCAAGTGCAGAAAAATTTGCCGAAACTTTAGGGAATCTAGGAATAAATTCCAATTCGCATGTTGTGATATATGATGATAAAAATGGAGGCAATGCTGCAGCGAGATTTTGGTGGATGCTAAAAGCGCTTGGTCACGAGAAAGTACAAGTTTTGGATGGCGGACTTCAATCTGCAAGAGCTAATAATATTGAAATGGAATCTTGTGATTTTAAATATGAAAAAGAAAATTATCCAAGCTCTAATTGGAATCTTCCAACGATAAAAATTGAAGAGGTTGAAAAAGCAACCCAAAACAAAAATTTTGTGATTATTGACGTCCGCGAAAAGCAAAGGTATGACGGTATTACTGAGCCAATTGATTTGGTTGCTGGCCATATTCCGAACGCGATTAATATTCCGTTTGCTGAGAACCTTGACCATAACGGAAACTTCAAAACGTCAGAAGAACTTCATAAAAAATATGAAGAAATTTTTAATCAACATTCTAAAAATCAAATCATTGTGCATTGCGGTTCTGGTGTAACGGCTTGCCACACCTTGTTGGCGATGAGCGAAGCTGGGTACGAAATTCCAAATTTGTATGTTGGTTCTTGGAGCGAGTGGTCTCGAAATAAAATATAATTGATAGATTCTAAATGAAATATTCTTTTAAAAACGATTACTCCGAAGCTTGTCATCCTAATATTTTGCAAGCTTTGGTAGATACCAATTCGGTGCAGCAATTGGGTTATGGACATGATGATTATTGTAAGCAAGTTGCAGATGTTTTTCGTTTAAAAATTAAAAATGAAAAAGCAGGCATTTTCTTTGTAAGTGGTGGTACACAAGCGAATCTGTTGGTGATTTCTTCTTTGTTAAAACCTTTTGAAAGCGTTATCGCGGCGCAAACTGGACACATCGAATCCAACGAAACTGGCGCTATCGAAGCGGTCGGTCACAAGATTAATTTGATACCAACGGATAACGGAAAAATAACGACGGAAGGCATTCAAAAAATACTCGATACGCATCTAAATATTCCGCATCAAGTCAGACCAAAATTGGTTTATATATCAAACACGACAGAAGTTGGGACACATTATTCCAAATCTGAATTGGAAGACTTGTATCAATTTTGTCAGTCAAAAAACCTTTTGTTTTTTATCGATGGAGCAAGATTATCTCAAGCGATTGCAATTCCAGAAGCTAATTTAAGTTTAGAAATTATCGCTAAAAATTGTGATGTATTTTACTTTGGTGGAACAAAAAATGGAGCGTTAATCGGTGAAGCTATTATTTTTAATAACGAAAAATTGTGCGAAGATTTTCCTTATTTCATCAAACAAAAAGGCGCGATGTTGGCAAAGGGACGATTGTTGGGCATTCAGTTTTTAGAATTGTTGAAAGACGATTTGTATTTAAAACTTGGAGAACATGCGAATCATCAAACACAGAAGATTAAAAATGCTTTTGTTGAAGTTGGAACAGAATTTTTGACAGATTCGTTGAGTAATCAGATTTTCCCGATTCTTAAAAAAGAACATATTGAAGTTTTACAAAGCCAATTTGATTTTTATGTTTGGAAAGAAATAGATTCGGACTTCGCAGCGATACGTTTGATTTGTTCATGGGCAACGACGGATG
>JAEXRP010000017.1:0-25420 GCA_023440705.1 Bacteroidota bacterium
TTTAGATATTCAAATTCTCGAAGATGTACCCGTTTCCCATTAAGGTCAGTGGATGAACCTTTATAGTATTCGATGTAAAGACTAAGCTTTCCATCTTTTAATTTCTTTTGTTTTAACGATATTTTCATACACTACCATTTGAGTTGTACATTTTTGTACACTTCTGTACAACTCACATAAAATGATGTACATCAGATGTAACAAATATATAAACAAAGTATAATATACGAAAATAAAATTATCGTAAATTATTGAAAATCAAATAAAAGAATACAAAAGAAACTAAAGGAAAACAAATTTATTTCCCAATGCAAAACTTCGAGAAGATATTCCCCAAAACTTCGTCGTTCGTGAACTCACCCGAAATTTCACCAAGATGTTCCAAAGCGTTGCGTAATTCGTACGCCAAAAGTTCAGTGGTTATGTTATGCGAAACAGCTTCTTCAACTTGTGTTACCGAATACAAGGATTTCTGCAAAGCCTCATAATGCCTTTGATTGGTAATCACCACGCCACCTTCTTGAGCTTTTAAGTTTTCAACGTAGGATGACAGTTCATTCTTTAATTCCTGAATATTACGGTTTTCTATAGCCGAAATCTTAATAAAGTCAAACGGTGTATCCAAAGCATCGCGGAACTGATTTTCAATCATATCAAACGTAGTTGGAACGACCTCATCGATCTTCGTTAAGCAGATAATCAATTCCAAATCCTCACGAACTAGCGATTGAATCATGCGAATATCCTCTGTAAAATCTTCAGAATTAGCAGCGGCTAAATACACCAATATCTCTGCTTGACTAACCTTTTCGCGGGCTTTTTGAACACCTATCGCTTCAATTTCATCTTCGGTATCGCGCAATCCTGCGGTATCTATCAATCGGAAAGCATGACCTTTAATATGAAGAATTTCTTCAATAGTATCGCGAGTCGTTCCTGCAATATTACTCACAATAGCACGCTCTTCTTTCAGTAAGGTATTCAGTAAAGTCGATTTTCCTGCGTTGGGTTTCCCAATAATCGCCACAGCAGTACCGTTCTTAATGGCATTCCCGTATTGGAAACTATCGATCAAAGATTTTAGTTTTATCTGTATGCGTTTAATTAGTGCTACCAAAGCGGTTCTGTCCGCAAATTCCACATCTTCCTCAGCAAAATCCAATTCTAATTCAATGAGTGAAGTAAAATTCAACAAATCACCTCTTAATACCGAAATCTCTTGCGAAATACCACCTTTCAATTGGTTTAAAGCTACTTTTCGGGAAGCTTCATTCTCGGCAGCAATCAGGTCAGCAATCGATTCAGCTTGCGAAAGATCAATACGACCGTTCATAAAGGCGCGCATTGTAAATTCTCCTGCTTTCGCCATTCGAGCTCCGTTTTTAATCAAAACTTCCAGAATCTTCGCACCAATATGCGGCGAACCATGAAACGAAATCTCTACAGAGTTCTCTGTTGTAAAGGTCTTCGGCGCATGAAACACCGAAACCATCACCTCATCAATAACTTCGTAATTGTTAGATGTTGGATGTTGGATGTTGGATGTTATTCTGAGGGGTGTCGAAGCATGTCCAACCGGCTCTTTTTCCTTTTCTCTTTCATCTTGGTTCTTGGCTTTTGGTTCTTGGCTCTTATCAACAATAAACCCATAATGCACCGTATGCGATTTTGCTTTCTCAAGGTTTTTCCCTTCAAAAACGTTGTTCACAATTTCAAAAGATTTTTCGCCCGAAACTCTAATAATTCCAATCGCACCAACACCGTTTGCTGTTGCCAATGCACAGATAGTATCCTGATTCATGTTGCAAATTTAGTGCTTTTTAAATTTGAAATATCAGGTCATAAAGCTTTATCTCTTGTTGTGGATAAATTTTAAATATTAAAAGAAGGTTTAGAAGTTTATTAAAGTTTTCGAAATGTGGTGTCAATTTCAGTGAAAGAATTTAATTACTTTTGCTTAAATCTAAGAGGTATATGAGATTGTTTTTTACAATGATGTTTTTAAGCTTTAGTATGTTTACTTTTTCGCAAGAAATTGAAATTAAAAATTTGGAAAAGCATGTTTATTATTTGGCTTCAGACAAGATGAAAGGACGCGGAACAGGTAGTAAAGAAAATCTGAGAGCGGCAAAATATATACAGAAACAATTTAAGAAATATGGTTTGCAAGCCTTAGGAACAGATGGGTTTTATCAAAATTTTGAGGCGAAAATTAAAAAGGTAAAAGTTCTTGATAGTATTCGAAGTGCAAAAAATGTTATTGCTTTTTTGGATAATAACGCTGATAAAACGGTGGTTATCGGGGCTCATTATGACCATATTGGAGAAGGGAAACAGGGGAGTTCTTTAGCAAAAGATAGTTATGGGATTATTCATAATGGAGCAGATGACAATGCTTCTGGTGTTGCAGGCTTACTAGAATTGGCGCGCATTTATTCTCAAAATAAAATTATAGAGCCTGTTAATTTTTTATTTATTGCTTTTGGTGCAGAAGAGTTGGGACTGGTTGGTTCTCGATATTTTGTTAAGAATCCAACTTATGATTTGTCAAAAGTCCTGTGGATGCTGAATATGGATATGATTGGGCGATTGAACAAAGAAACAGGCGTTTCCATTATTGGCTATGGTACTTCGCCTGCTATTGAAACTATTTTTAATAAGATTGATCGTGATAATTTTGTAAAATTCTATACCAATTATGAGGGAAGAGGAGGCTCTGACCAAACATCATTTTATGAAAAAGATGTTCCTGTACTATTCTTCCACACCAATGGGCATCCAGATTATCATACGCCAACCGATGATGCAGATAAGATTGATTTTACTTCTTTAAAAGGAATTTTAGATTTGGAAAAAACTGTTATTGAAGGTAGTTTTGGAGTAGGAGAGATGCCTTTTAATAACACGGATAAAAAGAAATAATCAGTTCTACAAATACGGTTCTGTGTTTTAACAAATTAAATTTGCGACCATAATTTTTTTTGAAAGGAAAATAGGAAATATATCTACAAAAAAAATTGCTGAGTCAACAATCTCAAAAGAATTTTTTATTTGATTTTGGCTTAAAAACTTCCGAAGTTATTTTGAAAAAAATATTATTTAAAGCGAAACGAATATTAATCTAGGTTAAAGGAAGTCTTATAGATCTAAGATTTTACATTTTCTGGTTTTGGTTTCTTCTCATAGCTTAATAAGAAAATAGTAGAAATAATAAGTAAACTACCAATCCAATCTATCATTCCGAAAGATACATTCAGCCAAAGTATAGCAATAATTGTTGCCGAAAGAGGTTCTGCGGAAGCAAGTAGACTGCTTTTTTGACCTCCGATAATTTGCACCGCTGTTAGGTATAAGTAAAATGGAATTAAAGTACCAAATACAACAATAAATGCAGTGTACAAATAGGTTTTATCATCCCAAAGTCCCTCAATAGACCAAGGCGCCTTAATGAAAGAAAATGCCAAGCCACCGATCAGCATTCCCCAGCCAATAACGGTTGCAGAGTTATATTTTTGTAACAAGGCTATGGGTTGCAACGTGTAGATTGCTAATGCAACAGCCGATCCTAAACCAAGAAATAATGCTGTTGTTGAGATATTAAGCGAATCTAATTTGCCGTGTGTTACCAATAAAAATGTACCCAAAACGGCAAATGAAATTGCAATGAAATCAATGAAACGCGGGATTTTTTTATTCTTAAAAGCGAGATAAATAGCGATAAGTACTGGTCCAGCATACTGCAAAACGGTTGCTGTAGCCGCATTGGAATGTTTTATTGCTGCAAAGTAGGTATATTGTACCATCAACATTCCTGTTATTGAAAAAAGTAAAAGTCTATTGAAATCCTTTTTGTTATTCCAGATTTCAAAAATCTTATTTTCTTTTTGACTTGCTGCGTAGATTAGCAAGAGAAAGCCCGAAATCAACATTCTTACAGTGATCATCCATTCTACATTGATGCCACGTTGTTGAAACAAAAATTGTCCAAACGTGCCAGAGATTCCCCAAAGTGATGCTGCAATAATTGCAAACAAAATACCTTTAAAAGTTTCGTTTTTCATTAGTAAATGCCTTTAATACTTAATTAAGACGCAAAAATAAATGAAATACAAAGGTTAAAATCTTTATTTTTATGCTCTATTTTGCAATTTTGTTTCATCTTAAGATGGTTTTTTATGAATTTAGATAAATTTGATATAGAAATACTCGATATTTTACAGAAAGATAACTTGACTTCTCAACGTGATATCGGTGATAAAATCGGACTTTCTGCCGCAGCTGTACAACGGCGTATCAAAAAAATGCGCGAGGAAAAAGTGATTATGGCTGATATTTCTGTAATAGATCCAGAAGAAGTAGTTTCTCAAATTTTACTTTTTGTTGAAATTGAATTAGATACTGATAAAATTGAATTTATCGATGAAATAAAATCTACTTTTAATAAAGTTCCACAAATCCAACAATGTTATTATGTGACCGGTGAAGTCGATTTTATACTAGTTATGGTCGTTAAAAGTATGCAAGAATATGAGTCTTTGACACGAAAATTGTTTTTTAGTAATTCTAATATTCGCAGATTTAAAACCTTTGTTAATATGCATACAGTAAAGACAGGCTTACAAATTCCGTTGCCGAAATAAGATTTTGATTAATTTTGTATTTTAAGAACAACTTGATGAAAATTATTGTAACTGGTGCAACTGGTATGGTTGGGGAAGGTGTCCTACTGGAGTGTCTCAAAAGTGATGATGTTACAGAAATACTGAGTATTTCTAGAAAACCTTGCGGAATTTCTAATCCAAAACTAAAGGAGCTTTTAGTTCCTGATTTTACAAAATTATCAAATTTTAAAGCAGAAATTTCAGGTTATGATGCTTGTTTTTTCTGTGCAGGGATAAGCTCTGTTGGGATGTCGGAAGAAAAATTTACACAGATTACTTACGATACGACTTTAGCTTTTGCAAAAGCCTTACTAGAGGTCAATAGCAATATGACATTTATCTATGTAAGTGGGGCTAGTACAGATTCTACTGAAAAAGGGCGTGTCATGTGGGCGCGTGTTAAAGGAAAAACTGAAAATGATTTAGCTAAATTAGGTTTTAAAAGAGAAGTTAATTTTCGTCCAGGAGGTATGTTAGCTGTCAAAAACCAACGCTATGCAAAAAAATCTTACATTATTATTGTAGGTATTTTAAAATATATTATTCCATCTCGAATATTGCATCTTTCAGAAGTTGGAAAAGCAATGATACATGCTGTCCAGAGAGATAATGTTAAAAATATTTTAGAAATTAATGACATTCGACTTTTAGCTAAATGAAGAATTTGAAAAAAGTCTTAAAAATTGTCATGTACATTTTTTTAATTCTAATTTTTATTACTGGAGTTACAATCTATTTTTACATGAAGCAGCCTCAGTTCGGCGCTCTACCCACAGGAAATAGATTAGAATTGATAAAAAAGTCTCCAAACTATAAAGACGGAAAGTTCAGAAATTTAATAGAAAAACCAACCATTTCTGATGGCTATTCCATGATGGGAGAAATCTGGAATACGATGTTTAAAAATATTCCTAGGAAGGAACCAGTAGGAATTATTCCCTCTATTAAAACCGATCTTAAAACTTTGCATCCCAAAGAAAATGTAATGATTTGGTTTGGGCATTCGTCTTTTTTTCTGCAAATTGATGGTGTCAAAATTCTTGTAGATCCTGTTTTTTCTGGCAATGCATCGCCCCTTCCAAATAGTGTAAAAGCTTATAAAGGCACAGACATTTACTCGGTAGAAGATATGCCAAAGATAGATTATATGTTGTTATCACATGACCATTATGATCATTTAGATTACCAAACAGTCAGTCAATTGCAATCAAAAATTAAGTACGTGGTTTGTGGTCTCGGTGCAGGTGCCCATTATGAAAAATGGGGATACCAGAGAGAACAGATTATTGAAAAAGATTGGGGTGAAAGTTTTGAGGTCAAAAAAGGCTTCAAAATTTCAACCGAATCAACGCATCATGAGTCTGGTAGGGGATTCACAAGTGCACAAAGTCTTTGGCTTTCTTTTTTTATAGAATCACCAGAGATAAATGTTTATTATAGTGGCGACGGTGGTTATGATGAACGTTTCAAAACTATGGCTAAAAAATATCCTAAAATTGACTGGGCAATTATGGAATGTGGGCAATACGATAAGGCTTGGCAGTCGGTGCATGAGCTTCCAGAGGAGGTCGCTTTGGCTACAACCGAATTACGAGCAACGAATATGATTCCTGTTCACCATTCTAAATTTACCTTAGGAAAACACCCTTGGGATGAACCTCTGGAAGAAATTACTAAATTTTCAAAAGCTAAACCTTATCGATTAGCGACGCCTATAATTGGTGAAAAAGTCATTCTTAACAGTACTAATCAAACTTTTCAACAGTGGTGGAAAAAAGTCAAATAAAGCTTTTTTTTATCAAGTTTTAAATAGTAATAGATTCTCGATTGAAGAGAGTTGAGTATGTCATTTGAAAATTTGTAATGATAGAGTTTTAAAATAGATAAGTAATAATCTATTACAGAATACTTAAACCTGCATTTTATCACTTTTTTAATATTTCTTTTGGAGGTGTTATTTTTATTCTTAATTTTGTTATTTATAATTATTATAAATAAAATTAACGAATCAATCATACCATATACCTTATGAAAAAGATCTTTTTTGCTGCTGTTTTTTTAGTAGCTATTGCTTTCGGTAAAGCTCAAAAAAACACTTTATTAGATGGTGCTTTTTGGAAGAATAATCCCACTTTAGAGACTGTAAAAGCAGAAATCGCAAAAGGAAATAGTCCGTCACAACAGAATGGAGGATTCTTCGATCCCGTTGTAATGGCGATTAACAATAAGGTTTCGACGCCTGTTGTTCAATTTATGGTGGAGCAAGAAGGAAATTCGATTGATAAAAAAACACACCATTCTAGAACGTATTTGCAGTGGGCGGCGGCTTCTGGAAATTTAGAATTGGTGAATTATCTTTTGGCGAAAGGTTCAGATGTACATTATAAAGACAGTCACGGTTCGTCGGTTATTGAGTATGCAGCCGAAGCTGGAAACCAAAATACAGCAGTTTTTGATGCGTTAATTAAAGCTGGAGCTAATCCAAAATTGAAGCATGAAGACGGTTCAACCTTAATCATGATGAGCATTGCGAATGATGACGATTTAAAGTTGGCGAATTATTTCGTTTCTAAAGGTTTGTCGCTTCAAGATAAAGATGCTGCAGGAAGAACGGTTGCAGATTATTCGATGAAGTTGGGGAATTTCAAAATTTTAGATCAATTAATTGCGAAAGGTGTAAAACCAACCGACCAAGCTTTGTTTTTTGCAACTCAAGGTTCGCGTGCAAAAGCGAATGGATTAGACGTTTTCCAAACTTTAGTGGAAAAATATAAGTTGAATCCAAAGGCTTTAAATCCAAGTGGAGCAACGATTTTAAATTCATTGATGAGAAGACCAAATCTTGAAATTATACAATATTTCTTGAATAAAGGTGTAGATGCAGGAATTGCCGATAAAGAAGGCAACACAGCATTAATGATGGCTTCTCAAGGAAAAGATGCGAAAGTAATTGAAACGCTTTTGGCAAAATCTAAAAACGTAAACGCAGCCAATGCAAAAGGCGAAACTGCTTTAATAAAGGCTATTGAAAGCGGTTCTGCTGATGTTGCAACTTTATTAATTAAAAACGGAGCCAACGCAAAAGCGACAGACAAATCAGGAAATTCCTTAGCGTATTATTGGTTCAATTCGTATAAATCAAATCCAGAAACGATTGCAGATTTTACAGCGAAACAAGCTTTGTTGCAAACGGCGGGTGTTGATTTTAAATCGACTCCAAAAAACGGAAACTCGTTATTGTTATTGGCGGTTGACAAAGGTGAAATTGATTTAGTGAAAAAAGCAGCGGAATTAGGAGTTGATGTAAATGCTCAAGATGCCGATGGAAACTCAGCTTTACACAAAGCGGCTTTGGTTTCTAAAGACGATAAAATGCTAAAAACTTTGGTGGATTTAGGCGTTAAAAAAGATTTAAAAACAGAATTTGAAGAAACGGCATACGATTTGGCTAAGGAAAACGAATTCTTAACAAAAAATAAAGTGTCAATAGACTTTTTGAAATAAAAGATTATGAAAAAGAACTGGAAAGTTATGGTTTTGAGCGTGTTTGCATTGGTTTTGTCCAATTCAGTTTTCGCTCAAACAACGAAGTACAAAACAATGATTCAGATGAATGCTTATTCGGGGAAAGAAGCCTATGTGGTGATTTCGCTAATCAATCCGAAAGGGCAGTACGAGCAGACTTTGAGCGTTTTAGGAACCGATAACGAGTGGTACAACACGCTGAAAGAATGGGACAAATTTCAAAAAGTTAAGAAGCAAAAATTAAACGGAATTACAGGTGCTTCGGTTGCTGGTGGGGCGAGAGCAACACGTTTAATTGAATTTGACACAGCAAAATTGGATAAAGGCTACAAAATCCGTTTTGAATCTGCCGTTGAAACACAAAAATACTACGCTAAAGATGCGGAAGTTGCTTTGTCATCGGCGGTTTTAGACAATAAAGCGGGCGTTACGGGCGGCGGTTACATCAAAGCGATTCGATTTTTAAAAGTTCAGTAAAAAATGACCGTATCCATTTGGCGGTATGCTCATTTGGCGTTGGCGATTATTTCGTCCGCTTTCCTTTTGATTCTGTCGGTTACGGGCGTTATTTTGGCCTACGATGCGATCGATGAAAAAGCTCCAGCGTACCGTGTAGAAAATTTTCAAGAACTCAATCTGGGAAAGGTTTTGCCCACACTTCGAGACTCGTATTTTGAAGTGATAGAAGTGAAGGTGGACCACAACGATTTTGTGACTATCGACGCTTTGGACGAAAACGGAAACCCCGTAAAATCCTATATTGATCCCAATTCTGGAAAGAAAATTGGCGATATAAAGCCCAAAAGCGATTTCATTAATTGGACGACCGCTTTGCACCGTTCTTTGTTTTTGAAAGAAACGGGAAGAGCGATTGTTGGTGTGGTTTCCTTTATTTTATTTTTGATTTCCATAAGTGGTTTTGTCCTTATTTTAAAGCGTCAGCAAGGGATTAAAAACTTCTTTACACGAATTCGAAAAGATTTTTTCTCACAGTATTTCCATGTGGTTTCGGGACGATTATTATTGATTCCGATTTTGATTGTTGCCTTAACGGGAACCATCATTTTCATGGTTCGATTAGATTTTTTTAAAGGTGAAAATCAAGAAATAAAACATACCGCAAAAGCGGGTGAAGCCAAGGATTTAAAAGATATTCCTTTCTTTAAAAACACCGCTTTGGACGATGTAGAACGCATCGAGTTTCCTTTTGTTCCCGATGATGAAGCCGAACCGTTTATCGTTCATTTAAAAGATCGTTCGGTGTCGGTAAATCAAGTCACGGGCGAAATTATTTCCGAAACCAAATATCCATATTCCGCAGTTTTAGAAAAAATAAATCTCGATTTACATACGGGTAAAACGAGCCGTGTTTGGGCATTTATCTTAGGTTTAGCCTCGTTGAATATTGTATTTTTTATTTACACAGGTTTCGTGATTATGTTCCGCAGAACACGAACTAAAATTAAAAATCAATACAAAAGCAAAGATGCCGAAATCATTCTATTAGTCGGCTCTGAGAACGGAACAACGCTAACTTTTGCCGATAATATTCACAAACAATTGTTGGGACAAGGGAAGAAATCCTTTTTGGCTCAAATGAATCAATATGAAGCCTATCCAAAAGCGCAACAGTTGGTGGTTTTTACGTCAACGTACGGACTTGGAGAAGCGCCAACCAATGCCAATCGTTTTGAAAATTTGGTTAAAAAAATACAGCAAGATCATCCGATTTCGTTTTCAGTGATTGGTTTTGGGTCTAAATCTTATCCCGATTATTGCGAATTTGCGGTTTCGGTTAATCGACTTTTGAAAGAGCAATCTTGGGCAAAAGAATTGGTGAATTTATGTACTGTAAACGATCGATCAACGCAAGAGTTTGTGCACTGGGCACAGCTATGGAGCGAGAAAAGTTTGTTGGCTTTGGCTACGGCTCCAACAGTTTATGAAGCTAAAATTCCAAATCTTAAAGAATTTGAAGTTGTTGAAAAATCGATTCCAACGGAAGAGAATTCAACTTTTAAAATCATTTTAAAACCAACCAAAAAACAAAATTTTGAATCAGGAGATTTGCTTGCGATTTATCCCGAAAATAATAACAAAGAGCGTTTTTATTCAGTCGGAAAAGTTGGACAAAACATTCAATTGTTGGTTAAATTATTTCCTGGCGGTTTAGGTTCGGAATATTTGAATCAATTAAAAATCGGTTCAAAAATCAACGGTCGAATCATGGAAAATGCAAAATTCCATTTGCCGAAAGATGCTCAAAAAATTGCGATGATTGCTAACGGAACAGGAATCGCACCATTTTTAGGAATGATTGATGAAAATTCCAGCAAGAAAAATATTCGATTGTATTCTGGTTTTAGATTTGATAATTCACAAGCCAAAGAATATCAAAAATTCGGTCAAGAACAGCAGTCGAAAGGTCATTTAGAAAGTTTACACTTGGCTTTTTCTCGTGAAGAAAATAAGCAATATGTGATGGATTTAATTAAAAATGATGAAACCTATTTTGAAGATTTGTTGAAAAATGGCGGAATCATCATGATTTGTGGCGCTTTAAAAATGCAACGCGATGTTGAAAAAGTTTTAGAAGAAGTCACTTTAAAATACCATCAACAGCCACTAAGCTCGTATGAAAACCAAATTCTAACGGATTGTTATTAAATCAAAAATACAAAATGTACCAAAACAGAATCGTTTTTACGCTTCTGTTTTTGGTTTTTTCAAGCAGTTTTGTTTTAGCTCAAAAACCTGTTGTAGTCGAACGTCAAGTGACTTTGATGGGTTCGGTTTTCAATATTACCTTGGTGGATAAAGATTCTATAAGTGCGAATAAAAACATCGATTTAACCGTCGAAGAAATTTCTCGAATTGAAAATTTAATTTCGGAATGGCAACCGCACACCCAGATTTCACAAGTCAATCAAAATGCAGGAATCAAGCCTGTGAAAGTCGATAAAGAAGTTTTTGACCTTACAAAACGTGCTATTGATTATTCTAAAATGTCGAATGGAGCGTTCGATATTTCGACGGTTTCGATGGATAAAATTTGGCGTTTCGATGGTTCAATGACTGAAATGCCAAGTACAGAATCCGTCAAAAAATCCATTTCCAATGTTGATTACCACAATATTAGTTTAGATTCCATAAACTCAACCATTTTCCTAAAAAATAAAGGCATGAAAATCGGTTTTGGCTCAATAGGAAAGGGTTACGCTGCCGATAAAGGTCGAGAATTAATGCAAAAGAAAGGTATCAAAGCAGGAATTGTAAACGCTTCTGGCGATATAGCAACGTGGGGAACGCAACCAAACGGAAAACCTTGGGCAATCGGGATTCGAAATCCTTTTAAGCGTCAGAAAGTTGCTAAAATTTTAAAACTTAAAAACTCCGCCGTTGCAACTTCTGGAAGTTATGAAAAGTACGCCGAGATCGATGGTGTGCGTTTTTCTCATATCATCAATCCGAAAACAGGATTTCCCGCAACGGGACTTACGAGCGTCACGATTTACGGCCCATCATCTGAATTTTGCAATGCGTTAAGCACTTCCATCATGGTTTTGGGTGAAAAAGAAGGACTGAAATTAGCACAAAAATTCCCTGAATATCGCTATTTGTTGATAACGGATGAGGGAAAAATTAAGAAATAAAATATTGATGGCTTTTTATTAATTTAGATTTTTGAAAACGAAAATTTAAAATTATGAATTCCGAAGAAATAAGAGATTATTGTTTGCTAAAGAAAGGCGTTGAAGAAAGTTTCCCTTTTGACAAAGAGACTTTGGTTTTTAAAGTTGGAAACAAAATGTTTGCGCTTATGTCTTTGGAACGTCAGCCGACAAGCGTTAATCTAAAAGCCGATCCCGATTGGAGTTTGGAACTTAGGGAAGAATATCCGCAAATTGTCCCAGGTTATCACATGAACAAAGTCCATTGGAATACGGTAAATGTTGACGGTCTAAAGTTGGATTTAATCAAAAAATTAATTGACCATTCTTATGATTTGATTTTTGCCTCCTTAACTAAAAAAGTACGCGAAGAAATTTTACTTTAAAAACCTTTAAAAGGATCATAGAAATCATCTTGTCCCAAAAGAATGTTAAGTCCCAGCGCGAAGCCTTGGAAGTCTTTACTTTTATTAAACCCAAAACTATATCCCAAATCCAAGTGTAGAATATTTAGAATATTGATGCCAAGACTCGGTCTTAAGTTTTTTGAACTAACAGAAACTTGATACATAAACGCTGAATTTCTACCTAAAACTTGGTTAAAATGAATTTCAGGAACAATACCAAATTTGTGATTAACAGAAGTTAAATAAGTCCCAGCACCAACATTAACTGCGGGTTTTTGCGTGTCAGAAATTCGGTAATCTACGCCTGCAAATCCAGCATTTTTACCAATGTAATTGTAACCGACATTAAGGGCGAAACCTTGAGCTTTCCAAAAACTTCCAGCAAAAATTATAATTAAAATAAAAAATATTTTCTTGATTTTCATGTTTTTTATTACAAATAAAAACATTTGAAATTAAATGGTTTAATTAAAATTTAAAACTGAAACTCCTGCGTCAGTTTTTTATCTAAATCTAACTTTTCGATTAATTTTTCTAAACCTTCGAATTTAATTTCGTCGTGTAAAAAATCACGGAATTTTACTGTAATTTTTTTGCCATAAATATCTTGATCAAAATCTAGAATATAAACTTCGGTACTCAGTTTATCACCGTTAACAGTAGGATTGGTGCCAATACTCAACATGCCTTTATAGAATTGTCCATCAACATAGACTTCCACTATGTAAGCCCCTTTT
Organism: Bacteroidota bacterium; assembly: GCA_023440705.1. Lineage (GTDB taxonomy): Bacteria > Bacteroidota > Bacteroidia > Flavobacteriales > Weeksellaceae > Soonwooa. Next base: position 13,002 of record JAEXRP010000017.1, read on the forward strand.
TTTGGAAGAAGTTTACCATCTGCAACTTCAATATTTGAGGTTGGATAACCAATTGTTCTACCAATTTTTTTACCGTGAATCACTTTTCCAGATAACATATAAGAATAGCCAAGCATTTCATTAGCTTCTTTGATGTTAGCTTCTGCCAAAGCCGTTCTTATTTTGGTGGAACTAATATGTTGGTGTTGAAAATCGACTGGCCCAAGTTGTTCTACTTCAAAATCTAGTTCGGTGGAAAGTCGTTTTAATAAATCAAAATTTCCGCTTTTATTTTTGCCAAACGTATGATCGTAACCAATTATTAAGTGCTTGACGTTTAGTTTTTTAATTAAAATTTCGCGACAAAAATCGTCACCTGTCAGATTTCGAAAATCTTCATCAAAGGTTTTTAAAAACAAATTTTGAATGCCGGCTTGGTTTAGAAGTTCAATTTTTTCATCCAAAGTATTTAATAATAACACTTCATCTTGCGGATTGATTACTTTGCGTGGATGCGGCCAAAAAGTAAGAATTCCAGATTCCAAATTCTTTTCAGAAGCAATTTTATTAAGTTTTTCGATAATAGAAAAGTGCCCGCGATGCACACCATCGAACATTCCCAACGATAAAGCTAACGGCGTATTACTATTATAATGATCTAAATCTTTGTTGATTTTCAAAACTAAAAAATTTTGGATAAGACTTTTAATTAAAACTTCGACGTAGTTAATTTTTTGGACTTTCAAAAATAGAATTTTAAGAAGTCAATCTTATTTTTTGCAAATATGATAAAAATCTTTATTTGTGACAATGCAGATATACAAAGTTTTATTATCTTTGTGCGCAAGAAAAAATTTAGTAATGGCAAACCAAATTAAAGGAAAGATTTCACAAATTATTGGACCAGTTATCGACGTGGTTTTTAATGATGCTGAAGAATTACCAAGAATATATGACGCTCTAGAAGTTGTTAAAACTGATGGACCTAATCTAGTACTCGAAGTTGAGCAACACATCGGTGAAGATACTGTAAGATGTATCGCGATGGACGCAACAGATGGTCTACAAAGAGGACAAGATGTAGTAGGTACAGGAAAACAAATCACTATGCCAATTGGTGATGCAGTTAACGGTAGAGTATTCAACGTAGTAGGAGATGCTATCGATGGTCTTTCTAATCTTTCTAAAGATGGTGGATTGCCAATTCACAGAGAAGCTCCGAAGTTTGATCAATTATCAACTTCATCAGAAGTTTTATTTACAGGTATCAAAGTAATCGACCTTATCGAGCCTTATGCAAAAGGTGGTAAGATTGGATTATTCGGTGGTGCTGGTGTAGGTAAAACTGTATTGATTCAGGAATTAATTAACAATATCGCTAAAGGACACGGTGGTCTTTCTGTATTTGCAGGAGTAGGAGAGAGAACAAGAGAAGGTAATGACCTTGTACGTGAGATGCTTGAGTCTGGTATTATAAAATATGGTGACGAATTCATGCACTCTATGGAAAATGGAGGATGGGATTTGTCAAAAGTAGATACAGAATTAATGAAAGATTCTAAAGCTGCTTTCGTATTTGGACAGATGAACGAGCCGCCAGGAGCAAGAGCTAGAGTAGCACTTTCTGGTCTTACATTAGCAGAATATTATAGAGATGGTGGAGAAACAGGTCAAGGTAGAGATGTACTTTTCTTCGTAGATAATATCTTCCGTTTTACACAGGCTGGTTCTGAGGTGTCTGCACTTCTTGGTCGTATGCCATCTGCGGTAGGTTATCAACCAACTTTGGCATCTGAAATGGGTGCGATGCAGGAGAGAATTACTTCAACTAAAAACGGATCTATTACATCTGTACAGGCGGTTTACGTACCTGCGGATGACTTAACTGACCCGGCTCCGGCTACAACCTTCGCGCACTTAGATGCAACAACAGTATTAGATAGAAAGATTGCTTCATTAGGTATTTACCCAGCGGTAGATCCATTGGCTTCTACTTCTAGAATCTTAGCGCCAGAAATTATTGGTGATGAGCATTACAACTGTGCACAAAGAGTAAAAGAAATCTTACAAAGATATAAAGCATTACAAGATATCATTGCGATTCTTGGTATGGAAGAACTTTCTGAGGAAGATAAACTATCAGTATACCGTGCTAGAAAAGTGCAAAGATTCTTATCTCAGCCTTTCCACGTTGCAGAGCAGTTTACAGGTATCCCAGGTGTATTAGTAGATATCAAAAATACAATCAAAGGATTTAACATGATTATCGATGGTGAGTTAGATCACCTACCAGAAGCAGCTTTCAACCTTAAAGGTTCTATCGAAGAAGCTATCGAAGCTGGTGAGAAAATGTTAGCTGAGAATAAATAATTTTTAATGCTGTAAGCCTTAAGCCTTAAGCTTAATGCATAAAGCCTAAAGCAAAGACAATGACAATTAAAATTATAACTCCAGAATATGTAGTATTTGAAGGTCAAGTTGACTCAATTTTATTACCAGGTAAACAAGGTGAGTTTCAGATTTTCAAAAACCACGCGGCTATTGTTTCGGCTTTAGTTAATGGTCAAGTTAAAATCTACACTGACAGCGTTCCAGAAAAATATTCTAAATATTTCACTAAAGAGAACGAAGCAAAATCTGCATACTCGTTCGCAATTAGAAGTGGTGTTCTAGAATTCAATAATGATAAAGGAATTATCTTAGCAGAATAAGATTAATTTTTATAGATAGTAAAAAAGCTTTCCAAGAAATTGGAAAGCTTTTTTTTGCTTTTTGACTTAAACGGTCGTGTTTTGGCTACCGTCTTTCTAATCTTTGGTGAAAATAAAATTCATGAATAATATCGCTGTATTCTGTGGCTCCCGACTTGGTAATTCGGAAGAGATTAGAACCCAAATTATAAAGCTTGTGAGTTTGTTTGCAGATAGTAATTGCAATCTAGTCTATGGTGGAAGTAAAAAGGGTATAATGGGTATTGTTGCAAGAGTTTTTGTACAACACAATAGAAAAATAATAGGCATTTTACCGTACAGAAAATTGGAAAATGAAAAAATTTCTAATGATTTAACATCAAGAATTTGTGTTAACAATCTTTTTGAAAGAAAAATGAAAATGATAGAGTTGTCTAATGTCTTTTTGATTCTTCCAGGTGGTGTTGGGACTTTGGATGAAATGTTAGAGATTATTGTTAGCAACAGAATGAAATTTACCAGTAAAAAAGTCGCTATATTTAATGTTCAAAAGTACTATGAATACTTCATTCTTCAACTTAATAAAATGATTGAATTAGGCTTCCTTAATTCAAATATTTGGGATGAAATTATTATTGAAGAAAGTGCAGAAGAACTTTTTCTAAAACTTACCTTGATTTAAATATTAATAAACATAAAAATTAAACATGACATTAATAAAGACAGACACAAAAAATAAATATATAGAATTTCTTAAAAATAAATTTGGTGTAGAGGTTTTCAACGAGATGATTCATGATGAGAATAAGCTTTGTTTGAAAGAAGAAATTAGTTATAGAACGATTGACACAAAAGAAACAATTAATAAATATTCGAAAGAAATATGTGATTTATTAAGTAAGGGGGATTATAGTTCAAAAGACTGGGCTTTTGATTTTCCTGGATGGATTGGTTCATTGGATTTTAACCTAGAAAATGTTCGAGAAATTATGGTGGTTGGTATGGAGCCACATATTGATGATCGGTCCTATCAAACAACTTATGGTCTTAGAAAGACAACTAATGGTTTTGAGGAGATAAAAGACGGTAATAATAAAAATATGTGGAAGAACTTGTACGCTGTTTTTAATGAACAAAAGCTAGCAAATGATGACGAGTGTTACAAAGAAGAGTTTTTGTCAAAAATTTATATTACGGATTTATCTCATTTTGCTCTGAAAGGAGCGGCAAATCAGATGAAAAAATATCCAGATTGGATTAAAATAAGAAAAGCTGTGGCAACAGAATTTTTAACAAAAGAAATAGAATTCATAAAACCAAAATTTATTGTTTCACAAGGTAACGAGGTTGCAAGATCATTGGAAAACAGTATTTTTAATAAAGATAGAGATTGGGAACGATTAGATATTTTTGATGATTTCAAGGAAAAACAAAGTTGGTACAAATCAACACCAGTTCTTCAAAAATTTAAAAAAGGAGATTTAGAAGTTATTCATGTGAAGCTACCACATTTGGCAAGTGGTTATACTCAACGAGTTTGGAAATTGTTGGATGGAAATGAAAATGAAAATTTTCGCAAAGAATTAAATAATAAAATATACAATTTTTGAATTATGAAACTCCTCTACATCCACGGTTTAGGTTCAGATTCTAACTCGAGAAAATATCTTGACTTAAAAGATTATTTTAAAAATGAATATCAATTTGATTGTATCGAATGGAAGAACGATTCCGATATTTCAGAACTGCTCAATAAAGCCGTAAGTCATTTAAAAAACGAAGACAAAATAATATTGGTTGGCGATTCTACAGGTGCCAATTTTGCTTATCAGTTAATAGATCGCTTACAAGAAAAAAGAAAAAATGTAATTCTCATAATGACAAGTCCTTTGCTTAATATCGATGATCGAATTGCCGATTTTGAATTTCCTAAAAAAATTATTCCCCAATTATGGAAAATCGAAAATCCTGAAAATTGCTTTATTATAGCTTCGCCAAAGGATACGGTTTTAAACCAAAAGTTGCTGTTTAATAAATCTTTTAATCATGTAGAATTGCTGGAAGTGGATGATACACATCGATTAGAAAACTTTCGAGATTATCTTCCTAAAATTAAAAATTACATTCAATCCAAATTATAATATTTCAAAAAGACATGCTTTGACTTTATCACATTTTAATTTTGCATTATTATAAAAAAGTAAAATTGTGAATGAGAAATTTAAGAACATCGGAATAGATGAAGAAACAGCCATAATGCACAGACAAGAATTTAAATTCCAAAATTACGATGCGGTTTTTGAAATTTGGATGACTCGTGAAGTTTCTGCTTGCAGTGTAATATTCTGCAAGGAAGATGTTGCACATTTGAATGATGAAGAAATAATTGCTATGATTGAAAAAGAATGTAAAGCAAATGATGTCAATATAAGTAGAGTTAATGAAAATTATGTTTTTGCCAATTACGGTTTCAAAATAATTTGATGATAAAAATGCAGGATTTTTCCTGCATTTCTTTTTTAATAATTTACGATAAATAAATTTTTACCTAATTTTTTAGCTTTTTTAATACTATCATAAGTTCCTTTTGATACACCATTCCAAAAAGCAAATACCACATCAGCATTTTCAATAATTTGAGTATTTCGAACAATGGTCGCGCCACGTCCATATTTTTTATAATCAGGTTTGAAAACGAGAATATCAAGATTGTTTTCAGAAGCGAATCTTTCAGCCAAAGTATCCGCTCCTTTTGCGCCACCCGAAATTATGTAATCAATACATTTTTCATTTTTAAATTCATTAAGTTTAGTTGTTAAAAGTTCATAATCGTTAAAATCGCGCCCGCCGACAATTGCTATTTTCATATTTTAATTTTTGACGAAAATATGTTGTGTAAAGGACGAAACGCGGCTACTTACATTTTGGAATTCATTTTTATTAAATTTAGAAGATCTAATTTAAAAAGCCATGCTTTGTCCATTTGCTTTTCTACATTTGTATTATAAAATCTAAACAATGGCAAAACGTGACCAAATGCTACGGCTGATGAATATTTCTAACTTTTTGAAAAGCAAACCAAACGGCGCAACTTACGAAGACATCGCAAGACATCTGGAAGAATTGCATTACAAAGATGGCTATGAAACCGAATTAGCTTTCAGCGAAAAAACTTTTAAACGCGATCGTGATTTGCTTTTAGAACTTTTCCAAACCGAAATCCGTTTTAAGCGTTCGACGATGACTTATCAGATGATCAATGAAGACGATTGCGAGTCGACGCAGACTATTTTCGATAATATTTTGTTGATTAATGCCTATAAACAAACGGAAAAAAACTCGAAAATTATGTTTTTTGAGAAACGTCAAGCTTCGGGTTTGCACAATTTAGAAGGGATAATTTTTGCAATTAAAAATTCGAAACCGATTAGTTGTAATTATACTAAATATTGGGAAAACCTACCTCGGAAAAAAGTTTTAGAACCTTATGCGCTAAAGGAATTTCGTAATCGTTGGTATCTTCTTGCCAACGAATCGGATGGGAAAGATTTTTTTATTAAAACTTTTGGTTTGGATCGTATTTCGGACTTAGATGTTTTGAGTAAAAAATTTAACAAGCAAAATATTGATGTTGAAAGAATGTTTTCCAACTCATTTGGTATTATTTCTACTTTGGATGAAAAGCCTGAAAAAATAATTCTATCTTTTGATGCGAATCAGGGTAAGTATGTCAAGTCGCTTCCTATTCATCATTCACAAAAACTTTTAGTCGACAATGAAATGGAATTTAAAATTGAATTGACTTTAGTCCCAACCTACGATTTTTATCAAGAATTATTGACGCATGCTGAACGTGTTAGGATTGAAAAGCCAACTTCGGTTCGCAATGAATATTTAAAATTTTTGAAAATTGCTCAAGAAATGAATAGTTAAAGCAATTCTATTGTTTCTTCTAAATTTAAATAAAATTAATACAAACGTCTAATCGATTTTGATGAATTCAGAATTTTTTAGGCGTTTTTATTTTTAATTAATTTTAAAATTTCACATTAAATCTCAATCTACTTCGTAATTCCCTTGTCAAATAACTGAAAAAAACACTAAATTTGTACTTTAATTTTTTATATCATTATGCTTAAAATTACGCTTCCTGATGGCAGCATCAGAGAATTTGAAGGAGCAGTATCTCCACTTCAAGTTGCACAAAGTATCAGTGATGGGTTAGCTAGAAATACCATCTCTGCGGTCGTTAACGGCAAACAGACAGAAGTCGACACGCCTATAACCGAGGATTCTACCGTGCAATTGTTGACGTGGAATGATGATATGGGAAAGAAAGCTTTTTGGCACTCATCAGCACACCTTTTGGCACAAGCGATTATGGAATATTATCCAGATGCAAAGCTGACAATTGGTCCTGCGATTGCTAACGGATTCTATTATGATGTAGATTTCGGTGATCATCCACTTTCTGAAAAGGATTTCGAAAGACTTGAAAAAAAGATTTTAGAAAACGCTAAAAAGAATTCGACTTTTAATTTAAGAGAAGTTTCAAAAGCGGATGCGCTTAAAGAATATGCGGACAATCCTTTCAAAACTGAATTGATTGAAAATTTGCAAGACGGCGAAATCACTTTTGTGACACATGATAACTTTACAGACCTTTGTCGTGGTGGACACATCCCGTCAACAGGAATTGTAAAAGCTGTTAAAATTCTTAACGCTGCTGGTGCATACTGGAGAGGCGATGAGAAGAACAAGCAGTTAACAAGAGTCTATGGAATTTCGTTTCCAAAACAAAAAGAACTTACCGAATATCTAGAAAGATTAGAAGAGGCAAAACGTCGCGACCACAGAAAATTGGGTAAAGAAATGGGAATTTTTACATTCTCAGAAAAAGTTGGAGCTGGTCTTCCACTTTGGTTACCAAAAGGTGCAATGCTTAGAAAGAAACTGGAACATTTCTTATCTGTTGCGCAAAAGAAACAAGGTTACGAATTTGTAATCTCGCCACATATTGGGCATAAAGATTTATATGTAACTTCTGGACACTACGAAAAGTACGGTGCAGACAGTTTTCAACCAATCAAAACACCAAACGAAGGCGAAGAGTTTTTATTAAAACCAATGAACTGCCCTCACCACTGTGAGATTTACAAGGCACAACAATGGTCATATAGAGATCTTCCAAAGCGTTATGCAGAGTTTGGTACAGTGTATCGTTACGAGCAATCTGGTGAGCTTCACGGTTTGACCAGAGTGCGTGGATTTACTCAGGATGATGCGCATTTATTCTGTATGCCAGATCAATTGAATGAGGAATTCGAGAAAGTAATCGATTTGGTATTGTATGTTTTCGGTTCTTTAGGATTTGAAGATTTTACAGCTCAGATTTCATTAAGAGATCCAGAGAACAAGCAAAAATATATCGGTAGCGATGAGAACTGGGACAAAGCTGAAAGTGCAATTATCAATGCTGCTAAAGCTAAAGGTCTTAAAACTGTAACCGAATATGGTGAAGCGGCTTTCTATGGTCCTAAACTTGACTTTATGGTGAAAGATGCTTTGGGTAGAAGCTGGCAGTTGGGGACAATCCAAGTAGATTACAACTTACCAGAAAGATTCGATCTTTGGTATACAGGTAGCGATAACGAAAAACACAGACCAGTGATGATCCACAGAGCGCCATTTGGTTCTATGGAGCGTTTTATTGCGATTTTGTTGGAGAATACGGCTGGAGATTTCCCATTGTGGTTGGCGCCAGATCAATTCATCATTCTTCCAATTAGTGAAAAATATGTAGACTATGCTAAAAAAGTTTCACAATTGTTAGAAAATCACGATATTAGCGGTCTAATTGACGAAAGAAACGAAAAGACTGGTAAAAAGATTCGTGATGCCGAATTAAACAAGATTCCTTTCATGTTAGTCGTTGGTGAAAACGAAGCTGGAAATAGCACAGTTTCAGTAAGAAGAAGAGGCGAGGGTGACCTTGGCGAAATGAAGATTGACGATTTTATCAGTTATTTTAAAACTGAAAGCCAAAAAGGTATTAAATCTTTTGATTAATTTTAAAAATTCAAAAGATTATAAATAAATAATATTAACATAAAATTTTAAGACAATAGCACTAAGAAGAAACAACAGTAGAGGCCCGATGCGTCGTCCAGTACAGGAAGACTTGCATCAGATTAATGGTAAAATCCGCGCAAAAGAAGTTCGTCTAGTTGGCGATAACGTAGAGCCGGGTGTATATCCTTTAGCTAAAGCCCAACAGATTGCAGATGATCAAGAATTAGATCTTGTTGTAATCTCCGACAAGTCAGAACCTTATATTGCAAGAGTTCTGGAGTATAAAAAATTCCTTTACGAACAAAAGAAAAAACAAAAAGAACTTAAAGCTAAGCAAGTTAAAGTTGTTGTTAAAGAAATTCGTTTTGGTCCTCAAACCGATGAGCACGATTACGAATTCAAGAAAAAACACGCTGAAAAATTCTTAGAAGAAGGTTCTAAATTGAAAACTTATGTGTTCTTTAAGGGACGTTCAATCATTTTTAAAGACCAAGGTGAGATTTTACTTTTAAAACTAGCTCAAGAACTAGAGCATGTTGGTAAAGTAGATCAATTGCCAAAATTGGAAGGTAAAAGAATGATTATGATGATGAGTCCTAAGAAGCCTGCTAAATAGTAGATTGGTTTTTTAACGAAATATAAAGCAAGAGATTAGATATTTATTCTCTTGCTTTTTGATATATGTCTGTAGATTTCAAAATATTTTTGTAAATTTGCAAACTTGAAATGATATTGATAACAAAATATAAAAAGCAGAACAATGCCAAAATTAAAAACTAAATCAGGTGCTAAAAAGCGTTTTGCTCTTACTGGTACTGGTAAGATCAAAAGAAAAAATGCTTTCAAAAGCCACATCTTAACAAAGAAAGAAACTAAGCAAAAGAGAAATCTTACGCAAACTTCTTACGTTGCAGCTGTGGACACTAAGAGTGTTTTACGTCAATTAGCTATTAAGTAGTTTTTATTAACCAATATTCGGTTTTTAAGAATTCAACAAATTCAAAAAATTTAACCCTGAAACGGTGCACATAAGAGCAATAACATTGCCGCCCTTTTCAAAAAAACAATTTACATTATGCCAAGATCAGTTAACGCTGTAGCGTCTAGAGCGCGCAGAAAAAAAGTAATGAAGCAGGCTAAAGGTTTTTTCGGTAGAAGAAAAAATGTTTGGACTGTAGCTAAAAACGCCGTGGAAAAAGCAATGCAATATGCTTACCGCGGTAGAAAAGAGAAGAAAAGAAACTTCAGAGCACTTTGGATTACTCGTATCAACGCGGGTGCTAGAGAGCACGGGATGTCTTACTCTCAGTTTATGGGAGCTCTTAAGAAAAACAACATCGAGCTTAACAGAAAAGTTCTTGCTGACTTAGCAATGAATTATCCAGAAGCTTTCAAAGCTGTTGTAGATCAAGTAAAATAATTAATCATTTTTGTTATCAATATAAAACCTGAACTTTTGTTCAGGTTTTTTTTATTATTTTTATAAAACAGAATACTATTTTGTAAATACTAGCGTTATTTTAGAAAAATTAAACCATATGAGAATCATTAAACTTGCAGTTTTTGCAATATCTGCAATTGCGCTAACATCTTGCTCTAACAAGTCAGATGACGAATTGGTTGTAACAGATCCTGTTGTCGAAGCTAAATTTAACCTTAATCCTGGTAGTCTATGGGTGTACAAAACTTACGAACGTAATGATTATACATCTGACTTCAAATATGCTAACAAAATTGATAGTGTAAAAGTTGAAAGCATTGTAGAAGCTGGCGGTTACAAGTATGCTAAAGTGAAACAGACGTCGTGGAATCTTAAGCAGAATTCTCATCATACATCTTTTAGTTATCAAAGAATAAATGATAAAGGTTATTTGGTATCTTTGAACAGTTACAACTTTGATAACGGAAAATATGGTGAGGCTTTTGAGAGTGTAAAGCATCCAAATACTGATGCAAATTTTCAAGTTGAACTGCCTTTTCCTCCAAACAGTAAAATGGTCTACAAGCTAGCGCCTAAAGAGAATGTGGTCGTCGATGGCAAATCTTATGAAGTTAATCCTTACAATGGTAGATACTATAAAGATGGCTCGACAACGGCAGATCCTGACAAAATTGTGAAAAACAATTATGCATTCGGGATCGGATTAGTTAATACTTATTGCCATTCGGAATCCGGAACTTACAATTTTGAAGATAGACTTGTTTCTTACTCACTTAAATAAATAAAGCCTGCAATTGCAGGCTTTTCTATTTGTATGAAGATTAATTTATTTAATCCCAATTAATTCAACTTCGAAAATTAAGGTTGAGTTTGGTCCAATTTCTTTTGAGATTTGTTGATCGCCGTAAGCTAAATGCGGAGGAATAACAAATTTCCATTTGCTACCAGTTGACATCAATTGCAAACCTTCTGTCCAACCAGAAATCACGCGGTTAAGCGGAAAACTTGCAGGTTTATTTCTTTGTACAGAACTGTCAAATACTTCGCCAGTAATAGTTGTACCATGATAATGGCAAATAACCGTATCGCGAGCTTCAGGACTTCTACCTTCAGATTCGGTCATAATTTGGTATTGCAAGCCACTTTCCAAAGTGATAACACCTTCTTCTTTTCCGAATTCTTCTTGGAAAGCTTTACCTTCTTTTAGGTTTTTTTCTGCTAAAGCTTTTTTCTTTTTTGATAATAAATCAGCAATTCCCATTTTATAAATTTTTACAAATTTAAGCATTTAGAATTTTGAACATTGTTAAAAACTTGACTTTATAACTTCATTAACTAAAGAAGTAGTGTAGATTTCGATATATATATTTATTTTCGCAACAGCTTAACGCAAGAATATGATTAAAAAAATATACGCTTTATTCCTTATTTGCTTTGCAGTATTCGCATTTTCGCAATCGACTATTAAAGTGACTACCGCTGGCAAAACCGCTCCGTTAGCACAGGCTTCGGTCTATTGTAATAATAAATTGGTTGGAATTACTGATATCCACGGAAGTTTAAATTTTAAAACTAAATGTGATAAAGTCACTGTTAAACATCAAGATTACGAAGATGCTGATGTGGTTGTTGACAAAATTATGGAAGTCTCACTAGAGAAAGAAGAATCTAATGTCAACAAGATAGAAGGTGTTGTTGTTAACGATAAAAGCGATGCTAGAGCACTTGCGATCTTGGATAAAGTCAATAGCAATTTTAAAAATAATTCACCAAAAAGTTTAGAATCTTACGAGTTTAAATCTTACGAAAAAATGTCTTTTGATTTTGATGAAGATTCGGTTAAAATCTATCAAAATTATATGGCTAAACGAAAAGATTCGTTGAACGCGCTTCCTGTTAAAGAATTGAAACAAACCAAAAAGGAAAAGAAGGATTCCTTAATGGATAAAGATTTTGAAAATGTGATGATTGACAGCAAACTTTTCCTTTGGGAACGTGCTAATCAATATTTATATTCAGAAAAATTCGGGGAGAAAATCAATGTTTTGGACAATCGTATTTCTGGACTTAAAGAGCCTATTTATCAGCTTTTAGTCATGCGATCTAACCGAAATAAAATCCCAAAAGAAATTCTTCCTGAGAACAGAAATCTTTACAGATATTATTTAACGGATTCAATCGAAATTGATGGACGTGAGAATTACGTGATTCGCTTCCGAGAAGTTGGCACCAAAACG
>JAEXRP010000054.1:0-85005 GCA_023440705.1 Bacteroidota bacterium
GGCGAAGCTTATACAAAAGTCCCGATGACCACCGATCATCAAGTTGTTAATGACGAAATATCCGAACTTAGTCCCACCGAATTACAGCCCGGAACGGCGATTGGCGAAGGATTGGTTGTAGCTGTTAACCATTTAAAAGATTCTAAAGCGAAAAGCAAGATCATTATTTTGATGACCGATGGCGAGAATAATGTCACCAATGCGACACCACCAGAAATTGCGGCTGAACTTGCTAAAAACAACGGCATTAAAGTCTACACTATTGGAATCGGAAGTCGTGGTTATGCGCTTTTCCCGACAGCTACAGATATTTTTGGTGATATTGTTTTCACTGAAAAAGAAACAGATTTGGATGAAAATCTCCTAAAAGAAATTGCAAACCGAACTGGCGGAAAATACTTCCGAGCAACGTCAAATGACAGTCTACAAGAGATTTATAACGACATTAATGGTTTAGAAAAATCAGATATTAAAACTTCAAAACTTTATCAATATCAAGAATATTTCCGAATTTTCCTTTGGATTGCGTTAGGGATTTTATTGTTCGATATTATTTTGAGATGGTTTTTGTACAAAATATTGAGCTAGACAGATGGATTTTTATTTAGAAAATTATTGGTACGTTCTACTTTTCCTTTTACTTCCCGTGATTGGATTATTGCTGTTTAGTTTTATTAAATGGAAAAAAAAGAAACGCGAACTTTTTGCAGAAGCTCAATTCCGAGATCAATTATTTGCTAAAACAAGTAGATTTTCAAAATTATTTCCAGTTTTATTTTTCTTGGCGATTTTATTTTTAGTTTTTGCGATGATTGACCTTTTAGGAGGAAAACAAGAAATAAAAACGCAGCAAAAAATGAACAATATTATATTCTTGCTCGACGTTTCTAACTCGATGAATGCGCAAGACATCCAACCAAGTCGTCTACAACAAGCCAAAGATATTATCATTAATAGTTTTCCGAAAATGAATAATGACCGCGTTGGGATTATTGTTTTTGCGGGTGAAGCTAACTCGATTATGCCTTTAACAACCGATTATAATGCGGCAGAATCTTACATCACAGGCATTGAAACGAGTGTTGTACAAACACAAGGCACCGACTTTTTGAAGGCGATGCAAATGGCTGTAAAAAAATTTAAATCCATACCAAAAGGTGCAAGAAAAGTCGTGATGATAAGCGATGGCGAAAACAATGAAGAAAATGAATCTGCTGCCATAAAACTGGCTAACCAAGAAGGCATTAGCGTTTCGACCATTGGTATTGGCGGCGAACAAGGTGCGCCAGTTCCGGAATATTACTACGGACAATTGATGGGTTACAAAACCAATATGTCGGGTGAAACAGTAATGACCAAATTGGAAACAAAAGCTCTAAAAAACCTTGCATCTAGTACGGATGGAAGTTATATCGATGGCAACGACTTAGAGTCTGCGGTTGCCAAACTTTCTGATGTTTTGAAAAAGTCAACAAATTCTAACACCTCATACATCAGTTCTCAATCTGCAGAACACTATTATCAATACTTTTTAGGCGTTTCGATTGCGCTGTTTTTACTCATTTATTTATTCAATCCAAAGCGAGATTTAAATATTTAAAAACGATATTCCGCCTCTTAGCTAGAACAAGTCTAAATAGCAAACTAACAATTCTCCCAAAATATACTATTTATCGGTATATTTAACCCATTTTAACGTTTTAAGAATGGGTTTTTAACAATTAAAGAAATAATTTTGCAGGTATGAATATGAAGTTGATTCTCAGTCTTTTGTTTTTTATAATTCTTGGCCAATTTGTTATGGCTCAGGAAGGTTACAAAACACTTGTATATGAAGGCAATAGACAATTCGACAAAAAAAACTATGATGCTTCTTCTTCCAAATTCTTGGAGGCCGCTAAACTAGACGACAAAAACTTCGACGCACATTACAACCTTGGTAATTCTTTGTACAAAAAGAAAATGTATGAAGAAGCTAAAGCTGAGTTTCAAAAAGCGGAACAGAACGCAAAAAATAAAAATGATAAAGCTGCTGCACAATATAATCTTGGCAATGCAATGATGCAAACCGAGAAAATGGATCAAGCTGCAGAAATGTATAAAAAAGCTTTAAAAAATGATCCTTACAACGAAAGCATTCGTAAAAATTATGAGATTGCAAAGCTGAAGGAAAAAGAAAAAGACAAGAAAAAAGATCAAAACCAAGATAATAAAGGCGGCGATCAGCAAGATCAAAAACAACAAGGCGGACAAGATAACAAAGGTGACCAAAAAGGCAACCAGCCAAGTGGATCATCTAAAGATCAACAAGAAAAAGGTGAAGGCGAAGGTGACAAACAATCTACGCAAGAACCAAAAGAAAACGGAAACAAAATTCCGAAAGATATAGAAAACGCTATTTTAAATAAAGTACAGGACAGAGAGAAAGAAACTGCACGACGAATCCTTAACAAGGATGCAAACTCTATCCCACAGTCCAACGAGAAAGATTGGTAATGAAGCACATTTGGTTTTCGTTTATTTTAAGTATTTTCTCGACCATAACTTGTTATGGTCAAGTCTATATTTCGTCCGAAACCAATGTTAAAGAAACCACTACCAATGATGTTATCAGCCTCACGATTGCGGTAGAAATAAGTGGTGAAGACCAAGTACAAGAATCGCCGATCAAACTTCCCGACTTCCAAAGATTCGATGTTTTAGATTACAATTCTGAACAAAATACAATTATTGATCCTATTAGAAAAGTTAGGGTTAACCAAATGGTTTATCAATTTTTACTACAACCGAAACAATCTGGTTCTATTAAAATTGGTTCGGCACTGGTGAAAGTCAACGGCAAAATGTACAAATCTGAGCCATTTGATATTTTGGTACGAGACGTTTCTAAACGTATACCAGACAACACCCGAAATCTTGCTAGCCAAAATAATCAAACTTACCTTAACGTAAAACTTGACGATCACGAGGTCTATAAAAATCAACCTGTTGTTGCAACTTTGTCAGTAATTACTCGCGATGTCGATAATTTTAGAAAAGTTAAAAATATACAAACGCCGAAGAGCGGTAATATCCTTGTGCAGCCAATCAGCTTAACACGTTCTGATATTGAACAAGATTCAAAATCTGGTCTGTTATCGCAAATTGTTGGTATCTATATTATTTTCCCAAAAGAAGCTGGTCCTGTAGAAGTGCCTGCTTTCACGGCAGAGATCGTGGATCATGGCGCTACAAGACTTGCGTCCAACAGAACCAATATCTCTGTTAAACATTTACCAGCCGGCGCTCCAGAAGATTTCAACAATTTTGTTGGTAATTTCAGCATCGATATGACAAATGTCGAAAGCCTACCTCAACCAATAGAAATTAACAAACCTCTAGATATCGTTGTAAAACTTATCGGTCGCGGAAATCTATCAGCACATAATATGCCGAAAATTATTCCAACGGAAGACTATGATGTTTTCCCTCCAAAGTTGGTGAAAAATCTAAAAGTTGAGAAAGAAGGCATCGTTGGCGACATCGAAGCACATTATGTTATCGTCCCTAAAAAAGCTGGAAACATTGCCATTAAAACCGAGAAAATGGCTTTCTTTAATCCAGAGAAAAAGCTTTATAAAGACCTTGGCGAAAAGTCAATTGTACTACGTGCAATGACATCTCTAGAAATAGAAAATGCTAAATCTACGATGCAAAAAGTTAACGAATATACCAACACTGTTTTGGATAAAGTTAACACGCCTGTTTTGCAAACAGAAACATTAAAATTATCCGAAAATAAAGGCATGAACTGGCAAGTTATTTTCGGAAATTTAGCCTTAATAGGCGCAATGGGAATGGTAATCTATTTGGTTAGAAATCGTTATCAAAAGAAAAAATTAGCAAGTATTATTAAAGAAGAGCAACTGAAATCTAGACCAAAGATTACAACAATCGAAGAGACTGAAGCTTTATTAAGAAGTAAATCTTCTCTAAACTTGACAAGCCATTTTAATTATCTTGAAAATCTATTAATTCAAAAAAAATATTCAGAATTTTTTACTGAGTTTGCAAATCTAGAAGCAGAGGTTGATGTTAAATCAAATCAGAAATTTGGACATTCATACGCTCCTCATTTAAAACAGACAAATGAAAATTTATACCAAAAATATACTTTAATAAAAGACTCTCTTAACACTGAGAAGTATTCGCCAATCATTAATGGAGAAAAATTAGATTATATTTTGGTACAAAGTAAAGAGGTTTTTTCAGCAATTGAAAATTAAACAAAAATATTTCATAATTTTGCGAAAAATTAAATTTATACACCTGTGAATTTTTTTGAACATATCTCTTGGAAAGAAACCTTTACGTGTTTCATGGTTTTGTTTGCGGTTATCGACATCATCGGATCGGTGCCAATTATCGTTTCGTTACGTCAAAAGTTTGGTAAGATCGAAGCCGAAAAAGCTTCTATTGTTGCGGGACTTATCATGATTGCGTTTTTGTTTATCGGAAAAGAGATTCTAAGATTTATTGGCGTTGACCTCAACTCATTTGCGATTGCTGGTGCTTTTGTCATCTTTATTATCGCTCTTGAAATGATCTTGGGCATCGAAATCCAAAAATCGTCACAAGCCAATGCCGCATCTATTGTACCAATTGCTTTCCCGCTAGTTGCTGGTGCTGGTACATTAACGACGACTTTATCTCTGAAGGCCGAGTTCCACGAGATTAATATCATTTTAGGAATTATCCTTAACACGATTTTGGTATACATCGTTTTGAGAATTGCACCTTGGATAGAAAAGAAAATGGGTGAAGGATCACTACAAATTTTACAAAAAGTTTTCGGAATTATCCTTTTAGCGATCTCTATTAAATTATTTACTGCTAACTTTGCACAACTTATTCAGAATTACGTACATTTTTAAAATATAATATTATGCAGCTGTTTTATAAAATATTCTTAGCCTTATTTGTGATATTTATCGGTATTAACATCTACGGAATTAATTGGAGCGTTGGCGTTTTGGATGAAGAAAATTCTAAGTTTATTTTCTCCATTGCAGCTTCACTTATTGGTATTATCGTGATCTACATCATGAGTACTTGGCAAAAAGTTGGTGTTAAAAAATAGTTTTAAAATTAAACTTAAAATAAAAAAGCTTCTCAATTGAGAAGCTTTTCTTGTATCTAATCCACAAATTATTGCGGTTTGTAGCTATCTTTAAGTGTCACCGTTCTGTTAAACACCAATTGTCCATCGGTAGATGTTTTATCTTTAATAAAGTAACCAATTCTTTGGAACTGGAAATGATCTTCCGTTGTTGCATCTTTCAGACTTGGCTCACCAAAACCATTTTGAACCTTCAAAGATTCTGGATTAATAAAATTAAGGAAGTCAACATCCTTCTCCGCATCTGGTTGCTCAACCGTAAACAATCTATCATAGATATTCACTTTTATTGGTAAAGCATGTTTTGCAGAAACCCAATGTAAAGTACCTTTTACTTTTCTTTGACTCGCTTCGGTTCCGCTTCCAGAACGACTATCTTCGTCATAAGTTGCAAAGATTGTTGTGATGTTACCATCAGCATCTTTCTCAACACGATTTGCTTTGATGATGTAAGCAGCTTTCAGACGAACTTCGTTACCAAGGCTCAGTCTAAAGAATTTCTTCGGCGCTTCTTCCATAAAGTCTTCACGCTCGATATAGATTTCTCTTGAGAAAGGCACTTGACGTGTTCCTGCGTTTTCGTCTTCAGGATTATTTTCAGTTTCTAAAAACTCTTCTTTATCTTCAGGATAATTTTCGATTACCAATTTAACAGGATCAACAACCGCCATAACACGCGTTGCTACTTTGTTAAGGTCTTCTCTAACGAAAAATTCTAACAATTGAATCTCAATAAGGTTTTCACGTTTTGCAACACCTACTCTATCGATAAAGTTACGGATAGCGTTAGCAGTATAACCTTTTCTACGAAGTCCAGAAATAGTCGGCATTCTCGGATCGTCCCAACCAGTTGTAACGCCTTCTGCTACCAATCTTTGTAATTTACGTTTTGACGTAATCATATATGACACATTCATACGTGCAAATTCGCGTTGTTTTGGTGCAACTTTAGAATCATCATAAACTTGATCCAAATACCATTCGTAAAGTGGACGATGATTTTCGAATTCTAAAGAACATAACGAGTGCGAAATTTGTTCTAGATAATCGCTTTCGCCATGTGCCCAATCGTACATTGGATAGATCTTCCAAGTATCTCCAGTACGATGATGCGCACGTTTTAGGATACGATACATAACAGGATCACGCATGTTCATGTTAGGAGAATTCATATCGATTTTTGCACGAAGACTCATTGCTCCTTCTTCGAATTCGCCATTCTTCATACGCTCGAAAAGATCAAGACTTTCTTCAACTGGACGATTACGATAAGGTGATTCTACACCATCTTCGAAAGGCGTTTTTCTTTGCGCCGTAATATCTTCTGATGGTTGCTCATCGACATAAGCTTTCCCTTCTTTAATCAAAGTTACAGCCCAATCATACAATTGCTGGAAGTAGTCAGAAGCATAACGCTCTTCTGCCCAGTTAAAACCAAGCCACTTCACATCTTCTCTGATAGAATCTACGAATTCTTGCTCTTCTTTCTCTGGGTTAGTGTCATCAAATCTTAAATTAACTGGTGCGCCATAACGCAATCCAAGACCAAAATTGATACAAATAGCTTTTGTATGACCAATATGAAGATAACCGTTAGGCTCTGGCGGAAAACGGAATCTCAACTTGTCCTTTCCCAAACCATTAGCCAAATCATCTTCAATAATTTGCTCTAAAAAGTTAAGTGATTTTTTTTCTTCTTCCATAAAGTTGTATAATGAGACAGCAAATTTAAGACTTTTAGAGATAAAACTTGCTATATCCATACTTCGATTCTATTTAGAATCGCTTAAAGTTTAATTCCTGATTTAATTTTAAATTAACATCTATTTAATAATAAGCATAATAAATTAGGATAGATATTAATTTTATGTAAACTACTTAAAATTCAATTCAATTTTTATTAATTTTGAGAAACATAAAATCTAAAAATGAATCGTAAAAAAATCCTTTTGGTTGATGATGAACAGGACATTCTTGAAATGTTATCATACAACTTAGAAAAAGAAGGTTACCAAGTCCACACCGCGTCCAATGGACAGGAAGGCATCTCCAAAGCAAAAGAAATCATCCCAGATCTTATACTTCTAGACGTAATGATGCCAGAAAAAGACGGCATCGAAACTTGTCAAGAAATGCGTCAAGTAAAAGAATTACAAAAAACTTTAATCGTTTTCTTATCAGCAAGAAGTGAAGAATTTTCTCAACTTGCAGGTTACCAAGCTGGTGCCAACGATTATATTATTAAAGTTATTAAACCAAAAGTTTTGGTATCAAAAGTGGCTGCGCTTCTTCAACTAGGCGCAAAAGCTAACGAAAATACCAACTACATCGAGCTTGGTGATTTAATCATCGATAAAGATAACTTTAAAGTAACGAAGGCTAACGAAGAGTTTTTACTTCCAAAAAAAGAGTTTGACCTACTATTTTTATTAGCTTCTAATACGGACAAAGTTTTTAAAAGAGAAGAAATTCTTGAGAAAGTTTGGGGTAACGACGTTATCGTGGGCGAACGTACAATTGATGTACACATCCGTCGTCTTCGCGAAAAACTTGGTATCAACAGCATACAAACTCTAAAAGGAATTGGATATAAATTGGTTGTGTAGACAATTATTTTTATTAAAATGTAAATAAGCTCTAAGATTTTCTAACGAAAATCTTTTTTTATAAATTTATCTCATGTATTCTACTCCAAAAAGGAACTTCAAACTAAACTGGGTTTCGGCTTTAGCATCGTTCGTGTTGGTAGCTGTCATCGGCACAGTTATTTTTATTTTTCAAGCTAAAACCCACGACCAATATTTCAAAACTAGAGATTTTAATATTTTCATTGTTTTCACCTTGACTTTGGTGATGATTCTTAATTATTACATCCTCGAGTTTTTATTTAATTATAATAGTAAAAAACAAATTCGACGTATCAAAAAGATACTTCCAGACAACTTTATCCTCGATCATGAACCCGATCTTAGTTTGAAAGAATTCGGAGAACGTGTAACCTTGATGAGCACGCAAAACGACTTCGAAATGGATATGATGAAGGAAATGGAAAACTTCCGAAAAGAATATGTCGGGAATGTTTCTCATGAGTTAAAAACGCCTTTATTCTCCATCCAAGGTTATGTGTCGACTTTGCTAGATGGCGGTGTAGAAGATCTTAATATCCGAGACAAATATCTGCAACGCATCGACAGTTCTGTAGAGCGACTTCTTAACATTGTTAAAGATTTGGATATGATTAACCGTTTTGAAGCTGGCCAAATTGAATTAAATCTCATCAGTTTTGATATTAACGAATTGGTGGAAGAAGTGTTCGATCTCCTTGATCTAGAAGCCAATAGACACCTCATGAAGCTTGAATTACAAAGCACTCAGAAAAAACTGTTGGTACACGCGGATAAAAATAAAATTTCGCAAGTCTTTACCAACCTTGTCTCTAACGCTATTAAATATGCAAACCGCGAAGGCGCAAGGATTATTGTAACGACCAAAGAGGAAGCCAAATTTATCTCTATCACCGTGGAAGACAATGGTATGGGAATAAAACCAGAAAATCTTACAAGGATTTTTGAACGTTTCTACCGTGTCGAAGCCAGCCGTAATCGTAAAGATGGCGGATCTGGACTTGGACTAGCAATTGTCAAACACATCTTGGAAGCCCACCACCAGAACATAACCGTAGAAAGTGCTTACCTTAGTGGAACAAAATTTAAATTTAGATTAGAAAAATCTTCTTTGTAATATCAAAAAAAATATTAGTTTTAGAGCAGAAATATTTGCAAAAATTTGAAGGTTGAGAAGGGCTAAAATTTAATAAAATATTTTATTAAAAAAAGTATTTTTTTTGGCTTTTATCCTTTCTCAATTGTCATATATTTGCAGCAAAATAAATGTAAAAGTAGATTTTAGAAGAGAAAAAAATGGTTTACAAGATAAGAGTTATTTTAGATGCAAAAGAGAGCATCTTTAGAGACATCGAGATCAAGGACAAACAAACTTTATGGAATTTGCACTTAGGGATCAAAAGTGCTTTCAGTCTTGCGGGAGAAGAACTTTCTAGCTTTTATTTTTCTGATGAAGAGTGGTCCGAAGGTAGAGCCGTACCATTGGAAGATATGAGCGACGAAGGCGATGGAGAGATTATGTCTGACGTGTATGTCAACGAAGGATTCACACAAAAAGGTGACAAGATGAGATTCCAGTACGGATTCTTAGATCTTTGGGAATTTTTCTGTGAATTGATTGACGTTACCGAAGAAAAATCTGCCGTTAATTACCCAATTACTGTGTACAGATTCGGGAATGTTCCTTTAAAAGCACCTAGCAAAAATGGCGCTTCTGGAGGATCTTCAAAAAAATCTGCAATGCCTTTTATGGATGATGATTTTGGGTTCGAAGATGATTTCAAATCAGCTGACTTCGATGACGAAGACGAATTCGGAGATGATGATGAGGAAGAAGAAGGATACAATGACGATATCTTCGAAGATGACGAAGATTAATCAAAAATCGAAATGAATAATTAGCCTGATGTTGAGTCAGGCTTTTTTATTTTGTTTATTTTTGAATAAATAAAAATTTAATGAAGAAGATTTTATTGCTTGGTATTGCCTTAACAGCAATTGCTTGCACAACTCAAACCAAAACTAAAACACAGATGACACAACCCCAAGAGTGGAAACATACAACCAATATCTACGAAATCAACACGCGACAATATTCAAAGGAAGGAACTTTCAAAGCGGTTGAAAAAGATCTTCCACGACTAAAAGCGATGGGTGTTAAAACCATTTGGTTTATGCCAATTACGCCAATCGCTCAACAGAACAAAAAAGGGAGTCTTGGTAGTCCTTATGCAGCACAAGATTACACAAGTATTAATCCTGAGTTTGGGACTTTGCAAGATTTCAAAGATGTGGTTAACAAAGCGCATGATTTGGGATTAAATGTCATTATCGATTGGGTGGCAAATCACACAGGTTGGGATCACGTTTGGACCAAATCTAATCCTGACTTTTATCTAAAAGATCCTGACGGAAAATTCCATATTGCGGAAGGTATGGACGATATCATCGAACTCGATTTTAAAAATCCAAACATGCGTCAAGCGATGATCGACGCGATGAAATATTGGGTTAAAGAAACCAATATTGATGGATTCCGTTGTGACCTTGCTAGTTGGGTAGAAGTTGACTTTTGGCAACAAGCACGTCCAGAGGTTGAAAAAGTAAAACCACTTTTTTGGTTGGGCGAATTTGATGAGTTGGACACACCAGAATACGGAAAAGTCTTTGACGCCAGCTATTCTTGGAAGTGGATGCATCTAACTAAAGATTATTATCAAAAAAAATTACCACTTCGGGATCTTAAAAATCTACTGCAACAATATTCTAACATTGGCGACAATTCGATGCGTGCTTGGTTCACCACGAATCATGATGAAAACACTTGGAATGGCACAGAATACGAAAAATATGGCGACCTTGCTCCTGCCCTAGCCGTTTTTTCAGCAACTTGGAATGGCGTCCCACTGTTATATAACGGACAAGAATTACCTCTAAAAACAAAACGTCTTGAGTTTTTCGAAAAAGATACAATCCCATGGACTGGGCAAAACGCTTTGAATGGTTTTTATAAAACTTTATTAAATTTAAAATCAGAAAATCCTGCGCTTCGTGGTGGCGATCCAAAAGTTACAACCTACTGGATCGAGACTTCCGCTAACGACAAAATCCTTGCCTATCAACGCAAGAATGGCAATCGTGAAGTTTTGGTTTTATTGAATATGTCAGCCGACAATGTAGACTTTAAAATCCAAGGGAAAGAAGTTGAAGGCCAGTACAAAAATGTCTTTGCGCAATCGCCGCAAGCCTTAATGGATGGTAGCCGATTTACATTAAAAGCTTATGATTATTTAGTTTTTGAGAAATAATTTTATTTAAATCATATTTAAAAATAAAAAGGAGCGTTGATTGTAATGCTCCTTTTTTGTTTTATAAAAGTTATAAATTTTCGATGGTATCGAAATAGACTTTAATGATAACAATATCAATTGCAATTTTATTTTTTAAAATGAAACATCGAAACATTTAAACAATCTCATCTTGTGAAAAATCCCGTTCCAATAAAAATGCGTAAATTGGCTCAATTTTAATGCTAAGAAATGAAAAGTAAACTTCTATTATCAGTAATCTTACTACCTGCCGCAATGGCTTTTGCTCAACAATACGGCGGTATGTGGATGCCAACAGAACTTAATGAAAAGGAAATGAAAGATTTGGGTATGAAAATTTCTGCAAAAGACATTTTTGACCCTAGCAAAGCGAGCATCAAAGATGCTGTGGTACAGTTTGATGGTGGATGTACTGCCGAAGTTATCTCGGGGCAAGGTTTGTTATTGACCAATCACCACTGTGGTTACGATAATATTCAGTCACATTCGACGGTAGAAAATGATCTTTTAACCAACGGTTTTTGGGCTAAAAATATGGAAGGTGAACTTCCAAATCCTGGCGTAACTGTAGACTTCGTCGCGGACATCAAAGAAGTGACGCCACAGATTTTGGCTGGGACAGACGGACTAACTGGCGCTGCTCTTGATGCGAAAGTAAAACAAAATACAGAGGCCTACATCGCTTCTCAAAAGGTTGAAAATTATCAAAAAGTTACGGTAAAATCGATGTATTACGGTAACAAATATTATGCTTATGTTATCGAAACCTACAAAGACATCCGTCTAGTTGGTGCACCACCACAAAGTATTGGTAAATTCGGAAGCGATACTGACAACTGGGTTTGGCCACGTCACACAGGCGATTTCTCGATGTTCAGAATCTATGCTGACAAAAATAACAAGCCTGCGGAATATTCTAAAGATAACGTCCCTTACAAACCAAAACACTTCTTGCCTATTTCTATCAAAGACAAACAAGAAAATGATTTCACGTTTGTATTTGGTTTCCCAGGAAGAACTACGGAATATCTTCCAGCAATTGCTGTAGAAAAAATCATGAACGAAACCGATCCAGCAATGATTTCGGTGCGTGATGTAACATTGAAAGTTCTTGATGAAAAAATGAGAACGGACAATGCAACAAGAATTAAATATTCGTCTAAATACGCTCGTATCGCCAACTCTTGGAAGAAATGGATCGGCGAGGTTGAAGGTCTTAAAAAATCAAATGCCGTTGGTAAAAAACAACAATACGAACAGTCTTTGATTTCGAAAAACCCTCAAATCAAAACAACTATCGATGGGCTAAACAAAGCTTACAACGAGCAAGCGCCTTACGCACTTAACAGAGCTTATTATTCTGAATTGCCACGAAATGCTGAGACACTAGCTTTGGCAAGTTTGTTCTCTAGTTATGTTGAAGCTATTGACAACGGAACTTTCAATACGAAGTCTTTGGACGGTTTTAAAACTAGATTGTCAGAAATCTACAAAGATTATGAAAGTGACTTAGATGCAAAAGTAACGGCTCAGGTTTTGGCTTTGTATGCTACTAAATCTGCACCTCAGTTTTTACCAAGCGGTTTAGAAAAGTTTAAAGATGCAAAAGCGAATGTTGCAGTTCTGGAAAACTATGCTAAAAACTCGATTATCACAGGACAAGCAAATGTAAATGGCGCAACAACCTATAGTGACATCAACAAAGTATTTGCTGACCAAGCGAGTCTTGTTAAAGCTTTGAAAAACGATCCTTTAATCCAACTTTGGAATAATATTAAAGGCGCTTATGTTAGCACAACACATAGCAAAGTTACAAGTCTACAAGCTGACATCGATGCCTTGCAAAAAACCTTTATGGCACAGCAAATGGCAACGGATAAAGACAGAAAATTCTTCCCAGATGCTAATTCAACGCTACGTGTAACTTATGGAAAAGTAAAAGGTTCTAATCCTCGCGATGCGGTTAGCTACGGTTACAAAACCAATCTAGCTGGCGTTATGGAAAAATATGTTCCTGGAGATTACGAATTCGATGTTCCTAAAAAACTAATTAGTCTTTACAATGCTAAAGATTACGGCATCTACAAGGACAAAACTGGCGACGTTCCGGTTAACTTTACAGCAACCAATCACACAACAGGCGGTAACTCGGGTTCACCTGCTTTGGACGCTTATGGCAACTTGGTTGGACTTAACTTTGACAGACAATGGGAAGGTACGATGAGTGACATCAACTACGATCCGAAATTCAGTCGTAACATTATGGTGGACACCAAATACATCTTATTTATCGTTGATAAATTTGCGGATGCTAAATGGCTTCTTAACGAAATGAAGATTATTAAATAGTTTTTAAAATACGATTACAAGTATTAAATAATATTTTCTTAACATTGTCAAGGCGAAAGCTTTGACAATGTTTTTTTATAGTGAGCGCAAAATCTATCTTTTACAAATCGGCTTCAACTTTCTTGGGTTCTTTTTCTTTGGAGAAACTTACAACGTATCTTCCTTACCGCGATGTGGTTATCGTCTATCACAGCGTAAGTGACGAAAAACTAAAACACGCCCAACACCTTTTCCCCTATCGAAGTTCAAAAGCTTTTATTAAAGATTTGGACGAACTTTCAAAGGTTTTTGACTTTATCGATTGGGATACTTTTTTAGAAAGAAAGCCAACTAAAAATAAAACAGGAAAACCAAAATTATTGTTAACTTTTGATGATGGTTATTCTGACTTTCATGATGTCATCGCTCCTATTTTAAAACAAAAAGGCATCTACGCGATCAACTTTATCAATCCAAAATTTATTGATAACAAAGACCTCATGTGGCGTTGTAAAGCCAGTCTTTTAATTTCAGAAATTGAAGAAAATAAAGGTCTTCAACAACAAATTTTAGGTTTTAAAAGTTTAAAATTAAATCCTGATTTATCAAATATTAAACAAAATATTCTTTCCATTAAGTTTGAAAATCAACATCTTCTGGATGAGCTTGCAACTTTTTTGAACATCGATTTTAAAACTTATTTAGCACAAAATAAAGTTTATCTCACGACTAACGAATTATTAAAATTAAAACAAGACGGCTTTGGAATTTCGGCGCACGGTTGGGATCATCCTTTGTACCACGAATTAAGTCTTGATGCGCAACTCGACAACACGCAAAAAGCTTTGGATTTTCTAGAAGATTTAGGATTAAATAATGATTCGTTTGCTTTTCCATTCACGGACTTTGGCGTAAAAAATGATTTTTTCGAAAAACTATCAAAAGCTAATCCTCGACTTCAATATACTTTTGGTGCAGCTGGTCTTAAGCTCGATTCGCGTTTCAAAAACTTGCAACGGATTCCGCTTGAAGTCGAAAATTATTCCGCAAAGCAAGTCATCAAAAACGAAATCATCTATTACAACTTGCTAAAATTAATTGGAAAACACCGAATTTAATTAAACGTCAGTTCGGGATAAAGCACTTTTCTTTATAGGAGGCGTCACTTCGAGTAGCGCAGCGTATCGAGAAGTTTTAAGGATAAGAAAATTCACTCGTTTTCGATACAGTTTTCTTCGAAAACCACTCAAACTGACGTTACTTTTCTTATCCCGAGCTCAGGTTAATTAGAAATCATCAGCCTTTTGCGATGATTAGTTTCGTTTTAAAAATCAAGTTTGTTATATTTGTTTAAAATTGAAAACTGTGATAGAAATTGTCGGACTTAACAAAAAGCAACTTAAAGGATTTACAACTTCGGAAGCCTTTAAAAAGTTTGAGTTTGCGCCAATTTCTGAACTTCGCGAAATCTCACACATCGCAAATCCTCGTGCAACGGATGATGATATTTTATTATTTTTAGCTTATGAAGGCGAAGAATTAACAGGCTACCTTGGTATTTTGCCAGATGACATCGCAAAACCAAACGGTGAAGTTTTTCATTTCGGATGGTTTTCGACTTTGTATGTCAGCGAAAAACATCGCGGTAAACAGATTGCGCAAAAACTTCTATATTCTGCCGAAGCTGCTTACAATGGAAGAATGATGATCACCGAATTCACGGATAGTGCGCATGGACTTTACAAAAAAATTGGGCTTTTTGATGATCTCGAAGCCAAACAAGCCGTTCGATATTATTTTAAATCCAATCTTGCGGAAATTCTACCCGCTAAAAAAGAAGTTTTTAACCGAAATAAAAAATGGATTTTAAGATTTGACAAATTAATAAATCCAGTCATTCCGTATCTTTCAAAATCATCAAAATTAAGTTATTCTATCGCTTACCATTGGGATGACGAATTAAAAAATTTCATTGATAAACAAAGCAAAAATCCGTTACATAGAAGCTCAAAAGAGTTTGAGTGGATCCTTAAATATCCTTGGCTTTCTACCCAAAAAGAGCAAGCAAATTATTTGTTTTCATCTTATTCTACTTCCTATCAAATGTTTTGGGTAAAGCTTTACGAGAATGAAATTTTGACAACTTGTTTTTTATGCTCAATCCGAAATTCGCATCTTAAAGTTCTTTATTATTTTGCGGATGATATTTCGAAAGTTGCAATTTCACTTCCTGCAATTATCAAAAATTACAAAGTGAAAATGATGACAATCTATGACGATCAACTTAACGAAGAATTAGCAAAAGGACAATCGGTGAAAGCTTTGTACAAACGATATTTTAAAAGAAATTACCTTATCACCAAAACGCTAAAACAAGAGCTTGGCGCCGACTTCCATTACGAATTTGCGGATGGCGATGGCGATTTTAGTTTTACTTAATCACAATTACATTTCGCACGACGATGTCTTTTGAAGTCGTTATCCCAAAATGGATACAATTTTAATCCTATAAAAAAGTTGGCGGCATGTAATTTTTTATGATTAAACAAGAGCGGAAAGATATTTTCGCTTCCCAAAATAAGTGGACCAAGACGTAGATATGCACCAAATTGCAAATTTTTATAATCATACAAAGAGGTTGAAAAACCATAGGCTATTGCAGATTTTTGAACTGAATAAGTTGCAGAAAGTGCATTAATTCTTTTAAGACTATTTTCAAAAATCGGTGTGCGTTGTATCCAATTAAAACTCAAATAGTGATTCGGTCTTATATTTTTACTCAAAGCTAAATGAATACTCGTTGGTAACCCGATTTTGAAACCGTCAGAAATATGAGATTTATTTGGATCACCATAGACTTCGGAACTCAACAAGCCTAAATACTGTTTAATCGACTCGAATTTGGTATTATCAAAAGTTGGATTATCATCCAGCAGAACTTTTGTATCGCCGATAAATACATGATTTTCACCATTAAATTTAATATAACCAACATCCAAAATATTAAAATCTACCTTAAGATCGTAAGCCTCGGAGTCAGGAAATTTATTAATAAAACTTAAGCCTAAATCTAAGCCTAAACCACTTCCCTGCTGCTTAAAATCATATTTTTTGGTTACGAAATTATAGTTGGTTACGTAGCTTGCAGCGATGTCATAACTGGTAGCCGTTGTCTGGTCATGATCTTCCGTATTAACTTCTGTAATTAGATGTAAATCCTTATTATTCTGAAGATTATAAGCATCAAAACCCAGTTCGTATTTTAGATTAATACCTAAAACCCACTTGTAATCTGATTGACGAAAAATTTCCGTTGCGAAATTTAATCCCAATTCGCCCCAGTTCATAAAACTAGTTTTGAATGGATTGACAGCATATTCTATTGGTCGTGATAAATCTTGATTCTGAAATTTAAAATAATTGTCAAAATCTACAACTGAGGTTTGGGTTCTAAGTCTAGTGAAAAGTCCTATATTAAAATCGGTTTCTCCTATTTTTGATTTAAAAGAAAAGGACGGTCCCAATACATCGGAATTGAAGAAAAGATTCGCTAAGTCCTTATTGTAATAATCAAAAACGTGGGCTTGGTTAGCGCCTGTTATTCCTTTTTTAGGATCAGCAGCGACAATCTCCCCTTTTGTTAATCCCAATAAATTCCCCTTTGAAATATAAGCGTAATCATTGTAAACATTAATATCTTCAGAAAATATTTGGATATCCCAAGGATTCGGGTTGATGTAAGTTTGTGTTGGCGAGAGCGAGCTTGCACTAATCCCGCTATAGATATCATTTGAAAATAATAGGTTTTGTTGCGCTTCTACTTTTTGTAAAATCAACAAAAGCGTTATTAAAAACAGTTTAGAAAAAATCCACTTTTTCACATACAATTCCGCTATGTAGTAAAAACGAATTTAATACTAATTTCTTATAATATTTAAAAATAATCTAAGGAATTTTAAATTTAATTAAATTTTAATCTATTTAATAATTCCTTTATAAACGAACATATTTTTGGCCGGCCCTCTTATATTTGAGGGCACGCCCAAAATATTATTTAGTACGAATCCATTTCCAAAGTTCTTTGGCTGTGGCTTTGTTTCCGTACATCAAAATACCGATTCGGTAGATTTTTGCTGCAACAAAAACCATGAAAAGTGTGGAAGCAATCAGCAATGAAATTGATAAAATAATTTGCCATGCCGGAACGCCAAACGGAATTCTTGCAACCATTGCAACCGGCGACGTAAACGGAATAATCGATAACCAAAAACCTAGAGGTCCATCTGGATTGTTGAAAATCGTGAAGCTTCCGTACATACCCAACATCAATGGCATTATCGCAAATAAAGTGAATTGTTGTGTTTCGGTTTCGTTGTCAACAGCCGAACCAATTGCGGCGTACATTGAGCTGTAGAAGATATATCCACAAAGAAAAAACACGATGAAAACTGCGATTATCAATCCGAAATTCATGTCCAGTAAAGTGTGAGAAACTTGTCCAATAATCTGTTGGATATCCATTTTGTTCATGGTTTCGCTAGCTTCAGCAGGAATGTTTTTTTGCATTGCCATAAATCCTGTGTTAAGGAATAATGCTGAAGTGACAAACATACCAATCCAAATAATAAATTGCGTTAAAGCAACCAATGTTACACCGATTATTTTACCCATCATCAATTCGAATGGTTTAACCGACGAAATGATAATCTCGACAACGCGGTTATTTTTTTCTTCCAAAACGCTACGCATTACGCGAACGCCATAGATGATGATAAACATAAAAGTGGCGTACACCAAAACCATGCTTAGTCCAGTTTTGATGCCAAAAGCCATGTCGTTGTCAGGTTTGTTGTTTTCGGCAACGTTTTGCGTTGTGATTTTGAAACCAGAATTTAAGTCTACGATTTGCGTTTCGGAAAGTCCAAGTTGTTTGATTTTCTCCTTTTTTAGAATGTCGCTTAGGTCACTGTTTATCGAAGATTTGGTGTCCATTCCGATTTTTTTGTTCGTCAAAAGTTTGGTCGCAGTTTCCAACGAATTAAAATTTTGATTCTGAACTTGTGGAATAATCAGCAATCCATCAATACCTTCCATATCTTTTAAAGTGCTTGTCAGTGCACGTTCAGTAGATTCGGGTACGAAAGTATAAGTGATGTCTTTAGTCGATTTTAGTTGCTTAGTAAAAATTCCACTTTTGTCGATCACGTTAAAGTGATATTCTGACTCGTTAGCTTTGAACATAAAAGCGACCAAAACGCCAAAACCAATCATTAATAGCGGCGCCAAAATCGTAAGAATAATAAAAGATTTTTTCTTAACCTGCGTCAAGTATTCTCTTTTGGTGATAAGTATAATGTTTTTCATTTAGTCAAAAATTAGTGCAGATTAATTAGATTTCACAGCGTTGATGAAAACTTCGTTCATGCTCGGTATTTTTTCGTTGAAGCTTCTTACGTTTCCGATGCTCATCAGATCTTGAAGCAAAAGATTTCTGTTTTCAACGTTTTCAAAATCAAAAGATACCAACGCATTTTCTTCTTTAACATCTTGCAATTGATGCAGATTGCGGAAGTTTTCGAATTTCGAATTGTCGAAATCTGATAAAGTCACCGCGAAAATATTTTGCTTGAACTGCTCTCTAACATCAAAAACTTTTCCGTCCAATACTTTACGAGAATTGTTGATTAGCGCTACATAATCGCACATTTCTTCAACACTTTCCATACGGTGTGTGGATAGGATAATCGTAGTGCCGTTTTCTTTAAGTTTTAGGATTTGATCTTTTATCAAATTAGCATTAACAGGGTCAAAACCAGAAAATGGCTCATCCAAAATCAACAATTTTGGGCGGTGCAAAACCGTTACTACAAATTGGATTTTCTGCGCCATACCTTTCGATAATTCGCTTAGTTTTTTCTTCCACCATTGGTCGATTTCCAATTGTGCGAACCAATATTTCGCTTGTTCCAAAGCATCTTGACGCGACATACCTTTCAGCTCCCCAAAATACAAAAGTTGGTCGCCGACCGTCATATTTTTATAAAGTCCACGCTCTTCAGGCATGTAACCAATTTGTTTGATGTGCTCTTGGTTAAGCGGTTGATCGTTGATCCAAACTTGACCTTTATCAGGTTGTGTAATTTGGTTAATGATACGGATAAAAGAAGTTTTTCCAGCGCCGTTAGGGCCCAAAAGTCCATAAATACTGGCGGTAGGAACGTTGATGCTGAAATCTTGCAAAGCAACTTTTTTTCCGGCGTTGTAAGTTTTTTTGATGTGTTCTGCTCTTAGCATAATTTTATTTTTTAGGAGCTTTATCACGCTGTCCGCTGTATCTTTGGGCTTGTCGCTCGGTCGGCTCCGCTGCGCTCCGCCGCCTCACTCCAACCCAAAGGATGCCGCTTCCATCGTGGCTAGGGATTTCTCATCCGTAGAAAGATTCTCCTTTTTTATTGATTTTTTTTGAATCTATAAAATTAGTCTAAACTTTCCTGAAATGTTACAGAATTCTTTAGAAAAAATCAGTTTTCAAAACCCTAGAGCTGTGTTTTAAGTTGCAAGGTATAATGCAATAGTTTTTAAATATGAATGAGATTCTTAAAACCTGATTCGTAATTCTCGGTTCTTGATTCTTGATTCTAGCATCTAAAACCTGACTTTCGACACATTTTTTCAATTTTTTATAAAGACTTTTTTATAGTTTTTTCAGGCATTGTAACTTTGCAACTTCAAATCTTAAAACTCAGTTTATAAAATGGTAAATTTTGTTTTGATTGCGGTGTGCATTATTGCGGGAATGCTTTTCAAAGCAACAAAATCGATACATCCCGATGCGCACAAAGGCATCAATACTTGGATTTTGTATTTAGCGTTGCCAGCAGTGTCGTTTAAATATTTACCGAAAGTTCAATGGTCATCGGAAATGCTTTTTCCGATTTTTTCAACTTTGTTAATTGCGGTTGGAAGTGGCATTTTTATGAAATATTATTGCAAATACAAAGGCTATTCTCGACGTTCGCAGAGCACTTTGGATTTAGCAAGTGGTTACAGTAATACGTCTTTCATCGGTTTTCCGTTAATTTCTGCTTTTTATGGTGAAAGTTTATTAAGTATTGCCATTATTTGTGACCAAACGATGTTTTTGGCATTATCGACTTTAGGAATTATTTCCGCTTTAAAAGGTGGAAGCAAATCTGGAAATATCAGCGCAAAATTTATCCTGAAAAGATTGTTTACATTTCCGCCTTTCCTCGGTTGCATTGGTGCTTTGGTGATTTCTCAATTTGTAGATTTAAGTTTTGCAGAACCGTTTTTTGATAAATTGGCGGCAACAGTTGGCCCTTTAGCATTATTTTCTGTCGGACTTCAATTGAAATTTAATGGTTGGAAAAAACTGATGCCGCAGATTTCCACTTCGATGTTGTACAAACTTATTTTAGCACCAGCAATCGTTTTTGGATTGGCTTTAATTTTCGGAATTAAAGGCGAGGTTGCTAAAATCAGTATTTTCGAAGCTGCAATGCCGACTTTAGTGACATCCAGTATCATCGCAGAACAATTCCGACTCAATACAAAACTCACCAATCTAATCATCGGAATCAGTATTATTGTTGGCTTTTTTACTTCGGCGATGTGGTATAAATTGATTGGTTTATTTTTCTAAAACAAAATCATAGAGGAAAATAGAATCTATGTTGTTCCTCCATTGCTCAAAAGATGCTGCGTTGCTTACAACTGGAACGATCGAAGTTGGTGCATAAATTTCAGAATCTTTTAATCGGATTTTAGCCTTGTATGTTAACTTTTTACCAGTTTTTTGAATCATGTACAAAATATAAGATTCGCTGGTTCCCATTGTGGCTTTAGAGAAATTGATTTCGATTCTATTGTCAACTTTATTGTCTTTTTCAAAGGATGTGAGAAAAGACATCATGTTAAGTGTTTCTTTGATATCCTCTTCTTTCTTTAGATCAAAACTTTCAAATTTTCCATCAACAATTTTTGGATTTAGAATCAACTTTTTACCTATCGGAATTGTAATTTCAGCGCCTTTAATGATTGTTTTTTCCTGAGAGAATAACAAACTAAATGAACAAAGTAATAAGAAGAAAAACTGCTTTTTCATTGTTAATTGTGATAAAAATTATAGGGTTGAAAATACAAAAATTCTATTAAGATTTTGAAATAGATGTTTAAAGAATTATTTTTACCCTTAAATTCTATTTTTTGCATTACGCCCAAGTTATTTTACCGCTCAATCTTTCAGGTTCTTTTACGTATAAAGTGCCCGATGAATTGTTGGACGAAATTCAGCTTGGAATGCGGGTTTTGGTGCAATTTGGTGGTAAGAAAATCTATACAGGAATCGTTTGGGATTTGCATCAAAATGAACCTGAAACTTTTGTCCCGAAAGACATTATCAATATTCTTGATCAAAAGCCGATTCTTCCCGTTCAACAAATTGAGTTCTGGAACTGGCTTTCCGATTATTATCTCTGCAATTTAGGCGAAATTTACCGTTTTGCTTTTCCGTCTTCCTTAAAATTGGAGAGCGAAACTTATCTTAAATTAAAACCAAATGCCGTTGTCGATTTTCAGAATTTGGATGTCAACGAAATGTACTTAATTCAAGCTTTGGAAGTTCGACAATTGATAAATTTGACGGACATTGAAGCTTTTATTCCGAAAAAAGACATTATTAAAACCATCAATTCGCTTATTGATATGCAATATATTGAAATTGATGAGCAAGTTGCGGAAAAATATCGTGCCAAGGAAGTGGCTTATGTGAGGATAAAAGATGAGGTTTTAAAGA
Organism: Bacteroidota bacterium; assembly: GCA_023440705.1. GTDB lineage: Bacteria > Bacteroidota > Bacteroidia > Flavobacteriales > Weeksellaceae > Soonwooa. The sequence continues at coordinate 22,255 of JAEXRP010000054.1, forward strand.
ATTTTGAACTCACAGAAATTCTTTCACAACTGAAAAGAGCGCCAAAACAGAAAGATTTGTTTTTGGCGATTTTGGATAAGCAAACAGAAAATCCAGATTCTCCGATAAAAAAGTCGGAATTATTTGATGATGGATTTTTTGCTCACTCGCACATCAAATCTTTAATTGATAAAAATTGGGTTGAAGAATATTTCCTTCAAAAAGATAGAATTGATTACTACGACGGCGATACCGAAGATTTAGAAGAGTTGACTTCTGCCCAAAAACAAGCTTTGGTTTTGGTGAATGAAGCCTTTTCTGAAAATAAAAATGTGCTCCTGCATGGCGTAACATCTTCTGGGAAAACGCATATTTATTTAGAAAAAATCGAGGAATGTATTAACGAAGGAAGAAATGTTTTGTTTTTGCTTCCCGAGATTGCTTTAACCAAGCAAATTACGCAGCGTTTGGAGAAAAAATATGGCAGCGCGCTTGGATTTTATCATCAAAAATTGACCGATTTCGAAAGGGTAGAAGTTTGGCGAAAAGTAAAGAACGATGAACTTAAAATTCTTATCGGAACACGAAATGCATTGTTTTTGCCTTATCAAAATTTAGGTTTAATTATTGTTGATGAAGAGCACGATTCTGCTTATCGTCCACGAGAAGTTTCGCCGTTTTTTAATGCTAAAGATGCTGCACAGATTTTAGGTCAAAAATATGGAGCTAATGTTATTTTGGGTTCTGCAACGCCGTCTGTTGAAAGTTATTTTGCAGCTCGAAAAGATAAATTAAAATACGTTTTCTTGGGTGAAAGATTCGGAAAAGTAGATTTGCCGAAATTTGAACTTATTAATTTTAAAGAAGCCCAAGATTCTAAGAATGTTTCGGGAGATTTTTCGTTTCATTTGTTGGAAAATATTAGACAAAATTTAGAACATAAAAATCAAACTATTGTCTTACACAACCGCCGTGGTTATGCGAATGTTGTGGAATGTGAGTCTTGCGGTTACGTTAATTATTGCTCGAATTGTGATGTTGTGATGACCTATCATAAATATTCGAACGAGATGAAATGTCATTATTGTGGTCAACGTGCTTCGAAACCGAAAATTTGTCCAAAATGCCATTCCGAAAATTTGAATGAAAGAGGCGTTGGCGTGGAGCAAATTCATGAGGAATTGCAAAAGCTTTTTCCAGAAGCTGAGGTCGATAGAATGGATGTAGATTCGATGCGCAAGAAGTTTGCGTACGAAAAATTATACGAAAAAATTGAAGACAGAGAAACCGACATTATCGTAGGAACGCAAATGATTTCCAAAGGTTTGGATTTTGACCACATCGAGTTGGTTGCCATTCCGAGAGCGGATTCTTTAATGTATGTTCAAGATTTTAGGGCGGAAGAAAGGGCTTATCAGTTGATGACGCAGGTTTCTGGGCGTGCTGGTCGAGTTTCTGGACAAGGAAAAGTTTTAATTCAAACTTATAATCCGCAAAATCCTGTTTTTGAATTGATCCAACGAAATGATATTCAAGGGATTTACGAATATTTTCTTAACGAACGCAAAAAGTTCTATTATCCGCCATTTACGAAATTGATAATGATAGAACTAAAACACCGCCGAGAAGACAAAGTGAATCGTGCGTCACAGTTTTTAGGTTCAATCCTGAGAAAATACTTGCCCGAAGATTGTATTTTGGGTCCCGAACCTGCTTTTATAGCACGTTTGAACAATATGTATCAGTTTCAAATTTTGCTGAAACTTCCGCGAGGTAAGAACTATTTAATATTTAAAGACTACATCCGTAAGAGCTTTGAAGAATTCGAAGAAATCTCGGCTTACAAAAGTATTAAGAAACTTGTTTACGTTGATTTTTAACAAAGTTTAACAAAGTTTAAAAGCTTTTATAACGTGTAAGAGCATCGACGGAAGCAATAATGTCTAACTTTACTTCGTTTTGAGAAAGGCTGATTTTATTTGACAAATGTAGAATTGTCAAATTTTCAACTTTTTTATCTAAATGTTTGAGAATGAATAAATTTAAGAAATACATTAGCGTACTTAGTTTAGGTTTTTCCATTAGCATTTTTGCACAGACATCTGCAGTATCTTCAATTCCTCAATTTTATGAGCAACCAGGTCTTTTGGCGAAAGAGATTTCTCCCGAAAAATCCTTGTTGTCTCCTAAAGAGAATATTGAAGTTAACATCAACAGAATGTTTTCGGATCCTGTTCTAAGAACTGCAAATTGGGGATTTGTTGTGTACGATCCCAAAAGCAACAAGATTATAACATCTTACAACGAAACAACACCATTAATTCCTGCTTCGACAACCAAATTGCTAACCACAGAAACGGCTTATTCTTATTTTGGAGGAAACTTCAGATGGAATACGCAGTTGGAGTTTTCAGGTAATATCGATGAAAATGGCGTGTTAGATGGTAATCTTTACATTATTGGAAGTGGAGATCCTTCTTTTGGAGCTTTGCGCGTTGGTTCTACATCGGCTTCAGGTCTGGTTTCGCAATTTATGAATGCTATTCGCGATAAGGGAATAAAAAAAGTAAATGGCGAGATTATCGTAGAAACTGGCGTTTTTAAAGAAAACAAAACGGATTTGCCATCTAATATCGTTTGGTTAGACCACAATAACTACTATTTGCCTGTTGGGACAACAAGAGATATTAATCCAAGAAATGAGAAGTTAATTGTTAAACAAAATAATCCTTTTAACAACGAAAAACGTTACTTCTATATGTCGCCATACAATAACAAAATGGTATATGCCGACAAATTTGAAGGGGGAGGGTTACCAACAAAATTAGCTGATCCACCAACGACGCTAGCAAATTCTTTAAGAGCTTCGATCTTAAAGTCAGGTATTGCTGTTCCTGGAAAAGTAACAGCAAGATTTATCGATCCAACGCCTGAACCAAGAGAAATACTTAGCAATTACAAGTCGCCGATGCTTTCGGAGATTGTACATTATACCAACCAACATAGTGATAATGCCTTGTCGGAAGCTTTATTAAAATGTTTAGGATTTTATGTTTCTGGAGATCAAGTCGCAGAAGCTGGAAAGCAAGTTGTCCGTACGCATCTTGAAGGAAAATCGTTCGATACCAATGGTCTTAACTATGTAGATGGTAGCGGTTATTCTCGCAGCAATCTCGTGACGCCAATTGCTCAGGTTAAGTTTTTGACAGGACTGATGAAAGAGTCTTATTATAAAGACTATTTTGAATCTCTTCCTATTGCAGGACAGTCTGGGACGCTAAAAAAGATGTTTTTAACGAACTCGAATGGACAGATTTTTGCTAAAACAGGGACTTTAAGTCGTGTTAAAACCCTCGCAGGTTACATAAAAACTAGAAGTGGAAAAACATTGGTTTTCTCACTGTTAATCAATAATTACACTGGGTCTGTAGCACAAGTCAAAGATAGAATGGAGCAACTTTTGGATCCTACTTTAGATTTGTAACACAATATTTTATAATTTTAATACTCGCAACATTGCGAGTATTTTTTTTATATGAAAACAAAATTTACCATTTTAATTTTATCTGTGATTTCGGTTTTGAGTTTAGCACAAAGCAGAAACGAACAAGATAAACTGATTGAGAGTGAACGTAAAAGAGCGTCTAAAGCAATGCTTTTTAACGAAAACGAAAATCCAAATACCCTTAATTACGATCTTCGTTACATCCGTATGGAATTGGATCTTGATCCAGCACAACAATTTGTTAAAGGAAAGGTGACGTCGCATTTTAAAATGTTAAGCCCGTCATCAACTATTTATTTTGACTTGTCAAATAATCTTAATGTGAGTGAAGTTAAATATCACAATCAGAATTTGACTTACCAGCAATTATCGACTAAGGAATTGAAAATTAATTTTCCCACAAATATTCCTGCTGCAACTTTAGACTCTTTATCGATTTCTTACAGCGGTGTGCCAGATGATTCTGATGATGCTTTTTCATCGCAGATGCAAAATGGAGTGCCAATTTTAGCAACATTATCAGAGCCTTTTGGTGCAAAAGAATGGTGGCCAACTAAACAAAGTCTTAATGACAAGATTGAAAAAATCGATATTAAAATTACAACACCGTCTCAGTATAGTGTCGCGGCAAATGGCGTTTTGCAATCGGAAACTTCTCTCAGTGGAGGTAAAAAACTTACCTACTGGAAAACTAATATTCCAACGCCTGCTTATTTGGTAGCATTGGGTATTACGAATTATGTCAAACTAAATGATACTTTCGGGACTGGATCGGACGCTTTTCCGTTTGTTAATTACATTTATCCATCTACCAATAACAACCCTTCTGAGATGAGTAATATCCAATGGACTAAAACCTGCATGGCAAAGTTTGAAGAACATTTTGGACCTTATCCTTTCCGAAGCGAAAAGTATGGACATATGCAATTCAATGCTGGAGGTGGAATGGAACATACCACGATGAGTAGTATGGGCTATTTTTCGAAAGGCTTAATAGCGCATGAGTTGGCGCATCAATGGTTTGGTGATAAAGTAACTTGCGCCACATGGAATGACATTTGGCTTAACGAAGGTTTTGCAAATTTTGGAGAACATCTTGTCTATGAAAAATTATTGATGACTTCTAGCGACTTTCAGAATTATCTAAAAAATCAAATTGATTATATATCGATGTATCCTACTGGTAGTGTATATATCCAAGATCCGGAACCAAGTTCGAACAGAATTTTTGATGGAAGATTAACCTACGCAAAAGGAGGTTTTGTCTTAAGAATGTTAAAATGGAAACTTGGAGAGCAGAAGTTTTATAATCTCTTGAAAGCTTATACAACGGCACCGCAATTTGCAAATACTTATGCAAAAACTTCGGAATTCGTTACTTTTGTCAATACTTTTACTGGAGAAAATCTCACAGAATTTTTTAATGATTGGGTGTATGGCGAAGGCTATCCAACTTATACAGTGCGTTGGAAGCCTGGTACAACTAATGTAACATTTAAGATTTCCCAAACGCAAAGCCATAATTCTGTCAATTATTATGAGATGCCTTTACCTATTAAAGTGATGGGTGCCAATGGACAATCAACCCTTATTACATTAGATAATACGATCAATAATCAATATTTCACCAAAGATGTTGGCTTTGCAGTAACCTCAATTTCGTTTGATCCTGAACATCAAATCTTAACACCTAACCCAAGTGTTATTAGAGACAATTCTTTAGCTGTTGAAGACTTTGAAAATTTAAAAACCCAAGTTTATCCAAATCCTACTAAAGCAATTTTAAATATCGAAACTGTTGAACAAATTGCAACGATTGAAGTTTTTGATGCTGTAGGACACAAAGTCAAATCTTATCAAAGTACCAAAACGCTTGATTTATCAGAATTGATTGCTGGTACTTATATCGTGAAATTAAATATGGTAAATTCTACATCAAAAAGTTTTAAGGTTATTAAAAAATAAACTACTACAAAATAATATGTAGATGTCTAAGAAATTTCATCAAAAATTAAAAAGGAGCGTTGATTGTAATGCTCCTTTTTTGTTTTATAAAAATTATAAATTTTCGATGCTATCGAAATAGACTTTATTAAAATGATGCGTGTAGGCATCTTTCAAAGTTTGTCCTTTTTGATACAAATCGATGGCTAATTTTTTATTTGTTTCATAATCTTGAAATCGATCTTGAATTTTTGCAATCTTTGCGATGTAATAATAATTTTCGGCAAGCTGACTTAGTTTTGATTGTTTTTCGAAAGCGATTTTTGCATTTTCCAAATCACCAATTTGAAAATACGTCACACCCAATTGAAAATAATCTGATGGCCCAACGAGATAATCTTTCTCATTAATCTGCTTTTCCATAATATCAATCGCCTTTTTCTTATCTCCCAAAGCACTATAACAAAATGCTTTTGCAATTTTTAAATGATAAGCTCCATTTTGAGAATAACCGATATTATCTGTCAATTTTTCAAGTTTTTCAAAATCAGAAATAGCGCCTTTATAATCTTTAAAAAACTGATATTTGATCCAACCACGATAACCTAAATTTGATTTTGCGTCATACTTAACGGCTTTGTCCATTAATATTTTCCAAGTTATAAAGTCTCCACTTTTGGCGTAAGCAACCGACTTTTCTCTATAAGCATAAGAAAAATAAGGACAAATTTCAATTGCCTTATCATAAGCTTCTTGAAACTCTTTACTAAATTGGCTGTGTCTTTCGTCAATATTTTCAACAAGTTTACAAGCTTTATATTGCAACGTATCACCATAATATTTGAAAGCTTCACAATTAACTTGTGCATTGGTTTTACTAAACAAAAGAAGCAATGGAATTAAAAATAAATACTTTCTCATAACTAAGGTAGAATTTCGATTAAGTTGCCATCTTCAATTTTAAAAATCAAATATTGATAGTAGTCAAACACAGTTTGTCCTTTTATAGTTTTGGGATTCCAGCCTTCAATTTTCTTTGTAATAGAGAGCAATTGCTGTGTAACTTTTTTCTCAAATTTAAAAGGATTGTAATCATGATCCATCTCTAGAAGTCTAAAACGATCGGTCTCTCCTTTACAATTGACAACAAATCGAATCCTTATAAGTCCCGACTGATTTTTAAGATTTTGATTTTTATATTGATCAAAGAATATTTTGTCTAAAGCAGACTTTTCACCATTGAAGTTTTCTAACTCATTACCGTAACTAAAATATTGAAACATCAGTTGTGGTAAACAAAGTTCGAAATTTGGATTATCAGTTTTAGCATCGAATTCGATATCGCCAATATTTGCAGGATATTTTGAAAGTACTTTCTCACTTTGGCAGCTAAAAAGTACAGGAATCAAAAATAGGAGTAAGTTTTTCTTCATTTAATTTAAAAACTAAAAAATTATCGCGTCAACTTGTTAAGGTCGATAAGAAGATAATTGATATTTTGGTTAATAGTTCTGGTTGCCGATTGCATTTGGTTAAGCATCGCCGCACGATTGTTAAGCGCCTCGCTGTCGTACTTTCCGCCATCATTAAAAATCGGAGAAGCATTGGCGGCATCCACATCACCCTCGAATTGATACATAATCCAGCGTTGCTTCATATTCTGTATAATTGAATGTTCATTAAGATTCGAAAATTTTTTTTCAGTATACATATACCAAATAAATGGAGGAAAATTTCGCGACTGTAATTTCTCTTGCCAAATATCACGAAGGATATTTCGAGCATGGATAAACTCGACTTTCTTACCTTTCGGATTGAGCAAAGCCAAACCAAAACCCGCACCAATAAGACCTCCGCCGATATCCACTGCTTTGTCCCAACCATCACTTTTTATAAATCCGCCAGCTACAGAACCAAGCGCTCCAACAGCAATAGAATAGACAATCATTTTGTTATTTTTCTTGTTATTAAGGCTACTCACATAATTTGCCATTTGTGCAACGCGTTCGCCTTCGCAGTCAAATTCGGCAGCGACGGCATCTACTTCGCTTAGCGCTAATGTAATTTTGCCATCTATTTTATCCTTAATTTTCATGATTTTAAGTTGAGACTCGATGCTTGTATCTTTTTTTAATTCTAAAATATTTTCAACATCATCAAGTGAGTTTAAGGCATTAAGAATCAAAATACTTTGTTGGTTAAAAACAGATCTAAGATGTTGTTTTTCATTAAGTAACGAATCCGAATTAACATGAAGATTAACCTTCTCGTAGTCATAATTGGTTGGCGCTTTACAATAACTATCACGAAGCGTAATGATATTGGCGTTAATATTTTTAGTCTTTTGCGTAGTACAAGAGTTAAACGCAACAATGACAAAAGCTAGTAATAATGCGTAGTTTTTCATCATAAATGTATTGTTACACAAATTATAAAAAGATTTTGAATTTGTATTAAAAAAAATACTAATTTTAAATATCAAAAATAAGTGTTATGGGAAATATTATCGTAGGGCTTATGTCTCAACAAAATGATTATCAAAATCTTAGATTTGAGTTAGAGGAATCAGGATTCCGAGATTCCGATTACATTATTTATCTTAATAATGGAGAAAACGACAGTTTTTGGGCAAGTATCTCTGCTAACAATGACCAACAGAAAAACAAAGGCGAAGAAATTTTTAAAAAATTAGATGCAAAAAAATCTTACTATTTTAAAAATGTTGATATCGAAGATGCAAAATCTTTCGATGCTTTAAAAAAAGAAATTGGCATTCGCGCAAAATCAGAAATCCATCCAAGTCCTGATATCAGGCACAGAACACCTCATCATGGATTAAATTCTGAAATTAAATTTTAAAACATAAAAAAAGCTGCTCAACAAAGGGCAGCTTTTTATTTTTCATTTTTAAAAACTACTACTTAAGAGAAGTCGCTGGTAAAGGCACAAATTCGGTCTCACCAGGAACTTTGGGAAACTTTTGATCCTTCCAATCGTGTTTAGCTTGTTCTATTAATTCTTTACTAGAGCTCACAAAATTCCAGTGGATGTAACGCGCTTCAGGAAAAGCTTCACCACCAAAAATATAAACTGTCGTATTAGCAGCCATCTCGAAAGAGCATAACTTGGTATCCTTTGCAATCAAAATCTGTTTTGGATCATAAGCATTTCCGTCATTTTTGATTTGACCTTCCAAAATATAAAGTGCACTTTCACCATAAAGATGCTCGCCGATATTTACCATTTTGGCTTCGTCAGAATCGTTGATAATTTCAATAAAATAAAGCGGACTATGCACTGGCACAGGAGATTCTTTACCAAAAGCTTTACCAGCAATTAGTTTTATTTTAAGACCATCTTCTTCCCAAGCTGGAATGTCTTTCGCTTCAATATGATGAAACGTAGGTTCCGACTCCTCCAAATGTTTTGGCAAGGCAACCCAAATCTGTAAACCATGTAATTTTTTATCAGTATGACGAAGATTCTCGGGCGTTCTCTCAGAATGGACAACACCTTTACCAGCCGTCATCCAGTTAACGGCGCCAGGGTGGATTTCTAATGCCGAACCAATACTATCACGATGCATTATCGCACCTTCGAAAAGATAAGTTAATGTCGACAAGCCAATATGCGGATGCGGCGGAACATCTAGATTCTGATAATCTTTAAGCTCTGCAGGACCCATGTGATCGATAAAAACAAAAGGTCCAACGGATCTTTTTTCAATAAAGGGTAAAAGTCGTCCGACCATAAAATTTCCGATATCTGCGGCACGTTCTGGGATGATGATTCCAATATTTGACATATTATTTTTTATTTAAATTTAAGCAACAATTCTATTCCACTCGGGGTGATTCTGCAAATATTTGACCACTAAAGGACAAAGTGGGCGTAATTTTTTTCCACTTTCTTCAATTGCCGCCAAAGTTTTTTCGATAACAGCCGTCGCTGCACCTCGTCCTTGCAAAGCTTCTTCAACTTCCGTATGGATTAGTGTTATCGTCGCATCACTTTCTCTATAAACGATAAAAGCTTTAGCTCCGTCAATTTCTATTTCATATTGTTTATCCGTTTTCACTAACGGAATTTTTTCAAATTCTGGTTTCATTTATTTTTTTATTCAAAATTAAATTAAAACAATAACATATCAATTGATCTATGCTAATAAGAAAATTTTAAACAAAAAAGGCTGCCCTCTCGGACAGCCCCACCACATCACATATTAACGGTCTAATTTTCCGCCGAGGGCTTTAAATAGAAGAACGTTATTTCTTGTATTCTGGAACTGAAATTCTAATAAATTCAGTTCTGCATTGAGTTTGCTTCGTTGCGAATTGATTAATTCCATATAATTGGCATAACCTGTGAGATACAAATCGTTAGAAACCTCGATAGCGTTGTCCAAAAATTTCACCTCATCGCTTTTGAGTTTTAAAACTTTTTGAAAAATTTCGGTCTGTTTTAAAATAGATTGCAACTCGTTGTACGCCGTTGTCACACTTTTTTGATACGTGATAAATGCAATTTCCTGCTCTTTATTGGCAACATTAAAATCGTGTTTCAATTGTCCTTTATTAAAAATTGGAACCATTAAACCTCCTAATAATTGACCAGCCAACGAAGCTGGATTAAATAGCTTATCCACTGAAAATGAATTCATTCCAACATGTGTAGCTAAGTCTATTTTTGGATAAAATGCTGCTCGAGCCGCTTTTGCATCTGCTTGCGTAGCTTCCAAAACAAAATAATTGGAAATAACATCTGGTCTAGAATGGATAATCGAATTAACATCCATCGACTTATTCAACAATGTTAAATTGGTTGCTAAAAGCTGTTTGCTACGTTTAACTTCGCCGCCGTAACGACCTGTTAAAGTTGTAATCGCTTGTTCTACTGAAACAATTTCAGCTTTTATGTGTTCAATCTCTGCAAGCCAATTGTTATTTTGCGCTCTAAATTGTTGAACCGCCAATTCTGTTGCCTTCCCTACTTCGCGCTGCGCCGAAACAATTTCGTAAGCGCGTTGTTGAAGTTTGAAATTTTCTTGATAGATATCTAATTTGGTATCCAATGAAACCAATTGATAATACAAGTTGGCGATTTCTGTAAATAACTCAACCTGAATTAGTTTTAAACCTTCTTCAGACGCCAAATATTTTTTCTGAGCGGCTATTTTTTGATTTTTAAGTTTTCCCCAAGCATCGATTTCCCAAGAACTTCTTGCACCCAACCAATAATTTGGCGTTACATTTCGGTTGACTTTTTGGTCTTCGGTGATGTTTCCCGATAAATTGGTATCGTAATTTCCGACACCTTCCATCGTGTATTTCCCGTAATGGTCGCCACTTACAACAGCGCCAACCTCCAAAGATGGCAAAAACGACATTTTGGAACGTTGCAAAAAGCTGTTCGCAATTTCGATGCGTTGTTGTGCAATTTGGAAATCGGGATTGGCTTTTACCACCTCATCAAAAAGATTCAACAATTCAGGATCGTTAAAATAAGTTCTGAGTCCAACTTGCTGATTCAAATCTAATTTAACATCGGTTTCAGAAACCGTATTTACGGGGATTTCTTTTGCTTTTTTAATCTCGACAACTTGAGGTGTAGCGCACGACATCACAACAAGCGAGAAGATTCCTATTTTAAAATATTTATTTAGTTCGTTGTTCATTTCGTTCTTTTCTTTGTTCAAGTTTTGCAAAAAAGATGTAAAGTCCTGGGATAATTACCAATCCGAAAACGGTTCCGATAAACATACCTCCCGCCGCAGCTGTACCAATCGAACGGTTACCGATAGCACCTGCTCCAGAAGCGATTACCAACGGAATAAGACCTGCGATAAACGCAAAGGAAGTCATCAAAATTGGACGGAGTCTTTGTTTAGCACCTTCAATGGCTGCTGGAATAATGTCGTAACCTTCCTTGTTTCTTTGGATTGCGAATTCTACAATCAAAATGGCGTTTTTCGCTAAAAGTCCAATCAACATGACGAGGGCAACTTGGGCATAAATGTTATTATCTAAACCAACCGCCATCAAAGCGATGTACGAACCAAAAATCCCCGTCGGTAAACTCAATAAAACCGGTAACGGCAACAAGAAACTCTCGTATTGTGCTGCCAGAAGCAAATACACGAAAATCAAACAAATAATAAAAATATAAAAAGTTTGATTTCCAGAAAGGATTTCTTCACGTGTCATACCGGACCATTCGACATCGAAACCTCTCGGTAAGCTTTCTTTTGAAATTCTTTCAACAGCCGCAATTGCGTCTCCAGAACTATAACCATTGGCAGGTTCACCGTTAATCATCGCCGACATATACATATTGTAACGAGTCAGAACTTCCGGACCATACACTTTTTCAATATTAATAAAGGTTGAAAACGGTACCATTTCGCCCGAATCATTTTTAACAAACAATTGCAAAATACTTTCTGGCGTATCTCTTTGGTCTGGACTCGCCTGAACCATCACTTTGTACATCTGACTAAATCGGATAAAATTGGTCGCATAATATGAACCGAGCAAAGTCTGCAAAGTTGACATCGCATTATCCACCGAAACGCCTTTTTTCGCTGCCATATCGTAATCCATCGTGATTAAATATTGCGGAAAAGTGGCATCAAAACTAGTAAAGTTGTTTTGAAGTTCTGGCGCTTCATTTAGTTTTTTAACAAAATCCTTTGTGATTTTATCGGTGTTTTCAATGCTTCCACCACTTTTGTCCAACAAACGAAGTTCGTAACCACTCGTATTTCCAAATCCTGGAACCGTTGGCGGTGCAAAAACTTCAATTTGAGCATCAGAAATATCTTTCGTTTTCTCTGAAAGGTCGGCAATAAGATCGTTTACAGAAATATTTCTTTCTTTCCAATCTTTAAGGTTAATCATCGCCATTCCGTAACTGGAACCTGCGATTTCGGTAACAATGCTATAACCCGCCAAAGTGGTTACGTTTTCGACACCTTCAATTTTTTTTGCGATTGTTGTGACTTCATCCAAAACCTTTTCGGTACGTTCAACCGTTGCACCTTGCGGCGTTGTAACACTCACATAAGCCATACCTTGGTCTTCCATTGGGATAAATCCTGATGGCAAAAACTTAGCGGTAACCACCATTAAACCTATAAAAAGGAATAAAACTCCAAACGTAACACTCGTTCTTGTCGCAAATTTTGAAAGGATATTCGTATAACCGTTCGTTAGTTTTTCAAAACCTTGATTGAATTTTGCAAAGAATTTATCGACGATATTTTTCTTTTTCTCGTGATTGTGAGGTTTAAGAATAATCGCACACAAAGCTGGTGTCAACGTCAAAGCATTAACGCCCGAAATCACGATACTAATTGCTAAAGTCAAGGAGAATTGTCGATAAAAAACGCCGACCGGACCATCCAAAAATGCAACAGGAATAAACACCGCCGACATTACAATTGTAATCGAGATAACTGCGCCAGCAATTTCTTTTGTTGCTTCGATGGTTGCGTGAAGCGGCGCCATGCCTTCTTCCATTTTTACGTGGACGGCTTCTACGACGACAATTGCGTTATCGACGACAATACCAATTGCTAAAACTAATGCGAATAACGTTAACAAATTAATGGAGAAACCTAACATTTGCATGAACGCAAAAGTTCCGATAAGTGCGACGGGAACGGCTAAAACAGGAATTAAAGTTGAGCGCCAATCTTGCAAGAAAATAAACACCACGATTCCTACCAAAATAAAGGCTTCAATTAAAGTGATTAAAACCGCACTAATCGACGCATCCAAGAAACGCGAAACGTCGTAAGCCATATTAAACTCCATTCCTGGTGGGAAAGAGGTTTCTTTTAGCTCCGCCATTTTGTCTTTAACGTTTTTAATAACTTCCGACGCGTTGGAACCTGGACGTTGCTTCATCATAATCGATGCCGACGGACGGCCATCAGTTTTGGAAACCATTCCGTAATTCATCGCACCGAATTCTACATCCGCAATGTCTTTTAGTTTTAAAATCGTTCCGCTCGCATCCGAACGAATCGGAATTTCTTTATACTGCTCTGGTTGGAAGAATTTCCCTGTATATTTAATAACATATTGAAGTTGGCTATTGGTTTTACCCGAAGTTTCGCCGACTTTTCCAGGAGCGGCAGAGATGTTTTGCTTTTGTAAAGCTTTCACCACATCTTCCGCCGAAACTTTGTACGCCGTCATTTTTTGAGGATCCAGCCAAACTCTCATCGAGTATTCTTTTTGCCCCATAATTTCGGCACGACCAACACCATCAATACGTTTTAGCTCTTGAAGAACATTGATATCCGTAAAGTTGTAAATAAATTGTTCGTCCTGACTTTCGTCCGTTGAAGTAATATTAAGATACATCAACATACTGTTCACCTCCTTTTCGGTGGTTACACCAGCACGAATAACTTCTTCTGGAAGTTCGTCCAAAATAGTCGTCACACGGTTTTGTACGTTAACCGCCGCCACATCGGGATCGATACCGACTTCAAAAAAAACCTGAATTAAAGTTAAACCATCATTGGACGTCACGGTTGACATATACGTCATCCCAGGAACACCATTAATAGCACGCTCAAGCGGTAAAGCCACGGCGTTTGCGGACACTTCGGCATTTGCGCCAGTATATTTTGCCGTAACCGTCACCGATGGCGGAACAATATCTGGGAATTGCGTGATTGGAAGCTTCATTAAAGCCAAAATTCCCATCAACACAATAACAATCGAAATCACCAACGAAAGAACTTTTCGTCTAATAAACATTTCTACCATAATAATTTATTTTTGAATGTTTATTATTTTTTAACTCGAATTGTTTGTCCGTCACGAAGCGCTTGTGTCCCTTCCAGAACGATTCTATCGCCTGTTTTAAGTCCAGAACCTACCATATAAGAATCGCGCAAAGTGTTTGCAATCGTTATGTTTTTCATTTTCACCTTATTGGCAGCATCTACGATAAAAACATAAACTTTATCCTGAATAGAAAAAGTTGCTTTTTGAGGAATGATAATCGACTTCGGTTGGAAATCTGAAATCACCAATTTACCCGACGTTCCGTGCTTAATTAAACGATCTGCATTCGGGAATTCCACTTTATAACGGATGGAACCCGTCGCTTGATCTATTTCACCTTCGGCGGTTTTAAGAACACCATTAAAATCATATTTAGCACCATTTGGAAGCACCAATTCAATTTTGTTGGAGTTGTTTAATTTATCATTTTTTTGAAGTTCAAAATATAAATTTTCAGGAATTGAGAAATAAGCGTAAATCTGATCTAGATAAGACAAAGTCGTCAACAATGAGCCATTCTCCACCAAACTTCCATCTTTAAAAGGAATAACGTCTATAACACCATCGAAAGGTGCTGTAATATTGGTAAAACTCACTTTTTGAAGAACAGCTTTACGCTCTGCATCCGCATAAGAACGTCTTGCTTGCGCCGCAGAAAGTTTAGCCTTCATCATGTCCAACTCGTTTTTAGCAACGAAATTTTTACTGAACAAAGATTGCAACTGACTAACCTCAACTTCGGCGATTCTTACATCGGCTTGAGCTTGTTTTAAAGTTGCGTTGGCTTTCAACAAATCGATTTGTAATTCGGCATCGCTAATCTTGAACAACAGTTGACCGCGTTTCACAAATTGACCTTCGTGCGCGTAAACATGTTGCATAATACCCGACATACGCGAGTGGATTTCGATGTTCTTTTTAGCTTGAATATCAGCAACAAATTGGTTGCTAACTAGGGTATCTTTTTCTTTGATGGTAAGGACAGGGACTGCTTTTACATCATCTTTTTTTGCAGCATTTTCTTTACCACAAGAGCTTGCAGACAATAGCGCAACAAGGCCTATTATCCAATATTTAATTTGCATTGAAATTTAATTAGGTTAAAATACTTTTAAAATAATCTAAGATTGAATTAAAAATACTTCCTAATAAAGCTGTAAAAGATGAAGAAAAGATTTGACGCCACAACGCAGTCGCGGACTATCATTGGTCGGAAAAGTTAAGTTGTAATCACTTTCAATTTCTAAAAAATCAAAATAAAAATTTTCAAGATAAATTATCTTTTTTGAAACTTTAGGAATCGTGCGATTGGCCGAAAAAATATCTTGCTCGTTGTCGCTATGTTGACAAAACTCAGGAACGATAGTATCTACAGCATACAGAATTGCATCAGGTGTTTTGGAGACATTAGAATTTCCAAAAACACTGATGGTCGCAAATAATAGTGAGAAAATAAAGAATTTGAATATTCTACTCAATTTCATAAGCTGCTGTTATAGATATTTTATGCAAAAATAAAACTTAAAGATTATAGATACAAGTAATAGAATGTTAAATAATTATAAATAAATTCTATGACAATTATCAGTTTTGTTTTTTTTTAAAAGATTGAAACTCATTTCTAAATTAAATTTAAAATCAGTTTCATTTTGAATAAAATGATTGATATTTCAAATTTTAACAATATTCTTTTCGACTTTATTAAAATTAAAAAATTTAATTCTAACTTAAAAAAAGAAAATATTTAACAACCTGAAAATCAATCAAAATTATATAATGCAAATTTTGCAATCATAAATTATTATTTTTAAATGAATAGTTTTACATCTGAAACTAAAATTAGCTTATATGAAAGAACTTGTGTTTAAACTTTTATCCGAAGGTGGAAGCTTAAAAATCGAAAGAGAAAAACATAATCAAATTGAAAAATTTCTTTATTATCACAACGAATATGACCCTATTGCTGATGAAATCTTGAGCGATTTTGTCACAGAATACGAGAACTTTAAAGACGCTTTTCAGACGATTAATGAAAAATATCCTTGGTTTCGACTGCATTTAGATTTTGTTCATGAAGATTACAAAAAATATGTCAAATTGGAATTAATAAAAACTTTGCAACATCATCAAATTCCTGTCAGTGATCTTAACTATCATCTTGATAATTTGAATGATAAATTAGATTTAGAACCTTAAACTTTGTTTGAAAAGATTTACCTTCCCTTTATTAAAAAAATTAAAACTTATGGCACATTACAATAAATTTTTGATGATTGGTTTAGCGCTTGTAGTAAGTTGTACAACCAGCAAACCGACTGTTCGCGATTATCAAAAAGATGTTTTGCTACACACCAATTACGGCGATATGGAACTGCGTTTGAGCGATTTGACACCAAAACATCGCGACAATTTTATCACCTTGGTAAAATCAAAATATTACGACGGCGTACTTTTCCATCGGGTTATCAAGAATTTCATGATTCAGTCTGGTGATCCAGACAGTCGTAACGCGCCAGCAGGAACGCCTTTGGGAGAAGGAGGTCCAAAATATACAATCCCTGCAGAGTTTAACACCACTTTGTTTCATAAAAAAGGGGCTTTGGCCGCAGCAAGAGAAGGTGACGATGTCAATCCGCAAAAAGCAAGCAGCGGAAGTCAGTTTTATATTGTTCAAGGAAAAGTGTGGAGAAATGGCGCGTTAGACACACTGCAAGTAAAACGATTAAATGGTACTATCATCCCCGAAAATCGCAGAGCGGTCTACACAACCGAAGGTGGCACACCACATTTGGACGGGAATTATACTGTATTTGGGCAACTAATCAAAGGTTTTGATGTTCTTGATAAAATTGCTACCGTACCAACGAGTTCTGGAAATGATAAAGATCGCCCAATCACCGATGTCCGAATTATTAAAGCAAAAATGGTGAAGCGAAACTAAAGAAAAAGACCTCGTATTTAAGCAATAATTTTTACGGTTTTCCGTAACCGATTCTGTACTTATTTTGATAAATTTGAAAACAATGTTTAAAAGTCTCAACTTAGGCACATTTTTAAATCTTTACTCAAGTTGTTTTTGATGCAAATATTGTTAATCTCAAAAAATCGTCGCTTTCTAGTTTACTAAATCTTCCATTTTAATATGACTGAATCTCCAATTACCAAAATCCTTGTAAAACACAGTCCTTACTTCAACTATATTTTTTGTTTAAACAAATACAACTTTCTGTACGAAGTTATAATTGAAAATTTGGGAGAACACAACAAAAATCTAAAACTAGAAATCACTTCTAGCTTAGGAATTTTTGAAAACTATGAAATTTTTATGGACGATTCCTCCAACTATAATCTCGTTGTGAGGAATTTTGATTTTCAATACCAATTAAACTTTTTAAAAAACCTTACCGAAAGAGATATTGACAGCATCAAAATCACCGTCTTTGCTGATAATTTGGAACTTGTTTCTACACACTTCCAAATTGATGTTTTGCCAATGGATTATTTTGGAGGACTTAGCGCATTGCCGCAATTGTTGAGTTCTTACATTACGCCAAATCATCCTTCGATCTATCAAATAAAAAGTGATGCTGTAAAAATCCTTGAACAAAATAACTATTCTCTAGCTTTTGAAGCCTACCAAAGTCATGATAAAGAACACGTTTTACAGATGCTTTCTGCGCTGTATAAAGCGATCCAAAATCAAGAATTAATTTACAGTGCGATGCCACCAAGCTTTGAAGAACATGGACAGCGCATTCGTTTGGTTGAACAAATTTTGGAAACCAAATTCGGGAATTGTATCGACATTACCCTACTTTTTGCGGCTTGTCTGGAAGCCATCGACCTTAACCCGATTATTGTTTTGACGAAAGGTCATGCATTTGTTGGCGTTTGGTTGGAGGACAAGCGTTTTGATTCAATGATTAATTTTGACCAAGCAGCGATTTCAAAAAGAATAGCTTCTGGCATCAAAGAAATTGCACTGATAGAGACGACTAATCTTTGCAAAGGAAGCGGAATGCCTTTTAGTAAAGCGATTTCTAGCGCGGAAACTCAATTTATGAACGAAGCCGATTTTCTTTTATCCATTGATGTTAAAAATACAAGATCAAATGGCGTTGTTCCGTTACCGATTCTAAAAAATGATTTAAACTTTAAAAAAGAGGTTAACAGCGTCAACAATTCGACCGATTTAGATGAAGATTATGACCTTGGCGAAACTTATGATAATCTGGAATTAACCGATTATAGCAACCTCAGCAAACAAAAAATTTGGGAAAGAAAGTTGTTGGATTTGTCATTGAGAAACAATCTTTTGAATTTGCGTTTCACAAAAAGTATGCTCCAAATTGTTGACCTTAAAATCAATCTTTTGGAAGACACTTTGGCTGACGGCAAAACATACACCATACAACCGAATAACAATCAGCCTGTTACTCGAAAATACAATAATTACATTTCGCCACTTCATCCGTCTCAGGATTTATTTAAATTGGCGGAAGACGAATTCAAATACAATCGGCTATTAACGACTTATCACAACGATGATCTGGATACAATTTTGATCAATTTGTACAGAAATTCGAAGCTTGCAGAAGAAGAAAACGGAAAAAGTACGCTTTATCTTGGACTTGGATTATTAAAATGGTTTGAACCTAAAAATAAAGATAATCCACGTTTTGCACCTATTTTATTAATTCCTGTTGAGCTATCTCGAAAATCGGTCAATTCTAAATTTAATTTACGAAGTCGCGAGGAAGAAACCATGATTAATATTACATTAATCGAATATCTGAAGCAAGAATTTAATTTAAATTTAAATGCTTTAGAAAACCTGCCGATGGACGATTTTGGAGTTGATGTTCCAAGGGTTTTAGCGATTGTCCGAAACGCCATTCTTAACCTTGAAGGTTGGGATGTTTTAGAACAAATTGTATTGGGAACTTTCTCTTTTAACAAGCTTATTTTGTGGCAAGATATTTCCAAATATTCCGAAGAAATCCAGAAAAGTTCCATTGTAAAAAGCTTGATAGACGGCAAACTTTCCGAAAAACTAGAAAATGTTGATGGCAATGATTTAGAACTTGAACAACTCTCAGCTTCGGCTTTAACACTACCAATTCCGACCGATAATTCGCAATTAAATGCTGTTAAAAATGCGAACCAAAATAAAACTTTCATTCTCCATGGTCCTCCCGGAACGGGAAAATCGCAAACCATCACCAACATTATCGCGGATGCTTTAGCGAATAACAAAAAAGTCTTGTTTGTTGCGGCAAAAAAAGCTGCTTTGGATGTTGTGCATAAGCGATTAGAAAATATTGGTTTGGCGCCGTTTTGCTTGGAATTACATTCTAATAAATCTAAAAAATCTGATGTTTTAGTACAATTTGAAAAAGCTTTGGAAGCGCCAAAATATCAATTAACAAAAGATTTTTTAGAAGAAGCTACTCGACTGGACGAACGAAAAAAAGAGCTCAACAAATACGTTACACAACTGCATCATAAAAACCAAATTGGTTGGAGTTTGTACGATTCTATTTCATTTTTGGAACAAAATAAAGTCGGTTTTTCGGATGTTGAAAAACAGTATATTGATTTTCAAAATCTTACGCCAGCAAAATGGAATAATTGGAATGATTGGCTCGTTCCCTTTGCTTCTGTTGTTGAGAAAATTGGACAACCAAAAAATCATCCGTTGTATTTGGTTAAGCTGAATCAACATCAGTTTGAACATCAAAATGCTTTATATACAAGCATTGACAATTACCGTTCTGCAAATGAAAATTCGGCAAATATTTTTAATAAATTTCAAATTAATAAAGATAAAATTTCGGATTTTGAAAATGTTTTAGATTTCATTAAAGATCATAAAATCGAAACAAAGCTTTTTGATTTTCAATTTAATAATGAACAAAAAACTCAGTTTCAACAATGGATTGAATTTAATTCTAAAAAACAGAATTTAGAAACAACTATTAGTCAAAAATTCAGTCGCAGTATTTTTGGTGCAAACTTGAACGAATTGCGGTTGACATGGAATCAATCAAAACATACTTGGTTTCTTCCAAAATGGTTGAAACAACGAAAAGTAAAAAGTCAATTGCAAGGTTACGCCAATTCTAAAATAGATTCGGAACAAAGTGTTGACCAAATTTTTAATCAATTAGAAGAATTTCAAGATTCAAAAAACAAACTTTCTGAACGAAGATTTGAGGTTTTCAATGTTTTAAATTCAACCTATTTTAAAAATGAAAATCTAGACGCAGATTCTTTAAAAACTGATACGCAAACTATTGAGCAATTAGAAAATTTACTAAAACAAACTTCCGTTGAAAGTCCTGAAGAATGGTTAAAATCTAATTTTGTTCAACAAAATATTTCGGCAGAAATTAAGCAACTTTCCGCCACTGCAAAACATTTTGAAGACGCTAAAAACAGTTTAGAAAATTATTTATCAGAAATCCCAACTTTAGAAAAACTGAATGAAATAAAGGCCAATCTTCATCAGCTCGAAAACTGGATTAATTACAACATTTACAAAGCAAAAGCGTCGGAAAATGATTTAAAATGGTTTGTCGATTTATTAGAAGACGGAAAATTGAATCCAAATGCTATTCAGTTTGAATTTAACAAGATATTGCATTTCAATAATTTCTTGCAAACGACCTACCAATCGGAAGTTCTTAATAGTTTTGACGCTAATATTTATGAATCTCAAATCAAACAATACAAAGATTTGTACAAGGAATTTGTTGATATTTCTAAAAATCAATTAATTGTAAAACTAAGCTCAAACATCCCGAATTTTAACCAAAAAGCGGCGCAAAGTTCCGAAATTGGATTTTTGCAAAAAGCCATTCGTAGCAAAGGTCGAGGCGTTTCTATCCGTCGATTATTTGACCAAATTCCTACTTTAATTCCGAGATTAAAACCTTGTATGTTGATGAGTCCGATTTCTGTGGCGCAATATTTTGATGTTAATACCGATCATTTTGACTTGGTAATTTTCGATGAAGCGTCTCAATTACCGACTGCTGAAGCCATCAGCGCATTGGCGCGAGCCAAACAAGCTATCATTGTGGGCGATCCCAAACAGATGCCACCTACAAGTTTCTTTTCGTCAACAAAAATAGATGAAGAAAACATCGAAATGGAAGATTTAGAAAGCATTTTGGAAGATTGTTTAGCGCTTTCGATTCCGTCAAATTACTTGTTGCGACATTATAGAAGTAAGCATGAAAGTTTGATTTCGTTCAGCAATAAAAACTTCTACGACAGCAAATTGTTGACCTTCCCTTCTCCCGACGACCTCAACCAAAAAGTAAAGTTTGAATATGTCCAAGGCTTTTATGATAAAGGAAAAACGAGAACCAACACCAACGAGGCGCTGGCGATTATTAACTATATCAAAAATCATTTTTCATCAGGAAACAAAAAGTCGATTGGTGTTGTAACTTTTAGCCAAACCCAACAGACTTTAATTGAAGATTTGCTTCAAAAATTGTTTCAGGAAAACCCAAATTTAGAAGAGTTTTCGATGAATACTGAAGAACCAATTTTCATTAAAAATCTGGAAAACGTGCAAGGTGACGAGCGCGACATTATTTTGTTTTCTATTGGTTATGGACCAGATGAAGAAAATAAAATCTCTATGAATTTTGGACCGTTAAACCGAGATGGTGGTTGGAGAAGACTGAATGTTGCGGTAACCAGAGCGCGTTACGAAATGAAAGTTTTTTCTTCCTTAATAGGTGACCAAATCGACCTAAACCGAACAAAATCTGAAGGTGTAAAAGCTTTAAAAGACTTCTTAAATTTTGCAGAAAAAGGAAATTTTGCTTTAGGATTATCTTCTCAAGAGAACATTAAAATTTCTTTAATTGAATCAATCGCTAATCATCTAGAAAAACAAGGTTTAAACGTCAAAAAACATATCGGAACTTCCGACTACAAAGTGGACTTAGGAATTGTACATCCCGAAAATGATAAAGAATATATCCTCGGAATTTTGGTGGACGGCGACAATTATTTTAATATCCATACAACTAACGACCGAGAATTGCTTGCGCCAAGTGTTTTAGGGGCTTTAGGCTGGAATGTGCATCGTATTTGGACTTTGGATTGGTTAAAAAATAAAGACAAAATTGTTGCTGAAATTTTAGAAAAGCTTGAAATTTTAAAACATCAAAAAAAGAGGAAATCATTGAAGAAGTTAAGCTTCCTGAAAATGAAGTTTTGAAATCCCAAAACAGCTTGTTAGAAGTTCAGGACATTGTATTTTCTAAAGCGATGATTCCTTACGAATTTGCGATTGTTGATGTGGCTCCAAATGCCAATTCAGAAAGCATTTATTATTTTGAAAACAGAGCAATAATCCTTAAACAAATGCAAAACATTATTGCTGTTGAAGCACCGATTAGCAAAAATTTGTTGTTTAAAAAGATTTTAAAACTTTGGAATACGACGCGAGCAGGCGCAAAACTCAACAACTATCTCACGGAAATCGTTGATAGTATTGCTACAATTTCAAAAAATGAAACCCACCAAGAATTCTATTGGAATGAAAATCTGAGACCTGAGAATTTGCAAAATTATCGTGATAATTCCATTGAAAAAAGTAGCATCGAAGACATTGCGCAAGAAGAAATAAAATTGGCAATAATGGAAATTATGGAAGTCAATTTAAGTTTGAGCAAAGACGATCTTGTTCGTCAAACCTCCAAAACATTTGGATTTATGAAGGTTGGAGCACAAATAGACCATATTATTACATTGGCTATTATGAAATTAGTTGAAGATGAAAAAGTAAAAATGGTTGGTTTCCGAGTGGTCATTTGTTAGTAAAAACAAAGCCTTGAATAATTGAAATTCAAGGCTTTGGTATGTGATCATTACTTAAAAATTTTACCACTCAACCTAATACTTCACATATTAAAATATGAAAATCAACCGCTTACAAATACACTATTACTTTAATGTATTTTGATAATGAACAAATCAAAATTACTTCTGTTGAAGTTAGTATTTACTTCAAAATAGTAAATTACCCGATACCAATTTAAGGTAAGAACGAGATAAACACCTAGTTAACATTCTTAGTTTTGCTTTACAAAAACCTAGCAAGTCGTAGTTTGACCTTGTCCACCAATAGTTTTGTCGAAAAATTAATGGATATGAATATTGGAATCGTTGGTGGTCGTGACTTTAAAGATTATGACCTTTTAAAAAAAACTATGGATGATTACATTGTTAATAAAAGCTTCCTAACTGCGATTGTATCTGGTGGTGCTACTGGAGCTGACACGCTTGCTGAACAATATGCGGCGGAAATTGACATCGAAATGATTGTCTACCGACCTGAACGCGAAAAATACCGTCGTAATGCGCCTTTAATGCGTAATACTCAGATTATTGAAGCTTCGGATGTTGTATTTGCATTTTGGGATGGTAAATCTCGTGGAACTTTAGATAGCATTAACAAAGCTAAAAAGTTCGAAAAACCATTGTTTATCGTGAATTATTAAATGAAAGACGGCAAAGAAATTTCTTTGCCGATTTTTTTAGTTTTCAATATATTTTTTTATTTCACCCAAATAATTTCCAAAGTCTTCCAATCGATGTCCATCATTAACTTCTAGAAGTTTAACATCAATAAAACTATTTTCGAACAAAAAGCTTTGATCCAGAACTTCATCTGTTCGTGTTGCGATGATCATCGCATTTTTCGGATAATCTATTTTAACTAATTGTTTAGCAACAAATTTCGGAAAATCAAAATTTGCAATTCGTTTTTGGAAATCTAATAAAGGACTTGTCAAAATTAATTTATCAGATTAATTTTTTCGCAAGTTTTGCAATTGATAAGCAAAGTTGGCTCCAGTGGAATCGCCCACAATAATCAAGTTGCTTTCATTTTTATATTTTAGAAATTTATCCTGAATTAAGGACTTAATATCAGAATCATTATCCCATTCTATAAAATCATAATTGTATTGCTCTCCAAAATAGTCTTTAAGATTTAAAAACTTTCTCGAATTTCTGTCCGATCCAAAACCATGGATGTAGATCAAAGTAGTGTGCATATCGATTTAATTAATGTTTATTTAAATGTGCATTTGCCTTTTCAATAAAAGATAAATATTCTTTTTTAACAACAGCAGGCTTAATGTTGATTAATCGTTCTGCATGGGTTAATAGCTCTTGATAGAAGTCATAAGTAGGTACCAATTTTAATTCAATTTTTAAAGCATCGTCCGTATCTACAAGCACTTTTTGCGAATGATGAAGAGGTAAAGACTTCACATACATACCTTGCCAAGGTTCAAAAGTTAATTCAATTTTTAGAGGTTCTTGTCCCAAAGTTGAAATAATACCAAACGAGTTTTCGAAAAGTTTTTCAACTTCAACATTCTCTCTCTGGTAGGTCTTTTTATGTGCCTCGACATCACTAATACGATCTAATCCATAAGTTTTTAATACAAATTCTCCGTTACCAACTTCATTAGCGATGAGATACCAACGATTGCGAAACTCTTTCAAAGCATAAGGTTCCAAAATTTTTTTGCGTGGCACAGCATCCCAATATTTTGTATGTTGTAAACTCACAACCAATTGATTTTTAATAGCATGAACAAACAAATCCATATTACTAAGTCCTGACGCCTGTCTTTTTTCGAAAAACATAATGTCTGCACGATTTGTAGTTTGCTTATAAGCGTTGATTAACAATAAGTTATCAAAAATAGTTTGACTAGTCTCTATATCTTCAGGATCCTGAACAATAACATAGGTCATTGTCGATCTTTTGAATTTAATTTCGATACCGAATAGATCCTGCAATAATTTACGATCTCGTTGGAAAGTCTTTTCGCTAAATGACAAATCCCCTTCAGAATCCTTGTGAAATTTTTCTTCCAAATAATTGGAAACATCTTCATAAGAAGCGCCTTTTGGTTTAGATTTTAGATAATCTACAATTTTCATCAACCGAATCATTTGATCTTTCTTTGCCATAGTTTTTTAATTTATTGGTACAAATATAAAACAGTAAAAGGTCAATTAAAGTCCTTTTACTGTTTTATACTTAAAAATAATTCCTCAAAATATAAAGATTGTTTGTTTAACCTCTTTTTGACCAACTTCGACCTTCATCGACATTACATTTTCGGCCTGAAAAGTCGCTTCGTAAATATTCTCTACTCCAGCAGCAATCCATTCTTTGGTATTCGCAATCGATTTCGAAAAGTCCGTATAATCTTCGGGGCTTGCATCTTTTCCGCCCGGAAAGCGCTCCCATGCCAAGTTCCCGATACGATGACCGAGATCAAAAATCTGTTGAGTTTTCTCATCCACAGGTAGTTTCAAATCTTTTCTATGATAATCAAACCATACTTTCTTACGACACTGTACGCCCGAAATAAAGCGGGATTTAGAAATGCTTTTCATTACATTAGTTTTTTTAGCGATACAAAACTAAACCAACAAACAGTCATAATACGACCGCTTGTTGTTTCCGATTTATTATTTTTTAATTAGAAAAATAAGTGTTCCTTAAATAATATGTGTTCTAAATAACATGTTTTCGGTATAAATTCATGTACTGAAAAAATATTTGGTACCCAAATATGATCTAGTTAATTGGAATGGTGGTATTAATAAGTATTTATTATTCCTTGTATTTTTTTTTATAATCTATCAATCTTAGACTGCTTTTTATCGACAATTAGAAAATACTGTTTTTTATCCTCGCCCGAATCATCAGTAATTTGGTATTTAACTTCGGTTTTAGACTTTTTTAAAATTTTAGTATCGTATATAAATGAAAGACAACTTTCGGTCAAAAACTCGTTTGTTTTTTTAATATTCCAATTTTTATCAAAATAGATAATTCGATAACCTTTTTCGCCATCGCTTGCGCCGCATTGTCCACAAGCATTGTGATTGGAAATACTTTCAAAATAAAAGATCAATCGATTTTCTAATTTATCTTCCGTTAAACTATAAAACTGATTGCCACCATAGCCAACAAACACTTTTCGCAAATTAATTTCCTTTTGATTTGGAAGTTTAAAATTCTCCAATTTTCTACCAATAAATATATCATCAGTATCCAAAAGGATTTCTGTAGTCTTATCCGTTTTCTTAAATTCGCCTTTGAAATTTTTAGTTTTACTTTCGGAATAAAAACATCTATCGAATGATAAAATTTCTTTTGGATTGGAATTCCGATACAAACTATCTATCGTTGAATTGCTAACCGAATTTTGAAGTGTAGATACCACAGATTTTTGGTTTTTTCCAAAATTGAATAATTTCATGTCGCAGCCTTTCGTGTAACCATTCAAAGGGATTTTTATTTTGTACTTATCGTAATAATACCAACCTTCGACAAATCTGTCGTAGTCATCGCAATCGATAATATCTTGGTTTTTCAAAAATATCGTTATTGGACTAGCTTGAATATTACCTTTAAATTGAACAGAATTCTCTGATTTCGTAATCACTTTATTTTGCGAAAAAACGATCACCGAAAGCAGAAAAAGAACAAAAGAAAAATTGTGTTTCATTGTACTACAAAGAATTGATTTATATTGAAAAGTTTCATCCAAACTTAAAAAACACCTATTTATATGCTTTATTAAGTAATATTATCGCTTTGCTAGGTTTATCAATAATACATTAAATCTTACTTTTTTCATCATAGTAATTTAGCCAATTTTTTATTCTACCAACAAACATTTTAAGATAATTCTCTGTCAGAAAAATATTAGACCAATCAAATCTTTGGGCTTGTACACCTAGATAAAAAATAAAAATGGAGGCTGCCGCTTCTGGAATTAAGCTCAATTCTTTTTCGGATAAATTCTTTTCTTTTTTGTAAGCATTTAGAAAACTTTCAACTTTAGATTCGTAAATATTTTTGTCGGCTTCTATAAAGAATAATTGTTTACAAAAATAACCGATGTCTAAAACCAAAGGACCATTTCCACAATTATCGAAATCAAATATTGTAATTTCATTTTCTTTATTCACGCTAAGATTATCGTACCAAATATCCAGATGAACTATGCCTTTTTGATCTTCGGAGAAATCGGTTTTTGCAAAACGCTTTTCTATTTGCGAGGAAATCTTTTTCAAATACTTCATTTCATCTAAATCTCCTGAAAAAAACATGTTTAGCTTATCATAGGCTTTGTATATCAAAACATCGCTATTGTAATCTACTCTGTCGATTCTTTTTCTCACCGTTACATTATGGATTTTTGCCATCATTGATCCAATTGCTGCGCAGGTTTCGTTAGTCATAAAACGCATTTTTTCACCTTCCGCAAATGTGAAAAGCACAACAAACCGTAAGCCTTCTGGCGTATCTATTTCTAAGATTTGACTTCCATTTTTATTGGGAATTGGAGTAGAAATTGAAAGATTATGCTTTTGGAGTAACATTAACAATTCCAATTCTTCTTGAATTTCAATTTTGGTTCTCCAATTATGACAATATACTCTTATGACATATTTTGTATCTTCATTAGACAAAAAATAAGTATGATTAACGCCAGTTCTAAAAAGAGAACATTGAAAATCAGTCTTTAATTGGTATTGTTCGATAATAAATTCACCTAATTCTTTCGGTGACAAAATTGAGGCGATAACTGGGAAAGTCTTCATTGAGCTATTCGGTTTGGTGAAAATATAATGCAAAATATAAAGTTGAAAAAAATAATCAAAATAAGACTTCAACAATTATACATACTTAGATAAAAAAAAGCACCTACATTTCTGTAAGTGCTTGATTTAAAACATGTGGCCCCACTTGGGCTCGAACCAAGGACTTGCTGATTATGAGTCAGCTACTCTAACCAACTGAGTTATAGGGCCTCAAAATTTGGTTAAATTTTGTGAGTGCAAAAATACTAATTTTTCTGTGCTATGCAAATTTTTTATGGCTTTTCTTGGCACAATTCTACCAAGACTCCATTTGTAGATTTGGGGTGCAAAAACACAACTATTTTATTATCAGCGCCATCCTTTGGTTCTTCTGATATAAATTGAAATCCTGCTTCTTTTAATCTTTCGATTTCGGAATGGATGTCGTCCACGCCAAACGCGATGTGATGAATGCCCTCACCTTTCTTTTCGATGAATTTTGAAATGGGACTTTCTTCTTTTGAAGCTTCTAAGAGTTCGATTTTGGAATCGCCAACTTGATAGAAAGAGGTTACAACGCCTTCGCGCTCTACGCTTTCTTGTTTGTAAGAGTCTTTCCCTAGTAGTTTTGAGAATAAGTCGTCGGATAATCCTAAGGATTTGACGGCTATGCCGAGATGTTCTATTTTCATGTTTTAGATCTTATTATGTTTGCGTGAGGGCGAAGTGCATTGTTGGAGTTCTTCCCCAGTGGCGGCCCCGCCGCCACTGGGGAAAGCGACTGCACGTAGACCGACCCGATTGTTTTTGGCCTAGGCAAGCTTCTGGCTTTGCTTTGGAAAAACAACGGGGCACGCCCATATTATATCAAACAAAAGTATTAAATTTGCGCCATGAACGAAAGTAATAGACAAAGAAAAGTCGCACAAATTATACAAGAGGATTTTGCTGAGCTTTTTAGAAAACAATCTGCGGATAGTAACCAGAATTTTCTAATTAGCGTTAGCGACGTTAAAGTGACTGCCGACCTTAGTATTGCTAAGATATATTTGAGCATCTTCCCTGCGGAATTGCGCAAACCAATTATGAAGGAGATTGAGGAAAATAAAACTCAGTATCGTAATTTTATTGGACAAAAAATGGGAAAACAGGTACGTATTATTCCTAATTTATCATTTTATCTTGACACAAGTCTTGACGATGTAGAACGTATCGAAAAGGAACTAAAAGGCGAAGGCGACAATCCTATTTTGTAAGATTTGTGAGAAATAATCCGCTTTATATCGCATCGCGTTACATTACTGCCAAAAAAGGTAGTCATGCTGTAACTTTCATCACTTGGCTTGCTGCTTTTGCGATGATGATTGCGGTGGCATCTATGTTTGTGATCGTCTCTGTATTTTCTGCATTAGAAGATATTAACAGTGATATGATTGCAAATCTGCATGCGGATCTCACTATTAAAAGTAAAAACGGAAAAACGCTTACAAATATTAAGGACATTAATAGTATCCTAAAATCGAATACTAATGTCGAAAGTTTTTCTAAAGTAATAGAAGAAAAAGTCTACATCAATTACAAAGATAATGGCGAAATAGCCTATCTGCGTGGTGTAGATTCGGCTTATACACTCGTAAATCCTATCAACAAAACTGTGTTATACGGGACTTATCCAAGTTTTGAATATTCTAACGAAGTTTTGATGGAAGGTCAACTTGACAATCGTCTGGCGATACCTGTCAACTCTTCGCAAGATTTTGCGACCATCTATATGCCGAAAGCTGGAAAAGGTATTATCCAGCAAGAGGATGACATTTTTAACAGAAAAGAAATTTATGTTACTGGGATTTTCCCGAGCAATGATCAACTCAACAATTATATTATTGCACCAATAGAATTATCTCAACAGTTATTAAATCTCCCAAAAGACGCTGCTTATCAAGTTGTTATTAAACTTAAAAATCCAGAATTAGCAGATCAAGTTAAATTAAGCTTATTAAATCAACTGAAAAATACAGTAGAAATAAGTACAAAATCTGAAGAGAATGCAGCTTTTTGGAAAATGATAAACACCGAAAAACTGATGATCTACTTGATATTCTCATTGGTGATTTTCATTACAACTTTTAATTTGGCTGGAGCTGTTATTATTTTGCAACTAGATAAAGCACCACAAGCCAAGACACTTCGCTCGTTAGGTTTTACACAAAAAGATCTTAATACAACATATTTTAACACAGGTCTACTAATTGTAGTTATTGGTGTAATTTTAGGTCTAGTTGTGGGGACAATTTTATGTTTTGTACAGATACAAACTAATTTCTTCATGGCTGGTGAGAATCTTCCTTTCCCTGTTAAAATTACTCTTTTCAACTATGCAATTGTTTCCGCAGTTGGTTTATCTTTCGGATTATTAGTTGCTTACATATTTTCTAGAAAGTTAAAACGCTAAATTTTAATGAAAATTTAAGTTGTTAATTTAAAATATTCTGTACCTTTACCGCCCAATTTTATTGATAATGAAAAAAATCTCTCTTTTATTAGGATTAGCTGCATTTGGATTTGCATCAGCGCAGATCCCAGCAGGATATTACAATGGTACAGATGGATTATCTGGAGCCGCTCTTAAAACAAAATTAAGTGCTATCATTAGTGCTGGTTATGTTACTAAAAGTTATGACAACTTGTATAACGGTTATCCATCAACAGATACGGACAAATATTCGACTGGTGGTTACGAAAATGATGGTACTGTTCTTGACATGTATTCTGAAAACCCTAACGGTCCGGATCCTTACAACTACGTTCATGGGCAAAAAAAATGTGGTAGCTATTCGGTAGAGGCTGACTGCTACAACAGAGAGCATGTTGTACCACAAAGTATTTTCAGTGAGGCCTCTCCAATGGTTTCTGACATGCACCACATCCGTCCAACAGATGGTAAAGTTAACGGAATGCGAAGCAATTACCCTTTTGGAAAAGTTGGAAACGCATCTTATACTTCTAAAAATGGTACAAAAGTAGGATCTACTACGTCTCCAGGTTACTCAGGAACAGTGGCTGAGCCTATCAACGAGTTCAAAGGTGATGTAGCAAGAATGGTTTTATACTTTGCAACTCGATATGAAGATAAACTATCTGGTTTCAAATCAAATCAAATTTTGTCAACTACAAAATTCCCTGGATTACAAACTTGGGAGCTTAACACACTTCTTTTATGGCATCAACAAGATCCAGTATCTCAATTTGAGCTAGATCGTAACAATGCTACTTATTTATATCAAAACAACAGAAACCCATACATCGACAATCCAGAGTTTGTAACTAAAGTTTGGGGACTTTCTCCTCTTGCTGTTGAAGATGCTGGTTTTTCTACTAAATACAAAATCTACCCTAACCCCGTTAAATCTAGCTCTACGATTACTGTACAAGGTAATGACCTTAAGCAATATGACAAAGCTTGGATCTACAATATGGTAGGACAACGTGTACAAGAGATTGATCAACCATTCAAAAATGGAAATACAATCCAACTTAAAAATTTACCAAAAGGAATTTATATTTTAAAAACGAGAGAATTAAATACGAAATTCATCGTAGAATAATTCTTTTTTAAACAATATTTCGAAAGCATTCAGAGTTTTCTGGATGCTTTTTTATTTTGTTATTAAACTATCGTGTAACTTCTTCTATCATCTTTGCAGATTTAATAAAAATAAAAAATAATTGTGTTTTAAAAATTCACAAAACCTTAACATTCTGCATTTTACAAATAAAAAATATTGTTTATCTTTGATGCCCTTTCAAAAAAAATATTGAACTCAAAATGAATATTAAAGGTCAAATTGTCGAAATCCCTACAAATTCGCCACTTTATGGACTTCAGAAACCTGAATTCCAAAGTAAAGAAGCTGAGCTTACGTGGGAAGCAGAAAATCCCAAGTATTCATTATTTGACGGAATTTTGATTGGAGGTCATGATGGTATCGAACATTTTAAAATCGGTCAAAGAAAAGGTGTTAATCAAATAGGTGGCGCAAAAGAACCTCTTTACGTTATCGCTATCGATAAATCTGAGAACAGAATTTTTGCTGGTGCAGGACACAACCATCCAGGTTTATTTGCGAAAGTTTTTAAATTTTCTAAATCAGATTTAAAATGGAACAACGACGTTTTAGTCGATTCACCAATTAGTATTAAAATTGAAAATCAGTCAACTAAAAATATTCTAGACGGAACGCTTTATCTATTTGAAGAAATTATTTTTTTAGAATTCGAAAAAGAGATTGAAAAGGCAATTTTCAATGATTCGGTTAACATCGTCAACAACAATAATATTATCACAACAATATAACAAGCTTAAATTAAGAATCGAGTTTATGAAACTAAAGCTATCTTTTTTAGCATCTATTATTACTTTTGTAGTAAATGCGCAATCGGCACCTGCTTATTATAATCAGGTCGATTTTAAAGCAACTGGTAATCAAATGAAAAGCCAGTTAGCAACAACTATCACCAGTACTCACACTACAACGATCTCTTACTCTCAACTTCAAGACCTTTTGAAAATGAGTGATGTTGACAAAGATGTGGCTGGTAACCTTTTATTAATCTACGGATCTCAAAGTTCTGGTACACATCAAAGAAGTAGAAGCATCAACGGATCTTGGAACAGAGAGCACGTATATGCTAAATCTAAAGGAACACCTAACTTAGGAACTTCTGGTCCTGGTGCTGATGGTCACCACTTACGTCCAGCTGATGTTACATTAAATAGTACAAGAGGAAATCTTTCTTTCGATGATGGCATGGGCGCAATGGCGCAAAAGTCTAGTCGTGGAGGCTGGTATCCAGGCGACGAATGGAAAGGTGATGTTGCAAGAATCCTTATGTATATGTATGTGCGCTATAACGATAGATGTAAGCCTCTTAACATCACAATGGGACCTAGCACTTACTCTTCAGACTTCCCAGATATTTTATTAAAATGGAACATCGAAGATCCAGTTTCTGCCTTCGAAGTACAGCGTAACAATATCGTTGCTAACAAGCAAGGAAACAGAAATCCTTTCATCGATAATCCTTATTTAGCAACAGTTATTTGGGGTGGTCCAAATGCACAAAACACTTGGCCAGATTCATTTAACGGTGGAACTTCTACCGATACACAAGCGCCGACTGTTCCTACTAATTTGGCAGCTAGCAATGTTACATCAACTGCGGCTAATTTAACTTGGACAGCTTCTACAGACAACGTTGGTGTAGCTAACTATACAGTTTTCATGAATAATGAATATGTACAAACAGCTTCTACTAACAACATCAACATTACAGGTCTAGCGCCAGAAACAACTTACTCTTTCTTTGTTAAAGCTAAAGATGCTGCTGGTAACGTATCTGCTGCTAGTAATACAATAGAAGTAACAACTACAAAATCTAACGGAAACGGCGATGGCGATGGTGGCAACACAGGAACAACTTGTGGTACAGAAACTTTCGACAACATCCCAGTTCCTAGTCAACCACCTGCATCAGCTTATTCATTAAGAGAGTGGTCGACTAACGGTGTTATCTACGAAGCAACTAATGCAAGAACTGACAAGCAAATCTACATCGATGGTGATACTAACAAAGCAATCAACATCAAAACTGGCGGTACTAATGCTGGAAGCCTAAAAGCAACAGGAATTACTGGAGGTATCGGAAGTCTTTCTCTTAAAACTTATTTGCCTTTCGGGACAGATAAAGCTGGAAGTCTTAGCGTTTTAGTTAATGGTCAAAAAGTAGGAACTATCGATTATTCTACAAGCAAAAAATCTTACACTATTTCTAATATTAATATTGAAGGAAATGTAGAATTAGAAATCATTGACCAAAATCTAACTTACATTAACCGCGTGTCTCTTGACAACTTATCTTGGACTTGTTATACTAAAATGGCAACAGACGAAGTGAAAAACGCTGATAACAAAATCAAAGTTTATCCTAACCCTGTTAAAAACCAAGAGATTTTTGTTGAAGGTATCAAAGCTTCAGAAAATGTAGAAATCTACAACCTTAACGGTCAAAAAGTTCAAAACTTTAACCAAGTTAAAAACAAACAAAAACTTAACTTGAACAAATTGCCAATAGGAATGTACATTTTAAAAACTTCAACTTCTTCAACTAAATTTATTGTTGAATAATATTGAAAATAATCATACTAAAGACCGGAGATTTCTTCGGTCTTTTTTTATAACTTTACTCTATGGAACAAGCGCAGCAATTTGGACTTTTAGGAAAAAACATCTCCTACTCTTTCTCAAAAAAATATTTTGAAGAAAAATTCAAAAAATTATTCTTACAAAATCACTCGTATAACTTTTTTGATGTTCAGGATTTAAATAAAATCAGTGACTTATTTAACACATCAGAGTTAAAAGGTTTCAACGTAACTATTCCTTATAAAGAAGCGATTATTCCTTTTTTGGATGAATTAAGTGAAGAAGCCGAAAAAATTGGTGCCGTTAACTGTGTCAAAATTATTGATGACAAAAAAATTGGTTTTAATACCGATGCTTTTGGATTTGAAAAAAGTCTTTTAATTCATAAAAAACCACATCACACCAAAGCTCTTATTTTGGGTGATGGCGGTGCTGCAAAAGCTGTTAAATTTATCCTTGAAAAACATAACATCGATTACAAAACGGTCTCTCGAAAATCTGAATTAAATTTTGAAAACCTCACGTCGGACATTGTTTCAGAACATTTTTTAATTGTACAATGTACGCCAGTTGGCACTTTTCCTAATGTTGATGACTGTATAAAATTTCCTTTTGAGGCATTGACTAGTCAACATTATATTATTGATTTGATATACAATCCGACCGAAACGTCTTTCATTAAAAACGCTAGAAAACAAGGCGCTATAACCATGAATGGCTATTATATGCTAGAACAACAAGCTGAAAAAGCTTGGTCAATTTGGACAAAATAGCTTTTAAAAATCGTTTCAAATATCAAGGATTTAATAAAAAAGCCTTAAAAGTTGGCTATTTCCATAAAAAAAAATTAATTTAGTACGATAAAAAGTTCTTATTCTAATAAAAAGTTGGGTTATGATAACAGAGACTGGAAATCCTGAAAATGAAGAAAACAAAGTATCTTTAGATGAATCTCAAAACAATTCGGAGCAAAATCATCATCACGATGACATCGATTACGAAGCAGAAATAGAAGCTTTGCCCGAAGAAAATCCGATAGAATCCTTGTCTTTGGATCAAATATTGGACGAGTTGGAGAAAATTGTCAACCTAAAAGATGCTGGCTCACATTCGAGAAAATTCCAACAACTGCGAGATGCTGCTAATCTTCATATTCACGACGAAATTGAAGAGAAAAAACATCAATACACAGAAGAAGGTAACGACGAGACCAACTTCAGTTATCAACATCCAAAGGCGTCGCGCCTTTCTGCTTTAGTCAACATTTATAAAGAAAAAATGGATGACTTCCACAAAAAGCAAGAAGAAGAACAGTCTAAAAACTTAGCAGAACGCCACGATATCATCGAAAGATTAAAAAATCTTTACACCAATACCGAGGCAGGCACTAACCTTTTTAAAGCGATTCGTGAGATTAAAGAAGCTTGGTCCAATGCTGGACAAGTTGCAAAATCAGAATTTAAAAACCTGAATAACAACTACTTCCATCACCTTAAGATGTTCAACGAGATGTTAGATCTTAACAAAGAATATCTTGAGCAAGAGTACAGCCACAATCTGGAAAAACGAAATCATATTATCGATCGCGCCAAAGAACTTCTTAATGAGCCTTTGGTACAAAAAGCACTTAACGAGTTACAATATCTTCACAAACTTTGGAAAGAAGAAGCAGAACCAGTTGCAGAAGAATTCCGTGAAAAAACTTGGGAAGAATTCAAAGATATTTCGCAAAAAATACACGAAAGAAAATCTGAACTTTTTGCTAATTTAGAAAAAGATCAAGAAGCTAATCTTGCAAAAAAAACCGAGATTATCGAAGAATTAAAAAAACTTGCTTCACCTAGTCAAAACGTTAACCATAATTATTGGCAAAACGCCATTAAAACTGTTGAAAATCTACGCCTTGAGTTTTTAAAAACAGGAAGTGTTCCAAAGAAAGTTTCCAACCAAACTTGGACAGATTTCAAACAAAATCTTCGTGCTTTTAACACCGCTAAAAATAGTTTTTATAAAAACTTAAAAGATTCTCAAATCAAAAATTTGGAAACGAAATTAGCTTTAATAAAAACGGCGCAAGACAATATGTTATCGGAAGATTGGGAAACTATTGTTCCGCTTTTCAAAAAACTACAAGAAGATTGGAAGCATGTTGGACATGTACCGAGATCACAAGCTAATAAAGTTTGGGACGAATTCCGTGAGGCTTGTAACACGTTTTTCAAAAACTTCCGTGACAAAAACAACGCTGCAACCGACAATTGGAAAGATAATTTCAAAAATAAACGTGCACTTTTAGATCAATTAAAAACAATTTCTAATGAAGAAGGTAGCATCGAAAAAATTGAGCAAATCAAAAACCAATGGAACGCCATCGGTAAAGTCCCAAAAGATAAATTGGGCATCAATACAGAGTTTAACAAAACGTTGAGAGATAAGCTTAAACTTAACAAAATCAATGAGTTTGATTTAAATGAAGAAAATCTAACAGAAAATCAATTAACAGATAAAGCAAGAAAAATTAAAAATCAAATTGCTGATTTAGAAGCTGAAATTGTTAAATTGGATAACAATATTTCGTTCTTTAGTAATGCATCGCGAGAAAATCCATTATTAAAAGACACTTATCAAAAATTGGATGACAAAAAAGAGCAATTAGAAAGTTTAAAACAAACGCTTCACAACATTATTACCAGCAACGATAACTAAAATCTAAAAATCATGTTGAAAAAATTATCATTCCTTTTGATTTTCGGTTTTGCATTTCTACAGCTAACTGCGCAAGAAGATACAAAAATCGAAGGTCGCGATGTTGCAGATTATATTTCGGTTCCGGGACCTTTAAAAATCGGAGATTCTGAGTTTTTTCTATATTGGAGTAAAAAAAATTCGGCAACATGGTTTCAGCAAAAATATTTGAGAAGCGATGATAACTATGACACCTACGAAGAATTAGTTAATATTTCTTTTTTCAACAAAGAGATTGATATCGATGACGCTGTTAAGAAAAAAGCTGATAACATTACAAAAAGAAAGACCAACCTTAATGACAATTATTCGTTCATCGATGTTATCGAAAGTCCTGATGGCACTGAGTTGATCGTAGATTATTTGGTAACGATTGTCCCAAAAGAAGGTGATGGAGAAGCTTATGCAGAATATAATATTGATCGATTTCGCCCAACTAAAAACGGTGATCAAAATGGACTATTGATTTTTTCTTATTCAAAGAGATTGTATGGTTCAGATTTTAGAAGTGCTTCGAAATACATCAACAAGCAACGCAACAAATTACTGGATTATGTGATCACAGCTCCAATGCCAACAATTAAAGTTCTCGCTAAATAAGCATAAACAACCTAATAAAAATTTCAAAACACTTAACTTTGCTTAAGTGTTTTTTATTAATATGACAGACAAATTTTATCTTCAACGCTGCATACAATTAGCAGAAAAAGCGATTGGCAAAACTTATCCTAATCCCATGGTTGGTGCAGTTATCGTCCATAACGACAGAATAATCGGCGAAGGTTATCATAAAAAAGCGGGCGAAGCACATGCAGAAATCAACGCTATTAATTCTGTTAAAGATGAAGATTTTAATTTATTAAAAGAATCTACGATTTATGTTTCTTTAGAACCTTGCGCACATTTTGGAAAAACGCCACCTTGCGCTTTGAAAATTAAAGAAATTGGTTTCAAAAAAGTGGTGATTGGGATTATCGACAGCCACGATAAAGTGAGCGGAAAAGGCGTCAAAATAATTGAAGATGATGGCATCTCTGTAGAATCGGGGATTCTCGAACAAGAAAGCTTGGCGCTTAATAAAAGATTTTTCACTTTTCATCAAAAAAGAAGACCTTACATCATTCTGAAATGGGCAGAATCGTCCGATGGATTTATGGACAAAAACTTTCAACCAACCCAAATTAGCAACAGTCTTTGCAAGCAATTTGTTCATAAATTGAGAAGCGAAGAACATGCAATTTTAGTAGGGAAAAACACTGCTTTGCATGACAACCCGAGCTTGACAACGCGAGAAATTACAGGAAGAAATCCTATCAGAATTTTAATTGATTTTAAATTAGAAGTTCCTGAAAATTTTGCCATCTTCAACGAAGAAGCGGAAACAATTGTTTTTAATTCTGTAAAAAATGAAGTCAAAAATAATGTTCAGTTTATTAAGGTTGAAAAGGATAACTTCGTTCAGAATTTAATGGAAAAATTATTCGAGCTAAATATTCAATCGGTTTTGGTAGAAGGCGGAAGTTTTACGTTGCAACAATTTATCAATGCTAATATTTGGGATGAAGCATTTGTTTTAAAAAACCCTGATTTAAAATTAGAAAACGGGACTAAAGCGCCAATTTTAAATTTTAAAACTAAAGAAAAAATAGATTTTCGTGATAACATAATCGAATATTGCATTAATCCAGAAAACAATTTTATATAGAAAATGTTCGAATATCAAAGTATAGAAAAAGCAGTTGAAGATGTTTTAATAAAGGAAAAAGGCAGCAAATTTATTGGATTTGCTTATCCCGTTGTTTCTGAAGAAGAAGTAAAATCTTGCCTGCAAAAACTCTACGAAGAACATCCAAAAGCGACGCATCATTGTTATGCTTTTCGATTGGGACTTTCTGGTGAAAATTATCGCGCAAATGACGACGGCGAACCTAGTGGAAGTGCTGGCTTACCAATCTACAACCAACTTCTTGCGCACCAACTAACCAATATTCTGGTTGTTGTTATTCGATATTATGGTGGAACAAAATTAGGTGTTTCGGGTTTGGTTAAGACTTATAAAGAAACCGCAAAATTTACTTTAGAATCTGCAAAAATCATCACTAAAGAATTGGAAAGCGATTTAAAACTAAGTTTTAAATTCAGTCAGCAGAATGTTATTTTTTCACTATTAAATAAAAACGGAGCACAAATCCTCAACTTCGATGCACAACAGATTTGCACGATTGATGCCCGAATAAAAACAGCTCAAAAAGAAAACATCTCCAACCAATTGGCGGAGATGCTTTTAGATTTCGAAATTATCGATTTATAATATTTGTTAGTCGCGACGACCTCCAAAGAGCATCGATGCCCAGTAGAGAAGCTGTCCAAGAGAGCCAATCGCAGCGACAACATAAGTTCTTGCCGCCCATTTTAGACTATCTTCGACGCCAACATATTCTTCTTGTGTTACGGTTCCAGATGATTTTAACCACTTCATTGCGCGATTACTTGCATCATATTCAACTGGTAACGTCACAAATGCGAACAAAGTTGTCACTGCAAAAAGCGCTACTCCGATTGCTAAAATCCATGTATTACCTTGTGGATTGTCAATTGTTCTAGATGCGAACATAACACCAATACCCGCCATAATTACGAATTGCGATAATGTAGAACTAATATTAACCATCGGCACCAATTTCGATCTTAGTTGTAACATCGAATAACCAACTGCATGCTGAACCGCGTGTCCAACCTCGTGCGCTGCAACTGCCGCAGCCGCTGCATTTCTTTGCATGTATACAGCTTCCGAAAGGTTAACTGTTTTATCAGCAGGATTGTAATGATCCGTCAATTGTCCTGGCACCGAAATAACTTGTACGTCGTTGATGCCATTATCTCTCAACATCTTTTCTGCCACTTCTTTTCCGGACATTCCGTTCTTGAGATGGACTTGAGAATAGTATTGGAACTTAGATTTTAACCGATTGGACACAATCCAACTCGCTAACATCGTAAGACCAATAATTAAATAATAACCCGTCATTTTTATATATTTTTATAACTTTTACTTTGAGTAAATTTGAGTAAAAAGTATGCCAAAGTATTGTAATAACTGCCATTTGCGCTTATATTTGTTTAATTTTGAAAATTATGTCACAGATCATTATAAAAAAGGTTGAAACTAAAAAGGATTTGGCAGATTTTGTCCAATTCCCGAACGATTTGTATCGCAACAACGATAATTACGTTCCGCCTTTAACCAACGACGAACTTAATATTTGGAATCCTAAGGAAAATCCTGCTTTAGAGTATTCAGATGCACAACAATTTTTAGCTTTTAAAAATGATAAAATCGTTGGTCGTATTGCTGTAATGATCAATCATAAAGAAGAAAAAGATTTAGGCATCAAAAAAGTGAGATTCGGATGGTTAGATTTTATTGATGATCAAGAAGTTTCTAAAGCTTTGATTGATGAAGCTGTAAAATATGCTAAAGCCAACAATATCACGAAAATTGAAGGTCCAATGGGCATTACCAATCTCGACAAAGCTGGGATGTTAACACTTGGATTTGATAAGCTTGCGACGATGATTGGTATTTATAATGAAGCTTATTACCCAAAACATTTGGAGAATCTTGGACTTGTAAAAGAAAAAGAATGGGTAGAATTCGAGATTGTTTTCCCTGAGGTTTTGCCAGAAAAAGTTGTAAAATTCAATGATTTAATCAAAGAAAAATACAAACTGAAAGTTTTAGAGTTTAATTCTAAAAAAGAAATTCTTCCTTTGGTAGAGCCAATGTTCAAACTTTTGGATGAGACTTACAAAGGACTTTCTACCTATACACCAATTACTGACGAGCAAATCAAACATTATAAAGAGAAATACTTCGGTTTTATTGACAAAGATTACATTATTTGTATTGAAGATGAAAACCACAACTTAGTATCCTTCGCGATTACAATGCCTTCCTATTCTCGTGCACTTCAAAAAGCCAACGGGAAGCTTTTCCCTTTTGGTTGGTGGCATCTTTTAAATGCGGGTAAGAAAAACGATCGCGCTAACTTTTATCTTATTGGTATTCATCCAGAATACCAAAGACGTGGCGTTACGGCAATTATTTTTAAAGAAATCTATGAGACTTTCAAGAAGAAAGGCGTTAAGTTTTTAGAAACAAATCCAGAACTAGAGGAGAACAAAAACATTCAACTTCTTTGGCAAGATTACGATCCTGTTAATCACAAAAGAAGACGAACTTATAGCAAAGAAGTGTAAAATTTAAACAAATGTTTAGTTTTATTTAAAAAGGAAAATTAAAGATCCATGAAGACTCAAATTATCATATACGCAATTCTTATCATTATTTTTTTAGCTTTCAACTTTATTGATCCGATTAAAGACCCGAAAACTAACACCTTGATTAACATAGTTTTTGCAAGTATTTTATTCCTTTACATTGCATACATCGCATTTGTTATATTGAAAAAAATGGGTAAGAAAAAATAGGAATCCATTTATTTTTAACCATTCTAAATTAGCTTTTTTTTGCCATTCTAAAAAGACTTAAAGCCTAGGTTTTTTCTATTATTCGATCTTAATTTTGTACTTTTGCAGGTGCATAAATTAGGTACAATAATGAATTTGCCAGAAAATTATATTCCGATACTCATCCAAGCTGCTGTAGGCCTTGGATTTGTGATAGTTTCTTTATTAGGTGCTCACTTTTTAGGACCAAAAGTAAAAAGTGAAGTCAAAGACCAAAGTTGGGAATGTGGTGTGGAAAGTGTCGGTAATGCGAGAACACCGTTTTCGGTGAAATATTTCCTAACCGCTATTCTATTTGTTTTATTCGATATCGAAATCGTATTCTTCTACCCTTACGCTGTTAACTTCCGCGAGTTGGGTGTCGAAGGCTTTTTAGCTATAGTAACTTTTGTATCCATCTTTTTCCTTGGTTTCTTTTATGTTCTTAAAAGAGGCGCTTTGGATTGGGATAAATAATTTTTAACATTAAAAGATTTAAACATTAAATAATTGAATTTTATTTCAAACTTTAAAATCATTGAATCTTTAAATATTTAAATCATAAACAAAAATGTCAGATAATAAACCAGTCGTTAACATGAACAATCCTGCTCCTGCTGGTTATGAAGGAGAAGGTTTTTTTGCGACAAAATTAAGTAGCGTTATTGGTCTTGCCAGAAGTTATTCGCTTTGGCCGTTACCATTTGCAACATCTTGTTGCGGTATCGAATTCATGGCAACACTTAACCCTAACTATGATGCAGCAAGATTCGGGATGGAGCGTAACTCCTTCTCACCTCGTCAAGCTGATATGTTGATGGTTTGCGGAACTATTTC
Source organism: Bacteroidota bacterium (assembly GCA_023440705.1). GTDB lineage: Bacteria > Bacteroidota > Bacteroidia > Flavobacteriales > Weeksellaceae > Soonwooa. Next base: position 64,428 of record JAEXRP010000054.1, read on the forward strand.
TAAAAAATTGGGTCCAGTTCTTAAGCAAGTTTATTCACAAATGGCGGAACCAAAATGGGTTGTAGCTGTTGGCGCTTGTGCTTCTAGTGGTGGTATTTTTGACACATATTCTGTACTTCAAGGTATTGACAAGATTATCCCAGTTGACGTGTACGTACCAGGATGTCCTCCAAGACCAGAACAAATTATCGAAGGTGTAATGCAAGTCCAAGAACTAGCACAAACCGAAAGTCTTAGAAGAAGAGACTTACCAGAATATAAAGCTTTGTTAGACTCTTACGGAATTAAATAAATCAGGAAACAATGACAAACGAATTTGTATTAGAAGCTTTAACACGAGAATTTCCTGATTCTATCCTTGCATCATCGGAGCCTTATGGCATGTTAACCATCGAGGTTAAAAAAGATGATACTAAAAAGATTATTCATTATCTAAGAGATTCTTCTTTAGAATTTAATTTTTTAACAGATATCTGTGGTATTCATTATCCCGAAACACCAGATAAAGAAATCGGCGTTATTTATCATTTACAAAATATGATGGCGAATTTCAGATTACGTCTTAAAGCTTTTATGCCAAGAGAAAATGCTGAAATAGATTCTTTAACAGAATTATTTGCTGGTGCTAACTGGATGGAGCGCGAAACCTACGATTTCTATGGTATTAACTTTAAAGGACATCCAGACTTAAGACCAATTCTTAATATGGACGATCTTGGTTATCACCCAATGTTAAAAGAATATCGACTAGAAGACGGAACAAGAACGGATAAGAACGACAGCATGTTCGGAAGATAAAAAATAATGCAACAAGCTATAAGCAATAAGCTAAATGCTTAACGCCTAGAGCCTAAAGCCTAAAGCATTAATATTATGAAAGACAACGAATTATCAAACATACTTAACCAATACGAGTCAAAAGAACAGATTGACGGGCAACTATATACCCTCAACCTTGGACCAACCCACCCTGCGACACACGGTATTTTCCAAAACGTGTTAACCATGGATGGCGAGCGTATTCTTCATGCTGAACAAACAGTTGGATACATCCACAGAGCTTTTGAAAAAATCTCTGAAAGAAGAAATTTTGCTCAGATTACGACACTTACTGACCGTATGAATTACTGTTCTGCACCTATTAATAATTTAGGTTGGCACATGACAGTTGAAAAGTTAATCGGCTGCGAAGTTCCGAAACGTGTAGATTATATGCGCGTTATCTTGATGGAACTTGCAAGAATTGGTGACCACCTTATTTGTAACGGTGTTACAGGTATGGATGCAGGAGCCATTACTGGACTTACCTATATGTTCATCGAAAGAGAGCGTATTTATGATATGTATGAGCAAATTTGTGGTGCTCGTATGACAACCAACATGGGAAGAATTGGCGGTTTCGAAAGAGACCTTTCTCCAAAATTCCATGAGTTGTTAAAAGATTTCCTTAAAACTTTCCCACCAAGATTCCAAGAGTTCTGTAATCTACTAGAAAGAAACAGAATCTTTATGGACAGAACCATTGGTGTTGGAGGTATCTCTGCAGAACGTGCTTTGAGTTATGGTTTCACAGGACCTAATCTAAGAGCTGCAGGTGTTGACTACGATGTTCGTGTAGCACAACCTTATTCATCTTACCAAGATTTTGATTTCGATATTCCAATTGGTACTGCTGGTGACACTTATGACCGTTTCATGGTACGGCAGCAAGAAGTTTGGGAATCGATTAAAATTATAAAACAAGCTTACGAAAACCTACCCGAAGGACCTTTCCATGCAGATGTTCCAGATTTCTATTTACCAGAAAAACCAGACGTTTACACCAAAATGGAAGCTTTGATCTACCATTTCAAAATTGTAATGGGAGAAACTGAAGTGCCTCGTGGTGAAGTTTATCACGCTGTAGAAGGCGGAAACGGCGAGTTAGGATTTTATCTAGTAAGCGACGGCGGAAGAAGTCCATACAGATTGCATTTCCGTAGACCTTGCTTTATTTATTATCAAGCTTATCCAGAGATGATTACAGGATCTGTCATCTCGGATGCGATTGTAACGATGTGTAGCATGAATGTGATTGCAGGCGAGCTAGATGCGTAATTTGTACGAAGTACAAAGTAAAATGTAAAAAAATTTAAATATTATTAAAGTACGCTGTACATTGTACATTGTACATTTTACAACAAATAAAAATGAGCGAAACTATTGCTTTTAAACCTGAAACTTTAGAACAGGTTAATAAAATTATCGCTAGATATCCAGAAGGTCGTCAGAAGTCGGCACTTATTCCTGTTTTGCATGTTGCTCAAAAGGAATTTGGAGGTTGGTTAGACGTACCTGTTATGGATTACGTTGCACAAGTTCTTAGCATCACACCAATTGAGGTTTATGAAGTGGCGACATTCTACACAATGTTCAACATGAAGCCAGTTGGTAAATATGTTTTGGAAGTTTGTAGAACGGGACCTTGTATGGTAAGAGGTAGTGAAAAAATCCTAGACCACATCCGTACAACTTTAAACATTAAAGATGGCGAAACAACGGCTGATGGATTGTTCACATTAAAACCAGCTGAGTGTCTTGGAGCTTGTGGTTATGCGCCAATGCTACAACTTGGTAAGTTTTATCACGAAAATTTAACCATAGAAAAAGTTGACGAAATCTTGGAACTTTGCAGACAAGGTCAAGTTGATTTGGGTTAATAAAGTTTAAAAAGATTTAATTTTTTTTGAATTAAATCAAACCTAGGTAATTAATATTAAAATGCAAAAAGCTGGCACACAGAGCTTATCAAAGTGTAAAAGCCGATTGCAATAAGCAAATAAAAATGAGTAAAAAACTTTTACTTAAAGACGCCCACGTAGAAGGCATTAGATATTTCGATGTGTATCGAAAGCAAGGTGGCTATGAGGCTGTTGAAAAAGCTTTGAAGATGACAACCGATGAAGTTTTGGAAGAGGTTAAAACTTCTGGACTTCGTGGTCGTGGTGGCGCAGGTTTCCCCACAGGTATGAAGTGGAGTTTCTTAGCAAAACCAGAAGGCGTGCCAAGACACTTAGTAGTTAATGCCGATGAATCTGAGCCTGGGACTTTCAAGGATAGATATTTGATGGAGTTCATTCCGCATCTTTTGATCGAAGGGATGATTATTTCGTCTTACACTTTAGGTGCAAACACTTCTTATATCTACATTCGTGGCGAATATTCATGGATTCCAGATATCTTAGAAGAAGCGATTGACGAAGCTAAAAAAGCTGGTTTCTTAGGTAAAAATATCTTAGGAACTGGTTTCGATTTAGAAATATATGTTCAACGTGGTGCTGGTGCTTATATCTGTGGAGAAGAAACTGCTTTGCTAGAATCTCTTGAAGGTAAAAGAGGAAATCCTCGTCTTAAACCACCTTTCCCTGCTGTTAAAGGACTTTGGGAAAGACCAACCGTGGTTAATAACGTAGAAACAATTGCGGCAGTTGTGCCGATTATCAATATCACTGGTGCAGAATATGCCAAAATTGGTGTTGGACGCTCAACGGGAACTAAATTAATTTCGGCTTGTGGTAACATCAACAAACCAGGCGTTTACGAAATTGATATGACAATTTCTGTGGAGGAGTTTATCTACTCTGACGAATATTGTGGTGGAATCCCGAATGGTAAAAAATTAAAAGCTTGTATTCCTGGAGGTTCTTCGGTGCCGATTTTACCAGCGAATTTACTTTTAAAAACCATTAATGGTGAACCTCGTTTGATGAACTACGAATCTCTTGCAGATGGTGGTTTCGCAACAGGAACAATGATGGGTTCTGGAGGTTTCGAAGTTTTGGATGAAGACCAATGCGTGGTAGAACATACAATGACCTTGGCTAGATTCTACAACCACGAAAGCTGTGGACAATGTACTCCTTGCCGTGAAGGTACAGGATGGATGTACAAAATCTTAAAGAAAATAGATGCTGGAAATGGAACTTTAGCAGACATCGATCTACTTTGGGACATCCAAAGAAAAATTGAAGGTAACACGATTTGTCCATTAGGAGATGCAGCGGCTTGGCCTGTTGCAGCGGCGATTCGCCACTTCCGTGATGAGTTCGAATGGCACGTTAACAATCCGGAATTATGTTTAACTCAAAATTACGGCCTGGCAAACTACGCCGACCCAATACCTGTAGCTGCAGAAAACTAAAATGAAAAAACTTGTTGTTGTAGGACTTATGATGTCGAGCTTTGTCTTTGGACAGGCTGAAAAAGATTCTTTAAACCTAGAAAACAATTTTGTACTAGCTAAAGATGTTATTAAAAAACCTGAACCTTTGTCAAAAAAAGGACAGATGTTTGTGTTTTTTGGGTGGAACAGAGGTGCATTTACGAACTCTGATATTCACTTTTCGGGAAATGGTTACGACTTTCAACTTAATAATGTTGTAGCACATGATAGACCAACAAAGTTTGGTATCGTGTATTTTGATCCAAGTTGGTTCACTGTAGTGCAATACAATGTCAGAATCGGTTATTTCATCAAAGATGATTTGGCGCTTGTATTAGGGATTGACCACATGAAGTATGTGATGGACCAAAACCAAACGGTAGGATTTTCGGGACATATATCGGATCCAAAATATGCTGCAATGGTACAAAATGGTCAAGTTAATTTAGCGGATGAGCAGTTTTTGACTTTTGAGCATACAGACGGACTTAACTATGAAAACTTAGGTATTGAAAAATACAAAAGTTTAATAAATAAAGATAAAATAGACCTTATTTGGTCTTATGGATTAGGAGCTGGATTTATGTTTCCAAAAAGTAATGTGAAATTATTCGGTAACGAGAGAAGTGACCGTTTTCACGTTGCAGGACTTGGTACAGATGCCAGAACAAGTCTTAACTTGGTGCTTTACAATCACGTAATGGTAAGACTAGAAGCAAAAGCTGGTTACATCAATATGTGGGACATCAAGACAACATTAAATAATAAACCAGACAAAGCACAACAAGATTTTGCTTTCGGACAAGTTCTTCTTGGCGTTGGTTATACATTTAATACAAAAAAGAATAAATAATAAAGCCTATTGCATAATGCACATAGCTTAATGCATATAATATGAGCGAAGAAATTAAAAAATTCAAAGTAACCATCGACGGACAGACAACCGAAGTTTTGCCAGGTACTTCTATTTTGGAAGCTGCTAGACAAATCGGAGGCAAATCTGTTCCACCTGCGATGTGCTACTATAGCAAATTGGAAACCAGCGGTGGCCGTTGCAGAACATGTTTGGTAGAAGTGTCAAAAGGTTCTGAAGCTGATCCTCGTCCAATGCCAAAATTGGTAGCTAGTTGTAGAACTGGCGTTATGGACGGTATGGAAGTTAAAAATTTAACTTCGGAAAAAGCACAAGAAGGTCGCAAAGCAGTTACCGAATTTTTGTTAATCAACCATCCTTTGGACTGCCCTATTTGTGACCAAGCTGGAGAATGTCATCTTCAGGATTTGGGTTACGAGCACGGTGTTGAAGGCACAAGAACAGAGTTCGAAAGAAATACTTATGATGCTGATGACATCGGTCCTTATATTAAATTAAATATGAACCGTTGTATCCTTTGTGCAAGATGTGTCTTGGCTGCTAATCAGTTGACTGAAAAGCGCGAGCATGGTATTTTGTTCAGAGGGGATCATGCAGAGATTTCGACCTATCTTAACAAAGCTTTGGACAATGACTTTATCGGAAACGTTATCGATGTTTGTCCAGTAGGTGCTTTAACAGACAGAACGGCGCGTTTTGCAAGTAGAGTTTGGTTTACTAAACCTGTTAACGCAACTTGCAAGTGTGACAAATGTAGTGGTAAAGCAGTATTGTGGATGAAAGGTGACGAGATTGTACGTGTAACTGCTAGAAAAGATCAGTACGACGAAGTACAAGATTGGATCTGTAACGAATGCCGTTTCGAAAGAAAAGATCCAAAATATTGGAGCATCGAAGGTCCTAGACATATCGACAGACATTCTGTTATCTCGCTTAACCATTACGAAAAGCCAAAGGATTATTACAGACAATTGGATAATCCTGACGCTATAGAAATTGCTAAAAAAGACGAGGAGAAAATCGAGAACAATAATTAATTTGAAAATTAGATAATTTGTGAGTTTGAAGATGAATTTTATTCTGAATCGAATTTCAAATTTCAAATCAAAAATATGGAACTATTAACTTTTAAACTAATATTAGTCCTAGCTTTATTCTTGCTAGCACTTACGGTAGCAGCCTACTCGACTTGGGCAGAGCGTAAAGTGGCAGCAATTATGCAAGACCGTATTGGACCTAACCGTGCGGGACCTTTTGGACTTTTACAACCTTTGGCAGACGGTGGAAAATTCTTCTTTAAGGAAGACTTTACCCCTGCAAATGCTGAAAAATTCCTATTCGTAATTGGACCTGCCTTGGTGATGTTTATTTCATTAATTACAGGTGCCGTTATCCCTTGGGGAAAAAGTCTTAACATTGGTGGACAATCATTTGATCTACAAGTTGCTAACGTTGATGTTGGTGTACTTTACTTGATCGGAATGGTGTCAATTGGTGTGTACGGAATTATGATCGGAGGTTGGGCATCTAACAACAAGTACTCTTTGATAAGTGCGGTTAGAGCATCTTCGCAAATGATTTCTTACGAATTGGCGATGGGACTTTCGTTACTAGCAATCATTATGATGGCTGGTTCTTTAGATTTAAAAGTTATTACTGAATCTCAAACGCATGGTAAGCTTTGGGGTATTATTCCTGAAGTTTCTGGGATGAACTGGAATATCTTCTACCAACCTGTTGCATTCATTATTTTCTTAATTGCAGCTTTGGCAGAAACCAACCGTCACCCATTCGACTTACCAGAATGTGAGTCTGAGCTTGTTACAGGTTACTCAACAGAATATTCTTCGATGAAATTAGGATTATTCATGTTCGGAGAATATGTTAACATGTTTATTTCTAATGCTTTAATTACCGTTTTATTTTTTGGAGGTTTCAACTATCCGGGAATCGACTGGGTTACTCAGAACTGGGGTGAAAACGTTGCTGGTATCTTGAGTGTTGTAGCATTTTTAAGTAAAACAATTTTCGGTATTATCTTATTTATGTGGATAAGATGGACCTTACCGAGATTCCGATATGATCAATTGATGCACTTAGGATGGAAAACTTTAATTCCATTGGCATTGGTTAATCTATTGGTAACAGGAGCATTAATCTTGTTATTCGGAAATTAAAAAAGTGATAATATGATGATGTAAGATGTGCTATCTGATAAAATTTATCTTTTAACATCTAACGTCTAACATCTAATATCTATAATTAAATGAAACTAACAAACAGATCAAAAGTTGTTTCTAACAAGAAAATGAGTTTGAAAGAAAAACTATACTTGCCTGCAATTGCACAAGGTATGGGGATTACTTTGAAACATGCTGTACGAAATCTTGTTAAAGGCGTACCGTCGGTACAATATCCTGAAGAGCAAAGACCACGCGCTATTATCTGGCGTGGACAACATGTCCTAAAACGTGATGACGAAGGTAGAGAGCGTTGTACTGCTTGTGGATTGTGTGCTGTAGCTTGTCCTGCAGAAGCGATTACCATGACGGCGGCAGAACGTACAAAAGACGAAAAACATCTTTATAGAGAAGAAAAATACGCCGAAATCTACGAAATCGATATGCTACGTTGTATCTTCTGCGGTATGTGCGAGGAAGCTTGTCCAAAGCAAGCTATCTTCCTAACAGATCGTCTTGTAGATGTTGAAATGATAAGACAAAATTTTGTCTACGGTAAAGACAAGTTAGTTGAGAAAATCGAACAACGTATCGATATTAGTGAACGTCAAAAGAAAACTTATTAAGAATGGATCAGATATTATTTTTCACAGTTGCTTTTATTGCAATTCTTAGTGCTGTGTATTTTGTATTTGCAAGAAATCCATTATACAGTGTTTTGTCTCTTATCGTAACCTTTTTCAGCATTGCAGCGATGTATATTCTTCTTAATGCTCAGTTTTTAGGAATTGTTCAGATTATCGTCTATGCTGGAGCAATTATGGTACTTTTCCTTTATGTATTAATGATGTTAAACCTTAATGCTAAAGACGAAAGTAAAAAGAAAAACCTTCCAAAATTCATTGGAATTTTCACGGTTTGTATTTTGTTTATCGGGATGTTAGGCGCTTATAAAGGTCTTACAGGCGACACAACAGCAGCGGCAACAGTGGACTCTGGCGTTGGATTAACAAAAAATTTAGGAAGACTATTGTTTAACGAATATGTTTTACCGTTCGAGCTAGCATCAGTTCTGATATTTGCAGGTATTGTTAGTGCGGTATTAATTGGTAAAAAAGAAATATAAAAATGGGAGAAGTTAACAGTTTTATACAATCTGTACCTTTAGAATATTTTATTATTCTAAGTACCATTTTGTTTTGTTTAGGCGTGTTGGGCGTTCTAATTCGTAAAAATGCGATCATCATTCTGGGTTGTGTGGAGTTAATGCTTAACTCTGTCAATCTTTTGTTAGCAGCTTTTTCTGCATACAAAGGTGATGCGCATGGACAATTATTAGTATTCTTTATCATGGTTGTCGCAGCTGCCGAAGTAGCAGTTGGTCTTGCAATTATCGCTATGATGTACAGAAATACTAAATCTGTGGACGTAAGTATATTTAATAAATTAAGAGGATAATTAGGAATGGAAAATTTAGTTTACGCAATTATTCTTTTACCATTAGCAGGTTTCCTCATCAATGGTTTGTTTGGAAAGAATCTTCCTAAAGCTCTTGTTGGTGGATTGGCAACTTTGGTTGTTTTTGGATCTTTCCTTATTGCTGTTAGCATCTTTATGGGAATGTCAAAAGACAGCGCGCCTGTTATTGTAAAAGCATTTGAGTGGTTCACAGTTAATGGAATGCAGGTTAACTTCGGGTTTCAAGTTGATCAACTATCAATCATGATGGTGATGATTATTACAGGAATCGGATCGTTGATTCACCTTTATTCTATTGGTTATATGAGCCATGACAAAGGTTTTTATAAGTTTTTCACCTACCTAAATCTTTTCATCTTCTCGATGTTGTTATTGGTATTGGGAAGCAATTATCTTATCTTATTTATCGGATGGGAAGGTGTAGGACTTTGTTCTTACCTATTGATTGGTTTCTGGTACGACAATGTTGAATATGGTAAAGCAGCTCGTAAAGCCTTTATCATGAACCGCATTGGTGACTTAGGATTATTGTTAGGTATTTTTGCTTTAGCACATCATCTTAACGCGATTGACTTCTTAAGCGTTGCAGAAAATTCAACCGTTTTCGAATTGGACGGCAATGCGATTATCTTCATCACAATGTGTTTATTCGTTGGGGCTGTTGGTAAATCTGCTCAGCTTCCGCTTTTCACTTGGTTGCCAGATGCGATGGCTGGACCAACGCCAGTTTCTGCGTTAATACACGCTGCAACGATGGTAACTGCAGGTATTTATTTAGTCGTAAGATCAAATTTCTTATTCACATTAGCACCGACAACACTTAATGTAATTTTGTTAATCGGTTTAGCAACATCTTTGGTTGCTGCTTTCATTGGTTTAAGACAAAACGATATCAAAAAAGTATTGGCCTACTCGACTGTTTCGCAGTTAGGTTTCATGTTTATTGCTTTGGGTGCAGGTGCTTATACAACTGGAATGTTCCACGTTATGACGCATGCCTTCTTCAAAGCTTTATTATTCTTAGGAGCAGGATCTGTAATCCACGCAATGAGTGGCGAACAAGATATGCGCTTTATGGGAGGACTTAGAAAGAAAATCCCAGTAACCTATTGGACTTTCTTAATTGGTACTTTGGCAATTTGTGGTGTTCCACCTTTGTCAGGTATGATTTCTAAAGATGAGATTTTAGTAACGATTTACGAGAAAAGTCCTATTCTTTGGGCATTGACATTATTTAGTGCTGCAATGACAGCAATCTATATGTTCAGATTATTGTTCTTAACCTTCTTCGGAGATTTCCGCGGAACTGAAGAACAAAAGAAACACATCCACGAAAGTCCAGCTTCTATGACAATTCCATTAGTTGTTTTAGCAATTCTTTCAGTAGTTGGTGGTTTCATCAATCTTCCACATTTTATTGGACATGGCGAATATCAGAATTTGGCAGCGTGGTTAAGTAAAGTTTACAAATATCCACAAACTGCAGCTGAGATTCCGTTTAACATCGAAATGATTTTGTTAGCGCTAACAATTATTATGGTTGCTGTTATCTTCTTCGTTGTTAAAAATATCTATGTTAACAAAAAGAAAGTGGCACTTCCGGAAGACGAATATACTGGTTGGGAAAGACTTTCTGCAAAGAAGTTGTTTATCGACGAAATATATCAAGCTTGTGTTGTAAAACCAGTTGAAGGACTTGGTAAAGCAGCATCAATGTTCGATAGATCTGTTCTTGATCCAATTGTAACTTTCATTGGATTAGGCGCAGCAGACTCTGGTAGAGCAGCGAAAAGATTGCAAAATGGTAAGGTCGAAAACTATGTTTTGATCATGTCTTTAGCAATCGGAATAATTTTAATTATTAACTTTTTATTGAAATAGTAATGTCATATTTAGCAACACTATTACTATTACCTCTTGTAGGTTCGGGATTGGTTTTTGCATGGAGAAATTCTTCTAGCAAGCATCTTGCGCTGGCAATTGCGTTTATACAAATGTTTTTAGCATTCTACATGTTATCCAATTTTGATTTTGGACCAACGGTAGATTCTAGATTACAATACGAAATCCAATATCCTTGGTTTCAGTTTATTAACAGTACACTTCATTTCGGGATAGATGGGATGAGTATGCTTTTGGTGATACTAACTAATATTTTAGTACCATTAATCATACTTTCATCATACAACGAAAACAAGCCTTACAACAACAATTTCTATGCATTAATTTTGTTAATGCAATTTGGATTAATTGGTGTTTTCACAGCATTGGATGGTTTGTTATTCTACATCTTCTGGGAAGTAACTTTGATCCCAATTTGGCTTATCGCAGGAGTTTGGGGACAAGAAGACAAACGTATTAAATTCACAACAAAATTCTTTGTTTACACATTTGTTGGGTCTTTATTTATGTTACTTGGTTTCATCTATGTTTATAATTATTCGGCATCGTTTGCGGTAACGGATATGTACAACGCAGCGCTTAATCTTAATCAACAGACGGTTATATTTTGGTTTATATTCTTTGCTTTTGCTGTTAAACTACCAGTATTTCCGTTCCATACTTGGCAGCCCGATACGTATACTTATTCACCAACACAAGGTTCGATGTTGTTATCTGGTATCATGTTAAAAATGGCTGTTTATGGTGTTTTAAGATATTTATTACCTATTACACCTTTAGCAATTGGCGGAATTTCGGGAGATATTGTTGTTATTCTAGCAGTGGTCGGTGTTATTTATGGTGCATTAATCGCCATTGTTAACAACGATTCTAAAAGAATTATAGCTTACTCTTCCCTTTCTCACGTTGGGTTGATGGTTGCAGGGATTTTTGCTTCTGCAATATTGACAGTGCGACTTGCAAATCCAGCGTCATTGGTTATCGAAGGTGCAGAAGGTGCTTTGGTACAGACATTTGCACACGGTATCAACGTTGTAGGTTTATTCTACTGTGCTGATATTCTTTATAAAAGATTTAAAACAAGAGATATTAGACAAATGGGTGGTTTGGCGAAAATCGCACCTAAGTTTGCAATTCTTTTCATGATTATCTTACTTGGTTCTATGGCAGTGCCATTAACTAACGGATTTATCGGAGAATTTATCCTTCTTAAATCTGTGTTCGATTACAATTTAATCATGGGTGTTTTATCAGGATTAACAGTAATCTTGTGTGCCGTGTACATGTTGAGATTATACGGAAAAGCAATGTTTGGTAAGACAGATGACATGTTATTATCAACCGCAAAAGATCTTTCGACTGCAGAGTTTTCAGTTCTTGCAAGTTTATCTGTTTTTGTAATTCTTATGGGTATTTTCCCGCAAGTTATTATCGAAATGGTGGGTAGTTCGTTGAAGTTTATCTTCTTATCAATGATAAGTTAATTTGATATATAAAAAATGAGTGTTTTTATAGTATTATTCATTACCGCAGTTTTAGCATTATTTGCCGGCGTTTTCGAACAAGGCAAATATTCAAGATACATCGGCATTGCAGGATTGTTAGTAGCTTTATATGTAAGTTATCTGCCAGATTGCGAATTTTTCGCAGCCTATAAAACAATGTTCGATTACAGTACTAATGCTGCTTTGTTTACAAAAATCTCTATCGTAACGACTTTGCTAATTTTCTTTATCGGAGGATTTGCATTTAGTAATCATAGAAGCCACCAGTCGGAGTTGTATGCTTTGATGCTGATATCATTATCTGGAGGAATTGTACTTTTTGGCTACCAAAATTTAGTAACATTATTCATCGGTATCGAAATCCTTTCTATTCCATTATATGTGATGGCAGGAAGTAACAAAACTGATCTTCGTTCAACAGAAGCTTCAATGAAGTATTTCTTGATGGGTGCTTTTGCAACAGGCTTTTTACTATTCGGTATTGCTTTAGTATACGGTTCGTCAGGAAGTTTTGACCTTTATCAAATAAGTTCGTTCGCGATTAACAATCCAAAGAATCTGATGCTAATAGTTGGATCAATTCTTATGTTATCAGCAATGGCTTTCAAAGTATCGTTAGCGCCTTTCCACATGTGGAGTCCAGACGTATACCAAGGTGCACCATCGTTGATTACGGCTTTCATGGCAACGGTTGTTAAAATCGCAGGTTTCTTTGCGTTCTTAAAATTAATGACCATCGCATTTGGAGGAATCGTAGGAGAATGGATTAACATTGTTGGCGTATTATTAATCGTGACTTTGCTTTTAGCAAACGTTATGGGATTGGTACAAACCAACGCAAAACGTATGTTGGCTTACTCGAGTGTTTCACATGCTGGTTACGTGACGTTAATCTTCTTCGGAATGAATAGCCTTTCACCTTATAACTTAGCATTCTATCTATTCGCTTATTCGTTATCTACGGTTGGTGTTTTCATGGCATTAATCTGGGTAGAAAAAGTGAAAAGAGAAACCTCTTTCAATGCCTTTAACGGTTTAGGAAAAAGACATCCTTTGTTAGCAATTGCAGCATCTATTTCGATGATATCAATGGCGGGTATTCCTTTAACAGCAGGATTTATGGCTAAGTTTTCGTTATTCAACCAAGCAATTAAGGGAGGTTTCGAATTCTTAGTATTAATCGCAGTTTTTGGTTCAGCATTGAGTATCGCTTATTATTTACGATTAATCATTGCGATGTTCTTCTACAAAGAAAGTACATTCAACACTTCAGAAAAAGTAAGCATCACTTACAACATTGTGGCCGTTGTTATTATCTTCGCCATCATCAGTCTAGGTGTTTATCCAGATTTGTTTGTCAAGCAATTTGGACTTTAATAAAATTAAAAAAAGCTTCAGTTCTTCTGAAGCTTTTTTGTTTTTAAATTAAGTTTTGAACTAAATAATTGCCTATAAAATTTTGTTTTAAAAGACTTACAAACTTTTCAGAACCTCAGCAGCGATTTCGTAGGAATGAAGCTTGGCTTCGAAATCATAAATGTGTCCCGAAACAATTATTTCGTCAATTTTATTCAACTTTACAAAGTCTGATAATTTCTTTTCTAAAAGTTCTTTATCACCAACAAAGGTTTTGGCAGCCATTCTGTTGAGATGTACAGCCAACTCACTAGACATATCACCCAATTGCGTTTCTTCAGGTGGCAAAAGTGGTTGACGCTGATCCGTCAAAATATTAACAAAAGCTTGAAAATGCGACGTCGACAAATAATGCGCTTCTTCGACTGTATCGGCGGCAATAATATTAATACACGCCATTTTGTAAGGTTTTTCTAAAACCTCACTTGGCTGAAAATGTTCTTCATAAATCTCAAAAGCAGCTTCCATTTGTGATGGTGCAAAATGTGCTGCGAATGCATATGGTAAACCTAACTTTGCAGCAAGAAAAGCACTGTCTGTCGACGATCCAAGCATATATAACGGAACATTTGCTCCTTCTCCAGGAATTGCTCTAACTTTTGAATTTTTATTTTCTAAACTTAAATATCGTCTAAGCTCTTGAATATGAAATTCAAAATTATAATTGTTATCCAGTTGTCCTCGGCGCAAAATACTTGCCGTCAGCATATCCGTTCCCGGCGCTCTTCCCAAACCTAAATCGATTCTGTTGGGATAAAGCGCTTCCAAAGTCCCAAATTGTTCTGCAACCGACAATGTCGAATGGTTGGGTAACATAATGCCACCAGAACCAATTCTTAAGGTTTTGGTTTGTGATGCAACATGTCCTATTAATAAAGAAGTCGCTGCACTTGCAACATTGGGCATATTGTGATGCTCCGAAAACCAATATCTCGTAAAACCTAATTCCTCTGCTTTCTGCGCTGCTCTCACCGATTTATCAAAAGTCTGGCTAAGATTATCACCTTTAATAATAGTTGCTAAATCTAACACCGAATATTTAATTGCCATATTTTCTCTTTTCTAAATCGGGACAAAAACCGAACCACTAAAAAAATAGGACAAAGTTGCCAGTTTAGTCCGATGAAATAAGAATTGTATTAAAAATTATACTACATTTGATAGACACAAAAAAATTTCAAACTATGACAAAAAAATTATTTGCTGAATTTTTCGGCACATTTTGGTTAGTATTCGGAGGTTGCGGAAGTGCTATTTTCGCTTCTCAAATTGCCCCAGCAAGCACAGGACAAATGGGTATCCTTTTGGTTGGTGTTGCTTTGGCTTTTGGTCTTACGGTTTTGACGATGGCTTATGCTGTTGGGCATATCTCGGGAGGTCACTTCAATCCTGCGGTTTCTTTTGGGCTTTTCGCGGGTGGAAGATTTTCTGCTAAAGAATTGGTGCCTTACATTGTGGCGCAATGTGTTGGTGCGATTGCAGCTGCTGGTGCGCTTAGCTTCATCAATGGTGGTGTTGGCGATGGTAGCGCTGGATCCTTTGCAACCAATTTCTACGAGTCCGCCGTCTATTTTGGTAAAAGCTATTCGATGCAACAAGCCTTTATGACGGAGTTTTTATTGACTTGCTTTTTCTTAATCATCATTATGGGAGCAACGGATAAATTCGCGAACGGAAAATTTGCGGGTATCGCGATTGGTCTAGGTCTTACATTAATCCACTTGATTTCTATCCCAATTACAAACACATCTGTTAATCCTGCAAGATCGCTTTCTCAAGCTGTTTTTGTTGGTGGACAAGCGATGTCGCAGTTATGGTTATTCTGGGTTGCACCAATCTTAGGAGCCATTGTTGGTGGCGCCATCTACAAATTCCTTTTGCAAAGAACTGACGAAGAAGTTGCAAATGCTTAGAAACAATTCAAAATTTAAAATAAGCTTAATAATAGTTGCACTAATTCTTTTGGTATTAAACTTAATATTTTCAGAAGAATATGACTGGAAGTTTTGGTTACGAATTATCCCTTTAGTTTTGGTGATGATAAGTTGCTACTTAAGCTTGAATAAAACAAAAAATCCTATCGAATGATAGGATTTTTTGTTTTACAATTATGGCGGTTAGTAGTCGCGGCCGGGATAGTAAGGGCGCGAGCGAAGCGAGCGGTCTGAAGAAAAGCCTTGGGAAAGTTCGGGCTTCTGAAGACGAAACCCCTGAATAGCCCGAAATGCCGCCCAAATAAAAAAGCTAAGTCTTTACGACCTAGCTTCTGAAATTACAAGGTGTTGTCCTCCATCATCTCGCGATGCTGATAGTCCTGCACCAGCTCGATAGCGTTGGTCAAAACGTCGCTGAGCGCGGTGATAAACATGCCGTCCTCCGCCATGCTCATGGCGTGTTTTAGAGCTTCGATTTCTTTCGGAATAATCTCATAGCTGACTTCTCTGCCCGAGCTGTTGATGCCCTCGATGATGAGATTGTTGATTTCTTCCTCTTCGCGGCCTCGCAAATGCTTTTCGCTACGGATAATAATGTGATCGAACATACGTCCTGCAATCTTGCCACACTCGCGGATGTCCTCGTCACGACGGTCGCCAACGCCAGAAATAATCCCGATTTTTTTGTTGGATTCGACGTTTTTCAGGAAGTCTTCAATGGCTTCGTAACCCGCAGGATTGTGGGCAAAGTCGATCATCACTTTAAAGTTTTTAAACTTAAAGATATTAAGTCGTCCCGGCGTCAACTGCGCACTCGGGATGAAAGTGGTCAAGGCTTGTGCAATGTTTTGGATTTCGAAACCGTAAACGTAAGCCGCCAACGAAGCTGCCAGAACATTTTCGATCATAAAACGCGCCTTGCCTTCCATGGTAATCGGAATGTTTTTCACCTTTTCGATACGGATTTTCCACTCACCTTTTTTGATGGTCACATAACCGTCCTCGAAAACGCAAGTCGTCTTGCCTTCTTTCGCATATTTTTGAATATAAGGATTGTTTTCATCCATGCTAAAAATCGCGACTCTGCAATCCAAATCATTTTTGATTTTCATGGAATATTCGTCGTCAGCGTTTAGAATTGCCCAGCCATCTTTTTTGACACTGTCCAAAACGACACGTTTTACTCGCGTTAAATCTTTGAGCGTGTGGATGTCATTAAGTCCTAAATGATCTTCTTTAATATTGGTTAAAATCCCAACATCACATCTTGAGAAACCAAGTCCAGAACGAAGAATTCCGCCTCTCGCTGTTTCTAAAACAGCGAACTCAACCGTTGGATCTTTTAGGATAAATTCTGCCGACAAAGGTCCTGTTGTATCACCTTTTGACAACATAGTATTCTGAATATAAATACCGTCCGACGTTGTAAAGCCTACGCGATAACCACTGTTTTTAACAATGTGAGAAAGAATCCTTGTGGTTGTCGTTTTACCGTTGGTACCCGTAACCGCCATTATCGGGATTCGACATTCTTTCCCTTGAGGATACAACATATCAACAACTGGTGCAGCGACATTTCTTGGAAGTCCCTCACTTGGCGCCAAGTGCATTCTGAAGCCCGGCGCTGCATTAACTTCTAAAATTGCACCGCCACTTTCTTTAAGTGGTTGCGTTAGATTTTCTGCCATAACATCAACACCGCAAACATCCAAACCAATGATTCTGGAAATACGTTCCATCATTGTAATATTTTCGGGATGCACCATTTCGGTAACGTCAATGGAAGTTCCTCCAGTTGAAAGATTAGCGGTGGACTTTAGATAAACGATTTCACCTTTTTGAGGAATTGTTTCTAATGAATATTCTAACTTTTCGAGAAGTTCGTTGGTATCTTTATCAACTTTTATTTCTGTTAAAACATTTTCGTGGCCATAGCCTCTACGCGGATCTTGGTTTTCGAGATCTATTAAATACTGAATATTGTTTTCGCCATCCCCAATAATATGCGCAGGAACTCTCCTCGCTGCAGCTACCATTTTGTGATTAATCACCAAAACTCGGAAGTCAAAACCTGTAACATATTTTTCAACGATAACACGTCTAGAGACATTTTGAGCATGTTCTAAACCTATTTTTGCGGTTTCCCAATCGGTTACATTAATGGTTTGTCCTCGACCATGATTGCCATCCAAAGGTTTAATAACAATCGGATAACCTATTTTTTTAATAACAGATTCTAATTGCTCAACATCGCTAACCAAGCCTCCCGTCGGAACAGGAATCGCCGCATCGTCCAGCATTTTTTTAGTTAACTCTTTATTACAAGCAATATCCACGGCAATGCTACTTGTATTGCCAGTAATTGTCGCTTGGAAACGTTGCTGGTTAACACCATAGCCCAACTGAACTAAAGAATTTCTTCCTAATCGAATCCACGGAATATCACGAGAAACTGCTTCTTCTACAATACTTCCTGTTGATGGTCCAAGACGTTCTTGCTCGCGAATTTCTTTTAATTTTTGAACGCAATCAGCGATATTATAATCGGTGTTATCTATCAAAGCTTGCGCAATCTTCACAGATTCTTCCGCAGCAAAGACACCAACTTTCTCTTCTACGTAGTCAAAAACAACATTGTAAGTGCCTGGTGTTTTGGTCTCTCTTGTACGTCCAAAGCCAACCGACATCCCTGCTAAATGTTGAATTTCTAAAGCAATATGTTCGATGACATGTCCCATCCAAGTTCCCATTTCGATACGCTTGAAGAATCCACCTGCTTCCCCTTCGGAACAGCGATGCGCATACATTGACGGTAGCAAAGCTTCTATTCTTTCTCTAAAACCATCGATTTTATTAGTCGGAAAATCTTCTAATTCTTCCAAATTTAAGCGCATTTGGATAAGCTTTTTTCTTCTTATACTCCAAATATTTGGACCGCGTAAAACTTGTATTTTCTCAATGCGCATATTTTATCATTTTTTAATCGTTATAATCAAAGATAAAAGATTTTCCTAATAATTAACATTCAAAACAATTAATATTTTATTAGAAAATGTAAACCAATTAATTTTCAACAATATTAATTCGGAAGTTTTAAAATTTTTTATTAATTTTTCAGTTTTAAAGAACTAAATCGAAATTATCAATAGCGATACATATTAAAGAGATTGCATATTAATAATTCTTAATTTTGTAATATGAAACCGATAGGAAAATTAGTGATCATAGGAGGCGCCGTTAATGTCGGCAGCTTTTCCGAAGTATCATACGACCAAGATGTAGAGAAAAATCTTAACTTTTTTGAAAGAGGTATTTTAAAGAAAATTATTTCAGAATCGCGTCTGAAAGAAGATTCTGTTATCGAAATAATTACGACCGCCTCTCAAATCCCTGATATCGTAGGACCAGAATATATCAAAGCTTTCTCGCATCTAGGTGCGAAGCATGTTAACGTTTTGGATATTTTCACTCGTGAGCAAGCTAACAGCGACGAGATCGTTGCAAGAATAAATGCTGCAGATGTTGTGATGTTCACAGGTGGTGATCAATTGCGTTTGACTTCAATTTTGGGTGGAACGCTTTTCCATGATGCGTTATTAAACAAGTATCAAAATGAAGATTTTATTTATGCTGGTACTTCTGCTGGTGCAGCTGCGGCTTCCGAAAATATGATCTACCAAGGAAGTAGCACAGAAGCACTTCTAAAAGGTGAAATTAAAATGACGCAAGGTCTCGGCCTCATCGAAAATGTTACCGTGGATACACACTTTGTACAACGTGGCAGAATGGGTCGTCTTTTCCAAGCGGTGGTTAACAATCCTCGTACTTTGGGTGTTGGTTTGGGTGAAGATACTGGACTTTTTATCTCAGGTGATGTGATGACAGCCATTGGATCTGGTCTTGTTATTATTGTGGATGGTCGTTTTATAAAAGACACCAACCTTACCAATGTCGAAATGGGACAACCAATCTCTATTGAAAATCTTATTGTAAATGTGATGTCAATGAACGATACTTACAATCTTACAACGCGTGATATGACGATTATTAACTCTCAATACAGTCCGATTCCGCAGGTTAATTAATATGATGAAACTTATTATTCACGGTGGTTTTTTCTCGGAAAGTGACCAATCGCACGACACCAAAATTGCAAAGCAAAACGCTCTAAAATCTATTATTGAAAAATCTTATGAGTTTTTAAAATCAAATTCTGCTTATGATACGGTAGCTTATGCTGTATCGTTGTTGGAAGATGATGAACTCTTTAATGCGGGGATTGGCTCGCAAATCCAAAGTGATGGCGTTATCCGTATGAGTGCTGCCATTATGGATGGCGATTTGCAAAAATTTAGTGGTGTTATTAATATAGAAAATGTTAAAAATCCAATTTTTGTAGCGAAAGCTTTGCGACAAGAAGACGATCGTGTTTTGGGAGGTTCTGGTGCTAAAAATTATGCTACGGAACATGGCTTTGAAGATTTTTCAACCGAAATCCCTCAACGTAGAAGTGAATATGAAGCTAAACTAAAAACTGGCGGTAAAGGCACAGTAGGCGCAGTTGCCATCGACAGCAATGGTAAACTAGCGGTTGCAACTTCAACTGGTGGTAAAGGTTTTGAAATCCCTGGACGAATCTCCGATTCGGCAACTGTTGCTGGTAATTACACTAATGAATATTGTGCAGTTAGTTGTACTGGCGTTGGCGAAGATATCGTCAGCAATGCCACTTCAGCAAAAATCGTTACGCGCGTTACAGACGGTATGAGCATAGAAGATGCTTTTGCTAAAACATTTATTGAATTAAAACAAATCGATGGTTTTGCTGGTGCAATTGGCATCGATAATAAAGGCAATATTTTCCATCAAGATTCTTATCCAACAATGGTATTTGCTAGTTTTGATGGGGAAAACTTTGAGGTTTTTAATTAAAAGAATTTAATTTTTAGTGAATATAAGGCTTTGCGATTGCAAGGCTTTTTTAATTTAATCTTACTTTCTACCCACACTTTGCGTGAGGGCGAAATGCATTGTTGGAGCTCGTTATGTGTTGGACGCTGAGCGGAGTCGAAGCGGCGCTTCGACTC
>JAEXRP010000078.1:0-9700 GCA_023440705.1 Bacteroidota bacterium
GATCCGGTAGTTCAGCTGGTTAGAATGCCGCCCTGTCACGGCGGAGGTCGCGGGTTCGAGTCCCGTCCGGATCGCAACTATTAAATCAAAATAGTACAAAATGCTGTAAAACATAGGTTTTACGGCATTTTTCTTTTTATGCTGATATCAAAGAGCAACAAATTCGCACATAATTTTAGTGACCTATTCAGTGACCTATTTCGGTTTCAAAAATAGGTCACTGGAAAAAATCTAAACGAGCTATGGAAAATTGATTTTAAAATGATTTTTTCAGACCAAATTTTGGATTTTTTTCGAGGGTGTGCAGTGACCTTTTCAGTGACCTATGCCCAAATGAAAAAAGGGTCACTGAAATTCTCTGAAAGCCTTACTACGAACTTGTTTAGAAAGTGAACATCTTGTAGACGGTTTTCTGAAATTTTAAATTTAATGCTTAAAATATTAGTAAATGAACCAGACTTTCAGCTTGCTTATTTATGTGAAAAAATCCAAAGAAAATGCTAATGGAGAATGCCCTATTTACCTTCGAATTACTATTGATGGGCAAGCTACAGAAATCAGTGTCAAAAGAACCGTAAAACCTTCTCAGTGGAATTCGAAAGGGCAAAAGGTAAGTGGTCATACAGAAGCAGTTAAAATGTTAAACCATTATATTAAAACTTTTGAACAACAGGTACATAATGCTCATCATGAATTAATGAAAGATGGCGTAACAATTACAAGCGAAATTCTAAAAAACAAACTGACAGGGAAAAATAGTAAAAGTAGAATGTTAATATCTGTTTTTAAAGACCATAATAACCGAATGGAGGCGTTAGTTGGTAAAGAATATGCAAAAGGAACTTTAACGCGCTATAGAACCTGTTTAAGCCATACAGAAGAGTTTCTGAAATGGAAGTTTAATGTTTCGGATATTGAGATTACGGAAATCGACCACGCGTTTATTTCTGATTTTGAATTTTTTCTGCGCACCGAAAAATCCTGCGCCAATAACTCTGCGGTAAAATACATTAAGAATTTTGGTAAGATAATCCGGATTTGTTTGGCGAATAAGTGGCTGACTTACGACCCGTTTCTTTGCTATGATTCTAAATTTGTTGAGGTGAAACGAGATTTTCTGGATGAGCAGGAACTTTTCAATCTGGCGAATAAAGAATTTGAAATCGAAAGAATCGCGCAAGTTCGCGACATTTTCCTCTTCAGTTGCTATACTGGTCTGGCCTATATCGATACTAAGAACTTAAAACGTTCGAATATTGGTGTGGGAATCGATGGTAATAAATGGATATTTACCTCCCGACAGAAAACTAAAACACAATCAAATATTCCCTTACTTCTGCAGGCTGAAGAAATCATTGAAAAATACAAAGCTCATCCGCATTGTGGTGTTTCGGGAAGTCTGTTACCTGTTTTGAGTAATCAGAAAATGAATTCTTACTTAAAAGAAATCGCAGATTTATGCCAAATCAAAAAGGAACTTACTTTTCATATTGCTCGACATACTTTTGCAACAACAATTACTTTGTCTAATGGTGTGCCGATTGAAAGTGTAAGCAAGATGCTTGGTCATAAAAGTATTAAAACAACTCAGCATTATGCGAAAATTTTAGATGCGAAAGTGAGCGTGGATATGAATAATTTACAATTAACTCTTAATAAAAAGAAAGTTAGGGATAGTCAGAGTGAAAAACTCGGCACATAGCCGAGTTTTTATTTTAAAAGAGTTCTTAAACTTTCTAATGACGTTTTAACTGTTTTGTCATTTAGTAAATGCTGTAGTTGTCCCTTATAATTATTTTCAATATAATTAATAATATAATTAAATGGTGGAGAGGTAATACTTGGTTTAACTATTTCAAGCATTTCTCTAAATTTTCTTTCACTAATTCTAAATTGTAAGCTACTTAGAATTCTAGGTTCAGTAAAAGAAAGTGCAGTTATAATGGCTTGATGGGCGTGAAGACTTGATAAGATTTCAACATAAATATCATCTGCATTTACAGCGACACCATTTCCATTTGTCAAGAACGTTTCAACAATAGAATAAACTAACTTCTCTCAATAATTTTTGGAATTTTCATAGGTTAACCCAAGATTCTAACTAGTTCCCTTGCAAAAGGTGGTTCGCTATAAAAATTATTAAAACCTCTGTGTGCCGAAAGTACTTTATGTATTGTATTATCAATTTCAACGGCTCTCAGCTGGTCAGGTATATATCTTTCACCATTTACTATTTGCAAAAATTGTTTTGCCAATTTTTTTTCATCTTGGTTGTTATTAGCGGCAAAATGAGCATATTTTAGACCAAAAGATTGCTTTATATCTTCATCAATTCTTGCCCAGATTTTAGGAAAAAGGTCACTTCTAACTTCATCGATTGCCCTTTTATTGATAAAGAAAAAATAGAAGTTGTGAAGGAATACCCAATTTGAAATATTGGAAATTATAATGCTAACTTTGGTCATATTTTAAAATTGCCTTTTTAATAAAATTGCAATACAAAAGAATACTTAAAAAATATCTCGGACACATTCCGAGATATTTTATTTACTGCATATAGATTTTAAAATCAAATTAAGTCCCTATATTGTGAATAATTAATATGTTTGAGTTCTCAAAAATTAGAATAAATATATCACTATCGATTGAAAAATTTTACTCAGAATTTAGAATCCGAACTGGATAGCAAATTGCATTTTATTGCACTTGAAAATCAGAAAAATATTGTCCAGGCTGAGCTGTCAATGAATGAATCATTATTTATTCTTGAGAAGCTTAAAAAGTTTATTATAAAGTATAAATTTCAGTCGGAAGGAGAGGAAATTGATTTTTTTAAACAGATTAAACCTCACTTTCTTTCAAAGGTAATTTATTTTAATAAAGTTTACAATATAGAAATGAGGAGACCAAGCGGTGGAGAAGAAATAGTTAGACAATATCTTGCTGAAGAACAGAATAAGATTAAAAATTTTTTTATAAATAATACGGATTTCTATGGTTATTATCGTTCCCAAAGTACCTTCTTGGACTCTAAATATTTTATTCGGGGTAAATTGGATATTAAATTGAATGTGGATTCCTTTGTTTACGAATCTGATCCTCGCTTTACAACATCTCATGATTTCAAAGTAGCTCGTATTATGGCAAATGATATGCTGGAGGTATATCTTAAAAATGAAATTGACAAAATTGGTAAAGACCACAATATGGACAACAAAATATATACACCCAAAGTGAAACTAAACTGGACAGATAATAAGGCAGCATTAATAGAATTAATTTATGCATTATACTATAAAGGATCATTTAATAATGGTCAGGCAGATATTAAAGAAATCGCAAAATATTTTGAAGCTGTATTTAACGCAGATTTAGGTGATATTTACAGATCTTATATTGAAATAAAAAATCGAAATAGCCGAACCAAATTTATTTCCCAACTGAAAGAGATTTTAGATAATAGAATGAAAGAAGATGATATTTAGCCAATTCAATTTATGAATACCCAACTTGGTGTTTAAAAAAAAAAGCATAAAATGCGTAAACCCTATCACAGAAAAGTGTTGGGGTTTTTTGTTGTTTTTAGAAATTAATTCTCGGGAAGTGCCATTTCATCGAAGATGTTCAAAAAATCTATACCCAAGTTGGGTACACATTGGGTGTTTTAGTCTCGGATAATTTTAAAATTTGCCATAAGAATTAAAAATAAAATATTATGGCAATCAAAGTACTCACCAAAGAAGACCTTGAAGATTTCAAAAAAGAACTGTTGGAGGATATAAAAGGCTTATTCCATTCAAAAGTTTCAGGACAGAAACAATGGCTTCGCTCAGCAGAAGTTCGGGAATGGAGGTGTTTTTCTCAACACGTACCACGCTCAACTCACCAACGAAAAAGGCGAGGAGATTTCGCACAACTTTCCTGTTAATCGGGAAAATACCTTTACTGCTAAGGAAGCGGTCAACCTATTGGAGGGCAGGAGCGTAAAAATCGAATTCCACAACCCGAAAAGCGACCAATCTGAAACGGCGTTTGTCCAGTTCAACTTCGAGGAACCAAAAACCGACAAGGGGAACTATATGTTTCAGAATTTTTACCAAAATTATGGTGTAGATACTGAAAAAATCGTTGAAAAATCCAACCTCATTTTTGACAAACCGGAGTATAAGGAAAACACCAACAAATCTTTAGAAAAAGGAAATGTGGTAAAAGTGAAATTTGAGATGGACGACAAAGTTGTGGACGGAAAAGCAGTGCTGAATCCCCAGTACAAAAACCTGAACCTCTACGACAGCGAAATGAACAGAATCAATACCAACAAACCTTTGCAAGGTTTGGATAATGAAGAAAAGAATGAGAAAGCCACTGTAAGGGAGCAGAGCATTAAGCGATAAAATAATACCTGACCAATATTATCCGAAGGCGGCAGGTCAGCAATTGATTTGCCGCTTTTTTAAAACTACAAAGATGAAATTAAAAACACTTTTTTTTTTATGCCTTTTGGCAATTTTGCCCTATTCGTGCCGCAAAGAAATCAAATCCGAAAAAGGCGGAATCGATCTTATATCCAATGTTTATTTTGATGCCTCCAAAGGTTTGGAGCAAATGCAGAGTTTCCATTTGTCGAAACTCAATTACTTGGGAAACCAAATCATAGAATTCGTTCCCGATCATTCCTTCCCGGAAATCAACATGCAAACCTACTTTATGCAGGACTCACTTTTCTATCCGGTTGAAAATGATAATGAAAGCATTATTCTTTCAGAAGTGGCTAAAACTCAGAAACCGCAATTGGTCTGGAATAAGAAGGAAGGTGCAATTTTCTCAAAGGAACAGATTCTGAACTACCGAAACCGCAGAAAACTTTCCGACACGGTTTTGTTCAACAAAAAATACAAAAGGTTCGAGATTAATTCCCCGTGGAATTACACGAGGTTCTACATCTATCCGACGGACACCATTCTGCCTTACTCCATTTACAGACACGCCGAAAAGGATTATGGAGGACGGTTGGAGCGCATCGATTCCTACAATAAAAAAACCGACATTTTTGTAAGCCTGCAACTTTTGCCCAGAAAAAATTGGGATTATGCGGCTAAAGAAATTTTTGACTTTAACCATTTTGTAAACAGCAGAAAAAGTGAGTGAACCATTGGCAACAAACAGTTTTGTTGAAGATATTTCCATCATCGAGGGAACCCGGAATGAAGTCATTGTCTTTAAAAACGATAAAGACAGAACCTCCTTTTTGGAACTCCTAAAACTGAACAACCAAAGCAATCACAGAACTTTGGTAACACTGCATTCGGATGAAAACACGCCAAAATTAATCAGCCAGTTTCAAAACTATGACGGCAAAATATTTCTTTGTCTTCCTGCAGACCAGAAGTCAAATTTATCGACTCAAACAATCCTTTCCGAACTACAAGGGAAAAACATCAAGGATGATGTCTGCCGGACTTCGGAAACTTTAAAACCGCCTGCGGAAGTTTTAAATGATTTTAAAGACCATCCGGAGATTGTCATTAACACCAAAAAAATCATTGACGAATGTGGTTTCGAGTTCGAGTTTGGTGTACCGAGAAATAAAAAGCATTTCACTGATAGTAAGGATCATGATGAGAAACTATTGCGAAAATTGGCTTACCAAGGTTTGAAATTCCGCTATCCCGAGAATGACGAAGTTGCCAGAAAAAGGGTAGAAAAAGAACTGAAAGTAATCAATCAGTTGAATTTCAGCGGCTATTTCCTGATTACTTGGGATATTGTACAATACAGCCGCCGCCGCGGTTTTATGCATGTGGGACGTGGTTCCGGAGCTAATTCCATCGTGAGCTACTGTCTGGGAATTACAGACATCTGCCCAATCGAACTCGATCTTTATTTTGAAAGATTCTTAAACTTAAACCGAAAATCACCGCCCGATTTTGATATCGATTGGAGTTGGCGTGAGCGCGATGAAATTCTGAAATACATCTTCGAAAAATACGGCAGAGATCATGTGGCATTTTGCGGCACCAATGTGGAGTTTAAGTACCGCTCGATATTCCAAGAGGTCGGTAAAGCTTTCGGTTTACCCAAAGAAGAACTGGATGCTCTGGCAAAAAATCCTATGGCGCTTCACGATGATAATTCCGTGGTGAAAATGGTGCAGAAATACGGAATTCTTTTGGAAAAATTCCCCAACCAGCGGAGCATGCACTCCTGCGGAATCTTGATTTCAGAAGAACCGATTACCAATTTTACTGCCCTGGAGATGCCTCCCAAAGGTTTCCCAATCGTGCAGTTTGATATGCATGTGGCAGAGTCCATAGGGTTTGAAAAATTCGATATTCTTTCACAAAGAGGATTAGGAACGATAGACGATGCCGTGAAACTCATTAAAAAAAATAGGGGAATAGACGTAGATATTCGCAACACTCGAATTTCCAAAAATGAAAAAACAGCCAACGAATTTTTAACAAAGGGAAAAACCATCGGCTGCTTCTATATCGAAAGTCCCGCTATGCGAGGACTGTTGCGACGGCTGAAATGCGATAATTATAAAACCTTGGTTGCGGCCTCGTCCATCATTCGTCCCGGTGTGGCGCAGAGCGGCATGATGCGCGAGTATATTTTCCGGCATAACAATCCCGGTCAGTTTGAATATTTTCATCCTGTTTTCGAGCAGCAACTTGGTGAAACCTACGGCATCATGGTTTATCAGGAAGATGTGATTAAAATTGCGCTTCACTACGGTGGTTTGGCTGCTGCAGACGGCGATATACTCCGCCGTGCGATGAGTGGAAAAGGCAGGTCGCTTTCAGCTTTGCAAAAAGTAAAAGATCATTTTTTTGAATCTTGTAAAATGCTCGGGCATCCCGAAAAACTCTCGCAGGAGGTCTATCGCCAGATTGAAAGTTTCGCAGGATATTCTTTCTGCAAAGCACATTCCGCGAGTTACGCGGTGGAAAGTTACCAAAGCCTTTATCTGAAAGTGTATTATCCCATTGAGTTTATGGTGGCAGCGATTAACAATGGTGGCGGATTTTACCGAACCGAGGTCTATGTTCACGAATGCAGGATGGCCGGTGGAAAAATTCATAATCCATGTATAAACAAAAGTATATTGCAAACAACCCTTTATGGCGAAGGTGTTTATTTAGGTCTGATGCACATTGAAAAACTTGAGGCAAAAATTGCGCAATTTATCCCAGAAGAACGTCAGGAAAATGGCGAATACAGTTCCTTGGAAAATTTTATAAAACGAGTTCCGATCGGCATTGAAACCTTGCAAATTTTAATTTTTTGCGGTGCGTTTCGGTTTACCGGAAAACAGAAAAATGAATTATTGATAGAGGCACGGTTAATTATGGTGAATTTCAAACCTGAGAATCGCTATCTCTCATTTTTTGAGGAACCAAGAAAGGATTATCAATTGCCACAATTGAAAAGAAATCTTTTCGAAGATGCTTTTGATGAGATTGAAATTCTTGGTTTTCCTGTTTCCTGCAGTCCGTTTGATTTGTTGGCGACGAAGTTCCGGGGCGATGTGATGGCGAAAGACCTTTTGAAATTCCATAAAAAACAAGTCCGCATGTTGGCTTATCTTATTTCTCGCAAGCACGTGCCCACCAAAAAAGGCACGATGTATTTCGGAACTTGGATAGATTCCGATGGGGAATATTTCGACACGGCCCACTTTCCTGACAATCTTAAAAACTATCCATTTCAGGGTGGCGGTTGCTACCTTTTGCTCGGTTTGGTGGAAGTGGATTTTCATTTCCCAACCATCACCATTTTAAAGATGGCGAAAATGCCTTTCATCCCGGATCCTCGCTATTCCTTAGACAGCGGAAAATCCTACGAAATTCATCAGAAAATCAATGAAGATGTGAGCATGACTTGGCGAAAGCCTTATCCACAGGAACATGAGATTGTGTTGCCTCGGCGGAAAATGAGTTGAAAAATTTCACTGATTTAGATGTCAGCATTTAGGAGAGAAGTGTTTAGAAGACTGCCTATTTTTCTCTCAATGCTTACAGAAAAACCGAAATATAAATAACATAAAATCTTAATCGCCTAAATCACTACGGGCTTTAATAATACTTATCCAGACGAAAATAACATCTTTATTTGATAATATAAAACTATGCGCATTTTGAATTATCAATAATTAGTTAATAAACCCGTTTGTAAATGTTTATAATTAGATTTGTCATTGATTTTTAATGAATTAAAATTTTATTTAGTTTAACAATATATTCGTATATTTGGGAGTTAGCCGTAATTATTTTTGGAACATAATCATAAATATTATTATTTTGTTAAAAATTGTACTTATGAATTTTTTTACAAAATTGTTTGGCCTACATCAAGGTGAAGAAAAACCAGAAAAAGTAAGAGAAAGTATAATATCTAATATTTCATTTCGAGGTGCAAATCTTTGGATTTTGGCATGTGCAATTTTAGTTGCATCGGTTGGTCTTAATGTTAATTCAACTGCTGTAATCATTGGTGCCATGCTTATTTCTCCACTTATGGGACCTATTGTTGGAAGCGGATTTGCATTGGCCACTTATGATTTCGATTTACTGAAAAGATCAATTAAGAATCTTTTTATTGCAACTCTGGTTGGTTTTATTGTATCTGCAACATACTTTTATCTAAGTCCTTTTAAAGAGGCTCAATCGGAATTATTAGCGAGAACTTCACCCACTATTTACGATGTTTTAATTGCTTTTTTTGGAGGAATTGTAGGTGCAATTTCCATAACACGTATCGACAAAGGAAATCCAATTCCTGGTGTTGCAATTGCCACGGCTCTTATGCCGCCACTCTGTACAGCCGGTTTTGGATTAGCGACTTTAAATTTTAAATATATTGCAGGAGCATTATATTTATATTCGATCAACTGTTTTTTTATAGGAATTTCTACTTTCCTCATAATTAAATATTTAAAATACGAACCAATAAAAACAGAAAATAAAAACTTCGACAAAAAAGTTAAAACAACAATTTATCTTTTAATGGCTCTAATGATCATTCCAAGTTTCTATCTTGCATATACTTTGTTACAAGAAAAAAAATATTCCCAAAGCACAGAAAATTTTATAAATAATGAGTTTTATAACAAAGGATATACAATCATTTATAAAAATATAGATTATAACTCTAATCCTAAAAAAATACAATTAGCTTTATTAAGTAAAAAATTCGATAGCACAGAAATAATAATTCTTAATCAAAAATTATTGAATTATAATTTAACAAATACTAAGTTAGAAATTAAACAAAACACTTCTGATCTAAGAAAAGATATATTGGCGGAAATAAAGAAGAATACAAATAACATCTCTGAGAAAGATTTACAAATCAACAATTTATCTAATGAAATAAATTCTTACAAAGTAGGAAATAACGAAATTAACAAGGAAGTTAAAATACTTTTTCCTGAAATTAATGAAATATATTTTGGAAAAATACATAATTATAAAAAGCCTGATTCGATAACTACAAGAACTGCAATTATCTATAAAAGTGAAAAAAATATAGACGAATCAAAATTTAAAAGCTGGCTCATCACAAGGTTTAATGACAAAAAAATAATGGTTATTAATGAAAAATAATATAACTACAGCTGTAAGCTCCCCATTTTCAGTACACTTCAAAAGTAGAATTTTTTCGTGATATTTTATTGATGTTGTTGTCGGATGTGGAA
>JAEXRP010000070.1:0-36027 GCA_023440705.1 Bacteroidota bacterium
ATAATGTCTTACGAATCAACGCAGTGCCAGAAGGTCTTAAAGAATCTGCAGTTGCCGGATTTTTAGAAAAAATATTTGAGATTTTGGATTACAGAACCGAAGATGACTTCATGAGTTTTTACCAAGATCAATGGTTAAAAGTACATAGCAAATCGAAGTTCGATTTTATTTATAAAACTGAAGTAGAACAACTTATAAAAGATTTCATCGACTTGGGCTTTCCACAATATACCGCTTCTGGCAAGAAGTGTTTTGAGGAAATACCTTTCGATGATTTTAAAAATAAATTTTAAAATATGTTTCAAAATATTACGCCTATAACCAAAAACATCATCATTATTAATGTTGCTGTATTTATCTTGGTTTATCTTGCTGGCAGCTACGGTTATCAAATTGACCAATGGCTAGCTGGTTATTTTCCGTTGTCACCTAATTTCCGTTCTTGGCAAATTATTACGCATATGTTTATGCACGGAAGCATTATGCACATTGCATTTAACATGTTAACTTTATTAAGTTTTGGACCTGTTTTAGAACAAGTTTTAGGCGGTAAAAAGTTTACAATTCTGTACTTTTTAGCGGGCATTGGAGGTTTTGCACTTTACAATATTATCAACCTTGTCGAGGTTTTTAGAATTACACAATTTCTAAAAGAAAACGATTATAATATTAACGAAATCTATAAATACGCAACTATCGGCTACGTTGGCGACATGCCTTTTACGTCTTCGAATCCAGAAGTTCAAGAGAAAGCGCAATCTTTGTTCAACATCTTAAGAACGCCAATGGTAGGTGCTTCGGGCGCGATTTTTGGTGTTGTTGCTGGATTCTCGACTTTATTCCCAAATGCGAAATTGATGTTCATGTTTATTCCAGCGCCAATCAAAGCAAAATATCTTTTACCAATCATTATTTTGATTTCTGTATTCTTAGGTGTAGGACAATTTAGTTGGGATAATGTAGCGCATTTTGCACATATTGGTGGCGCATTAGTCGGCTATCTCTACATCAGAAACTGGAAAAAACACAATAACATTATTGGCGGATAATGAAGGTTTTTAATTTCATTTTAACGATAGGACATTTGGTTATTGCAAGCTTGCTAATGGCGATGTTGCTTAATAACTGGATATCGCCAAGCCAAATTTCTTTATTGAATTTGTTGTCTTTAGGTTTTCCTATTTTAATGATTTTAAATGTTTTACTTTGTATCTATTGGATTATTCTATTTAAGAAAAGAGCGATTTTATTTTTAGTAATTTCGATTTTATTTATTACGCCAACACGTCGATGGATTAATTATTCGCCAGAGAAAAAAGACAAAGCTGATTTCACGATGATGAGTTTTAACATAAAGCATGCAACTGTAGGGGGAAAAATTGCAATTGAAGATTACATCCTTGATAAAAATCCAGATGTTGTATTTTTACAAGAATCTGCACTAAAATTAGACTTACCAGAATACCAATACAGCTACTTGCCTCTACCGCAAACTAAGTGTTTCTCTAAATATCCAATAGAAAAAGTACAAAAAATAAATACGCAGGTTGACATTGGCAGCAGTTTTTATGCTGATATCAAAATCCATGAAAAAACGATACGTTTTGTCAACATATATCTTGAGCCATTCAAAATTGATAGAGATATGGTCAAACCAAGTAACTCGATGGATAGTAACGAAGCGAAAGCAAAAGGTTTAGTAAAAAAAATGCTTCCTATTTTTAAGGAACATCAAATCCAGATGCAAAACACAATGACTGCGGTTGACAATTCGCCTTATCCTGTTGTCTTTGCTGGAGACTTTAATGCGGTTCCTAATTCTTACGAATATTATTTGGCTTCAAAAAACCTAAAAGATGCTTTTGTGGAAGCAGGAAGCGGAAGTGGAACAAGCTTTCATGAATTTAAATTTCCAATAAAAATTGACCATATTTTCACGTCAGAATCGATAAAAGCTTTAAATTACCGTGTTGACAGAAGTGTTCACATTTCGGATCATTTTCCAGTTTTAGCAAGTTTTAAAATCCAATAAAACGATGACAAAATATCTAATTATCCTAGGCGCAATTGTTTTAACATCATGTTCAAAAAAAACTGATGCTAACGCCAGTGTAGAAATCCCCGAGAAGTTAGATTATGACACTATTGCGATTGATTCTTTCGCACCTGGAGCAACGCCAGCTAATATGGTACCAAAGGTAATTGTCGTTAAAGATAGCGCTGCTGAGGCCAAAAAGAAAGAATTGGAAACCCAAATTAAAGATCTCGAAAAAAAGAAAAAAGAGGACGAGGAAAAAAAGAAAGCCGACGAAAAGGAGAAAGCAAAAAAGACTGAAACCGAAAAAGCTAAAGAAAAGTCCAAAGAGGAATCTTCGCAAACTCTGACGCCTCCACCACCAATTGCTAATTGATTCAAAAATTACGTGGTTATTTAATTTCCTAAATAAATATCCTTTAAAGTTCCGGTCATTGTTTTAGAAATATTATCTCCGATGTAATATAATTTAGAGTCGAATTTTCTTTGATAAAGATTTACTTTTTGATCGACTTTAACTTCGACAGCTTGTGTTCTATAAGCTTCAGTCAATGTTTTAAAGATTTTATTAACATCTTTTTCAGTTAATGATTTAGTCGTTTTATTTTGATAAGCATTAAGCGATTCTTGTAAACTAATATTTGGTTTTTTAAAACTAAACGTATAATAGACTTCTGCAATTTTATCACCCTTAATAAAAGGATTGTCAACTAATTTTACTTCTTTAATTTTATAAGAAGAATCCCAAAGATTCTGAAACATCGCCATAAAAAATTCTCCTACCGAAGCTTTCACAGATTCCGAAATATCTTTAGAAAAATTAGCATCTATAAACTTACCAGTGCTAGCTTTAACTTCTTCGACAACGGCCTGTTTACTTAGATTTCCATAGACATCGCTTCCTTTACTTGTTGGTCGTAGATAATCATTAAGTTCTGCGATGGCGCCATCATTCATATTCATCATTGCACGGAAATATAATCCGAAAACCTCATCTGGCTTTTTAACTTCTTCTTGAGCAAAAATCACTTGCGCAGAAAACAGAGCAACCAGAATAACCGAAATTTTAAAATACTTCATAATGTGTTTTTTCAAGCATTAAATTAAAAATAAAATTCCAATTAAAAACAAAAAAGCTCCGAACGACTTGTTCAGAGCTTTATATAATTTAAAAGAAAATGATTACATTCCTTCTTCCTCGCCTTTCATTTTCTCAGCATTTTCAGCCATGATAACCGCATCAATCATTTCGCCGATATCGCCATTCATGTACGAGTCAAGGTTGTAGATTGACTTGTTAATTCTGTGATCCGTCACACGACCTTGCGGGTAATTGTAAGTTTTGATCTTTGCAGAACGGTCACCTGTCGACACCATCGACTTTCTTTGCGCTGCAATATCACCTTGCACTTTTTGCAACTCGATGTCATACAATTTTGTACGAAGCATTTCCATCGCCAATTCGCGGTTAGCCAGCTGAGAACGCGCTTGTTGACAAACAACAACCAATCCAGATGGCTTGTGCGTTAACTGAACTTTCGTTTCAACCTTGTTAACGTTCTGTCCTCCAGCACCTCCCGAACGAGACGTTTGCATTTCGATGTCAGCAGGATTTAGTTCAAAATCCACTTCTTCAGCTTCTGGTAAAACCGCAATCGTAATTGCTGAAGTATGCACACGACCCTGAGATTCCGTTTCAGGAACACGTTGTACGCGGTGCACACCAGACTCAAATTTCATCACACCATACACGCCATCGCCTTCAACCTTCATAATCAATTCTTTATAGCCTTTCGCAGCTTCGTTAGAATCGGTCACTTCGTGTCTCCAACCTTTGGTTTTAAAATACATCGTGTACATTCTGTAGATGTCTTCCACAAAAATAGCGGCTTCGTCACCACCAGTTCCGGCACGTAATTCCACGATAACGTTTTTGTCATCAGCAGGATCTTTCGGTATTAATAGAACTTTCAACTCTTCTTCCAAAGCAGGAATTTTGTCGATAGCCTCTTGTTTTTCCATTTTTGCTAAGTCCACCAAATCTTTGTCTGATCCATCAGCAATGATTTCGTCAGACTCTTCAATAGCATCCAAAGCGCCTTTGTATTGGTCATAGACAACAACAATTTTTCCCAAATCGCTGTATTCTTTGTTAAGTGTCGAATATCTTTTTTGGTCGTTGATAACATCCGGCTGGATGATCAGATCAGCAACTTCGTTATATCGTTGTTTTATCGCTTCCAGTTTTGGAATAAGAGATTTTGACATCGTGTAATTTTAAGAATGCAAAAATACGAATTTTCAACGAATTATTTTTTTGGCTGTGCCCCTTTTGTTTTGCCGATGCTAAAACCTTGTAAAAACAAGCGGGTCGGTCTACGCGCAGTCGCTTTCCTTGTGGCGCCAAAGCTTAGCCAACCCCCCACGAGAAAGAGCTCCAACAATGCGCTTCGCCCTCACAGACACTACTAACCGTAAATATTTCTTATACCAAAATAAAATCTATTTTAGACAAGTCTATATCTTCACTTTTAATAAAAATCAAAAAGCTTGGCATCGAAATGCTTTAAAAAAAATCTATTTCTTAGCCTTCCCTATTCTGCCCAAATGCGTGTTCTGGAAACTATCTTCATATTTTAATCCATAAACAACAATTCTATCAAAAGCAGAATGTCCCAATAAAATAGAACCAACAACTTCCAATACCGTTAATCCAAATAAATAACCTGCGATATAAACTAAAACCGCAATCCCCCAATGATGAAAAAGATTATAGAAAAACGCACCAACTTTGGTATTTACCAAATAACCTAACATCGAAATGTCTGGCGCAAAAAACAATCCCACATACCACCACCATGACCACTCAGTATGCGCAAATGCAAGAATTGATATAATCAAAATGGCTACATATTCTAATTTCAATATTACTTTCATAGTCAACAATTTACATAAAATTTAAATTTCATAATAAAGCAAAAAAGCTTTCCGAATAAATTCGAAAAGCTTTTTAATATATGTTGTTTCGCTTTGAGTGCAATTCCCAAAACAGAAATTGCCAACTCTTAGTGGTGACCGTGCGTTGCAGGCTTCTCACCAGCAGGTCTTTCGTAGATTACCTCTACACCTTCTTGTTCGTATAGTTTTTGGTAACGTACTTTTTCTGGATCAAAGTTTTTATTGATTTTTCCAAAATATTCAGCAACACCTTCTGTTAACCAAAGTGGAACAATAAAAGTTGCGAACATAAAAATACACCAAAATCCAGCCAAGAACATTGTAATAAAATAGATAGTCCAAAGGAACTGGTAAAACGGCCAAAATGCTGATAACATCATTTTCTTAATTATTTAAGGCAAAAGTAGGACATTTTTCTTTTTCTGCAAAAGTTTTACTTATGATTTTTATTTTAAAATTTTCAATCCAAAACCCAATTGACTATTTAAGATAAAAATAACTTTAGATTTTAATGAAACTACAAATGATTTTTTGTTGACTTTTTACGCTTATTTCTTGTTGACTTACATTTTCTATCACCAATAAATCGTCTTTTTCTAATGTCATTTTTTGATTATTTAATTGGACTTCTGTTTCTACTTTTGCAAAAACAAAGATAAAATCCGCAATTGAATGATTAATTTCAGTTAAGATTTCGACTTTTGAAAACGCAATGGATTTTGAAACCATTACATTAAAATCATTACCCAAGCTTTGCGAAATAATCTCATCATTAGAATCGAAAACAAAAACATCTTGTTGCGAATAATGCTCTACTTTATCGTTTCTTCTAATATTTAAATCGTTATCTAACATCACTAAAAAACGTTGAAATTTTTCAAAACGAGTGAAAACAGAAGGTGCTTTTTCTATAGAAGCAGCACTTATTCGAAATA
The DNA here is from genome assembly GCA_023440705.1 of Bacteroidota bacterium. GTDB lineage: Bacteria > Bacteroidota > Bacteroidia > Flavobacteriales > Weeksellaceae > Soonwooa. The sequence continues at coordinate 5,929 of JAEXRP010000070.1, forward strand.
AAAAGTCTCTATTTGTGTAATTTGCTTCTGGAGGATAAATATAATATTCGAAAGTTTTTCCACCATCCCAAATTGAAGGAGTAATATGTTGTTTTGAGATTTTATTGTATTTCATTGGAGATTGTTTAGATTTAAATATAAAAATTGTAACAATGATAGTTCTCGATACGCATTTTCTTCATTTTATTTCGAAAACGCTACTCGAACTGACGGAGGTTATTATTCTTCAAATAGTATTAAAGCCTCGTCACTTCGAGTAACGCAGCGGAGCGAAGTGTATCGAGAAGTTTTTAAGACAAGTTCTCGATACGATTTTTGCAAAATCTACTCGAATTGACGTTAGTTTTCTTATCCCAAACTCAAGTTAAGTTAAGAATATTTTCACATTTTTAATTAAAAAAACGGCTGCAAAGTTTTATTTACAGCCGTTATCATTTTATATATATATTTAAAACTTAAGTAAAGTTTCTTCCTAATTCTAATGCGCCAAATTTGCGAAGAAATCGTTGCCTTTATCATCGGTAATGATGAACGCAGGGAAATTAACGACTTCAATTTTACGCACCGCTTCCATTCCTAATTCTGGGAAATCTACCACTTCAACGGATTTGATGTTGTCTTTCGCCAAAATCGCTGCTGGACCACCGATAGAACCTAAATAGAAACCGCCATATTTTCCACAAGCGTTGGTCACATCTTTACTTCTGTTTCCTTTTGCAAGCATCACCATACTTCCGCCGTTTGCTTGGAATTCGTCCACATAAACATCCATTCTTCCTGCAGTTGTTGGTCCAAAACTTCCTGAAGGCATTCCTTTTGGCGTTTTTGCTGGTCCTGCGTAATAAATTGGGTGATTTTTGAAATATTCTGGCATTGGTTTTCCTGCATCCAATAATTCTTTGATTTTTGCGTGAGCAATATCTCTCGCAACAATTAAAGTTCCGTTCAGTTTCAAACGTGTTTTGATTGGATATTTTGACAATTCAGCCAAGATTTCTGGCATTGGTCTGTTCAAATCAATCGTTACAGGCTCTTCCAAATGTGGAGGTGTCGCAGGCAAGAATTTTTCTGGATTGGTTTCCAATTGTTCCAAGAAAATACCGTCTTTAGTAATTTTTCCTTTGATATTTCTATCCGCAGAACACGAAACGCCCATTCCAACTGGACAAGAAGCTGCGTGACGAGGCAAGCGAATCACACGAACATCGTGCGTTAAATATTTTCCACCAAACTGCGCTCCAATCGCACTTTCTTGGCAAATTTTCTGAACTCTTTTCTCCCATTCCAAATCACGGAAGGCTTGACCGCCCATATTTCCTTCAGTCGGAAGATTATCATAATAACCTGCACTTGCCTTTTTAACCGCCGCCAAATTCGCTTCTGCAGAAGTTCCGCCAATCACCAAAGCCAAGTGGTACGGAGGACAAGCCGCAGTTCCCAAATCCATAATTCTTTCTCTCACGAAAGCGTCCAAAGAAGCTTCATTCAACAAAGATTTTGTTTTTTGATATAAGAACGTTTTGTTGGCAGAACCTCCACCTTTTGCTAAAAATAAAAATTTGTAAGCATCACCTTCTTCGGCATAAATGTCGATTTGAGCAGGCAAATTAGAACCCGAATTTTTCTCATCAAACATCGTCAAAGGAACGATTTGAGAATATCTTAAATTCTGCTCTTGGTACGTATTGTAAATTCCTTTCGAAATCCATTCTGCATCGTTTGCGCCTGTGTAAACGTTTTCGCCTTTTTTAGCGACGCAAATCGCCGTTCCTGTATCCTGACAAGAAGGCAACGCTCCTTGAACCGCAACTGCCGCATTTTGAAGCAAATTATAAGCAACAAATCTGTCATTATCCGTAGCTTCTGGGTCGTCGATAATGTTTTTTAATTTTTGTAAATGCGCCGAACGAAGCATAAAAGAAACATCTTTCAAAGCGTTTTCAGCAAGGAGTTCTAAAGCTTTTGGGTCAACAGTTAAGATTTCTCTGTCGCCCAATTTCTCCACTTTTACTAAGTCAGAAGAAAGCTTTTTGTATTGCGTATCGTCTTTTAAAATAGGAAATGGTTCCTGATAAGAAAATTCCATAATTTGATTGATTTCTGAAATAAAATTAATTCCCGTAAAATTAAGCATTGCAAAATGCTCTACTTGAACAAAATGAGTAAAATCAGTAAAGCTTATTGATATTTATAATGATTATAAATTGGCTCTGAAAATTATTCTCACTAATTTTAAACAACGAAAATTTGGAATGAAAAAAATAGGAATTATCGGTTGCGGTTGGTTGGGGTTTAGATTGGCAAAATATTTTGCTTTAACGAATAAAATTTTCTCAACAACAACATCCGATGATAAAGTAAAAATGCTTTCTGAACAGGGTTTTAAAACATTTAAAATTGATTTTGATGCAGATGAATTTTTAAAACCTAATGGAATTTGGAAGAATTTGGATGTTGTCATTATCACGATTCCTTTTTCTAAATCTGCGGATTTTGAAGTTTTAAAAAAGAGATTCGAAAACTTAAGTTCTTTCCTTAAAGGTTTTGAAAAACCGATTTTCTTGATGAGTTCTATTGGAATTTATCCTCAAATCGAACAAGAAATAGCAGAAAACAATTTGAACGAAAGTTTGTTGAACTCGAATATTTTCGGTATTGAAAATTTAATGAAAAAGAATTTTCCGCAAATCAACATTCTACGATTAGGAGGATTGATGGGCAATGACCGGTATTTGAGTAAATATAATATCAAAGAACCACAACAAATAGTTAATCACATTCATTTTGAAGATATTTCCAGAATTGTTGAGGAAATGAGTAACGAAAATTTACAATCTAAAACCTACAATTTGGTCGCGCCTTTGCATCCAACAAAACAACAAGTTGTCGATTTTCAAAACAAAAATATTGAAACGAAAATGGGAGAAAGTTTTGGAAGAAAAATCGTTTCTGCACATTTAGAAAATGATTTGAAGTACGAATTTCTTCATCCTGACCCTAGAAAATTTAAATAAATAAAAATATGGAATACAGAATAGAACACGACACAATGGGCGAAGTAAAAGTGCCTGCTGATAAATATTGGGGAGCGCAAACAGAGCGTTCTCGCAACAATTTCAAAATCGGTCCAGAAGGTTCGATGCCGCACGAAATTATTGAAGCTTTTGCTTATTTGAAAAAAGCGGCTGCGCTAACTAATGCTGATTTAGGCGTACTTCCAAAAGAAAAAAGCGACATGATTGGTAAAGTCGCGGATGAAATCTTAGCTGGAAAACTAAATGATCAATTTCCTTTGGTGATTTGGCAAACTGGCTCTGGAACGCAATCGAACATGAATGTAAACGAAGTTATTTCGAACCGTGCTCATGTTTTGAATGGAGGAAAGTTGGGCGAAAAATCTGAAATTCACCCAAATGATGATGTTAACAAATCACAATCGTCAAATGACACATATCCAACGACAATGCATATCGCAGCTTATGCAAAAGTGGTTGATGTCGTTATTCCCGCAGTTGAGAAACTAAAATTTACGTTGAAGGAAAAATCCGAAGCTTTTAAAGATATTGTAAAAATTGGGAGAACGCATTTAATGGACGCAACGCCGCTTACTTTGGGACAAGAATTTTCGGGTTATGTTGCACAATTAGAATTTGGATTAAGAGCTTTAAAAAATACACTTCCACATCTTTCAGAACTCGCTTTAGGTGGAACGGCAGTCGGAACGGGATTGAACACGCCAAAAGGTTACGACACAAAAGTCGCAGAGTACATTGCGAAATTAACGGGACATCCTTTCGTCACGGCAGAAAATAAATTCGAAGCTTTGGCAGCGCACGATGCGATTGTGGAATCTCACGGCGCTTTGAAGCAATTGGCGGTTTCATTATTTAAAATTGCACAAGATATCCGAATGTTAGCTTCTGGACCGCGCTCTGGAATTGGCGAAATTCACATTCCCGAAAACGAGCCAGGTTCTTCCATTATGCCTGGAAAAGTAAATCCGACACAAAACGAAGCAATGACCATGGTTTGCGCACAAGTTTTAGGAAACGACACCACAATTTCTTTTGCGGGAACGCAAGGAAATTATGAATTGAATGTTTTCAAACCCGTGATGGCGTACAACTTCTTACAATCCGCGCAATTGATTGCTGACGCTTGTATTTCGTTTAATGATCATTGTGCAGTGGGAATTGAACCCAACTTGCCAAGAATCAAAGAATTGGTTGATAAATCTTTGATGTTGGTAACCGCTTTAAACACACACATCGGCTATGAAAACGCCGCAAAGATTGCAAAAACCGCCCACCAAAACGGAACAACGTTGAAAGAAGAAGCCGTAAAACTTGGTTTGGTAACTCCGGAACAATTTGATGCTTGGGTAAAACCTGAAGATATGGTGGGAAGTTTGAAGTAGAGGAAAGAAGAAAGAGAAAAGATCAAAGACTTGAAGTTTTCTTAAATTTAAACCTCATAGATTTTGAAAACCTATGAGGTTTCTTGTTTAATGAAACCTTGAATAATTTTTAAAGAAATGTTAAACCCTGAAAGGCTTTGAAAGCCTTTCAGGGTTTTTTTGAACAACCAAGATTTTATAACAGCAGATTGTTGCGCCCCCGATAGAAGCGGTTACCCCACAGCGAGCTGAAAGCGAGCGAGGAGTAAAAGCGTATAGCGGGAAAAGGCGCCCAAATAAAAACAAAAAAACTCCGAGATAGAACTCGGAGTTTTATATTTAAACTAAAAATTTCGGTTTACTTGAAATCTGCGTCTTTAGCTTTGTTTAATTCGTAATTACTTACAACGAAATCAAGGCTTTGCCCCATCATAGATTGCGAAATTTTATACGGAAGTTTAACACCATCCACCGCTTTGTAATCGCCGTATGTTGTTGGGATTGTAACCTCTTGACCATTCATTTTTTGAGTTTTGGTTTCACCTGTTTTAAGACCTGATGCTACGCTGTAATAATAAACCGTCGATCCATCTTTGATGGCGTAAGAATCTTCGCCGTTGATCTTCTCGATACCCGACACTTTAAGAGCCGCTTTTTTCGCAAAAGCAACTTCTGGAAACAATTCTTTATCGTTTGCAAACTCAGCTTTCATCTCTGCAGGAAGATCCATCGTTTGACCTTGCGCAGTCATTTTACCATTAGCACCATCGAAAACTACTTTTTGCATACTGTTGCCCATCACCTTCATGTCCATCAACATTTTGCCTCCTTTAGCTTTAACCATTGTCATATCCAAATTCATACCCTGAACCGAAGCAGTAGCGATTGTAGCAATAGACGTCACCTTATCCAAAGCAGCTTTACCACCAATTGCAGTAATATATTTGTCCGCAACTTGTGCCGCTGTAACATCTATTTTTTGAACTGTCGGTTTTGAAATTTTGTTGGCGTCTTTGTCATAATAGTTAACTGCGAAACCTAATTTTTCTAGACCATCAGCAACTTCCGACGTCTTACCAGCTACAAAAATTCTACTTTGGTTAGGAAGAATATTAGCTTTGGCTGCGTTCTGAACATCTTCAACGGTTACATTGTCGATTGCCTTAAGATAGTTAGCGTAGAAATCTTTTGGAAGGTTATAAATTTCTGAATTAACCGCAAATTTTGCCATTGTTTCTGGCTTTTCCATTGAGCGGATAAAGTCACCTTTTAACTTCGCTTTTGCATTAGCCAATTCTTCAGGTTTGATCGTCGAAATACCTTTTAATTCATTTAAAAACTCAGTAACTGCTTTATCCGTTACTTCGTTTCTTACACTAGATTCCGCACTGAATTCTGGTGAATATTTACTAGTTGACAAACTTGAATAAGCACCATAAGTAAAGGCATTTTTCTCACGAAGATTCATGAAAAGACGTGCTTCGCCGCCGCCACCAAGAATGTAGTTAGCGATTGTTGCAGCGAAAAACTGAGGGTCTTTCATCTGAAGCGTTGTGATATTCCCAACCGAAATTACAGATTGTACCGCAGATGGCACATCGATCATTTCGATTTCTGTTTTAGCAACATTTTTTGCTGGTTCAACCGCAGGAATTGTTGTTGAAGATTTTTTCCATGCATTAAATTTGCTTTCGACAAGTTTTTTAACGTCTTTAAATTTAACATCCCCAACAACAACTAAATAAGCGTTGTTTGGCGCAAAATATTTAGAATAAACATCTTGAACGTCATTCAACTGAATTGCATTGATTGAAGCTTCGGTTTCGAACTCACCTCTTGCAGTATTTTTACCGTAGATAACAGCATTAGAAACTTTAGAAGCGATGGACTGTGCACTTTTTTCGTCAAGTTTTAAAGCTTCGATGCTTCTTTCTTTAGATTTCTGAATTTCGTCAGCAGAGAATTTTGGATTAATCGCCGCATCTGCCATCAAACCAAGGATTTCAGGAAAATATTTTGACAAGGTATTTGCAAAAGCACCATTCGAACTAAAATTAATTGTCGAACCTAAAAAGTCAACTCTTTTGTTGAAATCGTCTTTTGACATTGTTGTCGTTCCGTTTCCTAATTGGTCTGCCATAATGCTGTTAACGCCAACAATTTTGCCTTCATATACAGGCGGACGATCCATAGAAAGTGTTACGTTAACTCTCGGAAGTTTGTGGTTTTCTACAACCATAACCGTCAAACCATTGCTTAGTTTGAAAGTCTTAGGCGTCGCAATATTGATGCTAGGCGTTGGGCCTGCTTTTGGCATTGCGTTGATATCTATTTTTTGAGCCATCGTCATTCCTGAAATCAGAAAACTTGCGGCTATATATGTAAGTTGCTTTTTCATTTGATTATTTTTTTTCAGGTAGATAATTGATGATTACTCTTTGGTTAGGATTAAGATACTTCTTTGCTGCGTTTCTTAGATCCTCTTTAGTTACAGAACGATAGATGTCAATTTGTTTATTAATCAAATTAGTATCGCCATATAACACATTGTATGTTGCCAAAGAACTTGCAATCCCCTGAATGCTCGAGTTTGCGTTTACAAACTGATTCTCAACAATGTTCTGAAGTTTTTGATAATCTTCGTCAGAGATTAGGTTGGTTTGTAATTTTACGATCTCGGCATCAATATCTTTTTGTAAAACATCTTTGCTTGTAGATCCCATCGGAATAGCAAAAAATGCGAAAATACCATAATCTTCTAGACCCAAGTTAATCGCTTGTACTTCCAAAGCTTTTTTCTCTTGGTCTACTAATTTTTTATAAAGCACAGATGATTTTCCGTTTGATAAATAAGTCGAAAGCATGCTCAAAGCATAAGATTCTTTATCACGACTTCCTGGCACTCTGTAAGAAAATAAATAAGCTGGAAGTTGGATGTTAGGATCATTCCAAGTTACTTCTTTAGCTTGCGTAATTGGATCTTCTTTTATTGTTGTTCTTTTAACTTCTGGACCTTTTGGAATAGAACCATAATATTCTTCAATCCATTTTTTAGTTTCATCTTTTTTGAAATCACCTGCTACAACCAAAGTTGCATTGTTCGGCGAATAATATTTTTTGAAGAAATCCTGAAACTCTTCCAATTTCGCACTATTAAGATCTTCCATTGTACCAATCGTTGTCCAACGGTAAGGGTGTTTTGCGAAAAGGTTGGTTTGTAAAGCTGTCAAAAGGTTTCCGTAAGGTTGGTTATCCATACGCAATCTTTTTTCTTCCTTCACAACTTCGCGCTGTGTATCAACACCAATTTGGTTGATAATCGGCTGACGCAATCTGTCAGCTTCCATCCAAAGACCTAATTGTAAGTTGTTGCTAGGGAAAGTTTCGTAGTAATAAGTTCTATCGTTAGTCGTATTGGCATTGTTAGTTCCACCGTTTGATGATACTATTTTGAACCAATCTCCTCTTTTAATATTTTTTGTCCCTTCGAATAAAAGGTGTTCAAAAAAGTGTGCAAAACCACTTCTCCCAACTTCCTCATCTTTAGCACCAACATGGTACATAACGCCCGTCGTTACAACAGGTGCCGAGTTGTCTTGATGCAAAATAACGTGCATCCCGTTCGGAAGGTTATACTCCTCGAATTTGATTTCTTGCGCGTTCATCAGCATTCCTGTCAATGCTAAAGCCGCCGTAGATAAAAATTTTAATTTCATTTTTGACTTTGGTTAATCTCCTCAATAGGTAACAAAAAATTCGATTTTGTTACAGTTTCATTAATATTTTTCTAAATTTTAAACAAAATTAAAGACCTTCAGCAAAAAAAGTTTCCAATTCTTGAAGCGTTTCTGGCGAGGTTTGGATATCGCGAACCAATTCTCCTTTGTTAAGAACAACTATTCTTTCGGAAATTTCGGTGGTGTGCGCCAAATCGTGACTAGAAATCAAAAATGTTGACTCCGAATTTTGAGACCAATTTCTCACCAAGTTTTTAAGTTTAATTTGTGTCGTTGGATCGAGATTCGCAAAAGGCTCATCCAAAACGATAATTTCTGGTTTACCAATCAAAGCACCAACAATTCCAACTTTTTTCATATTTCCTTTAGAAAGATCACGGATATATTTTTTTGAGTTTAAAATTTCTCCATTAAAAAAATCATCAAATTGCTTAAGAAACTCATCAACACTCGCTTTGTTCTGTCCACGCAATTCACCCAAGAAATAAAAATATTCTTCTGGCGTCAAATAGCCAATCAAAAAACTTTCGTCAATAAAAGCCGACACTTTATTTTTCCAATTTTCGGAGGTGTTGACTTTTTCGCCATCAATCGCGACAAATCCCGTCGAAGCTTCTATTAAATCTAAAAGCAAACTAAATAAAGTTGTTTTCCCAGCACCGTTGTTACCGACTAAACCAATCGTTTGACCTTTCGGGAATTCGAGGTTTTCGATTTTTAAAACCGTTCTGTCACCGTATGTTTTTGATAAATTATTTATAGATATCATGATTTTTTTTTTAAGTTGTTTTTTTGAAAGCGGTTAAAGTGTCGTATTTTTCCTTTTTGTAAAGTCGAACGATGTAATCGAATATTTTTTCACGAAGCAAAAACCCGATAACTCCGACAACTGCAATTGCTAAAACCGCCGCAACTGTCCCGAAAAATGTACTTGTTACACCATAGATTAACATCGGTAATGCCATCTTCGGAATCGCTAACAATATGTTTTTAAAACTAAAATTGTTCTGTTGTCCCATCGACTTTTTCGCAGCATTAAGATCGATAGGATTTTTGTTAAACGCACCCGAAAGTAGCGTCACTTGCGAGTTGACACCAATATTGTAAAGTCCTGCCGCAAAGAAAGTGAGATAAACTTCCCAGCCAAAAAATGCATAAAATAAAGCGAAAATCATCGACACAAAAGTCACAATATTTACGAGCCACCATTTGGCTTTTAGATAATCTTTGTAAGGGACATTTAGCGTCATCATCAACGGATAATATGAGCTATCGAAAGACGGCACTTTTTGTCCAAATAACATCTGGAAGCCGCCGGTCACAAAAATCCCCAGAAACATCATCATTGTTGGCGTTTTGTATGTTGGACTCGCAAACATCAACAATCCGTAAAACAAAAATAAAAACCCGCCCATCGCTACGGATTTTGCTGCTTTGCTACGTTTCAACATTCGGATGTCGTTGTTAAGAAAAGTTCCTAAAATCCCAAATCTATTCAAGAATTGAATATTCTCGGTTTTACCTTCTTCTTTTTTTAATTCAAGTCCTTTATCAAGATAAAAATTGGATTTAATTTGTTTAAAAACCAAAAACAATAAAGGAATAAATATCAAAACCGGAACAATACAAAGCCAAGGTTTTGTGTAAAATGAGTAAAATAATTGTCCAGAAAAATATCGAAAATTGATAATTCCATAATAATCTAAAGTCGCCAAAACCAACAAAGAGCCGCCAATGATGTAAGCAATAATGTCTTTACCATTCATTAAAATATTAATAAGATTACTAATAAAGTACAGACACATAATAGCAAACAACCACGCTAAACTTCCTATAATACTGTAACCATTTATCAATAATAAAACAACAAACGGGACGTACAGAAAGGCATTTCCCCAAGTAAAAAATGACAAAAATGTCTTCGAAATTAAATATTTAACAACAGTATTTTTAGGAATATTCATGGTTAAAAAAGCCTTGATATTCTGCGTCGGCATCTGCTGCATAAAGTATCTCAAAAAGACATCCGCCAAAAAAGCATACAACAAAAACTGCCCAACAAAATAGAGTGGATCTGTCAGAAGTTTTTCTTTCGGATAGTAAAAAGCCGCAACGCTAACCCCAACAAATGCTATCAGAAAATACACAATCAGCATCGCTTGCAAAATCTTCATCACAAGATTGGAGGCAAAACTGCTGGATCGCATAAAGTTCCTGAATTCTAAAACTGCAAAACGTTTGATCATATCTGTAAGATTTAAAATAAAAACTCGTATATAAATTTAGTTGAATTAAATCCAACATTGTTACAGTTTTGAGATTAAAACTTGATTAAAATTTAAGTTATCAACATCAAAAACTCCTTTAACAAAAGACTTTTATCACTTTTATAATTTTTTGTGAAGAACTTGATTTTACACAATTTTTAAAAGCTCTATCTTTGTAAAATGGCTCAGAAAGAAACCTTATCGTCGCTTACACAGGGCAATTTTGCTAAAGAATTATCGATTTCTGATGGCAAAATGCCACCTAATGCTGTTGATTTTGAAAAACTTGTTATCGGTACTTTTTTAATTGATAGAAAAGGGCTTGACCATTCTATTGACTTATTAACGCCCGAAGTTTTTTACGATCCTCGACATCAGACGATATTTTCTGCCATTTTAAAACTATACGAAAGCAACTCGCCGATCGATATGATGACGGTTATTCAGGAGTTAAAAAGAACTGAAAAACTAAATCTGGCAGGTGGCGACCATTATATCATCGACTTGACTTTGGGTGTCAGCTCGTCTGCGCACATCGAGTATCACGTTCGTGTGATTTTGGAGAAATATATTTTGCGTTCGTTAATTAATGTTTCGGCTAACGTTATCGATAGTTCTTATAAAGAATCTACGGACGTCTTCGAACTTCTTGACAAAGCTGAGCAATCGTTTTTTGAAATTACCAACGGAACGATCAAAAAAGGATTTGACACCGCTAACTCTTTGGTAAAAGAAGCGATTGACAAGATTAAATCGCTTAAAGATAAAGAAGGTCTTTCTGGTGTACCTTCAGGATTTACAGCTTTGGATAAAGAAACGGGAGGTTGGCAAAACTCCGACCTTATCATTATTGCAGCACGTCCTGCGATGGGTAAAACCGCTTTTATCCTTTCGATGGCGAGAAATATTACCGTAGACAACAACATTCCACTTGCGCTTTTCTCTCTGGAGATGGCGTCTGTACAGTTGATCACAAGGATGATCGCTTCGGAAACTGGGATTTCATCAGAAAATTTAAGAAAAGGAACTTTGTCCGATCAAGAATGGAGTAGTCTTTTTACCAACGTTTCGGCTTTGGAAAATGCGCCTCTTTTCATTGATGAAACGCCATCGCTTTCGATTTTTGACTTCCGTGCAAAATGTCGACGTCTGGTAATGCAACACGGCGTTAGGATTATCATGGTCGATTATCTTCAGCTGATGACCGCAAGTTCTGGAAAAGGTGGCGGAAACCGTGAACAAGAAATTGCAATGATTTCTCGATCGTTAAAAGCCATTGCAAAAGAACTTAACGTCCCAGTAATTGCACTTTCTCAGTTATCAAGAACTGTAGAAACGCGTCCTGGCAAGCGTCCAATGCTTTCGGATCTTAGGGAATCTGGAGCGATTGAGCAGGATGCCGATATCGTATCTTTTATTTTCCGTCCCGAATATTACAAAATTGCTGTTTGGGATAATGACGAAGAAGGTGCAGAAACACAAACCGAAAATCAAGCCGAGATTATCATCGCAAAACACCGTAACGGTGCAACAGCCGATGTTAGATTGGCGTTCCATAAACATATTGGTAAGTTTGCAGATTTGGAAACTTTAGGCAATTCTGCTTATTTTAACAGCTTTGGTGGTGGTGCACCATCACCTAGCGGTGGAGGATTTGGCGGTGGCGCTTTTGAAGCTCCGGATTTTGCTAAAATTACTGTAACTGGTGATCCTAATTCTGTTTTTGGACCGCCGACACCTTCAAGCGGACAAGTTTCTGGTTCTGCAATGAACGATGACGATGATGATGAAATGCCTTTCTAAAATTTAGAGTTTGAAAATCGAAATTTTTACCGACGGTGCATGTAGTGGCAATCCTGGAAAAGGCGGATTCGGAATCTTGATGCGCGTCCCTGAGAAACAATATCAAAAACATTTTTCGGCCGGCTTCCGATTAACGACCAACAACCGCATGGAATTGATGGCTGTTGTTGTAGCACTTTCCAAAATAAAAGATGAAGGTCATGACATCCATATCTTTACTGATAGCAAATATGTATCTGATGCGATTAATCAAAACTGGATTGCTGGTTGGGTAAAACGTGGTTGGAAAAATGTTAAGAACCCAGACCTTTGGCAAGCTTTAATTCCGTTTCTTAAAACACATTCTCCGAAATTCCATTGGGTAAAAGGTCACGCTGGACATCCTGAAAACGAATTGGTCGATCAACTTGCTGTTAAAGCTTCGCAAGGCGCTAATCTACAAACCGACGATTTTTTTGAAAATCAAAACAAAGGCGGATTGTTCTAAATTCTATCCTTAAATTTTCTTTGGAAACCCAATCTCCTAGCCCAGATTGAACGGCATGTTGGAGCTCATCTTGTATTTTGTAGAGGCAAAAGCTTGGGGAAATACAAGATAGCGACTAGTGAAAGCTGGAATTGCTCCTAATTAACAAAACTTTAGAATTAATTTTGAAGATGGTTGATTATCTTTGTTACATGAATTATCTAGAGGCTTTGGCTTGGCGCTATTCTGTAAAGAAATTTAGTGGTGAAAAAATCGATTCGCAATCCTTGCAAAATATTTTGGAAGCGGGACGACTGTCTGTAAGTTCGCTGGGTCTGCAGCCTTACAAATTGATTGTTGTCGAATCTGATGCGCAAAAGGAAAAGATAATGCCAGCTTTTTATAACAAGTCGCAAGTGAGCACTTGTTCGCATGTTATTGCGATTATTTCGAAAACGAAAATCGACTCTGATTATGTTGACGGCTACTTTTCGCACATCTCTAAGGAGCGAAATATCGACTTGGAAATACTTGCTGCTTTTAGAAAAAACATCGAACAATACACTTCGAGCCATACTGAAAGTGATCTAAGACATTGGTCTGAAAAACAAGCTTATATACTTCTTGGAACTATGATTGTCGCCGCTGCAGAAGAAGGCGTCGACACTTGTCCGATGGAGGGCTTTCGACACGATGTTTTGTCAGAGCTTTTGGAGTTGAATATGGACGAAGAACGCGTTGCTGTGGTTTTGACTTTAGGAAAAAGAGCTGATGATGATGGGTTTCAACATTTGAAAAAAGTTAGAAAACCTGTCGAAAAATTTATTAAATTTATTTAAAACTAGCACAAACAATATGATAAAAACGGATGTTTTAGTAATAGGATCGGGCATTTCTGGGTTGTCCTACGCTATCAAAATTTCGGAAAAGTTACCTGATACAAAAATAATGATTGTCACAAAGGCTGACGAGGACGAAAGCAACACCAAGTATGCGCAAGGAGGACTCGCTGTAGTCACTGATTTTCAGAACGATAACTTCCAAAAACATATTGACGATACCATACGTGCTGGGGATGGTGAAAACAATCCTGATATTGTAAAAATGGTTGTGGAAGAAGCGCCAAAACGCTTTAACGAAATCGTAGAATGGGGTGCAAAATTTGATCAAGAAAATGGAAAATTTGCCCTGGGACGCGAAGGCGGGCACACCGAAAACAGAATTGTTCATCACAAAGACATCACAGGTTTTGAAATCGAACGCGCTCTTTTGGAAACGGCTCGCAATTCTCCAAATATCGAAATCTTGCCCTATCATTATGTAATTGACTTACTGACGCAACATCACGTTCCGGGAAAAGAGTTGGACACCAACAACATCCATTGTTATGGTGCTTACATCTTGGATGAAAAGCAAAAGCAAATCAAAAAAATTACTGCAAAAATAACTTTAGTCGCAACAGGTGGTGCGGGTCATGTTTATAAAAACACCACCAATCCGATTATTGCAACAGGCGACGGCATTGCCTTTGTAGCAAGAGCTCATGGAATGGTTAGCAATATGCAATATTATCAATTTCATCCAACGGCATTATATTCTAAACTTGATGGAATGTTGTTTTTGATTTCGGAGGCGGTACGTGGTGATGGTGCAAAACTTCGTACGAAGAACGGAAAACCATTTATGCAAAAATACGATCCACGTGAAGAATTGGCTTCTCGTGACATCGTTGCTCGTGCTATCGACAACGAAATGAAAACCTCTGGTGATGAATATGTTGGTCTTGACTGTCGCGAGATGGACAAAGAAAAGTTCATGAAACATTTCCCAAACATCTACAACAAATGTCTGAGTGAAGGTATTGATCCTTTCAAACAACTGATTCCTGTTGTTCCCGCTGCGCACTATTTGATGGGCGGCATCAACATTGACAAAGACGGACAATCGTCTATCAAAAATCTTTTTGCGGTTGGCGAATGTACCAACTCTGGGCTTCATGGCGCTAACAGACTAGCATCCAATTCTTTATTGGAAGGTTTGGTATTCGGACACAACGCTGCTTTGAAATCCATGACTTTGCTTGAGGAAAATAATTTTAATTTTGATGATCTAAAAGCAATCCCAGAATGGAATGAAGATGGCATGAAAATAATGGACGAAATGGTTTTAGTAACTTATCTTAGAAAGCAGCTTCAAGAAATGATGAGTGACCTAGTAAGTATCGTTAGAAGTAATGAACGTCTTAAAATTGCAAAGAAAAAACATCAAGACATTTCGGAAGCCGTAAGCGAATTGTACAACTACTCTATTCTTTCGCCGCAACTTTCGGAGCTTAGAAATCTAGTTAGCGTTTCGGGACTTATCATCGATCAATCTTTAGAAATGAAACAAAACAAAGGCGCATTTTACAATAAAGATCTTGCATAGACCTATTAAAGTTAAACTTTAATTATTTTAAATTAAGTAATATATTTTCAATTATTTATCATGAAAAAACCATCATACGTAACCAACAAAGCATTACAGACTTTTATAAAAGCTGCAATACAAGAAGATATTAACACTGGTGACCACTCAACCTTAGCGACTATTCCAAAAGAACTAGAGCAACAAGCTAAACTTTTGGTTAAGGAAAATTGTATTTTGGCAGGCGTTGATATGGCTTTAGAAATTTTCAAATACGTGGATAAAGATCTTAATGTTGAAGTGTTTATTAATGATGGTGAACAAGCAAAAGTTGGCGAAATTGCATTTTTGGTATCTGGAAAAGCACAATCTATCCTAACAGCCGAACGTTTGGTTCTTAATTGTATGCAACGTATGAGCGGTATTGCTACTTTAACCCACGAATGGGATCAAAGATTGGTTGGCACTAAAACCAAACTACTTGACACTCGTAAGACGACTCCTAATTTTAGAATCTGCGAAAAATGGGCAGTTGCTATCGGTGGCGGCACTAACCACAGATACGGATTGTACGATATGATTATGTTAAAAGACAATCATATTGACTATAACGGAAGTATTACAAACGCAGTTAATATGGCAAAAGATTATATTCAAAAGAATAAATTGAAGCTAAAAATTGAAGTCGAAACTCGAAATCTAAAAGAAGTTTCTGAAGCCATCGATGCTAAAGTAGACCGAATAATGCTCGACAATATGGATGTAAAAACAATGAAAGAAGCAGTCGAATTAATCGATGGAAAATGTGAAAGTGAGGCTTCCGGAGGTATTACAAGAGAACAACTTAAAGAGATTGCTGCGACTGGTGTCACTTATATTTCGGCAGGAGCCTTAACACATTCTGCGGACAATATCGACCTGAGTCTCAAGGCAGTTAAGTAACATTTGTTAATTGTTATTTAACATAATGTTAACTGAATATTAAATTTCTTGTAAACTGACAAATGTTAATTGTTTGTTAAAACGCGGTTCATTTATATTTCTGAAATTTGCAGTGTCAAATAAATATAGTAATTCATATCAAATGAAAAGCAACTTCGGAAGACGATCATTATCAATCGTTTTAACACTATCAACAGCGAGCATCTATTTTGCTCAGCAAAAACCGATCGACACACTAAAATCGAATGATATCGATGAAGTGGTTATCACAAGTGTAGCAGATATCGCTAAAGACAGAAAAACTCCTGTAGCAGTATCTACTATTAAAGAAGCTCAAATTGTTGAGCGTCTAGGAAACCAAGAATTTCCAGAAATCTTAAAATCAACACCTTCTATTTACACTTCGAAAGGAGGCGGTGGCTTCGGTGACGGTCGTGTTAACATCCGTGGATTTGATACTAGTAATACTGCAGTAATGATTAACGGGGTTCCTGTTAATGATATGGAAGGTGGTACAGTATACTGGTCTAACTGGGCAGGACTTTCTGATGTAACTTCTGCAATGCAGGTACAAAGAGGTCTAGGTTCTTCAAAATTAGCAATCGCTTCTGTCGGAGGTACAATCAACGTATTAACGAGAGCTGCTGATAAAAAAAGAGAAGGTAATGTAACAGTCGGTTTAGGTAACGATGGTTATTTAAAAACTATGTTCTCTTATAACACTGGTAAATCTGCCAAAGGTTGGTCTACATCATTCTTGATGGCTAGAACAGCTGGTGCAACTTATATTAATGGTTCTGACTTCGAAGCATACAACTATTATTTTGCATTGGGTAATCAGACAAATGAAAAACACGATTTCCAATTCACGTTTACTGGAGCGCCACAATGGCACAACCAAAACTACCAATCAAGAATTGACGTCCTTCAACAATATGGTTCAGAAGATAAGCCAAATAGAAAATACAACTCTAACTGGGGTTATCTAAATGGAGCAGAAATGTCACAGTCTGTTAACTATTATAGCAAGCCTGTAATGTCAATGAACTGGGATTGGAAAATGGACGAAAAGTCTAAATTGTCAACTGTTGTATATGCATCATGGGGCCGAGGAGGTGGAACAGGTGTTTTAGGAAGTATTGTTGGTAAAGGTGTAGATGGTACTGGTAAAACTGTTACGCAATCAAAAGGTATTAACGATGCTGCCTTTAAAGACGAAAACGGTCAAATCGCATTTGATAAAATCTATGCATGGAATCAAGGTAACGCAACTTTTGATTGGACTGACCCTAAGACTGGTATTAAATATAATGCAGCTAATGCAACACCAGGTATAGGTTCTAGAACTAACGGTTTTGTTAGAAGAACACACGTTAACTCGCACGACTGGTACGGTATCTTATCTAACTTCCAACATAAGATTAACTCTAATTGGAATTTCTCAGTTGGTATTGATGGTAGATACTACTACGGTTACCACCCAGGTGTAATTTCAGATTTCTGGGGTAATTCTCAATATAGAGAAACTAATGACCTAAATCAAAAGCCTTATTATACAGTAACACAAGCTTACGCTCCTAAAAATTCTGCTAATCCATTTGATAAAGCAATTAAAGACAAGTCTCAAATTGCTAGTAGAAATTTTGATGGTGAAGTGATGTGGTTAGGAACATTTGGACAATTAGAATACTCTAATGACGTAATCTCTGCATTCGTACAAGGATCAGTTTCTAATCAACAATTCCAAAGAATTGACAACTGGATTCTTGATGGTGTAACAGTACAACAAGGACAAACAGTTAATACTAAAACAGGCTTTAAAGGCATCTGGGGATATAATGCAAAAGGTGGTATCAACTTTAACATTAATGAAAACCACAACGTATTTGCTAACATTGGTTACTACTCAAAACAACCTAACAACTACGCTGTATTCCCTAACTCTCAACAGGTAATCAACCCTAGATTAACTAACGAAAAAATCTCTTCTGCAGAATTAGGTTACGGTTTCAGAAGTTCTCAATTTAGAGCTAACGTTAACGTTTACTATACAGAATGGAAAGATAGATTCACGAGACTTACAGGTTTAACATTAAAAGATCAAAATGGTGTAGATACAAGAAACATCTATGCTAACATCGAAGGTGTTAAAGAAGTACACATGGGTGCAGAATTAGAATTATTCTACAAGCCTGTAGATTATTTAGAGTTCAATGCTATGTTCTCAATGGGTGATTGGTATTATAAAGGTAATGCAACAGGATCAACTTTTGACGAAAACAACAACCCATTCACACCTCAAGATGGTCAATCTACAAAAACATTGTATGTAGATAAAATAAAAATCTCTGATGCTGCACAAACAACAGCTTCATTAGGATTTACAGTTAAACCAGTTAAGGCATTCAGTATCTTCGGTAACTGGAACTATTATGACAGATATTACTCTGTATTCGATATTACTAAAGCAGCAGCTCCTAATAGCAACGGTGCTTTAAAACTACCAAGCTATAACTTATTCGATGCTGGTTTATCTTATACTTTTGGTCTACAAAATGGTCATAAACTTATCTTAACAGGTAACGTATTTAACCTATTAGATACTTATTACATTTCTGATGGTAAAACATCAATCTTTGCAGGTGATGCTGGTGCAACTGGTAAAACTTACAAAGGAATTGATACAGCTAACCAAGTATATTTCGGATTCGGAAGAACATGGTCTGCAACAGTATCTTACAGATTCTAAGAAATTTAATATTAATACATCTCAAATCCCGACCAAAGGTCGGGATTTTTGCTATCTTTGTTAACCTAAAATAAAAGACTATGGAATTTTACAACATTTTAATTAACGCACACAAAGGATTCGCTTATCTAGAGCTTTTGTTAGTTGCCTTATTCTTAGTAGCCTTATTAATGACGATGTTCGGTTACAGTGGCAAAGTCAATAACTTTTTAAAGAAAACAACATTGTTTACAATGATTTTCTTCCACATCCAATTACTAATTGGTGTTATCATGTTAGCTGTAACTTTCTCAAAAGGCTTAGACATGGGCGCTGTAATGAAAAACGCAGATTTAAGATTCCAGTATGTAGAGCATCCTTTCTCGATGTTAATTGGTGTAATCTTGATGACGATCATCAACAAAAAAGTTAAAACTGCCGAAACAATCAACTTAAAAGTGGTTATCATGGGTATTTTAGCGATTGCATTATTTGCATTTGCATTCCCTTGGGCTAAAGTTTTCGGAGCGTAAAATAGTTTTGAGTTATGAATTATAAATTATGAGTTACCTACTTTACACTTATAATTTTTAATCATTAAATATTAAACCTTTAAAACCTTTATTTAAATCAATGAAAATAGCAGTAGTTGGCGCTACCGGAATGGTAGGACAAGTGATGTTGAAAGTTCTTGAGGAAAGAAATTTCCCTATAACCGAGCTAATCCCAGTAGCTTCTGAAAGATCTATCGGTAGCAAGGTCAAATACAAAGGAACTGAGTACGAAGTGGTATCCATGCAAACTGCTATTGACAAAAAGCCTGAAATAGCAATCTTCTCAGCTGGCGGTGGCACTTCTCTAGATTGGGCGCCAAAGTTTGCAGAAGCTGGTATTTTTGTGATTGATAATTCTTCTGCTTGGAGAATGGATCCAACTAAAAAATTGGTGGTTCCAGAAATCAATGCAGATGTTTTAGAAAAAGAGGATAAAATTATCGCAAACCCTAACTGCTCAACCATTCAGTTGGTGATGGTTCTTCATCCATTAAATAAAAAATACGACATCAAACGTGTTGTTGTTTCGACTTATCAATCGGTTACTGGTACTGGAAAAGCTGCCGTTGACCAATTGAATGCCGAGATCGAAGGTAAAGACGCAGATAAAGTTTATCCTTATCAAATTTTCAAAAATGCGTTGCCACATTGTGACGTATTTGCAGACGACGACTACACCAAAGAGGAAATTAAATTAATGAAAGAGCCTAAAAAGATTTTAGGTGATGACAGTTTTAATTTGACGGCGACTGCGGTTAGAGTGCCTGTACAAGGCGGACATTCTGAAAGTGTTAACATCGAATTCGAAAACGAATTTGATCTTGATGAAGTTAAAAAAATCCTTTCTGAAACTCCAGGAGTTACCGTTTTGGATGATGTTAAAAACAACCAATATCCAATGCCGTTAATGGCGGAAGGTAAAGACGATGTTTTTGTTGGAAGAATCCGTAGAGATATTTCGCAACCGAAAACTCTTAACTGTTGGATTGTCGCAGACAACCTCCGAAAAGGCGCTGCAACCAACGCAGTACAAATCGCTGAATATCTTCTAGATAAGAAATTAGTATAAACCAAATGCTCACCAAAAAGTGGGCATTTTTTTATTATTAGATTAACCGAACAAAAGACAAATCTATTTTCAAACTTATGAATTCTAGCGGTCAAAATATCAACAAAAATAATTTTCGATTCCAACGAAATGTTGCCATCATCGGGATTGTATTATTTGTTGCAAAACTCATTGCTTGGCGCTTAACAAATTCTGATGCTGTATTCTCCGACGCTATGGAGAGCATCGTCAACATCATTGCTGCCTTCATGGGACTTTACTCGCTTTATGTTGCAGCGAAACCCAAAGATGAAGATCATCCTTATGGCCATGGAAAAGTCGAGTTTATAACTTCTGGCGTCGAAGGCACACTAATTATATTTGCTGGTGTTGTCATTATTGTACAGGCGGTTAATTCTCTTTTAAGCAACAACATTCCAGGCAAATTGGATTGGGGAATGCTGATCGTTGCTATTACTGCGATTATCAATTATGTGATGGGTTATATTTCGTTACAAAAAGGTTTAAAAGAAAAATCTTTGGTACTGCAAAGTTCGGGCAAGCATTTGATGAGCGACACCATTACAACTGGCGGTGTGGTTTTGAGTTTAATCATAGTTTATTTTACAAAAATCTATTGGTTAGATGCAGTAGTAGCTTTGGTTTTTGGCGTTTACATCATCTTTATTGGTTATAAAATCGTTCGTAAATCACTCAGCGGCATTATGGACGAGCAAGACATCAAACTTGTCGAAAAAGTCGCTGATATCTTAGAAAAAAATCGTGAGGAAGATTGGATTGATGTCCACAATATGAAAATTCAACAATTTGGAGCAAATCTTCACATCGATGCGCACATCACACTCCCCTACTATTACTCGCTGCGAGAAGCTCATCAAGAGATGGAAAAAGTGATTTTAGTTCTAGCCAAAAATGCAAAACGTCAGATAGAATTTAATTTTCACATGGATGATTGTAAGCCAAAATCTTGTGAAGTTTGTCAACTTAAAAACTGTCCCGTTCGTGAAAAAGAATTTTTAAAAAGAATTACTTGGACTGCGCAAAATATTACGCAACCCGATAAGCACGACAGAAATAATTAAGATACCTTCATTAACAAATGTTTTCTATAATAAAATATCGGTACAATTAGCAATAAAGTCATCGGTTGAATAACGAATCTTCGGATGTAGAATGTGAACAAATTTCCGATTTCGAAATTGGTATAGATACAGTAAAGGTAGATTAGGAAGACGATTGCAAAGACCAGAAGCATTAAAACAACCGCTTGTTTAGTCCAAATTTTATTTCGAAATAAATTCTGAATAATAATTGTAGAAAAAATCAAATTAAGCAAAAACCTCAGCAAATAGCTTAAAATAAGTTTTGTATCATTAAATTTTGGAAAGCTACTTCCGTCCAATTCATTTTTAAAATAAGCTAAAAAAGGATCATAAAATAATTTATCTTCCAAATATCTAACGGCGATTAATCCTGCAAGTCCAAGAATAACAAAAAGAATATTAAGCGGTTTCATCTTCCTTTTTTAAAGCAAAAAACTTGATCCAAACAATCCACAAAATAATCACTGTTCCGTAGATAATCGCAGGAAAAACATAATCATGAAACATCTTCCCATATTGTGGAAAATCTGACATCACCATATTAAGACAAGCGATTCGGACGAAATTCATCACGTGTAGCGCAACCAAGCCAAGAACGACAAACACAATGGTTTTTGCACCTTTATAAAATGCAAAGATGAACGCAACAAACATAATCATCACCGAAATCGCATTGCAGCCTTCCACCATTCTGGTCAAATATTCACCTTGAATAATAAACCGAATTCCTTCCTTCCCGACGCCGTCTTGTAAGCTTGATGTAAAACCGCAAGTGTTTTGGAACCAATTAGCCTGTCCAGCAACCCAGCGCGAAAACGGATCGATAACTGCGTTGTCGAACCGGTTAAGATACAACTGATACAATAAAAGTAAAACCAAATAAATCCCCACAAAACGTAGAAGAATTTTCAAAACTGGTTTTAGATCTTTTAGCATAAAACAAAACTACATAATTATTTGCTTCTTTCAATAATATCGACATTCTTAAAGTCTAAATAATTAAATTTGCTGTTATGGAATCACATATCAAAGAATTCTTTAACAACTTTTGTCAGAGCGAAAACACCAATATTGTTGCATTGCCACAAAGCGGATCTTCGCGCAAAAATTATATCGCAACTATTGATGATAAAAAATACGTTATCACAGACAACGACAATCTGCGAGAAAATGAAGTGTTCTTTTACTTCACAGAGGTTTTTTCAAAATTAAATCTCAATACACCTAAGATTTTTAAAATCTCAGAAAATCGTCAAGTTTATATTCAAGAATATTTAGGAGAACATACGCTTTCAGAAATTATTTCTACCGAATTTGATGAAACAAGAATTAAATCGCTTGCACGAAAAACACTAAATCAACTATTTGATTTACAGCAAAAAAGCATCAATAAAATCAATTACACAAAAACATTCGATTACGAAGAATATGACGATCTCGCCATTCTTCACGACTTGTATTATTTCAAGAATTTTTTAGTTGATGTCTTAGAAATCAATTATCACAAATCGAAACTTCTAAAAGAATTTCAGACGATCACAAAAACAGTTTCAAGATTAGAACCAAAAGGCTTGATGATTCGAGATTTTCAAGCTAGGAATATTATGGTAGATGATAAAGACGATGTTTTTTTTATCGATTATCAAGGTGCAATGTTTGGACCGCTGATGTACGATGTAATCTCGTTTTTGTATCAAGCAAAGGCCAATTTTTCTATTGAATTTAAGCAAGAGATGTTAGACTACTATATTTCTCTATTCCCTGAAGAAAAAGAGCGAGAAGAGCTTAAAAATGCTATTAAACCAATTATCATGATGCGTTATCTTCAAGTGTTGGGCGCGTACGGTTTCCGAGGTTTAATTCAAAGGAAAAAACATTTCATCAATAGTCTCGACCAAGGCATTAAAAATATTGTTGAATTGTCTACAACTTGGCGCGATCTACAAGCTTATCCTGAACTTCTAAGTGTTATACAACAACTAGAAACTACGGATACGAAACTTAAAATCGAAAGTATTCTAAAATAAAAAGCAAAAAAACTTCAAATTACTTTGAAGTTTTTTTTATTATTTAATCTTAATTTATTTGACTTTGAGTAGAAGTTTGATTAAGAACTAAACTATTCTCTTTCAAAATTCTTTTTGCAAAACGATATCTCGGTCCCCAATATTTATCATTAAGTGACGAGACCATCACACCTCTTGACGTCGCAGAATGTATAAATTTAACTTCTCCATTCTCATCAACTTCTTCAACAATACCAACGTGAGAAATACGACCTCTACCATGAGAGAAGAATACTAAATCTCCTTTTTTAAGCTCTGACTTGTCAACAGAGTCACCTTCTTGCGATTGTGCCGCAGCAACTCTTGGAAGGTTAACACCCGCTGCAGCGCCGAAAACTGAAAGTACAAATGCAGAACAGTCGATTCCGCTTCTAGTTGTACCACCGTATCTGTAAGGCGTTCCTAGATAAGTACTTGCTTCGTCTAATATGCTGTCGATTGTTTTTTCGTGCTTGATAGCTTCTGCAATCATCGATGCTTTGATCGAGTTAGAAGCGTTATTAAGAGATGCCAACATTCTTTTTGCTTGAATGTTATCTGAAGTTTCAGCTTTAACAACTACCGGAGTTACTTTGGCATCGGTTTTGTATATATTTGGTTGTGATACAACGTAGTTTGATACACATGATTGTAGTGAGAATGTTGTAACGATTGCTACTAAATAAAACAGAACTCTTTTCTTCATATATATTTATTTAAACGTGTTAAACAGGTTTCTTTTTGTTCAAATGCATGGCAAATTTAGAGAATACCTATAAAAGAGCTTTTCATATTGAATTATCGGAAGCTCGTTTTAACACATTTTAACATTTTTAATAAGAATGTTAAGTAAAAACAAATCGCAAAGCACCATTTTAGGGACTTTGCGATTTTATTTTGTTTAAGATTTTTTAACAATTATCATAGACATCTATTTAGATTTTAGAAATCATCTATTTAGTAACGATAGATTTTATAAAACACAAGCTTGTTTCAACGCCTTGATATTGCCCGTAGTTCTCGATAATTTCATAGCTACACTTCTTGTACAACGCAATTGCTTCTGGCTGATTAACGCCTGTTTCTAAGATTAAGTTTTCGAAACCTAAATCTTTTGCCCATGTTTCTAATTCTTTTAAAAGTTGAGATGCAAAACCTTGTCCGCGCTCTGACTCGAGAACAAACATTCTTTTAACCTCAGCCGTGTTGTCATCATAAAATTTAATTGCGCCACAAGCAACTGCTTTTTCATTTTTAAATAAAAGCAAACAATGTTTCAAAGTATCAATCCCATTAAACTGATGGTAAAAGTCGTGATCATCACCATCACGAATCGCTAAGTCCTCATCCAAAAGTTTTACAAGTGATTGGAAATCTAGATTTGTAGAATCTGTTTTCTTTATTTCGATGTTATACATATATATAAGGTATAATTTTTTGATTTAAATGAAATTATTTCAGTAGCTTAAAATCTCTATCGAAGTTCTCGATGCTTTTCGCTACTCAAATTATTATTCTGTATAAAAATAACTTGTTAGTAGTCATTAGCCCCGATAGAAACGGCATCCTTTTGTGGTGGAGCGAGGCGACGGAGCGTAGCGGAGTCGTCCGAGCGACACTACAAAAGATATAGTGGATAGCGGGAAAAAGCTTCAAATAAAAAAGTATTAAAAAATTTTCGACGTAGTCAAAAAGCTCCAAAAAAAAGACCTACGATTGTAGGTCTTCTGATTTTATCTTGTGAACAAAAGTTCTCTGTATTTGGTCATCGGCCAAAGCTCGTCATCAACCATCATTTCTAATGCATCCGATCCATCGCGAATCACATCAAACAAAGGTTTTACTTTATTACAATAAGCATCCGCTTGTTTGTGGCTGTCTTTTGTATTTTTCGCTGTTTCTTTTTCTTTAAGAAGTTCGTCAACACCTAATTTGATTTTAGAAACGTTTTCAGAAATCTGGGTAATCAAGCTGATTTGCTCTTTTCCTAAAACCTTAAATTCTTTATCACCAAAGATTTCTTTAAGACCTTTTACGTTCTCAATTAATCTGTTTTGATAATTAAGCGCCGCTGGAATAATGTGGTTTCTTGCGATATCAGCCAAAACTCTAGCTTCGATGTCGATAACTGTTGAGTATTTTTCGAATTTAATTTCGTTTCTCGCTTCGAATTCTCTGTGAGAATAGATTTTTAACTCTTCAAAAAGCTCTGAAAACTTCGGATTTAATTCTTGCTTAAGCGCTTCTGGCGTAGTTTTGTGATTGTTTAATCCTCTTTTCTTTGCTTCTTTTGCCCAATCATCAGAATAACCATCACCTTCGAACAAGATTGTTTTCGATTGTTTGATGTATTCTCTTAATACATTGAAAATAGCTTCGTCTTTCTTAAGTCCACCCTCGATTAATGCGTCAACTTCTGTTTTGAAAACTCTAAGTTGTTTAGCAGCGATTGCATTCATCACCGTCATAACCTCTGCACAGTTTGCGGAAGATCCAACCGCACGAATCTCGAATTTATTCCCTGTAAAAGCAAAAGGCGATGTTCTGTTTCGGTCTGTGTTGTCCAAAAGAATTTCAGGAATTTTACCAACAACGTTCAGTTTTAATTCTGTTTTTTCTTCTGGAGATAGTTTTCCGTCGGTTACTTTTTCAAGCTCCTCCAAAACGCTAAATAGTTGACTTCCAATAAATGCAGAGATAATTGCAGGCGGCGCTTCGTTAGCTCCCAAACGGTGGTCGTTGCTTGCTGATGCGATACTTGCTCTCAACAAATCTGCATAATCGTGAACCGCTTTCAATGAATTCACGAAGAATGTTAAGAATTGTAGGTTTTTCTTTGGATTTTTTCCTGGGCTTAAAAGGTTTTCACCTGTATCTGTCGCCAAACTCCAGTTGTTATGCTTTCCACTTCCGTTAACACCCGCGAAAGGTTTTTCGTGGAACAAAATATGGAAATGATGTTTGTGCGCAATTCTCGCCATAATATCCATCAACAAAGAGTTGTGGTCAACGGCAACGTTGCATTCCTCAAACATTGGCGCCAATTCAAACTGATTTGGAGCAACTTCGTTGTGACGTGTTGTAACTGGAATTCCTAGCTTCATACATTCAATTTCCAGTTCTTTCATGAAGTTCATCACTCTTGTAGGAATTGAACCGAAATAATGGTCATCTAATTGTTGTCCTTTTGCTGGCGAATGGCCAAGTAATGTTTTACCCGTTAACACCAAGTCAGGACGTGAAATATACAAAGCAGAATCTACCAAGAAATATTCTTGCTCCCAACCTAAAGTTGGCGTTACTTTCGTTACGTTTTTATCAAAGTAGGCTTTACAAACGTCTGTTGCAGCTTCGTCAACTGCGTTAAGTGCGCGTAGTAAAGGTGTTTTGTAATCTAAAGTTTCTCCTGTATAAGAAATGAAAATCGAAGGAATACAAAGTGTAGTTCCCATGATAAATGCAGGTGACGTTGGATCCCAAGCGGTATATCCTCTTGCTTCAAACGTGTTTCTGATTCCACCATTCGGGAAAGAAGATGCGTCTGGCTCTTGTTGAATCAACATTCCACCGTTGAAACGCTCGATTGCTCTGTCGCCTTCAATCGGTGTAAAAAATGAATCGTGCTTTTCTGCAGTTGTCCCAGTTAATGGCTGAAACCAGTGCGTGTAGTGTGTTACACCTTTGGACATCGCCCAATCCTTCATGGCAACTGCAACTTGATCTGCAATATGTCTTTGGATTTGAGTTCCTTTTTTAATTGCATCCATAATAGAATTGAATGCTTCTTTTGTTAAATACTCTCTCATGGTGTATTCTGAAAACACGTTGTTGCAGAATAATTCTGAAAGTTTTACGGGAACGTCCACGAAATTGTCTTTTCTGTAATTTCTGAAAGGAAGTTCTGCTAAGGCTTTAAATCTTAATGTTGACATCAGCTTATATTTTTATAGGGCAAATTTACTAAAAAACTAAAAACAAAATCACACACCCCTGAAATTTTAATGTTAAATTTTAAAAAAGATATAAATTTTACAATTTACCCCTAAAAATAAATAGCGTTTTAAATTTTAATTAACAAAACTTATATTCAATATTAATGCATTATGAATTTTTTGAAAACACAATCAAATATCATATTTAATACACACAAAATGCTTTTGATTAACAGTATCTTTACATGGAATTAGCTTTATATAATTAAATTTCGTAACTTTGCCCACTTTTCTAAAAACAAAAACATTATGGTAAATTCTAGAGCAAGAGAGACCACAGAAGCGATCGAAAGATTATATGTTTCTATGAGACACTTATTTTATAGAGGATTTTTTAAACCTTCTGGCGTTTCTGGTGAGTCATTGAGAAAACTTCTTATGATTATCCAACCCGAAATCTATGGAAGCATGGGCAATCCACATAAAATAGAACTCAGCGGTCTACTTTATGTTTTGGACCGTTTGCCCGAAGGTATCGAAGAATGCGCTTTTATACATTTGACTTCTGATGAAGGATTTGAAAAAGGTAGCTTCGAGCCAATCGTTCCGAAAAAACGTCGTAGAAACTGTTACAGAATCGACGAACACCAAATGAACATCGAAGTTCTACTAGGTCGTTCCGAAATTTATGACATCCTTACCCACTTAACTTTCCTTTATCTTGAAGCAGACAAAATCAGAAATATTGGTTTTGATATGCAAGATGGCGGAAGACCAAGACGTGTTTGGAAAATTATCGAAGAAGTTGCTATCGGCGAGAAAAAATACAGTCGCAAAGAAAAAGAAGTTGCACTAATACATCTTTCGTCTTTATTAGGAAGAACTTTTGATGAGACTTTGGATGCTTACAACGACTTTGGTGACGACGCCAATCCTGATAGATTATTCAAGATTATCTATTGGTTAGGACAAATTAGCTTAGAAGATTGGAAGGAAGTTAGAAATCGCGAAATTTATTTTTCAGCAATTCTACAAGAACGCGTTGGTCATCACCTTTTCGGAGAAAGATGGGCAAACAAAATCAAGTCGGTTCTTTACGAAAACAATCTACACATGCGTCCGCTACACATTATTAGCGCGAATATGCACAGTGTGAAAAACATGCTTTACGCCAACGACGCTTTAGGTAAAAAGGCTAAAAAAGAAATCGATTACAAACTTTTTGAAGAGATATCTAACAAAAAAGCTTTACAAGACAAGATTCTTCATACATCGCAAGAGCAAGGTCTTATCTACATTAAAGATACAAGTGGAAGTAACATCGATGTACAAATAATTGACGTTTCTAAAACGAATCTTAAAAACACCGCTTTCGCAGATTCTGCACCGACAGGTGATGAAGTGATTTTGGTTTTCGATTATGCTTTTGGTGAGCAAGCTTACGAAGTTATGGACGAATTATTAAGACCATACGACGCAAACGGCGAAATCTATACCATGAAAGTGAAATCTATTTCGATTATGGGTAAAGCTGGAATCCTAGAAGGTCAGAAAGGTGATATCATGATTCCAACGTCTCATATTTTTGAAGGAACAGCGGATAATTATCCGTTCGTGAATGCTTTAGATTTGGAGGATTTCCAAGATGATGAATTAAAAGCTTTTGAAGGACCAATGATTACTGTATTAGGAACATCGCTTCAGAATAAGGATATTCTTTCATACTTTATGAATACGTCATGGAAAGCTATCGGACTAGAAATGGAAGGCGCGCATTATCAAAAAGCCATCCAAGTTGCTAGCAAAATTCGTCATCACATCAGCGAAGATCTTTTCGTTTGTTATGCTTATTACGCATCGGATAATCCGTTAGAAACTGGTAGCACGCTATCTTCTGGAGGTCTTGGACTGACAGGTGTAAAACCAACTTATCTTATTACTTTAAGAATCCTTGAAAAGATCTTTGGTAAAGCATAAGCCTAAAAATTCAACTTAAATTTTTCAATAAAAAATCCCAATTCTGAGTAAGAATTGGGATTTTTTATTTTTAAATTTTCAGATTCTTAAAGCCCTACAACAAAGCCAACACTTGGCATCAAACCGCTAGAAAAGATACTTTTGTTTTCTTTCCAAAGGACATTGTACATTAATCCAACTTGAAAGTAAGCACCATTTCCGATTTGCGTCATATAACCACCGCCAAGATACAAAGCAGATTCGTCTGTGCTAAATTTGTAGCCGTTGTCTTGTTTTATGTTGTAATTCACAAAGTATTGTTGAAATGTACTTCCCAAATAAAAGTTACGAGCAAAATAATAATTCGCAAACGGACCAATACCAAACATTGTAGAATTGTAATAATTGCTGGTTTGGTAAGTAAAATTCCCCATAAGTCCAGCTTCGAAATCTTCGGTTAAACGATATCCCACTCTTGGCGAAACACCAATATTAAAAGAGCTGTTGCTGCCAAATCCTACACCAAGACCGCCTCCATAAGTCCAACGGTTAGAACTAGCAGTTTGCGAAACGTCAATCTGCGAGAATGCAAACATACTTGCAAAGACTAAACAAAAACTAACAATTTTTCTCATACTATCGATTTATTCAATGTCTAAAATTAAAGCTTTTTTAGCGATTATATTCGTTGTATT
>JAEXRP010000001.1:0-4778 GCA_023440705.1 Bacteroidota bacterium
TCATTAATCTGCGTGTGCAATCATAGAAATTTCTACATCTACATTTTTAGGAAGACAAGATACTTGCACTGTTTCTCTAGCTGGGAAAGCAGCGGCATCTAGGTAAGACGCGTAGATATCATTCATCACAGCAAAGTCGTCCATACTTTTTAAGAAAATTGTAGCTTTAACAACATGGCTAAATGTCAAACCAGCTTCTGTTAAGATAGCTTCTAGATTTTTCATCACTTGATGCGTACTTTTTTCGATGCCTTCTGCCAATTTTCCTGTTTGAGGATCAACTGGGATCTGTCCCGAAATATAGAGTATGCCATTCGCCATATTAGCTTGAGAATATGGACCAATCGCGCCTGGCGCTTTATCTGTATTGATGATTTTCTTCATAGTTTATTGTTGATTTCGCTTACAAATCTAAGCATTTTTATCAATTTTAGAAGCTACTTCTTGGTTGGGTAAAGCTTCTGTCTTTATATTTAATAGCATCGCTCAAGATATTGGCTTTAATACCGATAAAGAAGTCATAGACTTTGTAAACCCCGAAAGGCACCCAATTGAAGCTTATTGTAAAACTTCGCTGGTCACGAGAAAAACCTAATGACGCTTGTGAAATTTCCTTTGATATAAAATCATAAGACGCTCGACCTGTTATATTCCAAAAAGGTGTCAGCTTGATATTTCCGTCCAATCCTGCGGTTGCCATTTTAGTTCCAAACAAAGACAAACCTCTAGTGTAAGCGTAATTTGCGTTAATTCGTAAACTCCAAGGTTGTGTAAATCTCGCATAATTATCATCATCAAAATAATAGTCTTCGTTACGGATTTCACCTTTCTTTTTATAGATTTTACCTAATTCCTCTTTCTTTCCAAAAATCTCATCGCTTAATGAATAACCTAACTGCAAATTAAATCCTTGTAAACTAAAATGTCCAAAATCTTCTGTACGCACGCCATTTTTACCAGTGGCATCATATAGAATTTTGTACGGCTCTAAGGTCAACATCGTATTAACCGTCAACTTACTATTAAAGAAAGACGACTGCGAACTAACACTAATCACCGACCATTTATTTTTATCTGCTGCAAAGTTGTAGTTACCAGAAATATTTAAGTTTTCAAAAATCTTAAGTTTTTTAACACCCGTTGAGTCTGACTTTGACTTCACTTTCATTTCTAAATTATTGGCGATATTAAATCCAATACTCTGCGTAAGTCCTGCACTTGGCGCACCATAAATACCACCTTCAAAAATAGAATATTTGGTCATCTCGCCGCGAGATCCATAAAACTCTCGATAATAACCCCAATTTTTAGCAGCAAAATCTGGTGTGTAATTGAAACTAATACTTGGTGTCACCATGTGACGAATCGCCTCGATAGTTGATCCTTTTTTAAAGTTTAAAAACTTATAAAGCACTGTTTGCAAACTCGCTGAAGTACTGAAGGTTGAAAACCCAGCAAACTGATTTTTACTAATATTATCAACTTTATCCGTCAAAATATTGTAACGCTTTTCAATCGTTTTCGTTGTTAAAACATTATCAACATTCGCACTTAGAGTAAAAGTCAAATATTTAGCAATACTCGTATTGGTCGACAACGCAATATTATTACGAAGCCCCGTCTTCATATCCTTCCACATTTGATCTTTGAAAAGCTCAGCTTCTGTCGTTTGCACATAGTTGGACATTGACAAGCCTGTGTTAACCGTCATATTTTCCAAAAGTCCAGTTCGCATACCAGTTTTTGGTTTAAATAAATAAAACTGACTCATCGCCACCGTTAAATCTGGCAAACGAATATCCGTAATTCCTGTCGCAAAATTCTGTGAATAAGTCGCATTGGCATTAATAGTAATCGGCAAGCTCAAAAACCGTTTTTGGATACTAACTCTTGATGTCTGACTTGTTTTTAGATTTTCGTTATTGTAAATATAATTGTTGTTCAAAAGGTTGCTATAGAACTTTTGACTCGTAATATCCACTGCCGCATTAAAAGTAAATAACGGATTGGCTTTACTATCCTGCGTGTGCGTCCATCCAATTTTATAGGTCGACGATCGCGAATAATCATCCAAACCTTTTATCCCTCGAACAATAGTCCCAATCTCCGCATTGAAACGTCCGCTGTAACGATATTTTTTGAGATAATTCATCTCTGGGCGTAGATTCCAGCTACCTTTTGTATAAAGATCCGATAGAATTTTTAAATCAAAATGTTCTCCAATAGGTTGATAATAGCCGAGACCATTTAAAAAGAAACCAACATCCTGACGCTCTCCAAAACTCGGTATTAAAATACCAGCAGAACGTTTTTCCGAAAACGGCAAAATAGCAAATGGCATTACCAAAGGTGTTGGCACTTGCTCTATATACATCTGGATTGGACCTGTAATAACCTGAGAACTTTCTTTACCTTTTACTAATTTAATATTAGGAGCTAACAAATAATAATCCGCAATTGTATCTTTCTTCTGAATAAAATAAGTGTCTGTCGTATACTTTCCGTTTCTCATAAAGAACACAGAGTCGTTATACTTTTTGGTTTTTTGCGCTACAATAACACCTTCACTCTCTTCAGTTCTGGCATTAAAAGCAACTGCTTGTTTCGTTTTATAATCGTAGATAACTTCGTCGTACTCATACTTTTTACCAGCTTGTGTAGCGACCGCAGGTTCTTTAACACGACCTTTCTCGTCCAGACCTCCACGCGCATAGATTTTACTATTCGACCAATCGATTCGGATATAGTCGGCATCAATCTGCATATCTTGGTAGATGACCTGAGCATTTTTTTCGAGGAAGGTTTGTTTCGTGGAAAAAGAATTGCGTTCTACATCGGCTTTTGTTTTAACAACGCCCTCTAATTGCTCCTTTGCAGGAATCGTATCATTCTTGCGAATCATATCTTGTTTCGTCCCAATTTCAATAGTTTTAATAGGCTTTTGTTGTGCTAAAAAACTGTTAAAAATTAGGAAAATTAAAAATAGTGGTATATTTTTGAAAATGCTTTTGCCCAAATCAGTACATCTGTAATTCGGGTCAAAATTAATTAATTTTTAAAAATTAATATGTTTACTAAAGAATTTTATTCCAAAAAATATATTAGCATACTTCTAGTATTGCTTTCAATCTTAGGTTTTAGTCAAAAAAAATTCACTGTTGTATTGGATGCAGGACACGGAGGATCGGACATTGGCGCTAACAGAAACTATGGCGACCTCGGTCGAGTACAAGAAAAAGACATCACCTTGGGCGTAGTTTTAAAATTGGGCAAAATGCTCGAAAAAAACAAAGATTTCAAGGTTATCTATACAAGAAAGATTGACGAATATCCTTCTTTGACTTCTAGAACCGATCTTGCTAACCGAAATAAAGCGGACTTTTTTGTATCTGTACACGTTAACTCTTCGCCAGGAAGTAGCATTACTACTCAAGGTACCGAAACTTTTGTACAAGGACCTAACCAAAATAAAGCGAACCTAGAAGTTGCAAAAGCGGAAAACGAAGTAATTTTCTTAGATGAAAATGACAAACAGAATTTCGCCAACTATGATCCACGTTCTCCAGAATCTTTAA
The DNA here is from genome assembly GCA_023440705.1 of Bacteroidota bacterium. GTDB lineage: Bacteria > Bacteroidota > Bacteroidia > Flavobacteriales > Weeksellaceae > Soonwooa. The sequence goes on from JAEXRP010000001.1 coordinate 3,576, forward strand.
TTGCTTTAAAAATTCAGCAGAGTAAATATCTAGAAGCTAGTCAATGGCTAGGTGGGCTTATCGAAGAAAATTTTGTGAAAGACAACAACCGCTTTTCTCGTGGTGTAAAACAAGCCGATCTACACGTACTCAGAAAAAATGCGATGCCGTCAGTACTTGTAGAAACTGGATTCGTTAACAATTATGATGACGCGGCTTATCTTTCTTCAGAGAAAGGTCAAAAAGAAGTTGCAGAAAGTATTTACAAAGCTTTATTAGATTACAGAAAAGCGATGAATGGAGGATTCGCAGCAGCGAAAGAACCAGAACCAGTAAAACCTGCTGAAATCCCAATGAAAAATGATTTCAGAATATTGTTGATGAGCACTGCGACACGTTATAACGAAAATGATGCTGCATTAAAAGGTTTAAATTATATTTTACCAATCAAAGAAAACAACGTTTACAAATATTATTACGCTGTTACAAATCTTGCATCTGTAAGAGACAACAATCTAAAAACTGCTAAAGATGCAGGTTTCAGAAATGCAATGGCAATAAGTTTCTTACCTAACCAGACTTTAGGATTTGGCTATTACACGCTAGAAGTAGCCGTTAGTGAGGACAAATTAAAAAGCGATTCTTATCTTCTAAAAACCTTGAAAGACGTGGAAAGAACCAAAGAAAAAGGAATTTTCTACTACACTTATGGTAAATATAAAACTTTGGAAGACGCTGTTACTGCACAAAAAGACATTGAAAATAAAGGCATTAAGAATTCCATCATTCAAAAAGTCTTGAAAAACTAGAAAAAGATTTGCAGGGAATAAAAAAAGTATCTACTTTTGCAACCACAAAAAAACGAATGGCCTATTCGTCTAGTGGTAAGGACTCCAGGTTTTCATCCTGGCAACAGGGGTTCGATTCCCCTATAGGCTACGAAAATTTAATTTTGAAAAAATCTGCAAAAAAGATTTTGAAGTTTAAAAAATATTCATATCTTTGCAGTCAATTTTTAGGAAGTTATGGCAAATCATAAATCAGCTCTGAAAAGAATCAGACAGAACGAAAAAAGAAAATTAAGAAATAGATACTACCACAAGACTGCTAGAACAGCTTTGAAAGTATTACGTAATGAAACGGAAAAGTCTGTAGCTACTGAGCAATTACCAAAAGTAATTTCTTTGTTAGACAAGTTGGTGAAGAAAAACATCATCCACAAAA
>JAEXRP010000069.1:0-2611 GCA_023440705.1 Bacteroidota bacterium
ACACAATACTAATTGCTGCTAATAAAGTTGCACCAGCTGTTAAACCAATTAAATCGCTGGTTGCTAAAGGATTTTTGAAAAGACCTTGCAACGCCGTCCCAGAAACCGCCAACATACTTCCGATAAGAATTGCCATAACAATTCGCGCCAACCTGACGTCCCAAATCACATATTTGTCACTTAGTAATAAAGCCGAATCGCCGCTAACAACTTGCCACAAAACAAAGAATGGCGATTTTCCATTAAAGTCGAAAACTCCAATATTAAGGGAAGTTGCTGCCAGCAGAACCAGCAACAAACCTCCCACTAACATGAATAGAAAAAGTTTATTTTGTGTTTTCAATTAGAAGTTTGTTAAGATCCAAAGCCGCTTCACCAAGTCGAGGACCAAAGCTCGACACCAATCCACCATCCATTGCTATCACTTTTTTGTTCTTGCCAGCATTAGTCTGTCCAACACCAGCCATTTTAAGAACAGCGTCGGTACCGCCAGCACCTTGTAATCCGCTATTAAACAAGAAAAGAATATCAGGATTAGCTATAATCACCGCTTCTGGCGTTAATGGTTTGAAATCTTCGAAATCGTTGAAAGCATTTTCTCCGCCAGCCAATTCGATAAGATTAGACATTGCCGTATTTTTTCCAGAAACCATCAAGTTGTTACCACGCGCATAGATGAAAAGCACTTTTGGCTTTTTCGCAAGCGGCTGAATTTGCTTAATATCAGAATCAATTTTGTCGTTTAACTTTTGATAATCGGTGTTACCGACAGCTTTTGCTACTTCTTCGATTAATTTTTTAGTTCCGTCAACAGAAAATTCTTGTTTGAACAATTCTGTTTTGATGCCCGAAGATTTCATTTTTGCTAAAAGATCGGGATTGATGTCTTTTTCCGACGCCATAATCAAAGTAGGACTAATTGCCATGATTGGTTCGATCGTCATACTTCTAACGTGTCCCAAATCTTTAGCGGTAGCTTTTAGACTTTCAGGAAAAGTGCTCGTCACATCTGTCCCAACAATCTCTGACTCGTGACCAAGTGCACTTAGGATTTCTGTAATTCCGCCAGATAAGCTAACGATTTTGTTTGCAGATTTTGGTGTTTCCGAAGATTGTTGCGTTTCTGTTGTGTTTTTAGAATCGTCTTTCTTACAAGAGTAAAGTGCAAGCGCAAATGTCGCTGCTAATAATACTTTCTTCATAGATATTGTTATTTAGAATTTTGATTAAATTTTATAATGGTTCGTACTCAAAAGTTGTATGTCCACGTTCGCCTTTGTCATTGGTCATCCTGTTAAATCTTAATTTAAAATAGAAACCATCAGCACTTTTAATAATGAAAAAGCGGTTAGAATAGACCTGTGCGCCGTTGCTACCAGTGGTAATTCGCCACTTGTCACCAATAGCTCGTTGATCATTAAAAATAAATTTGGAAGCGTCGATATCTTTCAGTTTGAAAGCATTGTAGGCAGCGTCCAATGTCTGTCCAGTTGCAACATTAACCTGATATGCGCCAACACCATCAACAAGATTTGATACTACAAAATCTGCAAAAACATAGCTTCCAGCCGCTTGACCTTCGGCGGTGTAGACTTCATTGGTGAAAACGGTGAAGCCCAAATCCCACATTTTTTTCTTGGGATGAATGATAACTTCACGTTTTTGATTTAGGTTTAAAAATTTAAAATTATAGTCAGAATCTTTGCTCACGACATATTCTTGATGCGAGTTCTCTTCCAACTTTGCATATTTTATTTTGTAAGCAGTAGCGGTTTTTAAAATTTGAATCTTCATCCAACCGCGATGCTCTCCGCCTGTAATCACAGAGCCAGTTGTAATTGTACCATCATAAATGTCACGTCCCGTGTTAAGGAGATAAATTGAGTTGTCGGAGTCTGTATCTTTAATTTCTCCAATTCCGCTGGTTTGGTTTCGAAAATCACCATTTGGGTTATCAATATATTTAAGATTGTTGGCATCGAAAGTTCCGATTTGGATTTGATCCTGAAGTGCTTCAACATCTTTTACAGTGATTTTATCAATATCTGTCGCATTGGGAATTTTACCAACCGCCGAAATAATTGAAGAATTAATCAACACTCGAAATTGTTCTCCCGTATAGAAAGCTAAATCCCAGTCCGTTCTTTTATTAGTCGTCATTTCGCCAGTAGAAAGATGCACCCAAACTTGGTTAGGTTGTGCGGCTCCACCGATATTTGGACTTAGATTTTTTCCAGAAATTGGCGCTAACTTCACTGGATCTTCGTCGGCAGACAAACAAGATTGTGCAAATATTGTCAATACAGAAAAGCCTAATATTTTTAATAATTTCATTTTTTAAAAGAGTTTAAAATTGATAAGATAATCTTGCGAAATAACTTCTTCCGTAGAACAAATTGAGATTGCCCGAAGATTCGTTATGACCACTAGCTGCAACTGTAGTATTTTTAATAGTTGTGACATCAAAAAGGTTTTTAACACCTGCAGAAACTTCAAATCTATTCTTCCAAAAAGATTGACTTGCCATAATATCTAACATCGAAAATGCGCCAATTTCGCCCAGCTCGTATTTAGAATTTCGGTACACATAACGCTGTTCTCTACCATTGTA
>JAEXRP010000071.1:0-10563 GCA_023440705.1 Bacteroidota bacterium
AATCAACGGCTACATTGGCGATGTTAGATCTTTTAGAATTCTTTAAAGAGAATGATGAGGTTAAGCAAAAGTTGTTTTCGGCTTTAACTTTTGATTTTATCTTCATGCTAAATCCTGATGGTTCCGAAGTCTGGACGCGTCGCAATGCATTTGATATCGATATCAATCGAGATTTTTTGAAAGAATCGAGTATAGAGCTTCGTCTTCTTAAAGACTTTATCAAGGCTAAGAATTATGATTATGCGCTTAATCTTCATGATCAACGCACCATATTTTCAGCAAGTGATGATATGCCTGCCACCTTATCTTTTTTGGCACCATCAGAAGATATTGACAGAAGTTTGACAGAAAATCGTAAAAAAAGTATGGCAATTATTGCTGGAATATTTATCCAAATGCAAAACTTTTTGCCGAAACAAATAGCGCGCTATAATGATGAGTTTTATCCAACATCGGCAGGTGATAATCTTATGAAATCAGGCATTCCGACTATTTTATTTGAAGGTGGATTTTATCCAGACGATTATGGTCGCGAAAAAACAAGAAAATTCTATACCTATGCTTTGTTTTATGCTCTAAAATCGATGGCTGTTTTACGAGGCGATTCTATTGGTTACGAAACTTATTTTAGCATTCCAGAAAATAAGGAAAGTCATTTTGACATTATCTATCGCAATGTAAAGCTTAATACCAATTTTGACTGCGTGTTAGATGTTGCGGTACAATACAAAGAAATTTTCGACGAAGAAATAAGAAATATAAAGCTTGTTCCTTATGTTGTTGAAGTCGGAGATTTGGGTCGTAAAAAAGGTTGGAAAGAAATAGATTGCACTGGGAAAAGCTTCGTTTCGGACTATAAATTTCCAAAGCTAGATGCGGAAATTAATTTTAGAATGGAATAAATTTTTAGATAATACAAAATGCTTTTAAATGAATTAAGAGCATTTTTATTTGATGTAAAAACTTATTCATTAAAAAGATTTTACTCCAATTTTCAATGATAAAGCGATTTTGCCAAGTAAAAATGGCATCCAAGTCGGTATCGAATTAGTAAATTTAGATTTTTAAAATGATTCTGAATTCTGTTATTAAATTCTTCATATTTATTCTCGGATTTATTCTGTCTGTGTTGATGATTTCAGCACAGACAGAGATTTCTGGACAAGTTTTTAACGTTGATAAAAAAGCTTTGGCTTACGTCAATATCGGTGTTAAATCTTCGGAATCGGCGACTGTAACTGATAAAAACGGTTTATTTAAATTAATTTTTGAAAAAGATCCAAAAGCCAATGATTCTATTGTATTTTCTACAGCAGGATTTGTCGATAAGCAAATTAGCTTTCAAGATTTAAAGGAGAATCCGAATGTTATTTTGGATCAAAAACAAACTGATCTTAATGAAATTGTTGTAAAATCTATTAAATTAAATGATAAATTAATTGGTGAGAAAAAGCGTCCAATGTTGACATTCACTAAGTTTTTTAATCAAAATACGCCAACAGCCGAACAAGGAAGTGTTTTCCAAGTTTATAGTACCACAAAGATTAAAGCTTACAATTTCTATATTATGCCAAGTTCACGTTTTGAAGAATTGACTTTAAAACTAAATATTTACAGTCTTAAAAATGGATTGCCGCATCAAAATTTATTAACGGAAAATATTATTTATCAAACCCAAACAACGGGTTGGCAGCGTATTGATTTGTCCAATTATCGTCTTCTTTTTAAAAATGAAAATGAAATTGCTGTGACACTTCAATTGGTTGATTATAAAAAGTTAGCAAATGAAGATTTTGTGTTTGGTGTTTCCGCGAAAAAAAGTTTGGGACAGAATCTTTGGTACCGTTATCAAAGTCAAGGTAATTGGGAACGTGCGACTGGACAATATATTGCGAACATCGAAGTCGCTTATAACAAAACTCCTCAAGAAAAAGACATTGCAACTTCTACAGAAACAGCAGACGACTTCGATGATGAAAAAGCGAAAGTGAGTCTTGCGATCATGAAATATAAACTTGAAGCTCAGAATTCTATTTTTGGACGCAACAAATCGGGAGAATTTTTAGACGTCAAAGATGCTAAAATCTATTATGAAACTTATGGTGAAGGACCTGTTTTGGTTTTACTTCATGGGAATGGTGGCAGTATTTCGGATTTTTATAAGCAAATTCCTTTTTTTGAAAAACATTATAAAGTTGTTGCGATTGATACGCGCGGACAGGGTAGAAGTACAAATCTTTCGAAGCAAGATTACTCGTACGAAGGCTTTGCTGATGATTTGCTAGAGGTGATAAAACAACTTAATCTTTCTAAAATCAATATTATTGGTTGGAGTGATGGCGGAAATACAGGTTTGATCTTTGCTAAAAATCACCCAGAATTGATTGATAAATTAGTAATAATTGGCGCCAATCTTTATCCCGAAGGCGTTGACGAATCATTGTTAAATGACATTAATAATGATTTTGAAAACGAAGATAATACCGATGATAAAAGACTTCTGAAGCTAATGCTAACGCAACCAAAATTAAAACCTGAAGATCTTAATTTGATAAAAGTACCAACCTTGGTCGTGGCTGGAGAAACTGATATTATTAAAAAAGAACATACCGAACTTATTCAAAAATCCTTACAAACATCAGAACTTTTGATAGTTAAAAAGGCTGGACATTATGTTCCGTTCGAGCAGCCTAAAATTTTAAATACGGAAATTTTAAAGTTTTTAACCAAATAACTTCCATATATAAAACTGAAAGACATTCAATATTAAAAACACACTTTTATAGATGTGTTTTTTTTCGTATTTTGGCGAAGCATTTTACAAAATGAAAAATATACAATTAATAGGCGTTATCTTAGTTATTGTGGGAAGTTTTCTCCCATTATTACGCATCCCGTTAGTTGGCAACTGGAATTATTGGAAGATTGATCCTTATTTATCTGGTATTATCTGGACTCTGTCGGCTTTAGGATTATATTTTATTCAAAAAGAAAAACTAAAAGCGACAAGAATAATTGCAGGAAGTCTTATCTTTTTGTTCATTTTTACAATTGTTGCCATTAAGCTAAAGTCACTTGATTTTTTTGCTTTTCTGCCGTTTAAGTCTTGGCAAAGCGCTTTTGCAGGAATCGTAAAATTATCTTGGGGATGGTTTTTCGAATTTGTAGGTGCAGCATTAATGTTTTTCGGAATTAATAAAAATAAAAATTTAAATAATTAATATTAAAAATAATGAAAGAAGTATTTATCGTTTCAGCGGTGCGTACACCAATGGGAAGTTTTATGGGAAGTTTGTCAACAGTACCAGCAACTAAATTGGGAGCAACTGCGGTTAAAGGTGCTTTAGATAAAATCGGGATGGATCCTAACGCGGTTCAGGAAATCTACATGGGTAACGTTTTGCAAGCTGGCGAAGGACAAGCGCCTGCACGTCAAGTGGCTTTAGGAGCTGGTTTGTCAAATCATACACCTTCTACTACTATTAATAAAGTTTGTGCTTCTGGAATGAAGGCGGTTATGATGGCTGCACAATCTATCAAAGCTGGTGATATGGATGTTATTGTTGCTGGTGGTATGGAAAATATGTCGATGGTTCCGCATTATTACAACGCTAGAGTTGCAACGAAACTTGGTGATGTTAAAATGCTTGATGGGATGGTACTAGACGGTCTTACTGACGTTTATAACAAAGTACACATGGGCGTTTGTGCAGAAAAATGTGCAACAGATTACAACATTACGAGAGAAGAGCAAGATGCTTTCGCGATTGAATCTTACAAAAGATCAGCAGCAGCTTGGGAAGCTGGAAAATTCAATGATGAAGTTGTGCCAGTTGAGATTCCGCAAAGAAAAGGAGAGCCAGTTATTTTTGCTCAAGATGAAGAATATAAGTCTGTAAACTTCGATAGATTGCCGACGCTTCCAACAGTTTTCAAAAAAGAAAACGGAACGGTTACAGCGGCTAACGCTTCAACTTTAAATGATGGAGCTTCTGCATTAATTTTGGTTTCAAAAGAGAAAATGGAAGAACTTGGTCTTAAGCCTTTAGCTAAAATCGTTTCTTACGCAGATGCTGCACACGAGCCAGAAAACTTTACAACGGCGCCAGCTAAAGCTTTACCAATCGCTCTTAAAAAAGCAGGTTTAGAAGTTTCAGATATCGACTTTTTCGAGTTTAACGAAGCCTTCTCTGTTGTAGGTTTAGCAAACAACAAAATTTTAGGATTAGATGCTTCTAAAGTTAATGTTAACGGTGGTGCAGTAGCACTTGGACATCCACTAGGAAGTTCTGGTTCTAGAATTATCGTAACACTTATCAACGTATTAAAACAAAATGGTGCAAAATATGGTGCTGCTGCAATCTGTAACGGAGGCGGTGGAGCATCAGCTATTGTTATCGAAAATATCTAAGTATTATTTATTTTAATAATGTTAAATCGGATTCTTTGGAGTCCGATTTTTTTTGGTTTAAAAATGAAAAATCAAATTCTACTTTGCGAGTTTGTATTTACTGAATTTCTACGCAAGTTTTTGGCATTATACGTCTCATGAAATGCAATAAGACCAATAATTCCTTTTTCAACAAATAACAAAACAAAAAATCTGAATTAGCATTTTTACTAATATTTTCTTTTAAAATGATATTATTTCTCCTTCCTTTCTATCAATTTCCCTTTCTCATCATAATATTCCCAAGTACCGACTTCCACACCTTCAAAAAAGCTTCCAGTTCGTTCCAATTTTCCGTTAAGATGATATTCTTCAAAATAAACAGTTAGTTTTCCGTCGGTACTATAATCATTTTTTTCTTTCTTCCAAGGTGTGCCATCATCGCGATACCAATCAGTACTCAAGTTTCTATCGTTATCGTATGTTGCAACTATTGATCGTTTTCCGTTTTCATGAAAATATTCCCATTTTCCGACGCGCATTCCTTTTTTGTAAAAACCAATATATTCTAGTTTTCCATTGCTGTAAAAGCTTTTCTGCATCCCGTCAAAACTTCCATTTACAAAATTTTGAATACTCCAAGGTTGCCCATTCTCGTGATAAGAGAGGCTGGTTCCTAAAAAATATCCGTTTTGTGAAGTTGAGATTTGATGTTTTTTTCCATTTTTCCAAAAGGATTGCGCAAAAACTTTGTCTCCATCATAAGTTTCAATACGCTCAATATTTCCTTCCTCATAATAATATTTCCACTCGCCAACAGCTTTTCCATTGGCATCAAATTGTCCACTTTCTTCAAGTTTTCCGTTGCTGTAATATCTTTTATGTTCCTTTTGTGCGAAGGCTAAAGATTTAAAACTAAGTATTAAAAAAATGAAAATAAGTCTCTTCATAATATTGAGATTAGTCAAAATTTTCCCATTCGCCATTTTGAAAATCATATTTCGCAAACTCGCCTGTATCCGTAAATTCGGAGGCCGTCATGCCAACTTCAAAAATGGAATTGTCACTCCAACTAGCTGTGAAAAATAAGGCTTCTTTTGTCAAAAGTGCAGTTCCGAAATCTTCATCTGGATGACTAAATGTTATTTGGTCGTTCGTTTGGTCGACCACATTATATTCATAATTTTCGAGTCTATTTTTTAAATCTTGAAATTGTTTTTCTGTAAAAGAAACCAAATTCGCTTCATTCTCAAAAAAGTTCTCATCTTGTGATTTTTCTTCTTGTAATTTGGTTTCGATGCGGTATAATGCAATGTCGTAACTCATTATTTTGTATTTTAAAAAGAAATTTCCTTCGTTGCAATTTCATTGATTAAGGTTATCAATGCTGGGACTAGATCGTTGTTATGTGAAGGCACTATATGAATTTTGTTGCCTGCCAAGATTTCAAAATTTTTATTCCCATTTCGAGCCACATCAGTTTTTATTTCGTCCCAAGTGCTTGTTTGACTATCTTCCATAAGATCGCGACTGGTAATGCCATTTTCGGTGATTACTAAACCATAAACACCACCAAATAATGGTTTGTCTACCATGCCGTACTTTATATTTTCGATTTTAAATTTTTCAGCAAAAGCTTTCAATTTTTTCTCGTTTTCAGCGTAAGTTTTCAGCTCTTTTTGTAAACCTAATTCTGGAATTCGCGTCGTGACGCTTGTCGATTTTTTTATGTCTTCAGGAAGGTGACCAGATTGTTGTAGTGCGGGCAAAATGATTTTTGTAAGATCTACCAAAGCATCATGCATTGCGGCTAGTTGTTCATTTGGGATGCTTAATTTATTGAGTGTTAAAAATTCGTTCCAAACTTTAGAAGAAACTTCCTCGGCTGTAGTTTTTGAAGTGAAATAAGTGGCTTTTGCAGGCTGAGGCGTTAATAAAACCGAAAAATCATATTGTGTTAAAATCCTGAAATTTGTGATTAAAAAACCAATGCTGTCGCGTTTTCCCGTAATTGGTGTTCTTGCGTGTACGCCGATGTAAGCTAAAACATGTTCGTTACTGAGTACGCCAACAGGTTGCAATATTTGTTGCGTCGCAAGTTGCATAATTTCTCGATTATCCTCCCAAACTGGATGTTGATCTATGTTGCTAAAAAGGATTTCTTGCGAAGTGGTTGGCGCTTGTTGCCGATAGTCGTTAATGAGGTTTTCTATTTCTACCATTTTTGTTTTATTTAAATGTTGATTAAAATACTAAAAATTTTCAATAGTAAAGTTAATTTATCAATAAAAATATTCGTTTAATTGTTAATACTGCGTAAATTTTAATTAGATTTAATCAAATTTTGCAGAGAAATAAGAATAATTTTTAATTTCTTTACCAGCGTCATCATTCTCTGATTTATAGGCTTTTATCACAAAATTATGGTCATCTTTCCATCTTATTTCTTCAATCGAAAAGTCATTATCAACAAAACAACTCGCATATTCTTTTAAAAATGTTTTAGGATTATTTTGATTATTAACTTTTAAAATCGCGATACTTAAAGTTGGAGATTCGTATTCGGGATTCTGGAAATAAACCAAAAATTGATTGTTGGGCGACGCTAACGGAATCGAGCCACTCCAATCGCCAAGCGAAACGATTTTGTATTTAAAAGCATTCGTTTTGTTGATTAAATCTATGTCCGCAAATCCTAAATTATCCGCAACCGAATTATTTTGTATCGCAAACAAATCTAAATTTGGGCTATAACCTAGATACTCGCTTCCATTATGATCATCGGTAGAATCTTCATCATATTTTTTGAATTTCACTTTTTTGTTCGCAATCTCTAAGTAAAAATTCTTTTTATCGGTTTCAATTTTCGTTTGTAGAAAAGTTGTATTTGATTTTAATTGATCAAAATCTTGTTTAGTTGCCGTTTTTAAATCGAATTTTTGAAGCTTTTCAAAGTTGTCATAAAAGCCAATTTCGATGCTGTCATTTGTTTTTTGAGAAGCTTTGCTTGTAATCGTGTCGGTTTCAGTTTTTGTAGAAGACTTGTTGTTGCAAGAATTCATTATAAAAATTAAAAGAGGAATAGTCAGGAGTTTCATTGCGTTTTTTATTTAATAATAGTCATAAAACTTAAAAGAAACAGCTAATAATTTTGTTGCGTTTTTGTCATCATAAAAATATATTAGACTTGGATTTCCGTTTTTGTCGTGCTGTTTTATAATTTCAACTTGAAAAGATTCGCTTTGCTTTTCGTCCACAAAATCAAAATTTTTATGAGTACGTTTTACTAATTTTCCGTCTTTATATTCATTGATAAATTCTGATTCATAAATTGCTTTTCCATCATTTTTAAAAATTTCTTTTTTAAGTGTTAAGTTTTGGTTTAGACTAACTTGATCAGCAACAGAATTGGTATCGGTATTTATAATATCATAGTTATAATCGTCCTTCCAAACGTATTTTAAGTTTTGAAGGATGTCTTTTTGTGTTCTAAAAACACTTTTCTGCGTGTAATTTATATCATTGTCATTATAATTAAAAGTTATGATGTCTTTTATAATATCAATTTTTTTATTTGGCATAAAATAACGTGCGTTTTGTAGCATATTTCCCTTGGAGTCGAAAGTCATAACTGTTTTTCGATCATGGCCTAAAGTGTCTTTTGGGATAAGGTTATTTTCAATGTTTTTAATGTAAGTTGTAACTTTTTTAACCTTAGAGTTTAAGCCATATTCTTTCAGATGAGTGTAGTTTTTTTGAGCAGTAATTTGGATAGAAATTAAGCTAAAGATGGTCATCAAAACTGTTGAAAATTTATTAATCATTTGTTTTTAAATTTTTAAAAATTCTTTTAATAAAGAACGAAAATTTACTTTTCATATTTCTAATGTATGAATTTTTAAAACAATAGAAAGTCTAATTCTAATACTTAATTCTGAATAATATATTTCAAAGAAGTTTGATTTTACCTTAGTTTGAATTTCTTTTCCATGAAATTTTCTCCAATAAAGAAAGCCAATTCTCCAACATTTATCAATAAAAAACCTATCTTAGAAGCTTCAACTATCTAATAAAAGCTATGGACGAATTCTTAAAAGTCATCAATGGAATTGTATGGAGTAACACTTTAATATTTTTATGTTTGTTTTCGGGCATCTTTTTTTCGATACGAATGCGTTTTCCACAGATTCGTTATATCCGCGAAATGTGGAAATTATTATTTAAAGGCAATGCTTCTGAGAAAGGAATTTCGTCGTTTCAGGCTTTTGCGTTAGCTATTTCTGGACGTGTAGGCACAGGGAATATTGCGGGCGTGGCAACGGCTATCGGTATGGGCGGACCTGGTGCAGTATTTTGGATGTGGGTTATAGCGTTTCTTGGGAGTGCGTCTGCGATTGTTGAAGCCTCACTTGGACAATATTATAAAGTTGTTAAAGATGGACAATATCGTGGTGGTCCAGCTTTCTATATCGAAAAAGGTCTAAAACTAAAATGGTACGCGATTGCCTTTGCGGTGGTAACGGTCTTTAGCTGTGGTTTGTTTTTGCCTGGTGTACAAAGTAACAGTATTGCGGTTGCGGTCAAAAATGCCTTTGATATTCCTATGTATATAACTGGTATTGCTGTTGCAATTATTTTAGGTATTATTATAATAGGTGGTGTTAAACGAATTAGTACGGTTGCAGAATTTGTTGTTCCTTTTATGGCAGGAGGTTATATTCTGATGTCGTTGGTGATAATTGGTCTTAATTTTCACCAAGTCCCAGCTGTTTTCAAATTAATTTTTGAATCCGCTTTGGGTATAGATTCTGCCTTTGGAGGTATTATCGGGATGGCAATTGCTTGGGGTGTAAAACGTGGAATCTATAGTAACGAAGCAGGACAGGGGACTGCGCCACATGCCGCCGCGGCAGCCGAAGTATCGCACCCGATGAAGCAAGGTTTAGTACAAGGTTTTTCCGTTTATGTTGATACGATTTTTGTTTGTACGGCGACAGCTTTGATGATTTTGTTCACTGGGATGTATAATGTCGAAAATCCTGCAGGTGGTTTTGTTGTTGAAAATATACCGAATGTCAAAATGGGTGCGGACTTTACGCAGTTTGCAGTAGCGCAACATTTTCCTTCGATTGGGAAAGCCTTTGTCGCTATTTCGTTGTTCTTCTTTGCATTCACGACTATAATGGCGTATTACTATATTGCAGAAACCAATATTAGTTATCTTCAAAAACATTCTAACAAAAAAATCTATATCAGAATTTTCCAAGTTGTGATTATGTTTTCTGCTTTTTATGGTACCATCAAAACGGCAGAAAGTGCTTGGATGCTTGGCGATATCGGTGTTGGATTAATGGCTTGGCTCAATATTATTGCGATTTTGTTGATGCAGAAGAAGGCGATGTTCCTTTTCAAAGATTATGAAAAACAGAAAAAAGAAGGCAAAGACCCAACACTTGCGCCAGAAATGACAGAAAATTAATTCTCGTAGAAGTTTAATTTCTCAACATTAATTTTATATTTGTTCTAATATTTGAAATCTTAAAACGTGAGTATCAAAAATAATCCAAAAATCATGAAGGCTTGGGCGTTATACGACTGGGCCAATTCTGTATATTCTTTAGTAATTACATCCACGATTTTTCCTATTTATTATTCGATTTTAACAACCGCTAGCGAAAGAAGTGAGTATGTTGAAGAGACGGGAAAAACAATCCAAGTGCCCGTTAGACACATGATCAATATTTTCGGGAGAGATTATCAGCCAGACGCAGTTTATGGTTATTCTTTAACCTTGTCTTTTGTAATTGTTGTTTTGTTGTCACCAATTTTGTCATCGTTGGCAGATACGATCGGTAACAAGAAATCATTCTTGCAATTTTTCTGTTATCTAGGCGCAACATCTTGTATGGGATTAGCGATGTTTACAGGGATGAATACCGTTTGGCTAGGACTGTTGTTTAGTGTTACAGCCAGTGTTGGGTTTTGGGGAAGTTTGGTGTTTTATAATTCGTTTTTACCAGATATCGCAACGCCAGATAAACAAGATGCTTTGTCTGCAAAAGGTTATGTTTACGGATACATCGGATCTGTAATCTTGGTTATTATTTGTTTAGTTTTAATCCAAGTTTTAGCGAAAGATGCCGAACAAGCTAAACTTTACACACGTATAAGTT
>JAEXRP010000110.1:0-90147 GCA_023440705.1 Bacteroidota bacterium
AATTCATAATTCATAATTCATAATTCATAATTCATAATTCATAATTCATAATTCATAATTCATAATTCATAATTCATAATTCATAATTCATAATTCATAATTAAAAATCGGAAATCTAAAATTGAAATTCAAAAATCGAATTATTATCCACCATCCGCAATAGGGATGGAAGCGGCATCCTTGGAGCGGAGCGAGGCGGCGGTGTTACGGCGTGACGAAGGAGCAACGTAACATAGACGACCGAGCGAAGCTTCCAAGATACAGCGGACAGCCCGACCGAGCTAGCAAGGACTTAAGAAAGGTGCGAGGATTGCCCGAAATAGAAAAAATAAAAAATTAAATTCGACCTTGTTGCTTTAACTTCCAATAGCGCAAAGGTCCAGAAACAGACATCCAGCTTGGGTTAGCATATCATATAGTAGCATTGAAACACTTGTTGTTATAGTATACGAAAAGATGGGCAGTGAAAAATATATTTGATTTTGATCTGTGAAGACTCCTTCTTTTCTTGGATGAATGTTATCCTCGAAAATTAAATCTAGATGCTCTTACAAGAATTGATATTGTAAAGGGACTTAATACTGATACTGGAATCTTAAAGGTATGTTGTATAGAGTGATAAAGAAAGGATTCAGGAAAGACATTAAAAATGTACCCAATTAAGCTTTAGGATCGTGGTATAGGAAAGCTACATGAAATAACTACGTGTACAGTTGCTTGCCTTTTTGATCTGAATCCTTTTAATTAAGAAGCTCATTAAACTAGCTGAACCTCGCCAACATATATCGAGTTAGCTACTTCAGGTGTATCTGCTGCTCGAAAGGCTATCCAAACATGAATTTTTTGACCTTGCAAGTATACGGGTATCGGAATTGACACCGTTGTATCGATTCTTTTTGCCATATTCTCCATAAGGATAGGTGTAATAGCGTTGTCTTGTAGAAATAATACTTGAAGATCATCATTCTCTCTAATACTGCCAGCGGGCGCATTGTTGTACCATTCTATATCAAAGCTTCCCACGATACTCGCTGACAAGCCTGTTGGGAGAGGCTGCAACAAAGCACCTTTAGAAAATGCGATTTCTGAATAGGTTGGTGTAATGGTCATACTTGTGTAATCGACTTTGAAAGCCAACAACAAATTATTCATCGCTAGATTATAGCAAGAGCGCAAACCTACTCTATACCCAAAGTGTTTGCAAGCAAATGCTGAATAGCCTCCAATAAAGTCCAAACATTTTTTCATCCTTTGCTGAATGAGAGATTGTTTGTCTGATGGTTGATTCGTACGTCTACGAGGGCGCATTCTAATAACTTCTGTTCCCAAAACATTAGCTACAACTAAACGGCCTGTGCGACCGTTAGACCCCGATAATAAGGAGTCGCTTAATTTTCCCATAGCAAAAAATTTAATGGTTAATGTAGTCCCAAAGTTATAGGTCATGAGAGGCGTTATCAATTACTAGTCCGAAGATTACCAGACAAGGCCATCTGCAACCAAAGAGGTCTAAGAATAAGTACAATAGTAGGACTTTGTTCGATGCTTCTTCGATGCTTGTTCGTCCACTCTTCGATGCTATTATTGTATTTAATGGTTTATGGATTGGGGTTTTAATACAAAGCTCTCGGGATAGTTTTCTCCGAAAATTACTCAAGCTGATGTTCCTGGTTTAATTTAGTCTGTTTAACCACAAAAGAAATAATCATACTTTTTCTTTGAAATATATTAAACGCTGAGTTACACGAAGAATCGAGGTTTAGATTCTTAAACATTTTAGTAATACAATGCCACTTCGTTTAATAAAAGCTCTCGATACAATTTTCTGAGAAAATTACTCGAGCTGACGTTGGTGGTTATGGTATTCTGAGAACTTCTGAAATGCAAGCTCTTGTCGTAAAGCTCTCGATACAATTTTCTGTGAAAATCACTAGACCTGACGTTGTTGGTTATGGTATTCTGAGAACTTCTGAAGTGCAAGTTCTTGTCGTAAAGCTCTCGAGATAGTTTTCTCCGAAAATTACTCGAGCTGACGTTCATTGTTTATTTAGGCTGTTTAACCACAAAAGAAATAATCAGATTTTCTTTGCAATACATTAAACGCTGAGTTGTACGAAGAATTGAGGTTTAGACTCTTAAACATTTTAGTAATACAATGCCACTTCGTTTAACAAAAAGCTCTCGATACAATTTTCTGCGAAAATTACTCGAGCTGACGTTGGTGGTTATGGTATTCTGAAAACTTCTGAAATGCAAGCTCTTGTCAAAAGATCTCGATACAATTTTCTGCGAAAATCACTCGAGCTGACGTTGGTGATTAAATTAGGCTGTTTAACCACAAATGGAATAATCATACTTTTTCTTGCAATACCTTAAACGCTGAGTTGCACGAAGAATCGAGGTTTAGATTCTTAAACATTTTAGTAATACAATGCCACTTCGTTTAACAAAAAGCTCTCGATACAATTTTCTGAGAAAATTACTCGAGCTGACGTTGGTGATTAAATTAGTCTGTTTAACCACAAAAGGAATAATCATAACTTTTCTTTACAATACTTTAAACGATAAGTTATACAAAGAATCGAGGTTTAGATCCTTAAGTATTTAAGCAACATAATGTCACTTCGTTCAGCAAAAAGCTCTCGATGCACTTTTTTGCGAAAATTACTCGAGCTGACGTTCGAGGTTACTGCATTTTGGGGATTTATGAAGTGAATCTTTTCTTGTAAAGCTCTCGATACAATTTTCTGTGAAAATCACTCGAGCTGACGTTGGTGGTTTACTTAGGCTGTTTAAGCACAAAAGGAATGATCACATTTTTTCTTTGCAATATATTAAACGCTGAGTTGTACGAAGAATCGAGGTTTAGATTCTTAAGCATTTTAGCAATACAATGCCACTTCGTTTAATAAAAGCTCTCGATACAATTTTCTGTGAAAATTACTCGAGCTGACGTTAGTGGTTTATTTAGGCGGTTTAACCACAAAAGGAATGATCAGACTTTTTCTTTGCAATACATTAAAATGAGGCATAGCTAATAACAAACTTTGAGAGAACAATATAATTTGATTTTTGCACTATTTATTTATTAAAATGGTTGTTTTTTTAATGAAATTATTGTAAATTTAATATAGTAATTAACCAAAAAATAAGAAAATCATGAAACCAAAATTTTCTTTTAGTGAGGGAGATTATATGAATTTGCATCATATTGCAGAAGATTTGCTAATTAGCTCCCTAGAAAAAGGTGTCGCCATCCAAAAGTCTATGTTATTATCTGAAGCTGACGTTTGCCAAATTTTGCAGATTAGCCCGAGAACATTGCGAAAGTATCGTAGTGAACACTTTTTCCGATTCATCAAGCTGCATGGCAGGATTTATTTTTTAAAGCTAACTTTCTATCTTGATTTGCTAAAATTGAATGAAGACAGCTTGGCGTATTGATTTTTGAGACTTCGGTTTGGCTCAATGACCACATGTATGTCATCCTAGAGATATTTGAGTCGAGCCGAAGTTCTGTATAGGTTTACAAGAGTCTCTCAATACCAAAATCAATTAATAGACGATCTAAATAGTTTTACAAAAAAACACACCCCTTTTAGATAAAAAATAAGATCACTTTAAAGCAAATGCTTAATATTATTTTTCACTATTCTATATTTACCGCTTTTTTCAACAGGAATTTCTTGTACAATTTGCATATTGATTGTCATTTGTTGCCCTACCCGAGCACGCCAATTTGACATAAATACTTCTTCAACTTTAGGAGTAAAGCTATGATCAACTACTAACAAAATACTAATTGTATTTAACTCATCTTGAATTGCTTGAAATCTTAATATACCTTTTGTATCTTTAAGCGTGTTAGATACATTGCCGAGGTTAATTTTTCCAGTTTCTGGTGAATAGATATAGTCATCAATACGGCCAAGTATTTCCTTTACCAAAGGATTGTTATTACCGCACTGACAGCTTCTTGCGGGATCGTCCAATATGATTGAATCTCCAATATCATACCTTATAAGCGGAGTCCCCTGTGTTGTAAAACTAGTAATGACCAATTTTCCCTCAATTGCTGGCTGGTTATTATCATCCAAAACCTCGAAAACCCCACTTTGTAATTCTAAATGTAAACTTCCTTCTTGACATTCAAAAATAAAAGGTGCGCCTTCTGAAGATGCATACTGGTTGAGCATTTTCGTTTTGAAAAATCCTTCAATATTCAGTCTCATTTCCTCGGTAATGCTTTCGGCAGTAGGGAAAATAGCTTTAACAGTCTTTGCAGGAAAAGTATAACCATGATTAATACCATACTTCGCTATTTCTAGAATTGTTGAAGGAAAGCCAACCATATACTCTGGTTGATACTTAATGAGATCTTCAACATAATATTTAAGATAACTTTCTTTAATATGAAAAGTAGAATAATAACGAACTTTGTTTAGAATATCTGTTTTCCAAAATCTCCTTTTTGTGAGATCTTTAGAAGTCAGTAAATCTTTTCCTGAAAACCAAGCTGTCTTTTTACCCAGTTGATATCCCGAACGTCCTCGAAAGTCATCTAACATCGCAAAGCGTTCTTGCATGTTATCTGCGGTATACAATACTTCTAGAGACTTTCCTGTGGTACCACCTGTTTTAGAAACTATTGCATCTCTTTTAGAAATAGTCACAACATCCTTAATACTTTGTCTAAGTTGCTCTTTTTTCAAAATCGGAAGCTGACTAATGTCTTCCAATTCAACAAGCTCATAATTCTTATAGAAATTACTTTTATCCTTTGAAAAAGATAAAAAATCAGCAAAGCGTTTCTTCTGAACAGCTACTAATTCTTCTCTTGACAGTGTTCTATTGGCTTTAAACTTATTAAGATAATATTGATACTTGCCACCATAGCGTTCTTTGTATGCAAGCTGATTAAAAAGGCTTATCAATAAGCCTTGCAAAAAATCAGGTAGTATTTTATAAATTTTATCTTTCATTTTAATCTCCGTTAAATGTTTTCATTGATACTGAAGTGAACCCAAACTTATGATTTAAATACTGATAATATTTCAACAAATCTTCTAACTGTTCTAAATTTTTTTGCAGATAGTTTCCAAAATTGTGAGGATGCCACCATAAATGATAATGCAAATTATTTTTGGCGGCATGTAGCATTTCATTTTTAATCCGTTTAATTTTAAGATTCTGAATCGCTTCTTCTTTTTTTGAATACGGTCTAAAAAACCGACTTGCTGGAATTAGACTTAAATTACTATCAGAACCTGCTTTACTAAAACAAAGCGATTTACTAATTGGGACTATTGTGTCCATCGCTCGAGAGAAAGATGCTATATATTTATTCTCAGTTTTCCAAAACCAAACATCTGGATTATTCCTTACCGTCTTAAAACCGCAATCTGCTATTACCTTCAAATAATTTTGCTCAAACTGATTACGAGGAAGTACCAAAGACTCTAGCTGAACTCCAAAGTTAGTTTTTGAAATATGTTGAGCTGCTAGAAGATCCTCACGAAAACTCACTTCACTATTGCCCTTTTCTAAACAATAGTAATGTGAAAATGTATGCGAGGCTAACTCCTGCTTACTCGTTTCAAGAATTTTTTCAATTAGACTAGGCGCGAAATGAAAGGGGTCAGCTTTTTCATTATCACCGACTTGATTAAAGAAATCGTAATAATTAAGTTTGCTATTATAATACGAAGGTAGAACTCTTGGCTTAAAATCTTCTAATTGTTTTTTACTATTTGCAAATAGAAACCCTACAGTCGCCCATGTGCAGGCTATGTCATACTTTTCAAAAAGACTCAAAATAAGTGGTATGACCTTCCGCGTATTAAGAAAATATTCGCGACTATGATTAACATCTCTTACCTCAAAAACACCCCAATGAAGTTCGAAATCTAAAGAAATAATAAATTGTCCGTTCATACAATTATACTGTATCTGAATCTGAATAACTTAAATACCAGTTTTCTCTTTTACGCACGACAGGTCGTAATGTGTCCTCAAATGTACAAGCCCCAAAATGTAGTTCAATTGGCTTTAGCTTTTCTGGCATATTATAAAAGCCATATTTCTTAAAAATCTTGAAATTAGGCGAGTGGTCAAGACACCATGATAAAATACAATCAGCACCTTGATTAATAATTTCATTTACCGCATTTTTGATAAGCTCTTCTCCTACTTTTTGATTGTCTAAATCATAAATTAGTTCCATAATATACGCAACTTTACCACCATGCTTCTCTTTAATACAAAAAACTACATAACCCAAATAGTCATCATTTTTATAAATATGTCGTATGATATAGCCCTCATTGGGCTTATCAACATATCTCCAATCTAAATATTGTTTATCCCGGTTTACCGCTACGTTAATGTCTTTAGAAAACTTTAACCAAAGCTGGTTAACTTCATGTGGAAAAGATAGACTATCAATAATTTTGTATGAGCGATCTGCAGAATGCCGTCTTCCAATATTAATATTAGGTAACCATGATAATACACCAATTTTATTTGTAAAGTATTTTGTCTTAATTGGTTTTAACAAAAATGGTACAGGATCAAGTATATCCCAGTTCAATTTTTTTTGGAAACCGTATATTGAATTACCATTAGGAAAACCATAAACTAATTTAACTTCTGCGACAGTAGCTTTTTCATAGACATCTTTAGCAAGTTTTATGAACAATCCCTTACCTCTATATTCTTCATCTGTTATAGTATCAAGTGATTGCGCTCCAATAGCAACTCCCGAATTAATAATAAATGCTACAGGTGCAATTGCATAAATTGCAGCCACTTTATTATTTTCTTCGTCAATTGCTATATCAACAAATTGTTTATTAACAGGGTTTTCTAAAAACTGCCATTTAATTTTATCAATAGATTTTGCTGTTCCATTTTTTGCAAAACAAGAATTGTAAAGTTCTATAGTTTCTTTTGAAATGTTTTCTATCTTGTATTCCATGCTATTTCATTTTATAAATCCTCATGTGCTTTTCTACCATTATATAAGAATCATACAGCTCACTTTGTTGCAATCCCAATTGAGCATTTTCCGCCCTAAGTAGCCTATTATTTACCAAATTTTCAATACTTGACGCCAAATCTTCACTATTGCCAGCTGGAAATAAAAATGTTGAATTTGGAACAATATCATTAATACCTGGTACATCGGATCCTAAAAAAGTAACGCCACTTGCTAATGCTTCCAGAGTAACTCCTGATAAACCTTCGAAATCTGATGACAAAACATTAATATCCATTGTTTTCATTAAACGAGGAACATCCTCTCTGAATCCCATAAATGCAATTCTATCTTCAAGCTTTAGTTTTTTTGAGTGTTGAATAATGTTTTCCAATAATGGACCATCGCCAATTAAACATAAACAGTAATTAGATGGTAAATATTGCAAAGAATCTACAATCGTTAAAAAATCTTTAGGAGCAGAAAATCTAGCAGTCATACCAATAAGTATACAATCATCATTAAATCCTAATTCTTTCTTAAAATCGAATTTATCATATTCAATCGCATTTCTGAATAATTTCGTATTTACCCCATTGTTAATTAAAACAATTTTTGATTTGAGTGAAGGCAATTTTGCGGACAGCATACTTTCAACATTCTTAGAAATTGCAATAATATGATCATACTGTCTGTAAATAAAAGGTTCCATTATTTTAAATAGCCACAAGTTTGACCTTCCATTTTTAACACTATGCTCTGTAAAAATTAGTTTTGGACTATTTTTTAAAAAAGGCTTAATGATAGCAATATAATAAAAACATGGAAAAAGATGTACGTGGACTACATCGTATCTCTTTTTGCTAATTAGTTTTATTAATTTAAAAAGATATTTTATTTTAAAAAAGCCTCCTTTTCCTAAGCTATAAACTGGTACATGAATACTATTCATTTTTTGGATGTAAGACGGTTCTTCAAGTATCGATGACAATTGTATAATTTCATAATCTACCCCCAACATTTTATATTCATCCGCATTGTCTACCAAAAGTTTTTCGGCACCACCTTTTCCTAAACTAAGGCAAATTTGAGCAACTTTCATAATTTTTAAATCTTTACTTTATGACGCAGATAAGCATTAAACATTATACCTATTGGAAATAAAAATACCGTTAATACTTTATAAGGATTATTTTTGAAAATGATTTTAAAATCTTTTAGATAAACGCCAATAGAAATTAAATGCAGACAATTTTTGATGATTTCTTTATAACTAGAATAATATTTTAATTTAATTTTCCGCGCATAGGCAAAACCCTTTGGGGATTGAAAATACTGTTTCATTATTGTATTTGATGAGCCTGACACTTGATACTCTACACAACAGACAATTTCATTAAGACAAATAAAATCATATCTTTCACTAATTAGCATGTATAAGCTACCTAACGGCACCAATTTCTCGCTTCTATATTCGGGATATTGCGGAAATTTTTTAAGAATATCCGTTCTAAGAATCACTTTCTTATCTCCTGTTACTTTATAATATTGATATAGCTTAGTGAATGATGTAGATTCTACACCAGATGGGAGAACACTACCTAACACTGTCAAATTCTCATCTGCATCAAGCGCCACAATACCACCTATATTTTCCGTATCTTTATAAGAGTTCCATGTTAATTCAATTTTGGAAATAGCATCATTTGGCATCCAGTCATCGGAGTCAATACAAAGATTAAGCTCCGTATCTATAGCAGAATAGGCCAAATTATGAGCCGTATGCATACCGCCGTTCTTTTTGTAAAAATATTTAATATCAACTAAATTTTCTAAAATCCATTTATTAACAAGAATTTTGGTATCATCAACAGATCCATCATCAACCACCATCCAAACAAAATTCTTAGAAGTTTGTTGTTTCAAACTTTCATAAAGTCTAGGCAGTAGGTGGGCACGGTTATATGTTGGTGTAAAAACTGTAATTAAACTCATTATGCGTAGACAAAAATATTCATGATAAAAGTAAACAAATAATACAAAAAAAGTATAGCCCCCAAATAAGGATACTGTCTAGGCCATATTTTATAACGAAACATAGGGTATGCAATAACTACAGGCATTAAAAACCAAGATAGATAAGCAAACCTGTTACTAAAAGCGGCTGTAATTACCAAAATCCAAAAAGCGTTTGCTATACAATATATCCCGAATAAATGTATGTAAAACTTGTCGGTAATTTTTTTTTTAAAAATAAAAAACCAACCTGCAAATACGGCCGAAGCACTGTATAGGAGAAAATCCCATCGAAATCCCATTTTTGAAAATTGGCTATTATAAGACTCGGATCCTCCTGTTAAATAACCTTGCGTTCGATCTTCTGCAAAACCAAGATTAGCAAAAAAAGTAGCCCAAGCAGAGCCACCTGCTAATGATAAAGGTATTGCTAGCAACCATATCGCAAGATAGACTTTCGGGTTTTTATAAAGACCACTTATGACAAAAGCTGCAATTGGGATTACTAGGGATGCATGCATAAAGTATGATAGTGCAAACAAAGGATACATTAACCACTTTTGTCGGTAGAAAAATAAACCTAATAAAAAAATAGAAGTACCCAAACTATTTCGTAATCCATTGGTACCTGCAGCCCAAAATGAGAATGAGCTAATCATAAATAAAGCACCTAACCACCAAAACTGACCAAAGAATTTTTTAGAAAAAAATAACATTGGCATTACGTACAAAACATCTAGCAATAAGTAGAAGCTACTAACATTCATGATCCCACTGCACCATTTCATAAAGTAGTTGAATGCGTAATCTTTTTCTATTTTAACCTCTTCTCCGGCCTGCATTCGATAATAGGCTATAGCATAATTGGCAGTGTCTCCAAAATATGTTCCACTAATGGGACGAAGTCCCATATATAGTATCAAAATGATAACATAAGTGCCAATGCATAATTGTAATAACTTAAGACTTATTTGATTATCAATTTCTGTCAAACAAGAATTAACCAATACAAAAAGTACTATTACAAAAAGCATGTAATAATGTACTGGGGTATATATCGAAACTGGAATCCAATCAAACATGTGGCAAATTTAATAAAGTTTGCCATTGCTTCATAACTTGCGATGTTGTAAAGCTAAGATAATTATGCTTGGCTAAGTTTTGCATACGAATACGCTCGGCAGGATTACGCATCATAGTCTTTAGTTCTGTTGCTAAAGCCTCAACCTCTTTATGTTTAACCAAGATACCATCTTCACCATTGTCAATAATATGTCGAGGGCCGTTGGGACAATCATAACTAACAATCGGAAGTCCAATAGACAAAGCCTCTAGTAACACCATTGGGAAACATTCGGTTTCGGAGGTCATGGCGTAAATACTATATTGTGACATTAGCTCCAACATATTCTCTGTACTTCCTTTGAAATGAATCACATTTTGTAAACCAGCTTCTTCTATTTGCTGTTCTAATTTCTTTTGCGTCTGCAAATAATCTTCGCCATATATATCCAATTGCCAATCAGGAAATTCGAGATGTACGATTTCCCATGCTTTGATTAAATCTCCGAAATTCTTAACAGGCGATATACGCCCAGCAGCCACCATTTTCTTTGCCGATATATCCGCCAATAAATTAGATATTTTAACTGGGTTTGGGATTACTACCGCATTATTGGTTTTCACATAGCTGGCTTCATCAGGATTAAGGACAACAATAGCATGGTATCTTTTTTCAAGCCAATCATTGATTTTGAAGCGTAGTTTTTTTAAGAAATTTGCCTTTTCTCGTTGAGCTATTTCATAGAAACGCGAACTATGACGCTCTTTAATCAATTTCGATCTTTGTTTTATAAAAGGCAACCAATAGTGATCAAAATTATAATTGGGCGAAATGATAACATCAGGTTGCAAATCTTTAAATACTTGCTTTTGCATTTTGTAATGCTTAAAAGCCTTTTTTAAATTTACAAATGAAAAATAAGACTTGCTTCTATCATAATTAACACCTAAATCGATTAGCTTAACACGCTCATCCAACGGATATCGTGGTGGCAAATTCTGTTGCTCGGTGGTCACAATATAGACTTCAACATCAGGTAAATCTGCCCAATAGTTGACTTTGGTAGCCATCACTTTTTCGATGCCACCATGCATATGGATTTGGTCTGTATTAATTAGAACCTTCATATCTAATTCCTTGAATCATTAGAACTATGTATAATTGCAAAATTTTCTTTTAGTTTTATAAATCTTTTTTCAAAAACCTCATAGCTAATGATAGCAATTCCTATTGTAGCAAACACCACCACGACATAAACTATAACTAGCTTTGCTAGTTCATTTTCTATGCTTGCAAATAAATTCATCTTTGCAAATAAAAGTAATAACAAAGGATGATAAATATAAATACCATAAGAGTATTTACCCAATAAATTACTTAGCTTAAACTCTAAGTTAACAATTTTGATATTTTCAGAAATTTGTCCAATGATAATAATTCCAGTAGCCAAAGTCATAAACTCGAGAGAAACAATAGAGTTTACGATTTCAAAGTTTATAAAATGTATGATTACTATTGTCCACGCGAATAATTGTACAAAGAGGTTTTCAATACACAACCTCAAATAAGGTTTATAAATTACAATTATTGCGCATATCGCCCCAAAAACCATACAGTCAAATCTATTAACTGTAAAAAAAACTGTAAAAAGACGAAACGGAAAAAACATCCACAAAAGCAATCTAATAACCACCGAGATGCAGAAGATAATGATTAAATATTTAAAAAAATTTTCGATATTTGATTTTTTGAACAAATGCGGCCAAAAAAGATAAAATTGTTCCTCTACTGCGATTGACCACAAATGATCACATGCAGGTAATGCTTTTTCAACTATAAAAGGAATGTTAGCCAATAGGAAAACATAAAATCCCAAAATGCCAACATTGGGCATTTGATTCGAAAATAATATTATGGAAGCAATGCTTATACCTAAATAGAAATAGTAAAGAGGCCAAATTCTTAAAATTCTTCTTTTGTAGAATTTCTTTATATCGATCCGATTAGTCTTTTCTTTTTCTTTGAGTAATAAAAAAGTAATAAGAAAACCACTCAAAACAAAAAACATAGTAACGCCCTGCTCACCAAGATTCCATCCTCTTGCATTTGAATTTTTAAATCCAAATAAAGAGTAATTATTTACACCAAAGTGTTTTAAGGACAAATTAATATGACTAAACAAAACACCAATAGCAGCAATCGCTCTGATACCATTTAATCCTTTTAGATACACAACAGGTTCCTTAATCATTGTTAATAGTTTTTAAAAACAATTCATTCCATTGTTTTACAATTCTTTCCGGCAAATATTTTTGAACATTTTCTTTTGCTTCTAATCCCATCTTTGCTCTCTGTTCTCGCTTTTCTATTAAGTGAATAATCGCATTCTCAAAGTGTTCCAAATTTTGATTTTCAACCAAAATACCATCAATTCCATTATTAATAATATCTCGTGGTCCAGACGGACAATCGAAACTAATGCAAGGCACACCGCAAGCCATCGCTTCTATTAACACCATCCCAAAACCTTCGGAGCGTGACGGTAACAATAGCATCGACGAATGTAGGTATTCTTTTTGAATGTCAGTAACAGGCTGATGAAAAGCCACCGATTTCAAATTTAATTCCTTTGCCATCTTTACATAAGTTTCGTCTCTATCGATTTTTCCGAAAACATCTAATTTCCAGTCAGGATATTTAGTTTCTATATTTTTCCATATTTTCAGTAAGTTGTCATAGCTTTTGTTATAAGAATGTGATCCCACAACTATGATTCTTTTGGAATCTAAAGCACTTGATTCTTTTGGGTAAAAACTCAGCGGATTAGGAATTACTTCGACATTAGCCGAAGTCCATTCCGTCTTATTAGCATTGGTTAAGACTACAAATCGATGAAACTTAGAAGCATGATGACGCATAAGTTTAGTAGAGAATTTTCCTTTAAGACCTGCCTGCCTGTTCAGCTCCTGCGAGGCGTGCCGCTCATATATCCATTTGGCATTTGATTTAATAATCGTTGGTAGAAAAAAACCTTTAAGACCATCATCACAAACCAAAATAATTTTTGGATTAATTTGATCAACAATTTTCTGAATTCCCTTTTTGTAACTTAAAAAATAAGAAATTGTATTGCCTCCAACATCAATAGAATGAAATTGAATCTTTTCACTAAAAAAATAAAAGCGATTTTGGTCAGTATTATTTAGTACCAAAATATGAACTTCATAACCCAACGCATCAGCGACATATGACGCTTTAATGGAAAGCACCCGCTCTAGTCCGCCAGAACCATTAATACCATTTGTTATGTAGAGGAGTTTCATATTTGCAAATCTAGTTTAAAGAAAAATTCTTTTAAGCATTTTTGACATTGGATCCTCATAGTATTTGTAAATAAAAATACCGAAGACAAAAACTAACATACTTAGAATAATTCCTGTTATCCAATTATAATCCCCCAATAATGGACTTAACTTAATAATGATAAGGACACCAATATTTTGGTGGATTAAATACACAGCATAGGAAACAACACCACATTTTGCAATTAATGGGCTTCCTAAAAACGAAATGATTGATGGTTTATACGCAAATAATAGTAGGATAAAATAGGTGATTACTCCAAAAAGCAATATGGGTAAACCTCCACCTAATTTAATTAATATAAAGATCTGCGCTAAAAACGTCATCGTAAAAACAATTAAGTTTTTATATTTTTATATTTAAAAAGTTGTAGTAACTGCATGCCTAAGAAAAACCAAAGTACATATTGGCAAATCTTAAAAACATTAACATAATCATGAACCTTTGTTATAAAATCATCACTAAAATACTTCGTCGTTAGTGCTAAACCTATTTTAGTGGTAAGCATGTAATGTAGAGATACCAATGCGCAGGCAACAATAAAAAAATTGCGCTGAAGATTTTTCTTATCAATAAAAAATAAACCTCCTACTAAAAAATAAAAGCAAATCTCAACCCATAAAGACCAATAAGCGCCATCGATATAAGCTAGGTGAGTAGAGAACAAATTATTAAAAAGCTCTGGATTAATAAAAGTATTTGAAACTAATAAGTTAGCAAATTGCTTTGACTTTGCAAACAAATCTCCATCATCAAAAATGTGCATAAATCCAAAAGTTAATACGGAGCATAAAAGCATTGCTGGCCACAATCTTATCAACCTACGCTTCATAAAATCCGCAAAATTTTTGCTTTTGTCCAAGGTCAGTGTAATTACAAATCCAGATATTATGAAAAACAACTCAACGCCAAGATATCCATGCTCAAAATATGATGTATTAACATTCTCATAGCTGATATAAGACGGAATGCAGTATCTCGAATAATAATGAAAAAGTATCACCATTAGTATTGCAACAAACCTCAATCCGTCGAGGATGGAAAGTCTCTTTACTTCCATAATCTATCTCACAATATTAAGTAAAGCTTTTGCCATTACTGGATTAGTATTTAACATGTTTTTTACAAGATTCATTTTAAGACCAAGATTTTTAGCCTTTAGCGGATAAAAATTTTCTTTTTTGAGTAATTGTATTACATCATTAAAAGTCTTCGAATCGTATTTAAAAAAGATAAGATGATTAAGCACAATTCCATGCAAGGATTCTCTTTTTTTTGCAATGGCAGTTTTTATCAAATTATCTTTAGAAGACAGACTGTTACTAAATTTTTCTAACAAATTATCAACAAGTACAATCGAATTAAAATATTGCAACCGCTTTGCAGGATTTGATGTATTGGTAAATGAACTGTCTTGCTGCACGTAATTATATGCAATAGTATCAACATATTCTACAGAATTAGCATAATACATAATCTTGGGAAGAATCTCCGAATCTTGCATATTAATCCTTTCCTGAAACTGCAAATGATTATCTTTAAAAATACTGCGCTTAAAAATATATTGCCAAGTATAGCTATTTTGAAAATAAAAACTGTAGTATTCTGCACCCGTTAAAATCGAAGCAACATATTTTGGAGGATACTTTATACTTAGTACACTTCCTTGTATATCCGTAATATTAAAATTGAAAGCATAAACATCGTTATTATTATTGCTAAACCTCTCTAGAAATTCAGAAACAATATTCTTTTCTAGAAAATCGTCGCCATCGATCATCCATACATAATCGCCTTGCGCATGCTCCAACCCAGTGTTGCGGGCAGCACCTAAGCCTGCATTAGCTTTGTCAATAACTTTAAGATTACTTATCTTTTTTGATAATGCATTTAGCTTTTCTAAAGTTGCGTCTGTTGATCCATCATTAACAACAATAATTTCATAATCGTTTGCCAAAGCCTCATCATAACAAGATATGACGCATTTATCAATAAAAGCTTCAACATTGTAAGCGGCGATAAGGAAGGTTAGTTTCAGCACAATATTAATTTTTCAATTTAGATAAATACACAAATTTGCTGTAACGTACATAGTACGCCAGCTTTACTTTTAAAGGCATTTTTTTATAAAAATTCCATTTTATAGGAAGCAGTCCGACTATTTCTAAGTCATTTAAAATAGTGGTAATTTCTTTTTTGTCATGTTTACTCCTTTCTAAATATCCTAAAACTGTTATAACGAAATTTTGGATTTTTTGATCTAAAAGTCGTACAGCCGATTTTTTCCCCTTTAAATCTTTGCGGGACGTTTGTCTCAAACCTGTTAGAACATATGTCATTTCTTTCGCAAATCTGAAATAAAACTCTTTACTATTTTGCCTAGTTGCAGAGCCTTGTTTTAACCTAACGTAATAAAACCTCTTTGGATGTGAAATCATACGTGAGGATTTTAAAATTGCTTCGTACAAAAAGAGCAAATCCTCTAAGACAATACTTTTGGAAAATCTAATGTTATTATCAAACAATAATTGCCTTTTAAAAAGTGTACAAACTACCCCATCATTAAAAGTACTCAGTGATAAGAAATCAATCCCATTAAAAATTTTATTTTCATCTCTAAGAATACTCCTAGACAAACTACTTTTGCTATCATCTTTTGCGAATGTCGTATCTTC
The DNA here is from genome assembly GCA_023440705.1 of Bacteroidota bacterium. Lineage (GTDB taxonomy): Bacteria > Bacteroidota > Bacteroidia > Flavobacteriales > Weeksellaceae > Soonwooa. Next base: position 16,094 of record JAEXRP010000110.1, read on the forward strand.
ATTTACATGTATCGCTTGATTACACATAGCAATATCTAGCTGGTTAATTTTTGCCAACTTTAAAATTTCAAAAAAAATAGCTGCATCCATATAATCGTCAGAGTCCATAAACGATATATATTCTCCCTTCGCTTGCTCTATGCCGAAATTCCTAGCAGAACCGACTCCGCTGTTTTCGATGTCAAAAATTTTAACATATCTGCTATCAAAAAAAGCTTCTTTTACAGTTCGGTACGAATTATCTGTTGATCCATCATTTATAACTAAGACTTCAAACCCACAGTTGAAATCACTAATCTTGAGAAGTGATTCGATACAAGCTACAATATATTGTTCATTATTATATAGTGGCACTACAAAACTAACTAATATTGTTTCCAAAATTTTCTTTTTATATTATCAAACCTATCCAAAATTTTTCTTCTGCGATCTGCATCCAAAACGAAAACAAAAACCAGTAATCCATATAACAATACACAGATTGATACAATCAGCAATCTAATAAGTACATTAATATTAAGCATCTCTTTCAGCTGTAATCCAATCAAGACAGCAATAATAACAAAAAAAGCATTTTTACCAAAAAGCATTAAAAAAAACTTATAATTGAAATCATTGATTTCATTTTTTAGTATCTTCATATTTACAAGTCCTCCAATAAAAGCTATTGCGATATTAACGAGGTAGATTACTAAAGGAGATGTCTTTACTAGTAAAAGTAAATATGAAATAAAAATGGAAGACAAAATAATACTTCCACCCAAAAAACTTAACATTTTTATATTTCCAGTAGCGTGGATAGGATCATTAAGTGGGCGAAAGCATGCACTGATACAGACCTGTATAAGGATAAGCTTACAAAATATGTTTGTATACTCTGGCACATTCTTTAGCCATAAGCCAAGAAAAAGATCGGCATCTATCAAAAAAGGAATTGCAAAAATAGAAACTAAAATAAAGGACATTTTAGAAGATAAGTAAGTCAACCTCATCACTTCTTTCCTATTTCCTTTTGCATATTCTTGGAAGATTTGTGGTTTAACCGCCAACGAAAGATTACCAGCCAAGCCACTAATAATACCCGTCACTGTACTTGCAATCCCAACTGCGGCGTTAACAATTGTACCAAAGAAATGATTTTGTATTAATTGTACACCTTGATTTTTAACAGCTACACTAAAGTTGCCATAGAGATCCCAACCAAAAAAAGTTGCGATCGACTTTGTATATTCCTTATCAAAAGACCAAATTAATCGACACTCATCAAATTTTACTCGACAATATACCTGATAAAAAATCCTGACTAATAAACTTGCAAGCAATACGAGCGCCGCATAGCTTATCAGCTTATCGTAACCCGAAACAACAATAAGATATGCAATTCCCAATTTCAGTAATGCTTCTGCAATTGATACATAAGCAAAAACGTTCATTTTTTGATGGGCTATTATTGTTGCGCTGTACGGGATTTCCATAATCGTCAGAATGGTCGCTACAATCGAAAGATGATAGACTATTACTGCCGCATCCAATCTATCTGCTGGTATGTTGAGTTTGTTCAGGATATACCATAAACCTATAGTTTCACCTAGTAATAAAATTAAACCTGATAAAGCAAGATGAATATAGAAAGCACTAGAAAAAACAATTCTCATATTATGTGCATTCTCTTTGCCCATCTCAATATTTAGAAATCTGGTTGTCGCTCCACCTAGAGAACCTTGCATAAAAGAAATAATACCTACAACACCACCAACAACCGCATATATTCCATAGTCGACAAAACCCAAAGTCTCCAAAACAACTCGCGAAGTATACAATGATATCAACATTGTAATCCCCATCCGGAAATACAAAAAAACAGTATTCTTTACAATTGTTTTTGTTGATGACAAAGTAATATTAAATTTCTAAACTATAATAAAGTATCCTTCAAAGTCATACTAAAGCACTTACTTTATGTTATGATTCTGATGATTTAAAAATGTATCAAAAAAATTTCTTTCTTCCTTTCGTATGATAGTAGCCATAACCATACTTATTACCATAACGTGAAAACTCGGGTTTTACATTATTAAGAACAAAAGACAATTTGTCAATATGGTGTTCTTTGATAAAGCTATCTGCAAAATGCAACATGTTTCTGTCCGTGTAAGATGCTTTCGCCACATAGAGGACAAGATCTGCCGACTCAATAAGATGCATGGTATCTGACACCAACATTACTGGTGCAGAGTCCAAAATAATGTATTGGTATTTGCTTTTTAGCAAGGTGATCATCTCATCAAATTTCGGCATATCTAGTAAGTCATTGGGGTTAGGGGCAGAAGCACCACTAAACATCACATCAAGATTGGGCGACAAAGCTGTATTCGAGATATAAGCTGTCACATCGGTATCACTACTCACCAAATAGTCTGTAAGACCTAGTTTGGCTTTTGTCATAAAACGTTGTAGTTGGGGATTACGAATATCAGCTCCTATGATTAAGACTTTGGCATTGCCTGCAAGACTTAGTGCAAGATTCATTGATATTGTAGTCTTACCTTCACCTTTTACGGATGAGGTTACCAAGATAACCGGTGCACCATGAGTTTGTTTAACTTTAAGAACATACTTGAGGTTGGAAGATAAAATCCTAAAAGACTCAGCAAATACAGAAAAATCATTGGTCCCAATAAGCTCATTTGCGGCATCATGTACTGGGATTTCGCCGACCACACTGACGTCATCAACCAAGTTAATGACATCATTTTTGGTATAGACTTTATTATCTAGCAAGATGCGTAGTGCTGCAATAGCAAGTGCGAGGATTAATCCTAAAGCTGTCGCTCCCCAAATAATCATTTGCGCTTTTGGCGCTACAACGCCTGTGGTATAAGGAGGATTGATGACTTTAGCTTTTGGTAGCGCCACGGCAAGGTTAATGGCGTTTTCTTCACGTTTTTGTAATAAGAATAAGTAAAGCGCTTCTTTTAAATTCTGTTGTCTATCAATACTACGGAAAATTTTCTCTTGCGTTGGATAACGATCGATCTTGCTTTTATCATTGTTAATATCACCTTGTAATCTCGATATATTGTCTTGCAAAGTTCTACGAACATCGCCAAGATTACTACGAATAGCATCTTTGAGTCCAGCAATACGTTTATTCATTTCGATTACTGCAGGGTTGGCATTGGTCGCTTGTTTTAAAACACGATTACGTGTTAACACCAAATCGTTATACTGAGAGATCTGTGTATCGATAGATCCTGCTAAGCCTAGTCCTGTCGGCAACAAATTGGCAGCGCTGCTATTGGCTAAATTGTATACTGAGGTTACCAAGTCTAATTGCGTAGCATAGCCTAAGACTTCCTTGGTATTGGCATTAACATTGGTAAGTGCCAATTGCGCTTGTGTTGCTAGATCGGTAATTTGGTATTCTCGTTTAACACCTTCTTTTTGATTCTCGATGCCTGCAAGTTCATCAGTAATGATTTGTAAACGACCGTCAATAAAATCGGCAGTGAACTGGGATTCCTGATTTTTATCTTTAATACCCTCTTTGTTGTAAACATCTACCAATTCTTTAAGGATAGCCTCAGATTTTTTATAAGTAGGACTTACCATACTGATATCCATCAAAAGGCTTTTGTAGATACTAACCGTCAAAGCACCTTCTAATCCTGCTACAACATTTTTGGGATTTGCAAATACGATTTTAAGATTCTGAATCGACTGATGAACTGGTGTTTTTTCGAAAATAACTTTTCCAAAACCGAGGTCTACCAAAGTGCCGAACTGGTATTTTTTAAGATTGCTACCATCAGCAGCGGACAAGCTAAAAGAATTACCCGATTTCGAATCCAGAATAAAACTAGCACCTCCAAACTTATCAGGATTGCTAAGCTCTACAACATGGGCACGAACAGGAAGTTCATTATAATATTCAACTTCTTTGATCTTTCCTACCGAATAATATTTAACATCTAGATTTAGGTTTTTAACCACTTGGCCTAGTATCGGTTTAGAAACCATCACTACCGTCTCGGCATCCAATTCGTCATTAGACACCCCAACGCCAAGATTCTTGAGGTCATTAAGCGCTTGCGTTGCCGCACGTCCTGATGCTTGTTCGAACTTTAGTGTGGTTTTGCTAAAATATTGCGGTTGGCTGTATCGTATATAGATCTTTGCTGCCATATAAAACAGCAAAGGAAGAATGATAAATAGAGGCCACAATTTTCGAATTTTGTTAAGCTCTTTTTTAATATCAATCTTCGTTTTTTTTTGAGAATGATGGGGTGATGAATCTAGTAACTCCATGAAGTTTACTTAAATCTTATTATTAAAGCTATGGTTGCAATCAATATACCTGCTAACTGAAAATATAGTCCTTTATTAGGATTACTATTGGCAGCAATTTTTCTGTTGTTGTCAGGCTCTACGTATACGATATCATTCTGTTGAAGATAGTAGTATGGGGAATTCACAATGTTAGATTCTGATAAGTTAAGCGCTACTACCTCATCTTTTTTTTGATCCTCTGAATAGCGTATAAGCTTCACATTGGTACGATCTCCACCATCGGTCATATCTCCCGCCAATGCGATTGCTTGGAAAATATTAAGACGCTCGGTAGTGCTCGTCTTCTGGCCAGGGCTTTTGACCTCTCCAATAATGCTAACATTAAAATTCACTAATTTGATGGTTACCAAAGGATCTGTTAAATAGGTTTTTAGTCGTCCCTCAAGATCAGTCTTTAGCTGTTGTTTTGACATGCCTTTACAAAAAACCTGTCCTAACACTGGCATGGCAATATATCCGTCTGATGATACTGTGTACTGGTTGGCTTTAGCAGCTCCTGCTTGTCCAGCATCTAGTCCAGCGCTATTGGTCTGCTCCATCGTACTAAGATTGAAAGGCTTAACTGCAATATCATCGTAAGCAGAAACTACAATCTCTAAGACATCACCTTCTTGTAGGTTAAGCCCTTGATAACGTGCTTCCGACACTTCTTGTTCAAAATTATGGTTTTGCAAATACACCATATTTTGTTTTGGCTTACACCCAATTAGCAAGCCTACCACCAGCAAAAGCATCCAATACAATTTTGCTTTTTCCATCTTCATCATCAATAAATTCAAAATAAAAATTATCTTATTCAGATTTTATATAGTAGTTAATACCAACACCTAACAAACGGTTATATGTGGTCGATTTGTGCGTATAATCTGGGTATATCTTACTAAAACCTCTATCGAATCTTACGAAAGCTTCTAACTTGTCAGATAGCTTAAGACCTGCACCTACAGAAAGTCCAAAGCCTACAGAATTAATTTTTTGTTCTTGATCAACAAATTGAGGATAGACCTCTGGTCCTTTTCTGTCATGTGATATTAGGAACTCCGCGCGGGGACCAGCCATTACGAAAAGAGGACCTTTCCATCCGTTAGGATGAAAAAAGTATTTTATATAGATAGGAACGCCTATGTAGTGATTGGGAAATTGTTGCTTAGGTTGGTTAGCATAAGGTTCTGCATTTTCGCCTTGCATACTATATTCTATCTGTGGAACAAGGTATAACCAAGCCGAGTCAAATATGTCATTTTGCACTAAAGGAATTTCACCAAATACGCCAAAGCCTCCTCCCCAAGCTGGTTTGGAAACATCATGAATATTAACGATCGAACTTTTATGGATGTTAGCGGTTACTCCTATCTTAAAATCTTGAGCCGATACAGCAGCTACACAAAACAAAAAAAGTAAACCTAGGACTCTTTTCATATTTTATTTCTTAAATATTTGACGAAAGTAAGAATTTTTTGATTAACATATACTAAAAATTGTTAACATAAAACAATTTTATCATATCAAGATTAACCAAGTTACCAAAATTATAACATCTAATTTCTTAATTGGGCGACATAAAGCGCATTAAATTTTAAAATTATTGAGTGCTTTGCACATTCTATAATGTGGATTTCATAAATGGATTAAATGCCTTTGCTTTGTTTTAAAACGTTGTTTCGATCGTTTTTCGTTTAACGAGAATACAAAATGATATGTAAGGTTGTATTATCTTCTACTTTTAATAAAAGAATGTCGCTCGTCAATGCTTGATTAAATGCTAACTTTTTTCGAAAAGCTCTCGATACAATTTTCTGCGAAAATCACTCAAGCTGACGTCGACTGCTAATATATTATAAGGATTATGAAATGAAATCTTTTATTATAAAAGCTCTCGATACAATTTTCTGCAAAAATCACTCGAGCTGACGTTAGCTCCAAACATACTACGAAGGATTATGAAATGAAATCTTTTGTCATTAAAGCTCTCGATACAATTTTCTACAAAAATAACTCGAGCTGACGTTAGTTACAAACCTACTTCGAAGGATGATGAAATGAAATCTTTTGTCATTAAAGCTTTCGATATAATTTTCTGGGAAAATAACTCGAGCTGACGTTAGCTCCAAACATACTACGAAGGATGATGAAATGAAATCTTTTATTATAAAAGCTCTCAATATAATTTTCTGCGAAAATAACTCGAGCTGACGTCGACTGCTAATATATTATAAGGATTAGGAAGTGTAATCTTTTGTTATAAAAGCTCTCGATACAATTTTCTGCGAAAATCACTCGAGCTGACGTTAGCTCCAAACATACTACGAAGGATGATGAAATGAAATCTTTTGTCATTAAAGCTCTCGATACAATTTTCTGCGAAAATCACTCGAGTTGACGTCGACTTTGGATATCTTTATTAAGCACAACGACGCCCCTTCGTTTAATATGACAGCAAAACAAGATCTAAGTATTTTTAGTTTTTAAAAAAAATGATCAGTGGTTTTAACATCTATTATATAATGATGAGGGCGCGAGCGAAGCGAGCGCCAAAAGAGTATAGTAGTAACAGGGAATCGCTCGCGTGAGCGATGGTAGCGGATATCCTTTTGTAATTGATGCTTCGGCTCCGCTCATCAACCAACCCATCCAGCGCCAATTACAAAAGATAGGAGCGAACGTAGCGACCCGCTTGTTTTTTTTTGGATGGCCAAAGTTTAGGAAAAAAACAAAGGGACACGCCCAAAATAATTTTAATAAAAGATTTGTAGATTAAAAAATATTGTTTAATTTTGCAATCTCAAATACCAGAGTAGTAGGAAGCCATTACGTCCGAAACTCATATTTAAACAAAAATTTTTAAAAAATTCTGAAATGAAACAAGGTATACACCCAGAAAATTATAGATTGGTAGTTTTCAAAGATATGAGTAACGATGAAATGTTCCTTTGCAAATCTACTGCTGATACTAAAGACACTATCGAATACGAAGGTCAAGAATATCCATTAATCAAAATGGAAATCTCTTCTACTTCTCACCCTTTCTACACAGGTAAAACTAAGTTAGTTGATACTGCAGGACGTGTTGATAAGTTCATGAACAAGTACAAAAAATTCGCTAAATAATTTTAGAGAATTAACGCAAAATATAAAAGCTTTCGGATTTTCCGGAAGCTTTTTTTGTGCATTGTTTTCTCTTCAAAAATAAACTCGGCATAGATATTAACTGTGCCGAGTCTTTTGATTAGTTTTGTTCTTGTATGTTGATTTTCTTTCTCATTAATAAAATGCCGACGATTGCAAATCCCAATAATACAAGTGTGTATTGATTAATGGGTGCTGGTTCGCCAGGGTTACCAATACCTTTTTGTGGCTCTTCATTAGGAATATCGGCTTGTTCAGATTCTTGTTCAGATTCTTCACTTTGCTGAAAGCTATTAATATTATTTATGTTTTGTTCTTCATTAAAACGATTGTTGTTATCTTGATATTGGGCTGCAATCTTGATATTCAGCATCAAAAGAAGAATGATTGATAGGACTTGTTTCATTGTGTTTTTATTTTTTAAAATCTTAGGATTAACGCTAATTAATACTAGTTTTTATTTAATAATCTTCTTTGTTAATACTTCGTTGCCGCTATAGATTTTAAGAAGATAGAAACCTTCTGTCAAATTAGTGTGATTGATATGGAGTTCGTTATCGTTTTTATCAAGTTTAGAAATTAAGCGTCCAGCCATGTCAAATAGCTCAACTTTTTGCATTGGCATTTTGTTAATAATTACAAAGTCGGTTGCAGTTTTATAAATTTTAATGTTTGTCTTGCCCATGTTTTGAGTGGCTAAGAACGTGCTCGGTTTATATGCGATTTCGAAACGATTGCTTTCGGTACCTTTAACCGCAGAGAAGTTATAGTCAGTTTCTGACAGGTTAACTTCTTTGTTTAACAATTTATCTCGCAGGAAGATGTTTTGATCATTTACAAATACACCTTCTTTACCGGCTAAAGAAAAACGATAGTTAGCATTAGCAGCGTATCTTGCGCCTAACGGAACAATGTCTTCGGTATTAAGCGGATACTGTCTTCCGTCAATCTGCAATTTCTTATTTTGAAGTATGCTGTATAACGAGTCATCACCTTCACTCATTAATTCGCTATCATAATCACCATCATAATTGTTAGTCGCAGCACCCACATAGCCAATAAGGATGGTGTTAGTGTACTTATCATCTGCAGTTAATTGTAGCCAAAATCTGTCTTTGGGTTGACCTTTGTTCGCATTGTAGAAAACCCCATCTTCGTCTGATCTCATAGAGTTATCAAATACAAGTTGATGCGTAACAGGCAACGCACCTATCGTAGCAGGATTATCTTTAACCTGAACTATAAAACCTTGACCAACTTTGATATATTGCGTCGGCGTAAGACTAGGATTTGGTTGTGCTGTCGTCGGTGGCACTCCACCAGTTAGGCTTAAAGACGCATAGTTGTTACCATTGTAATTCGAGCCTTGCTGGTCAATACTTGGTGATGCGTTTGTCCAGAACCAAGCCTTAGCACTGATAAAATTTTTGTTAGTTCCAAAATTAAAAAACTTGTCAAAATCGATATTGGAAGGATAAGGATTCCCGATTAGGTTATTACCATGCTCCGACGTTCCTGTATTTTTAGATTTTTGAACTTCAACTGTAACTTGTCCGTTATTAATTCCTCCATTAAATTGATATTCGTACGCTGTAAATGGCAAATTGCCATCAGTAAAACTATCTTTTCCTCGAATTGCATAAGCTTTTCCTGCCACAAGATACTGATCCGTTGTTGGTTTGAAATAGTCATTTGGTTCGTTATAGAAATAGATGCGATTGTTAGGCGTCCCAACAGAAAAACCATCGCCACCGTTATCTAACAACTTTTGATTGGACACCGGCGTTCCCCAATAGCTATAATCCATTTTGTTCATCTTGATGCTTCGCTTTACAATAATCTTGTGATTACTATTTTGCGCATTATTAGGTACTTGGATGAGGTTAGCATCGCTTTCTAAAACAATTTGATTGTCTTTGCTTTGCGTGATATTTTCCGCAACGATGAGACTAGCGTTACTTTGGATGTTGAGTTGTCCGTCTGGAAGTATTTTTATTTTTTTGACATTAAGCTTGTTGCTTAAGTTGAGAGTGGCATCAATACAAGCATTTATACCTTCGGTTGGTGGATTTTTTGACCATAAGCCGTCCTTCCAAATTGTAAATTGTTCTGACTCTGTGTGTTCGTAAGCCCCCATATCAATCACGCAGCCTTGTGTACGAGATTGACCAGCAAGGTCTTCGTCTTTATATAGACTTCCTCCAGCTTCAGCATACAACGTCCCATTACCAGCATCTATTGCTGGACTGTTTGTCGACAATCTAAAATCGCCAGTCGACATATTTACAAATTGAGGATCAACACCTACTTTATTATTATCAGCAGCATTCCCTGTTGTGTAACTCTGTGTGAGGCTGTTTTTGAGTGTTACACTTGCAGTAAGAGTGTTAATAATATCTAAACCTAAACTATTTGTACTTGTAGGGCTTCCTTTTTTATTGTTCCAAAAGACGGTATTGTAGATTTTTGGGCTAGATTGAGAATCGCTAAGAATTGCTCCTCCATCATTTGCATTAGTACCAGAATAATTATTAACAATTGTAACATTGCTAATTATTGGTGACGCATTATTGTTGTATATAGCTGCACTACGCGGACTTGCTATGTTATTAATGAAGACTATATTTTTAAGGGTGGGAGTTGTTGTAGGAGGGAAGGTTGAATCTCTGTTAACCATTCCTGCTCCACCAAGTGCAAAATTATCACGGATTATTAGATTTCTGTAAATTGTACTACTGTTATAGTTGTAAATGCCACCAGCTTGCCCAGCTGTAATTACAAGAGGATTTGGGGAAGAAAGTAAAGGTGCATCGCTTGCATATGCCCCACTTATAGTGAAGCCGTCTAAAATAGTTGTGTTAGGGTTCGCATTCGAGATAACAATGTGATACGTATTATCAGTTGGAGCTGGCATCCCTATCTCGCCACTAAGGATACTTTTATTACCAACTATACTAAGATCCCTTTGCTCTAGATTGTCTTCTGTCCCAGCAAAACCTCCAAAGACCTGTACATTATTTAATAATTGAAAGGTATTGTTTCTATTGGTTGTATTAGCGGTGCTAAAACTATTGTATGGATAAAGCGGTGTATAAGTTCCACCCGCTACCCATATCTGTAGTGGTTTGAGAGGTCCGTATGCAAATCGATTATCATAAGCCTGCTTTAACGCATCCGCCAATTCTTTATAAGCCGTTGCCCACGAAGAGCCATTGCCACTTGTTGCTACATTTTTATTGACATATAAAAAACAGTCTCCAGGTTGGTCATTAATAGCCCATCCTTTATTTAATAATGTTTGATGCGCAGCGTTGGCAATAGGCGTATAAAGCTTGTTGTCTGCACCTAAACTTACACCTGAAACTATATTAGGATTAGCTGCCCAACCCATCAAAGTTGCAGAATACTTTGCGCAATCCATACCAGAGCTAGATAACATACCACCAAGGTCGGTTACAGAATTTAGTTTCCAATTACCAAGACTTTGGTTAAAAGCCGTCGCTATTTTAAACATATCCTTCATCGTCGTAACCTTTCTAGTATCCCAACCGCTAATGTCTTGATTAAAAGACTTACTGTTAATAAACATGGATTGCATATTTGTAACATTAGAAGTATTCCATCCAGCAATGTTTTGGTTAAACAACTTATTACTGTTAAACATTTCACTCATATCTGTAACTTGGCTAGTGTCCCAGCTACTAATATCTTGGTTAAAAGAATTAGCGAAGGCAAACATGCCGCCCATATTGGTTACCTTCGACGTTTTCCAACTGCTAATATCTTGACTAAAAGAATTTGCCTCAAAGAAAGTCCCCGCCATATTTGTTACATTACTGGTATCCCAGCTGGCAATATTTTGGTCAAAATCTGTTGCAAAATAGAACATCTGTACCATGTTCGTCACTTTAGTAGTTTTCCAACTTCCTATATTTTGGTTAAAAACATAAGCATATTCAAACAACCTCTGCATATTGGTGACATTTGAGACGTTCCAATTATTGATGTTAGATGGACCATTTAATACAAAACAATTTGAAAACATCATACTCATGTCTGTGACAGCACTTAGATTAGGGATATCGGTAGCACTAACATTAAGCTTGTGACAATTAGCAAATGCATTTGACATCGTTGTCCAGTTAGCCGTGCCCCACTGTTTGACATCAATTAATCTATCTCTGTCTGTTGAGCCAATCGCGAAGGCTTTCAGATTGCTAGGATCAAGACTTAGTTCAATGGTCTTTCCTACTGGAAGCGTATTAATTGTAGCCGTGGTAGTTGTTATGTTACCGCTACCATTATCTAATCCATCTATAGACTTCCATGTATAACTAACAGGGCCAGAAAAGCTTACGTCGAATTTTATTGTAGTATTAGCAGAGCCTGGTTGGCTAAGATCCCAAACTGTTACAAAAGCTTGGCTTGCACTTTGAGCATTATCTTTTGCATTACTCGAGCTTGTCGGAACGTGCGCAAAGTTTTGATTGTTTTTGGTTTTGATATTAAGTCTGGAAATCAAGGTTTTTCCGTCATTCTCATAACCAATTTTGCTGTTAGTAGTCTTTGCCCACATAAGGACATGACAAAGCATTAAAAATACCTGAAGTATATTTTTTTTCATAAGTGTGTTTTTTAGTTTAAAAAATTAAATAGTTTTCCTTATCCTTTAATTTGGAAAGCTACCTAAATTTATAAGCAATCGTCAAAAGTAGTAAAATTCGGAGAAAAATCATTGACTGGATGCAAACTAATTGAGCTAATATTAGCTTTAGAAAAGAAACAAGTTTATCATTAATTTTATCAACAATCTTTTTCTAAATTGATCCAACCTAAACTAATTTGTCGATCCATCGCCATCCACCATCATTTTAACAAAACCTCTACAATAAGCGAATTGCTTTATTAAAAGTAAATCGCATCAACATCTAATTACGGAATTCTGGTCTAAAGTTCGACATGCATTAATTAACATACCCTAATTTAATTCAAACTAAGATAATTTGGTTATCAGTGGCAATTGGCTTAAATTCGTACAAGATAAATTTTAAAACAAATAAATAATGAATCAGGATATCATCTTCGACCTTATCGAGAAAGAAAGACAAAGACAAACACATGGCATCGAGCTTATCGCATCAGAAAACTTCGTGTCAGATAATGTAATGAAAGCGATGGGAAGTGTGCTTACTAACAAGTATGCAGAAGGTTATCCTGGTAAAAGATATTATGGTGGTTGCGAAGTAGTAGACGAGGTTGAGACTTTGGCAATCGAACGTGCAAAACAACTTTTCGGTGTCGACTATGTTAACGTACAGCCACATTCTGGTTCTCAGGCTAATGCTGCAATTTATTTAGCCGTGTTAAAACCTGGCGACAAAATTATGGGAATGGATCTTTCGATGGGAGGTCACCTAACACATGGTTCTGCGGTTAACTTTTCGGGAATACAATATGATGTTGTTTCTTATGGCGTAGATCGTGAGTCAGGACTTATCGACTATGATCAAATGCGTGAGGTAGCGCTTCGTGAAAGACCAAAAATGATGATTGCTGGTTTCTCTGCATATTCTAGAGATTTGGATTATGCTAAATTTCGTGAAGTCGCTGACGAAATTGGTGCAACACTTTGGGCTGATATTGCGCATCCAGCAGGGCTTGTTGCTAAAGGACTTCTTAATAATCCTTTCGATCATTGTCATGTGGTGACGACAACAACGCACAAGACGCTGCGTGGACCTCGTGGTGGTATGATTATGATGGGTAAAGATTTTGAAAACACTTACGGGCACAAAACACCAAAAGGTGACATCAAAATGATGAGCCAAGTTTTGGATGGTGCGGTTTTTCCAGGAATCCAAGGAGGTCCGCTAGAGCATGTTATTGCTGGTAAAGCGGTGGCTTTTGGAGAAGCGATTGATACACAATTTGAGGTTTATGCAAAACAGGTGAAAGCCAATGCGCAAGCTTTAGCAAAAGCAATGATTGCAAATGGTTTTGATATCGTAAGTGGTGGAACGGACAATCACCTAATGTTGGTAGATCTTCGTAACAAAAATGTTAATGGTAAAGAAACCGAAAAAGCTTTAGTAAAAGCAGATATCACGTGTAATAAAAATATGGTTCCGTTTGATGATAAGTCACCATTCACAACTTCTGGTATTAGATTAGGGACAGCTGCAATTACAACAAGAGGTCTTAAAGAAAATGATATGGAAGCTATTGCTTCATTAATTTCTGAAGTGGTTGATAACATCAAAAATGAAGAAGTTTTAGCATCTGTTAGAACGAAAGTTAACCAACTAATGGAAGGAAAAGCGCTTTTCAATTACTAAAATTTTCGTTTTTAAAATATAAAAATTCCAAAGTCGTAAGGCTTTGGAATTTTTTTTAACCAAGTTTGAGGAAGCAACCTCTCCTCTTCAATTGTTAGAAAGTCATGTTAAACTTCGCTTAATTAATTATGCTATATCTACGAATATTTGCGGAGCATTAGCAGCGAGCGTCCGAACGAGCCGTCATGTGGCACGCCCAAAATAAAAAAATCCCGACTCTTTGTAGAATCGGGACTTCTGATATGTTAAGAAAAATCTTAAGCTTGTACGTTGTTACCTCCTAATACGAAAGGTTCAACTTCTTTGATTTCTCCGTATTGTTGCTCGTAGTTAGCGATATTTTGTTGTAACGCAGCCAATACTCTCTTTGCGTGAAGTGGAGCCAAGATTACTCTTGATCTTACGTTAGCTTGTTGTACACCTGGCATTAATTGGATGAAATCCATTACGAACTCTGACGGAGAGTGATTAACTAATGCTAAGTTACAGTATACACCAGCAGCTACCATTTCGTTAAGTTGGATGTTGATGTTGTTAGGATCTTGATTTTGATTGTTGTCCATTTTAAATTTTGTTTTTGTTTAATATTTAAAGTTTCAGGTTTGCAAGATATGACTTTCATCTTGAAACCTGAAACTAAAAACTAAATATTTTAGTTGATGTCTTCGAATTCTTTTTTAGAACCAACGATTACGTTTTGGTATTCTTTAAGACCTGTACCTGCAGGGATTCTGTGTCCTACAATTACGTTTTCTTTAAGACCTCCTAAGTAATCTACTTTACCAGACACTGCTGCCTCGTTAAGTACTTTGGTTGTTTCTTGGAAGGATGCTGCTGACATGAATGACTTAGTCTGTAACGCTGCTCTTGTAATACCTTGTAATACTGGCGTTGCTGTTGCAGGAAGTGCTTCGCGTACTTGTACTAAAGCTTGATCTTCACGCTTCAACTTCGAGTTTTCGTCACGTAGTTCTCTAGCTGTGATCATCTGACCTGGTTTTAGGTCTTTAGAATCTCCAGCGTCAACAACTACTTTAAGTCCAAATACTCTGTTGTTTTCTTCTAAGAAGTCATACTTATGCTCTAATGCACCTTCTAGGAACTGCGTATCGCCACCATCTACAATCGAAACTTTTGTCATCATCTGACGAACGATAATCTCGAAGTGTTTGTCGTCGATTTTTACACCTTGTAAACGGTAAACCTCTTGGATCTCGTTTACTAAGTATTCTTGTACCGCAGTTGGCCCTTTGATGTGTAAGATATCGTCTGGCGTAACTGATCCGTCTGATAATGGAGAACCAGCTGTTACGAAGTCATTCTCCTGTACCAAAATTTGGTTAGAAAGTTTAACTAAGTATTTCTTGATTTCACCAGTTTTAGCTTCTACAACCAATTCGCGGTTACCTCTTTTGATCTTACCGTAAGATACTACACCGTCAATTTCTGTAACAACCGCTGGGTTAGATGGGTTACGAGCTTCGAACAATTCGGTAACTCTCGGAAGACCTCCGGTGATATCCCCCGCTTTTGCAGATTTTCTTGGGATCTTAACTAAGACTTTACCAGCCTTAATTTTTTCTCCGTCGTTAACCATAAGGTGGGCACCAACTGGAAGGTTGTAAGCTTTTTGTTCAACACCTTTAGAGTCTACAACTTTAAGGGTTGGTACAGCTTTCTTATTTCTAGATTCAGAGATTACTTTCTCTTCGAATCCTGTTTGTTCATCAATCTCAAGCGCGAATGAAACCCCTTGGATAATATCTTCGTATTCTACTTTACCAGCAGTTTCTGCAATAATTACCGCGTTATATGGATCCCATTTCGCGATCATTGTTCCTTTAGTAACTTTCTCACCTGGTTTTACAAATAATGATGAACCATAAGGTAAGTTAGCAACCATGATAGGTGTACGTGCTTCGTTATCCATCACTAAACGGAATTCTGTTGAACGAGATACAACGATTTCTGCTGTATTTCCGTCTTCATCTTCCGAAGTAATCGTTCTAACTTCGTCCATCTCAACAATACCATCACGTTTTGCAACGATAGAAGGATTTTCTGAAATGTTACCTGCAGTACCCCCTTGGTGGAAGGTTCTCAATGTTAACTGTGTACCAGGCTCACCAATAGATTGTGCAGCGATTACACCAACTGCTTCACCCATGTGGATCATCTTACCTGTTGCTAGGTTACGTCCATAACACTTAGAACAGATACCTTTTTTAGCTTCACAAGTTAATGGAGAGCGTACTTCTACAGACTCAATACCAGCAGTTTCGATTGCTTTAGCTAATGCTTCGTTAATCAATTCTCCTGCTTCTACGATTAACTCGTCAGATTCTGGATCGTAGATATCGTGAAGTGATACTCTACCTAAGATTCTTTCAGAAATCTTCTCAACGATTTCGTCATTTTTCTTAAGTGGTGTAACTTCTGTACCTCTTAATGTTCCACAATCTTCTTCAGTAATGATAACATCCTGAGCAACGTCAACCAAACGACGTGTTAAGTAACCAGCATCGGCAGTTTTAAGAGCGGTATCCGCAAGACCTTTACGAGCACCGTGGGTAGAGATAAAGTACTCCAAAATCGAAAGACCTTCTTTAAAGTTCGCGATAATTGGGTTTTCGATAATCTCAGCACCAACAGAACCAGCTTTTTGTGGTTTTGCCATCAAACCTCTCATACCAGACAACTGACGGATCTGTTCCTTAGAACCCCTCGCTCCAGAGTCAAGCATCATATATACAGAGTTGAAACCACCTTGGTCAGTTTTCATTCTGCTCATGATCATTTCTGTTAGAGACGCATTGGTATTTGTCCAAACGTCAATAACTTGGTTATAACGTTCTGTATCGGTAATAAGACCCATGTTATAGTTAGCCTTAATTTCGTCAACAGATTCGATAGCCGAAGCAATCATTGTTTTCTTCTCAGCAGGAACTACAATGTCACCTAATGAGAACGAAAGACCTCCTTTGAATGCGTTAGAATAACCTAAGTCTTTCATATCATCCAAGAACTTAACCGTTGTAGGGAAGTCTGTATCTGCAAGGATTCTACCGATAACGTTTCTAAGAGACTTCTTAGTCAACAATTCGTCGATATAACCAACTTGTTTAGGAACGATTTGGTTGAAGATAATTCTACCAACAGTTGTTTCGATTAGTTTAGTAACCAATTCGCCATCAACTTTTACTGGTAGTTTACATCTTACTTTAGCATTCAAAGAAACTTGACCTTCAGCGTAAGCGATTTCTGCTTCTTCTGGAGAATAGAAAGCAAGACCTTCACCTTTAACTTTCATAGTTTCTGTAGAATCCAATTGTTTTGTCATGAAGTATAGACCCAAAACCATGTCCTGAGAAGGTACCGTAATTGGAGAACCATTCGCAGGGTTTAGGATGTTTTGAGAACCCAACATCAATAACTGAGCTTCCAAAATTGCTTCTGGACCTAAAGGTAAGTGTACCGCCATCTGGTCACCATCGAAATCGGCGTTGAAAGCCGTTGTTACCAATGGGTGAAGTTGGATTGCTTTACCTTCAATCATCTTAGGCTGGAATGCTTGGATACCCAAACGGTGAAGCGTAGGTGCACGGTTCAAAAGAACTGGGTGACCTTTCATCACGTTTTCTAAGATATCATAAACTACAGGCTCTTTTCTGTCGATGATTCTCTTAGCAGATTTTACAGTTTTTACAATTCCTCTCTCGATTAGTTTTCTAATGATGAATGGTTTGTAAAGTTCAGCTGCCATATCTTTTGGAAGACCACACTCGTGCAATTGTAGACTAGGCCCAACGACAATTACCGAACGAGCTGAGTAGTCAACACGCTTACCTAATAAGTTTTGACGGAAACGACCTTGCTTACCTTTCAATGAATCTGAAAGTGATTTCAATGGTCTGTTAGATTCCGACTTAACTGCAGAAGATTTTCTTGTGTTATCGAATAATGAATCAACCGATTCTTGAAGCATACGCTTTTCGTTTCTTAAGATAACTTCAGGCGCTTTGATCTCCAATAATCTCTTAAGACGGTTATTTCTGATGATAACTCTTCTGTAAAGGTCGTTAAGATCTGATGTTGCAAAACGTCCACCATCCAATGGAACTAATGGTCTTAATTCTGGTGGTATAACTGGAAGAACACGCATCACCATCCACTCTGGACGGTTGATCATTCTTGTGTTAGCACCTCTAAGGGCTTCAACAACATTTAATCTTTTTAATGCTTCAGTTCTTCTTTGCTTAGAGCCTTCGTTGTGAGCTTTGTGACGAAGATCGAAAGACAATGCGTCTAGGTCGATTCTCTTCAACAATTCTTCAACAGCTTCGGCACCCATTTTAGCAACGAATTTGTTAGGATCAGAATCGTCAAGATATTGATTCTCTACTGGAAGCGTTTCTAGAACATCTAGATATTCTTCTTCTGTAAGGAATTCTTTATCCTCGAAATCTGAACCGTCTGCTTTTTTAGCAATACCTTGTTGGATCACCACATATCTTTCGTAGTAGATGATCATATCTAGCTTCTTAGAAGGAATACCTAATAAGTAACCGATTTTGTTAGGTAAAGAACGGAAATACCAAATGTGAGCAACTGGCACCACAAGTCCGATGTGACCAATTCTTTCACGTCTTACTTTTTTCTCTGTAACTTCTACACCACAACGGTCACATACGATACCTTTGTAACGGATACGTTTGTATTTTCCACAAGCACATTCGTAGTCTTTTACAGGACCAAAGATTTTTTCGCAGAACAAACCATCTCTTTCTGGCTTGTGCGTACGATAGTTAATTGTTTCTGGTTTTAAAACTTCCCCTCTAGATTCTTGAAGAATAGATTCTGGTGAAGCTAAACCGATAGTGATTTTACTAAATCTACTTGATTTATTTTTATTTGACATTGTTTTTTAATTTGAGATTTGAGATTTGAAATTTGAGATTTTACAACCTCTAAAAATTTAGTTTAAAATTTGAAAATTATCTGCTAGCAGAATTTCAGATTTCAAATAATGAATTTCAAATCGAATTTATTCCTCAAGTCTTACGTCAAGTCCAAGACCTTGTAACTCGTGAAGTAATACGTTGAAAGATTCTGGAATACCAGGTTCTGGCATTGCTTCTCCTTTCGCGATCGCTTCATACGTTTTCGCTCTACCAATCACGTCATCCGACTTAACAGTCAAGATTTCTCTAAGGATATTAGATGCACCGAATGCTTCTAATGCCCAAACCTCCATCTCTCCGAAACGCTGACCACCGAATTGCGCTTTACCTCCTAACGGCTGTTGCGTAATTAATGAGTAAGGTCCGATAGAACGTGCGTGCATCTTATCATCTACCATGTGACCTAACTTAAGCATGTAGATTACCCCAACTGTTGCCGGTTGTGTAAATCTCTCACCTGTACCACCATCGAATAGATATGTGTTACCATAAGCAGGAAGTGATGCTTTGTCTGTGTATTCTGTAATCTGATCTAGCTCTGCACCATCAAAGATTGGTGTTGCGAACTTCAATCCTAACTTCTTACCAGCCCAACCAAGAACTGTTTCGTAGATCTGACCAATGTTCATACGAGAAGGTACCCCAAGTGGATTCAATACGATATCTACTGGTGTTCCGTCTTCTAAGAATGGCATATCCTCTTCACGAACGATTCTTGATACGATACCTTTGTTACCGTGACGACCTGCCATCTTATCACCAACGTTTAGTTTACGTTTTTTAGCGATATAGACTTTAGCCAACTTCATGATACCTGCAGGAAGTTCATCCCCAATAGAAAGTGCGAATTTTTCTCTGTTTTTCACACCTTGGATATCGTTATACTTAATCTTATAGTTGTGGATTAATTGTTTGATCAATTCGTTTTTGTCCGCATCAACTGTCCAGTCAGAACCGCTAATGTTAACATAATCCTCAACACTTGTCAATAACTTCTGAGTGAATTTAACACCTTTACCGATTACTTCTTCATCTAAATCATTTTTAACACCTTGAGATGTTTTTCCTGAAACTAAAATGTTAAGTTTTTCGATTAACGTATTTCTTAAATCATCGAATTTAGCTTTGTAAGTATTTTCGATTTCTTCAAGTTTGATTTTCTCTTCAGATCTTTTCTTTTTGTCTTTGATGTTTCTAGAGAACAACTTCTTATTGATAACAACACCTCTTAATGAAGAGTCAGCTTTCAACGAAGCATCTTTAACATCACCAGCTTTATCACCGAAGATTGCACGAAGAAGTTTTTCTTCTGGTGTTGGATCTGACTCACCTTTTGGAGTAATCTTACCAATCAAAATATCACCAGGCTTAACCTCTGCACCGATACGGATCATACCATTTTCATCAAGGTCTTTAGTAGCCTCTTCAGAAACGTTAGGGATATCTGCTGTTAATTCTTCCATACCTAATTTGGTATCACGAACTTCTAGAGAATACTCATCAACGTGGATTGACGTAAACCAGTCCTCACGAACTACTTTCTCGTTAATTACGATGGCATCCTCAAAGTTGTAACCTTTCCAAGGCATGAAGGCAACCACCAAGTTTCTACCCAAAGCTAATTCTCCGTTTTCAGTTGCGTAACCGTCACAAAGAACTTGACCTTTCTCAACAACATCACCAACTCTTACAATTGGTTTCAACGTGATTGTTGTAGATTGGTTCGTTTTTCTAAACTTAGTTAAGTTATAAGTTTTAGTACCTGTATCGAAAGAAACTAGATCCTGATCTTCGCTTCTGTCATATTTAATAGTAATCTTGTTAGCATCAACATACTCTACAGTACCAGTGCCTTCAGCATTGATTAAGATTCTAGAATCTCTAGCAACTTGCTTTTCTAGACCTGTACCAACGATAGGCGCTTGTGGTCTAAGTAGAGGAACGGCCTGACGCATCATGTTAGATCCCATCAACGCACGGTTCGCATCATCATGCTCCAAGAAAGGAATCAATGAAGCCGAAATACCAGAAATCTGGTTAGGTGCAACGTCGATAAGGTCAACTTGCTGAGGCTCAACAACTGGATAGTCACCATCTAGACGTGCAATAACACGATCTGTAGAGATTTCTCCATCATCTTTCATCTCAACGTTCGCTTGTGCGATTACTTTATCTTCTTCGTCTTCTGCGTTAAGGTAAATTGGAGCACTGTCCAAATCTACTTTACCGTTTTCTACTTGACGATAAGGTGTCTCGATGAAACCTAATTGGTTAATTTTTGCATAGATACCCAATGAAGAGATCAAACCAATGTTTGGCCCTTCCGGAGTTTCGATTGGACAGATACGACCGTAGTGTGTATGGTGAACGTCACGAACCTCGAAACCTGCTCTTTCTCTTGATAAACCACCAGGCCCTAGAGCAGAAAGTCTACGCTTGTGCGTGATTTCTGAAAGTGGGTTGGTTTGGTCCATGAACTGAGAAAGCTGGTTGGTACCAAAGAATGAATTAATTACTGATGTTAAAGTTTTAGCATTAACAAGATCAAGAGGTGTAAAGATTTCGTTATCTCTAACGTTCATTCTTTCTTTAATCGTACGAGCGATTCTTGAAAGACCAACACCGAATTGTCCTGATAATTGCTCACCAACAGTTTTAATTCTTCTGTTAGATAAGTGGTCGATATCATCAACTTCCGCTTTAGAGTTTACCAACTCGATCAAGTGCTTAACGATAGAGATAATATCTTCTTTAGTTAAAACTTGAATATCTTCAGCGATGTTAAGACCTAATTTTTTATTCAATCTGTAACGACCAACTTCACCTAAAGAGTAACGTTGCTCTGAGAAGAATAATTTTTCGATAATTCCTCTAGCTGTTTCCTCATCTGGTGCATCTGCGTTACGAAGCTGACGGTAGATATACTCTACAGCTTCTTTCTCAGAGTTAGTTGGGTCTTTTTGTAATGTATTTTGGATGATAGAGAATTCGTTAGAATTTTCGTTGTGGATAAGGATTGTCTTAACCCCAGATTCCAAAATAATATCAAGATGCTCTTTTTCTAGAACAGTCTCGCGGTCAAGGATAATTTCATTTCTTTCGATAGAAACAACCTCACCTGTATCTTCGTCAACGAAATCTTCGAACCAAGTGTTCAATACTCTCGCAGCCAAAGTTCTACCTTGTACTTTTTTAAGGTTTGCTTTGTTAACTTTAACCTCTTCTGCAAGGTCAAAAATCTGAAGAATCTCTTTATCAGACTCATAACCAATTGCTCTAAGAAGCGTTGTTAAAGGTAACTTTTTCTTACGGTCGATATACGCATACATTACGCTGTTGATATCGGTTGTAAATTCCATCCAAGATCCTTTGAAAGGGATAATTCTTGAATAATACAACTTCGTACCATTCGCGTGATAAGTTTGACCAAAGAATACACCTGGAGATCTGTGCAACTGTGTTACAATAACACGCTCAGCTCCGTTGATGATGAAAGATCCTGAAGGCGTCATGTAAGGAACTGGCCCTAAATAAACGTCCTGAACAACCGTTTGGAAATCCTCGTGTTCTGGATCTGTACAATACAATTTCAATCTAGCTTTTAACGGAACGCTGTACGTCAAACCTCTCTCAACACACTCGTCGATAGAATAACGTGGCGAATCTACTAGATAGTCTAAGAACTCTAGAACGAATTGGTTTCTAGAATCTGTAATTGGAAAATTCTCCTGGAACGTACCATAAAGGCTCTCATTAAGACGTTGTTCAGGAAGCGTGTCTAACTGGAAAAAATCCTTGAAAGACTGGATTTGGATATCCAAAAAGTCAGGCGTTACAATCTTACCTTTCGCAGAAGAAAAGTTGATTCTTTCAGTCCCTTTGATTTTTGAATTTGCCTGTGTTTTACTCATAAAATTACAAGAAAAAGGTTAAAAAATATTTTGTTTATCTCAAAAATATCGAAGCAGAAGAAGAAGTTTGAAAAAGATGAAAAACACTTGATTTTTGGGCTATCAGAATTGGTTTTAAATCTTTATCTTAGTTCTCGATTCTAATTCTAAGCAACGCTGGTATATCTTTTCACAGCGTAATGCAAAATATTCTTTTCTAATTAATTTTTTGGGAATAAATAAAAACTTATATAAACAACAAAATCCCTTGTAGCCGAAGACACAAGAGGTTCAAAAGTATTGTTACCTATAAAAAGTTTATTATTAAGCCCAAAATGAGGTGCAAAGATACAATTATTTATCCTGACTCACAAGTGCTTGCATTTCTGAAAAGCGTTAAACATTTCATAAAAAAAGTACCAATAAAAATCGATACTTTTAATTATGAACTTAAAGAATCATTGTCAACTGAATGCGTTTCCTTTGTTCATCGATTTCTACAACTTTCACTTGAACATGTTGATGAAGCTTCACAACTTCATTTACATCCGAAACAAAACCTTCTTTAAGTTGAGAAATATGAACCAAGCCGCTTTCTTTAATTCCGATATCTACAAAACATCCGAAAGCGGTGATATTATTGACAATTCCAGGAAGAATCATCCCTACTTTTACATCCGAAAGTTTTCTAATATTTTTATCGAATTCGAAAACCTTTGTTGCTTTTCGAGGATCGAGACCTGGTTTTTCTAATTCTTTTAAAATATCTTGAATCACCAAAACACCAACTTCTGCATTTGCATAATTGGAAGCTTGAATTTTTGAAATTAAATCTTTATTTGAAATCAAATCCTTCACCGAAGTTTTTAGGTCCTTAGCCATTTTTTCCACTAAAGAATAAGCTTCTGGATGAACTGAAGAATTATCTAATGGATTTTCAGCTTCTCGAATTCTTAAAAATCCTGCAGCTTGCTGAAATGCTTTTTCTCCCAAACGAGGAACTTTCTTCAACTCTTTTCTTGAATTAAAAGCACCATTTTCTGAGCGATAAGCAACGATGTTTTCCGCCATCTTTTCGCCAATTCCAGAAACGTAACTCAAAAGCGATTTACTCGCCGTATTTAAATTAACACCAACGGAATTCACGCAACGCATTACGGTAGAATCGAGCTCTTCTTTTAATAAACTTTGATCGACATCGTGTTGATATTGCCCAACGCCAATGGATTTTGCATCAATTTTCACCAATTCTGCCAAAGGATCAGAAAGTCGCCGACCAATGGAAACCGCACCACGAACGGTAACATCATAATTCGGAAACTCATCACGAGCAATTTTTGAAGCCGAATAAATCGATGCTCCAGCCTCAGAAACCACAAAAACCTGAATCGGTTTATCGAAAGCAATTTTCTTAATGAAAAACTCCGTTTCGCGAGACGCTGTCCCATTTCCGATAGAAATCACTTCAATATTGTAAGCGCTTACCATCGATCGAATTTTCTTCATCGCCATTCCACTTTCATTTTGTGGCGCGTGAGGATAAATGGTTTCGTTGTGTAACAAATCTCCTTTTTCGTCCAAACAAACCACTTTACAACCCGTTCTGTAACCAGGATCGATGGCTAGAATTCGTTTTTCACCCAAAGGTGCAGCGAGAAGAAGCTGTTTTAAATTTTCAGAAAAAACATCGATAGCTTTGATGTCGGCTTTCAATTTAGCTTCCGATAAAACTTCATTGGAAATTGCGGGTTCCAACAATCTTTTAAAAGCGTCTTTTGCAGCCAATTCAATTTGTTCAGCGCAATCATTTTTAGATTTGATGACGGCTTTTTCTATCAATTCTAAAGCTTCATCTTTGTCAACATTTATTTTCACTTTTACAAAAGATTCGGCTTCTGCACGCAACATCGCTAACAATCTGTGCGACGGAATTCTCGACAAACTTTCTTCCCATTCGAAATATTGATTAAATTTTTGAGCCGCGTCTTCGGATTCTTTGGTTTTAACCACTTTTGAAGAAATTGTCGCTTTTCTTTGATATAAAAAACGAAGTTGTTTTCTGATGTACAAATTCTCGTTCAACCATTCTGCGATAATATCTCGAGCGCCTTGCAAAGCTTCTTCTTCAGACTCCAATTTTCCTTTGACATATTTTGATGCTGTAAAAAGTATATCATTGGAATTTTGAGACATAATGATTTTTGCCAAAGGCTCTAAACCTAAACTGCGAGCGACTTCCGCTTTGGTATTTTTCTTTTTCTTGAATGGTAAATACAAATCTTCAATCAATTGCAAATCGAAAGCATTTTCCAATTTAGATTTTAAATCAGGTGTCAACAAATCTTGTTCTTCAATAGATTTTAATACCGAGGTTTTTCGTTTAACAATTTCATCAAAATTTTTAGAATGCTTTTGAATTAGTTCGATCTGAACTTCATCTAAATTTCCTGTTTTATCTTTTCTATATCGCGCAATAAACGGAATCGTACAATCTTCATTAAAAAGCTGAAGTGTTGCATTAATCGACGAAGTAGAAAGTTGAGTTTGATTATGTATAAATTGAGTTTTGTCCATTTCAAAAATTAGAAAAGCGAAGATAAAAAATGTTTGTTAGAAAAAAGAATCAATAAAAAAAGCCACCCCAAATTGGGATGGCTTCTTGTATTATATAAATTGAAAATTATTTCAATTCAACTTCAGCACCAGCTTCTTCTAATTGCTTCTTAAGCGCTTCAGCTTCGTCTTTAGAAACACCTTCTTTGATTGGAGAAGGAGCTCCGTCTACGATATCTTTAGCTTCTTTAAGACCAGCACCAGTTAAATCTTTTACTAATTTAACAACAGCTAATTTAGAAGCACCAGCTGACTTAAGGATTACGTCGAATTCAGTTTTTTCCTCAGCAGCTTCACCAGCACCACCAGCAGCTACAACTACAGCAGCAGCAGCAGGCTCGATTCCGTACTCATCTTTAAGGATAGTAGCTAATTCGTTAACGTCTTTTACAGTTAGGTTTACAAGCGTTTCCGCTAAATTTTTTAAATCTGACATTGTATTAATGTTTTGTTTGTTGAACTTTATTGATTTGTTTTGAGTTTAATTATTCTGCGCTAGCTTCTGGAGTTTCAGTAGCTGGAGCTTCTTCTGCCTTTACTTCTTCTACAGCTGGAGCTTCTACTTCTGTCGCACCTTCTGCTTTGTTTTGTAATGCAGATACCAATCTTTGGATTGGAGATTGAAGTAATCCAATGATTTCTCCGATCATCTCCTCCTTAGACTTGATGTTAGCAAGAGTGTCTAGGTTGTTATCACCAACATAAACTGTTTCTTGTAAGAATGCAGATTTAAGAGCTGGTTTTTCAGCTTTTTTTCTGAATCCTTGGATTAATTTAGCAGGAGCGTTAGCAGTTTCAGCGATCATTACTACTGAATTCCCTTTGAAAGTTGGGAACATTTCAGAATAATCTACACCTTCAACTTGCTCCATAGCTTTTTGTAAAAGTGTATTTTTAACAACTTTTACTTTGATATTTTGCTTGAAAGCTTGTCTTCTAAAATCTGAAGTCTGACCAGCATTCAATCCTTCAAGATCAGCTACATAAACAACTTTAGCATCTTGTAGTAGATCTTTTATATCTTGTATTACTAATACTTTTTCTTCTTTTGTCATTTCTTCTCGATTTTAGTTTACAGATTTCGTGTCAATGGCAATACCTGGACTCATAGTAGAAGAAAGGTAGATAGACTTAACGTATACACCTTTAGCCGCAGTTGGCTTTAACTTCATTAGAGTTTGGATTAATTCCTGAGCATTTTCCTTGATTTTATCAGCATCGAAAGATACTTTACCGATAGCAGCGTGGATAATACCATATTTGTCAACTTTGAAGTCGATTTTACCAGATTTCACTTCAGAAACTGCTTTACCTACTTCCATTGTAACAGTACCAGATTTTGGGTTTGGCATTAGACCTCTTGGACCTAATACACGTCCTAAAGGACCTAGTTTACCCATAACTGCTGGCATAGTAACGATAACGTCAACATCTGTCCAACCATCTTTTATTTTTTGTAAGTACTCATCAAGACCTACATAATCAGCACCAGCTTCTTTAGCTTCTGCTTCTTTATCTGGAGTTACTAAAGCAAGAACTTTAACATCCTTACCTGTACCATGAGGAAGAGATACAACACCTCTTACCATTTGGTTAGCTTTTCTTGGATCAACGCCTAATCTTACAGCGATATCTACAGAAGCATCAAACTTTGCAGTGTTTACTTCTTTCACTAAAGCAGAACCTTCTTCTAATGAATAAGCTTTGTTCTTTTCTACTTTTGCTAAAGCTTCCTTTTGCTTTTTTGTTAATGTTGCCATAATTCTTACGCGTTTGTTGGTTTAGTTCCTGTTACTCTTAATCCCATAGATCTTGCAGTTCCTGCAACCATACTCAATGCTGAATCCATTGTAAAGCAGTTAAGGTCTGCCATTTTATCTTCAGCGATTTTTTTAACTTGATCCCAAGATACAGATCCTACTTTGTTTCTGTTTGGTTCTCCAGAACCTTTCTTTACCTTAGAAGCTTCCATCAACTGAATAGCTGCTGGAGGAGTCTTGATTACGAATTCGAAAGATTTATCTTCGTAAACCGTAATAACTACTGGTAAAACTTGTCCTGGCTTGTCTTGAGTTCTTCCGTTAAATTGTTTACAAAACTCCATGATGTTAACACCTGCAGAACCCAATGCTGGACCTACTGGTGGCGAAGGGTTTGCTGCACCTCCTTTCACCTGAAGCTTAACCATTTTAAAGACTTTCTTAGCCATTTTGATTTGTTTTTGTGTGAATAATTAATGAATTTGGAAGCATTATTTATTCATACCAAATTGTTGTCTCACCTAACAAGATGGTATTTCGGATTGCAAAATTATAAAATATTTTTGAATCTACAAACACCAAATCGTTAAAAATCAATAAGTTTTTAATTTTTATAAAAATACAAAGCAAAGTGATACAATTCGTAAAGTGACTGACTATTCAAAATAGCAAAGCCTACAAAGAAAAACATCAAAATACCAATGTAGAATTTTCTGAACTTATAAGAATTGATATTTTTAAATCCTATCCCGAAAATAATTGGAAAAATAAAAGCATAATTACCAGTAAATATATAGGCTTCATGAATGCCTAGACCGAAAACAGCATGGATAACAATATCGACCAAGAAACTTAAAATTAAAAAACGCATCCATATATTGCTTCTATTTTTTAAAACAATAAAAACTAAAAATAAAAACAAACTATAGAATAAAACATTTGGAAAAAACGCCGAATAAGAGCCACCAATGACTGCATCAATACTAGATCCATCGATATACAAAATTCTAGTTGAGACAACTCTTGGTATCACAAAAACACTTCCTAAAAAGAATTGAAAGTAATAACTGAAATCAAAACTTGGTCCGTACAGATGTGACTTCATAAAACCTAAAGAAGCTTGTATCTTGTCATAAAACACAATAAAAATACCTAAAAACAAGCAACCAATTAGAAATAGTTTTGATAAATAATCTTTTTTAAACCTAGACAAAAAAGAAACTAATAGTATTTTAAAAAAATTGGAAACCGTGATACCAGCAACAATAACAGTTGACAAAATAAAAAAAGACGTTGACAATTCTTTATTTTCTTTTTCTCCTTTAAAAAAGTAATAAAGGAAAATTGGCAATATACAACTTGTAAACACATAAGAGTCGAAGGTAAAACTTAGCAGCAAATTCCCACCAAAAGTCATGAAAAACAGACTTAACCAAAGTGAACTTCTAGTTGTTAAACCAACAATCTTATTTAAAATTTTAAAAATGAATAAATTCTGAATACTTAATAAACTGGAACAAATCGTAACTAGAACAATAGAAATTGTTTTAACACTAGAACCAATCAACAAAAGATTAAGACTTTTTGAAATAAGTTTAAGTAAAGGATGTCGTACAAAACTTGCTTCATGCAAAGCATTATCGAATCCGAAATACAGATCACATATATAATTAGGATGGTAGACCAGCTTGGTGTTTAGACTAAAACACAAACCAACTGACATGTAAAAAACCAAAGAAATAAATACAATCAGAACACTGTACTTATGAAAGTTTTTATCAGAATTAATTTGAGAATTGAGCATAAAAAAACCACTCGATTGAGTGGTTTCAAATATAGTATAATTTTTTTATCCTACTTTTTCTACTTGTACGAAGCTAAGCTCCATTGGTGTCTTACGACCAAAAATCATAACTGACACTTCAAGTTTTTTCTTCTCTTCAAGAATTTTTTCGATAGTACCGTTAAATCCGTTGAAAGGACCATCGATAACTTTCACATTCTCTCCAACTACGTAAGGGATTTCAACATCTGTTGCAAATTCTGACAACTCATCCATCTTACCTAACATTCTGTTAACCTCAGACTTTCTCATCGGTACAGGATCTCCACCTTTAGTCAAACTTAAGAAAGAAATAACTCCCGGAATGTTTTTGATGATGTGAGGAACCTCACCTACTAGATCCGCTTCTACCATTAGATAACCTGGATAATAAGGTCTTTCTTTCGGAACCTTTTTACCATTTCTAATTAAGATAACTTTCTCCATTGGAATAACGACCTGAGTAACATAAGACTCCATGTTAAGTCTTCTCATTTCGTTCTCAATATAGTTCTTAACTTTATTTTCCTGCCCGCTGATTGCTTTCAGCACATACCATTTCAACTCACCCATCGCAGAAAACCTTAGTTAAATATATTAATTAAAGAAGATACAAAATTCTTAATTGTCGTACTAAATAAAGTATCTACACCGAATGTAAACATAGCTAGAATAACAGTGGATATTGCAACAACGATAGTTGAAGATTGCAAATCTGGCCACTTCGGCCACTCTACCTTATCTTTAAACTCTGTGTAAGAACCTTTCAAAAAATCAATTAGCGAACTCATAAAATTCTTATTAGCACGGGCACAAGGACTCGAACCCTGATCAACGGTTTTGGAGACCGGTATCCTACCATTGGACGATGCCCGTAGATTAAAAAGTCCCGCAAGCTTCCTTGCGGAACTTTTATATATTTTCGATATTAGTCGATAATTTCAGTTACCTGACCAGCACCAACTGTTCTACCACCTTCTCTGATCGCAAATCTAAGACCTACGTTAAGAGCGATTGGTTGTAACAATTCTACTGTAATAGTTAAGTTATCACCAGGCATTACCATCTCAACACCTTCTGGTAAGAAGATCTCACCTGTAACGTCAGTTGTTCTTACGTAGAACTGAGGACGGTATTTGTTGTGGAATGGTGTGTGACGACCACCTTCTTCTTTAGAAAGGATATAAACCTCTGCTTTGAATTTTTTGTGTGGAGTTACTGAATCTTTCTTAGCGATTACCATACCTCTCTTGATGTCAGTTTTTTCAATACCTCTCAACAATAGACCTACGTTATCACCAGCTTCACCTCTATCTAGGATCTTTCTGAACATCTCAACCCCTGTAATAGTAGAAGTTAATTTTTCATCACCCATACCAACGATATCAACTGGATCACCAGTGTTGATAACACCAGCCTCGATTCTACCAGTTGCTACAGTACCTCTACCTGTAATAGAGAATACATCTTCGATTGGCATCAAGAATGGCTTATCTTGATCTCTTTGTGGTTGCTCGATCCAAGTATCAACAGCTTCCATTAATTCATCAACAGTTGCAACCCATTTTGGCTCACCGTTAAGCGCTCCTAATGCAGAACCAGCGATTACTGGAGAATCTTCTGAATAGTCATAAGTAGATAATAAATCTCTTAATTCCATTTCAACAAGTTCTAACAATTCTGGATCATCAACCATATCCACTTTATTCATGAATACAACAATTCTAGGTACGTTTACCTGACGACAAAGAAGGATATGCTCTCTAGTTTGAGGCATTGGACCATCTGTTGCAGCACATACTAAGATTGCACCATCCATTTGAGCAGCACCAGTTACCATGTTCTTAACATAATCGGCGTGACCTGGACAGTCTACGTGAGCATAGTGACGGTTTTCAGTTTCGTATTCAATATGTGAAGTATTGATAGTAATACCTCTTTCTTTTTCTTCTGGTGCAGAGTCAATCGCAGAGAAATCTCTTTTCTCAGCAAGACCTTTATCAGCTAATACTTTACTGATCGCAGCAGTTAAAGTAGTTTTACCATGGTCAACGTGACCAATAGTACCAATGTTCAAGTGGGGTTTGTTACGATTAAACGTTTCCTTTGCCATGACTTTAATATTTAATTATTTACAATTCAATTTTTAGGTGTGCAAATATAGTGATTTTTTTAATACCAAAATATTTTTTGATATTTTTTTTAAAAATTCACCAACATTTACACCTATTTAATTTTCAGATGCAAATTTACAAAAAAAATTCACTTTCGAAAACTTATTATTAATTAGTTCAAAATTATTCAAAAGATATTTCTTTTTTACTTCTGTTAAACATCCAAAATATAATAGGAAATATCAACAAGGTTAACACTGTTGCAGTTATCAAACCTCCGATAATAACGATAGCTAAAGGTTTTTGCGACTCAGAACCAATACCTGTTGACAAAGCCGCAGGCAGTAATCCAATCGACGCCATCATAGCGGTCATCACCACGGGACGCGTCCTAACTTTAACACCTTGAAAAATGGAATCCTCCAAACTTAATCCCAATTTGACATTATGATGAAACTCGGTTATTAAAATCACTCCATTTTGGATACAAATCCCAAGCAAGGCAATCATCCCAACGCCAGCCGAAATTCCGAAATTCATATTGGTGAGATGTAGGGCTAAAATCCCACCGATTAAAGCAAACGGAACATTGGCTAAAACCAACAACGAATCTTTCATGTTCCCAAATAGAATAAATAACAAAAAGAAAATCATTATAAAACTAATTGGCACCACTTGTCCAAGCCTATGCGTCGCACGTTGTTGATTTTCGAACTGTCCTGTCCAACCAACCGAATAGCCTTCTGGCAACTTGATGTCAGCAACTTTCTTTTGCGCATCGGCAATTGTGCTACCCAAGTCACGATCACGGATAGAAAATTTAACACCGATATAACGTTTGATATCATCTCTATAAATAAACGCCGCGCCGTTATCCTTCTCAATAGTAGAAATCTCTTTCAAAGGAATTTTAGAACCATCTTGCGTCGGAACCATCAACGATGCGATATCGGTTTCGTTCTTTCGATATTCTTCAGAGTAACGTAATCTAATCGGGAACTTCTTTTCACCGTCAAACATTTCCGAAGCTGTTTTCCCTCCAAAAGCCATTTCTAAAACCGCTTGCGCATCCGACGCCATCACACCATAAGCCGCCATCTTGTTACGATCAAGCACCACGACAACTTCTGGTTGACCAATATTTTTGATAATTCCGGCATCTTTAACGCCATCAACATTTTTAATCGATTTTAAAACCTCTTCTGCCAAACGATCCAAGGTGTTAAGATTATCGCCATAGATTTTAATACCATTTTCAGCTTTAAAACCCGCAACCGCTTCGGCAACATTATCGGAAATCGGTTGAGAATAATTAAATGTTATCCCTTGATAATTTCTAAGCTTAGCATCAACTTCTTCAATAAGTTCGTCATAAGTTATCTTACGTTTCCACTGATCGCGTGGCGCAAGATTAACTGCAAACTGCACGAATCCAAAACCGTTAGGATCGGTCCCATCGTTACTTCGTCCTGTTTGTGCCAAAACGCCAGTTACTTCCGAAAAACTCATGATATCTTTTTTAAGCTCATCCGCCGTTTTCAAAGATTCTTTAAGCGAAGAACTCATCGGCATCTCCGCAGTTATCCATAACGAACCTTCATTAAGTTGCGGAAGAAATTCGGTACCAAGGAATTTTGCAGAAAATAAAACACTTCCCAAAATACCAAGCGCAATAATGATACTTTTCTTTTTATTTTTAAAAGTGAAAAAAAATCCTGCTAATACGATTCTGTCCCAAAAAT
This sequence comes from Bacteroidota bacterium, assembly GCA_023440705.1. Taxonomy (GTDB): domain Bacteria; phylum Bacteroidota; class Bacteroidia; order Flavobacteriales; family Weeksellaceae; genus Soonwooa. The sequence goes on from JAEXRP010000110.1 coordinate 48,807, forward strand.
TAGCAAACGGATTGTTCTTTTCTTTTACGTTTTTATTTAAAAGTAAATGTGATAAAACCGGCACTAAAGTCAATGTAAAAAGTAGCGCGCCCAACAACGCAAATCCCAAAGTATAAGCTAAAGGCGAAAACATTTTGCCTTCAACTTTTTGGAATGCAAAAATCGGCAATAAAGATGTGATGATAATTAATTTTGAAAAGAAAATCGCTTTTCCAAGTCCAGTTCCGGTTTGTTTAATCCAACCGCCTTTTGCCATTTTATTAAAACGATCCATTCCATATTTATGAGCACGATGGTCGAGCATTACAAAAAGACCTTCGACCATGACGACGGCGCCATCGATGATAATCCCAAAATCGACCGCACCTAAGGATAAAAGATTGGCGCTCATCCCGGCAAGATTAAGACACAAAAACGCGAACAACAACGACAACGGAATAATAATCGAAACGATAAAGGTCGTTCGCCAGTCCGCCATAAAAATGAAAACAATGACGGTTACCAAAATGATCCCTTCGATAAGGTTATGCATCACCGTTTTTGTTGTGAAATCCATAAGGTCGTCACGATCATAGAATGTCACCATCTTTACATCTTTTGGAAGAATCTTTTCATTAAGCTCTTTAATTTTTGCTTTGACACCGACCAGAACTTCGCGTGGGTTTTCACCCTTTCTCATGACAACAATTCCTTCGACGGTATCTGGATGATGGTTAAGCGACGCTTGTCCAACTCTTGGCATCGACGACTCGTGGACTTCTGCAATATATTTAACCAAAACTGGATTTCCACTATCATTCTGAATGCTAATATTTTCAATGTCTTCAATCGATTTCGCAAGTCCAATCCCACGAACAACATAAGCTTGTCCATTTTTTTCGATGACGTCACCACCGACATTCAGGTTACTTTGTGTCACCGCGTCGTAAACTTGTAGTGGTGTCAAATTATATTTATCCAAACGTCGTGGATCGATACTCAACTCGTAGACTTTCTCTTGACCACCAAAAACATTGATGTCCGCAACACCAGGAACGCCGCGCAGCGCACGATCAACCACCCAATTCTGAAGTGTTAATAATTCTCGAGAATCTTTGGTTTCACTTTCTAAAGTATATCGAAAAATTTCGCCAGTTGGTCCGTAAGGTGGCTGAACTTCTGGATCGACTTCGTTGGGAAGACTAACTGTCCGAAGTTGGTTGTTGACCTGATTCCGCGCAAAGGTGTCATCTACGCCGTCATCAAACAGAATTTTAACAATAGAAAGTCCAAACATTGTTGTACTTCGGACGCTTGTTTTTTTCTGAACCGAGCTCATCGCAAGCTCAACAGGCGTGGTCACAAAACGTTCTACTTCTTCGGCGCTTCGACCATTCCATTGGGTAATGATGACAATCTGCGTATTGGTTACATCAGGAAATGCTTCAATCGGCATATTTTTGAAACTGATAAAACCAGCGACCGCCAAAATCGCCACCCAAATAAAAGTAAAGGCTTTATTTTTTAATGAAAATGAAATTATATTTTTAATGAATTTGTTCATAATAATTTTTTGAAAGTTTTCAGAAATGTTGGTTAGTAGCATCCTGAACAATTAGAATTAATTGCTCTAAATGCTTTCAAAAAAAGGAAAAATGAAAAGAAAGTTTAAATCAAATTTCTAAACAATCAATGATCGATAGATTAAAAGCTGATTATTGGTTACGACTTCTTCGCCTTCGGCAACACCTTCGGAAATGTAAGTGACGTCGCCAACTTGTTTAAGAATTTTAACCTCTTTGACTTTGATGTTCGTTCTTGATTTAAAAACGACAACAAAATAACGGTTGTCATCATAAATTACCGCTTTGGACGGAACCGCAAGCGCAGTCGTACTATCGGTAGAAGTCACTTTTATCGTGGCTTTACTATCTGGAATAAGTAGACCGTCAGAATTATCCAAAATAACTTTGGCTTGCATCGCATTGGTATTTGGATCAATGATTTTAAAAATTTTATCAATCTTACCAAAGAAAGTTTTGTCAGGATATGTCAAAGTCGAAACTTCCGCTTTCATCCCAAGATGGATTTTATCAATATCAGCTTCATTAATGTTCATAATCGCCCAGACCTCTTTGGTGTTCGCCACATCAAAAATATTATCACTTCTGTCGCTTCGCAATTGCATATCTTTATTAATATCTTTATGAACGATGTAACCGTTAATCGGCGCCAAAACTGAATAAATATTTCCTTTTTTAACATTGTAAACCGTACTAACCGCATTGGCGCGTTGCATTTGATCTTGTGCTTTTTTCACTTGGCTTTTGGCTTCGAGCACATCTTTTTCGGTGGTTAATTTGCCTTCGTACATTTCTTTAGCCACACGAAGATTATTTTGCGCCACCACCAAATCGGTTTTTGCATCGCTAACATCCTTCTGAACTTCCGCAAGTTCTGTACTTCTAATGGTCGCCAAGACTTGACCTTTTCGGACATAGTCGCCAAGTTCTGCATTAACACTCAAGACATTACCGCCAACCAAAGGAAATACGTCGATGTAATTGTTTTTATCGGCAGCAATTTTTCCAAAAAAACTGATTTCGTTTTCTATAAATTTCTTTTCAACTTTTGCGAATTTGGTGGTTGCATACATTGTATTACTAAGTTCAAATCCTTTCTGTATCGGCGCTTTGACGTCTTTCTCATTTTTAGAACAAGAAAAAAGTCCAATAACAACCGTCGGAATAATGATTAACTTTTTCATGATTAATAGAAAATTTTTGTTTGTACTAATTGATTTAATTGCTCGGCTGACAAAATAACTTGTCTTCGCATGTCGTAGAGTTGCAACATCGTCTCGCGGTAACTGTCCATAAAATCAGTAAACTCGATAAGGCTAATGTTAGAATTTCTAAAATTCTTCAACATGCCATTATACACAGCGTGTAGATCTTTGATATCTTCCTCGGTAATGGTTTTTAATTGGTTGTAATTATTCTTCCAAGTGTTATAAGACGAAGCCACTTGTGTTTCTAAATCCAGTTTTTGAAACTCAGCGTTTTTTTGATTTTGTTGAATCGCATAACTAGCTTTGTCAACATTTCCTTTGTTGCTTTTCCAAAGCGGAATCGGGATACCAACATTTAGATTAAATTCATTTCTGAAAGTTCCACCATTTTGATCCCAAGCCGCACCAAGATTAAGATCGGGCACATTGAGCGACTTCTGCCATTGCGCATAGAGTTTCGCATTGTCTATCAAACGTTGAGCATATTGATAGTCGGCATTATGAGTGATAGCCTTGGATTTAATCTGTTCCAAATCATCAGCTGTTGAAAGATCGAGAAGTTGCGAAGCATCGAGAGATTCGACATCTGGCGTTATATCTTCGAAAATCCCTGTTAAAACTTTCAGAGTCTTTTGAAGTGCCAATATCTCGTTGTTAGACGCTATTTTATCATTATTCAATTGAATGACGAAACTTTGCAAACGCACTTTGTCTTTTAAAGAAATATTGCCTTTTTTAACTTGAACATTATAAGCCGCCAAAAGCTCTTCCATGTAGCTAAGCTGATGTTGGACATTTTCTAGTTTTTTGTTTTCGAAATAAAGACTGAAAAAAGCGACTCTCAATTGCGCTCTAAGATCAACCAACAATTGATTGAACTGCAACATCGACAATTCTTTATTTGACTTTGCAAAAGCAATTTCGTTTTTCTTTTTGCCACCAAGAAAAATAAGTTGCGACACGCTCACACTTTTAGAATGTGCGGCATCAAATACTTTTTTGTCATCAGGATTGTAAGCGTTGACTTGCAAACTAAGTTCGGGTAACGGCCAAATCTTTGACTGTACAATGTCAGCATCTGCCATACTCAGATTGTATTGCTCTGCTAATAGTTGCAAATTGTTTTTTTGAAAGGCGACTTCACAGTCCGCGAGAGTCAGTTTTTGCTGGGCTCCAAATAGGCCACTGAACACAAAAATTAAGCTTTTTACATATCTCATCTCATAGGCTTTGAGACAAAAGAGCACTTCTCAAATTAAAACCTCCTTAAAATTCAATTAAAAAAACATTAAATTATTTAATAACAACTAAACAAACTAAAATATAACACATTGATTTAAAACCAATTAAAATGCAAAATCACAAGAATTAACATTAGTTAATTTTGACAGACAAAAGAAGCGTTCTTTTTGGAAAATTTAGAAAAAGTCATGAAAAAAATCTAAAACAACTTAAATCTAAAATGTAAGTCGGAATAGATTTTCGTTTTCGGATTTTGCGATGTAAGAAATATCGGCGTTATGATATTCCAGAATTCGTTTAGTAATGCGAAGTCCAAGTCCAGAGCCAGATTTGTTTTGCGTATTGTCGCCTCGCATAAAAGCTTCATACAATCGAGATTGTTCTTCTTCGCTAAGCGTTTTTCCTTTAGAACAAACATCTACAACCAAATGATTATCGATTTGCAAAATGTCCACACTAGCTTTTTGATCTTCGGAATAGATGGCTGCGTTTTTCAATAAATTAATAAAAACGATTTCTAAAAGCGACTTAACACCACGAAGTTCTAAAATATCGAGATCGTCGATACTATCCAAGATTTCGAAATCCATCTGCAATTCTGGAAAGTTACTTTCAACATTGGCAAAAGCATCAAACACGACTTCATCAATTCTCACAAGTTCGAAAATACTTCGGATGTTTTCTTTATCAAATTTAGTTAATAGCAAGAGCGAATTCGTCAAATCTGACAATTGATGGACGTCGGTGTGCATCCTCTTTAACGAAGCTAAAACCTCATCATCATGTTTTTGAAGCTTTATTAAATTCTCCAACTGGAAAGACATCCTCGTCAACGGCGTTCTGATCTCGTGCGATGCACTTGCCGTAAAATCTCTTTGAGATTGGAACACATCGTTAAGTCGTTTAATCATCGTATTAAAAGACCTTGTCAATACACTTATTTCGTCTTTATAATTCTGCTCTGGGATTTGATTGGTTAATTTGTGCGCCGTAATATCCGAAACTTGAGCGTTAAGTTCTTCGAGCGGTTTCAAAAACTTCCCAACGATATTGTAGCAAAACAGCCAAAGAATAAGCAAACTAACTGCGTAGGAAAATATTAAAAGATATTTAAGAAACAACAATTTGGAGTTACCATTAACATCAACCGCAGTTGTTAAAATGTAATATTTGGTGTTATTAATCTCACGAAGCGCCGCGTAGATTTCGGGCGAAGCACTTTCGTCATAGATAATTTTCTTCTTTTCTAGATCATCCAAAATCCGACTATCCCAACTCACCTTCCGATCTTTAATCGTGCTGTAGATTAGTTCTCTTTTAGCATTAAAAATAAGAATCTGCTCATTAAGCAACACATTATCTGAGTTTTCATCAAAAAACAAAGGCGCTTCTTCCTCAAAGTTTTTAGACTTTTCGATAAAAGTAATTGTAAAATCAAGTCGCTTTCTGAATCGTTCTTTAAATTCTTCTTTTCTAAAACCATTAAAAAGAATATAAATAACAATCATCACCAACCCAAACAAAATTGAAAAGGCGATACTTAGATTAAGCGCTATCTTCCGTTTTAGAGTCATCTATTGTACAAGGCTCAGATAATAGCCAAAGCCAGAACGCGTATGGATCAACTTAACAGGGAAATCCTTATCGATTTTCTTTCTTAAAAAATTAATGTAAACTTCTACCGTATTGGTATTAGTACTAAAATTATGTTCCCACACTTGTTCAGTTATCTGCTGCTTAGACACTGTGCGACCTTGCGCTTCTGCTAAGAAAACCAAAAGTAGAAATTCTTTAACCGTTAAGTTAATTTCTTGATTTCCGCGAAAAGCTTTGTGATCTGCTTTGCTAATCTTAAGATCACCAATTATGATGACATCTTCAGAAGGTGTATCCGTAGACACTTTTCTACGCAACAAAGAGTTAATGCGCAGTAACAATTCTTCAAACTGAAAAGGCTTAACTAGATAATCATCTGCCAAACGACTGTAAGCATCTTTTTTATCGGATAAATCCCCGTAAGCAGACAAGATAATGATAGGCGTTGTTTTATCGTAAGAACGTATCGTTTCGCAGACTTCTAGCCCGTTAATCTTAGGAACATTAATATCTAGAAGAAAAAAATCATAATGCTGCATTTTGGCTTGACTTAAAAAAGCTTCGCCATCATAAACCTTATCACAAGTAAAATCATTAGCAGTCAAAAACTTGCAAAGTTCTTCTGATAACACCAAGTCGTCTTCGAGAATTAATACCTTCATCCGAAAAATTTTTCTGAAAATTAACGAAAAATAAAGACATAAAAAAAATCCCAGTATTATTTTAGGATTTTGATTGATTAAATCTTCACTAAAACGCAAACCTTTTTTAAAATTTTTGTAATAGTGTGAAAATACTGTGAAAATTGGGCTACCAATTGTCGTTTTTTTCAATTCCTTTTTCAATATAATTTGACAAATCTTCATTCATAGAATTATAGTATTTTGGAACAAGCCTAAATAATTTTTCGACTGATGATCTAACCGATTTATCTTTTTTATAATACGTCTTATCTTTGAAATCTATTTCCATATATTCAACCCCACCACCAAATCTTGGAACCAACATTGATGTACTTAAAACATCAAATTTATATCTGCCATCTTTAAATGATAATTCAACCACCGACTTAACTGTATAACCTTTGAAAAACATATTATCCTTTTCATTTTGAGAGAAAAAATTTTTCTCGACTGTTTCAAATCTTATGTAGTCGTTAACGATATCTCCTTTAGTTACAAAGTCTGGATTTTTAAAAGTTCTTTCAATCCACTCTTTTGTTTTACTATAAATTTCGCTTTGTTTTTTTTTCCGCAACATTTGTAACCACAAAATCTGTCAATCCTTCATCTTGGTTAATTGTAAATTGCCCAAAGACAAAACCCGACACGATCATTAATGTAAATAGTAGATGTTTTTTCATATAATTTAGATTGTTTGCAAGTATGATTTTAAGTTTGACTCATAATTTCTAATTTCTTTTCTACCCTTAGTTTATGAAAGATCAATTTAATTATCATTTATTAGAAGGTGTATTAAATTAGTGTCTGTAAATTGTCCATAGAACTTGTTTATCTCAAATTCTTTTTAGCTATTTACAATTTTAAAATAAAAAACAAATGGTATAAGAAACAAAAAAAACCGCTAGAAAAGCGGTTTGTACAGAGAGCCAACAATGAGATTTGAACTCACGACCTCTTCCTTACCAAGGAAGCGCTCTACCCCTGAGCTATGTCGGCTTGGATAAAAAAAAATCACATTCCAGAAGAGGTTTGTGATTTTAGTTGAGCGGAAGACGGGGGTCGAACCCGCGACATTCAGCTTGGAAGGCTGACGCTCTACCAACTGAGCTACTTCCGCAATTTTGTTTCCAAAAATGTTGGTAACGGGAGCAAATTTAAAAATTAAATTTTGAATTTGCAAAATTAAAAAAAACGTGGGGAGAGCAGGATTCGAACCTGCGAAGCCGAAGCAACTGAGTTACAGTCAGTCCCATTTGACCGCTCTGGAATCTCCCCAGTATTTTTAATAGAGCCTCCAGAGGGATTCGAACCCACGACCCCGAGATTACAAATCACGTGCTCTGGCCAACTGAGCTATGGAGGCATTTTATATTTAAGAACTCTTATCTTGCTTTGGTTAAGCGGTTGCAAATATAAAACTTATTTTCTTATTTCCAAAAACTTTTTCAAGTTTTTTTTAATTTTTATTTTTTTGTGACTTTTAGCAAAGCCTTATAAAAACTGAGGATTTCAAAAAACTTTCGTTCTGTTTTGCGAGTGCAAATATAACGTAGTTTTATTGAAATCCCCAAATTTTTTATGAAGTTTTTTCAAACTTTTTTCTAAGCCATTTCTTTTCTCTTGATTAACAATTTCTTAGCGGTGTCCGCACAAAGATCAAGACTTTCTTCAAAGCTAGCGCAAGTCTTCTTAACAACGATATCGTCGCCAGGGATTTTTACGATAAGCTCGGTAGTTTTGTTTTCTTTGTCCGAAGTATTTTCTACTTTTAAAAATACTTGACACTCGACAATTTTGTCATAAAACGTATCTAATTTGTTTAATTTGTTTTCAATTCTTTCTTCTAATGGTTCGTGAGGTGTCAACCCCATTGCCTGAACTGTGATTTTCATAACAACATTTTTTTTTGAAAATTAATATTATGGATGTGATGGTGTATCACATTCTTCCTATTTCTTTAGCGCTCTTGGGTGCGCTTTGTTAAAGACCTTCTTCAATTCTTCTATATTAGCTTCGGTATAGACTTGTGTTGAGGCTAAACTGGAATGTCCCAAGATTTTTTTTACTTTAGAAATTTCGGCGCCGTTGTTCAAAACATGTGTAGCAAAGCTATGTCTAAGAATATGCGGACTTCTCTTTTCTTTAGTAGTAACAAGACTAAGGTACTTATTTACCACCGAATAAACAAATCTTTCACCGAGTTTTTTGCCCTTTTTGTTAACAAAAAAATAAGTTTTATTTTCTTCATCAGGACGACGTACTTCGGCATAGTTTTGGAGGTCACGATGCAATCTTTCTGAAATCGGAACTACACGTTGCTTATTTCCTTTACCGATAATCTTAAATTCGGATTTGCTGAAGTCAACATTTTCAAAAAGGAGATTACAAAGTTCTGCCTTTCTCATCCCCGTTTGATACAAAGTCTCGATAATCAATTTTTCTAACAAAGACATGGCTGACTTATTTTCGGTCTTCTCCTGCAACATAGTCATCTCGTCTTGAGAAAAGGCTTGTTGCTTTTCTGCATAAAACTTGAGTGACGAGATACTTTCCATTGGAGAAACTGTAATCTCGCCAATTCTGAGTAAATAAACATAAAAACCACGTAAGGACGACAGCTTCCGGTTGATACTTCGTTTGCTAAGCTTATTCTCGCTAAGCTGTACTATAAAATTACGAATAACCTTCTTGTTAACGCCACGAAGATCTGCGGTGGCTTCGGTTTCTAAAACAAAGGAAGCAAAGTCTTCTAAGTCTTTTTGATAAGATGTTATGGTATGTACGGAATATCGTTTTTCGATACGGATATAATCCAAGAATTTTTCTAACATCGACAGAATGGGTTAGGTATAAAACAAAAAATCACTCTCAAATATACGAATTTGAGAGTGATTGTATGATTAGCTAAAAAGAATAATTAAGCTTGTTCTTCTTTGCTTTGTAGTCTTTGTTTATGAGCTGCTTTTGCTAAAGCTTGTCTGTTAGTTACAGAAGGCTTGATAAATTGTTGTCTTGATCTTAATTTACGAACAACACCTGTTTTATCAAATTTTCTTTTGTACTTTTTTAAAGCTCTGTCGATAGACTCTCCGTCTTTTACTGGAATTATTAACATATTTTACATCTCATTTTGAGTTGCAAAAATAGAACTATTTTTTGAATCTGCAAATTTTATTTTCTTTTTTGAAGATTTTTTATCAAATCCACGGATCTCGCGTGAGCGATGTTAGCGGAAATCCTTTGGCTTGGCGCGAGGCGGCGGAGCGTAGCGGAGCCGTCCGAGCGTCAAGCTAAAGATTGTAGCGGACGTAGCGACCCAAGCGAGGAACTGGAGGTGCGCAGCGAAGCAAGCACCAAAAGTTACCGAGCGAAGGGACACGCCATAAAAAAACTCCCAACAGAATCGGGAGTTAATTGTTTATGCTTTGATGTACATTGCTTTTTTGATTTCAGCTTTTACAGTTTCTAGTTTCGGGAACCATTCTGCAAATAATGCTGCTGAATATGGTGCTGGCGCATCTGGCGTTGTAATTCTCTTAATTGGTGCATCCAAATAATCGAAAGCCTTTTGCTGAACCATATAAGTAATTTCTGAAGCCACTGATCCAAACGGCCAAGCTTCTTCTAAAATCACCAATCTGTTTGTCTTTTTAACCGAAGCCAAAACAGTGTCGTAATCTAATGGTCTAACTGTTCTAAGGTCGATAACCTCAACCGAAATACCTTCTTTTTCTAAATCTGCAGCAGCTTGCATTGCCAACTTCATGATTTTACCGAAAGAAACTAAAGTCACGTCTTTACCTTCTTTTTTGATATCGGCTTTCCCAATTGGGATGTAATATTCTTCTTCTGGAATCTCCATCTTGTCGCCATACATCTGCTCTGACTCCATGAAAATAACTGGATCGTTATCCTGAATTGCTGTTTTCAAAAGTCCTTTCGCATCGTAAGGGTTAGATGGTACAATTACCTTAAGTCCTGGACAGTTAGCATACCAACTTTCGAAAGCTTGCGAGTGCGTCGCCCCCAACTGACCTGCCGAAGCTGTTGGTCCCCGGAAAACGATTGGCACATTCCATTGTCCACCACTCATCTGGAACATTTTTGCAGCGTTGTTGATGATCTGGTCTATAGCAACCATCGAGAAGTTAAAGGTCATGAATTCTACGATCGGGCGATTCCCATTCATAGCTGATCCAACTGCGATACCAGAAAAACCTAGTTCTGCGATTGGTGCATCGATGATTCTTTTAGCTCCAAATTCGTCCAACATACCTTTAGAAGCTTTGTAAGCTCCATTATATTCTGCAACCTCCTCTCCTACTAAGTATATGGATTCGTCCTTGCGCATCTCCTCGCTCATAGCTTGAGCAATGACTTCACGAAAAGTATATTCTTTCATTTATTGAAAAATTTTAGACTACAAAAGTAAGATTTTTTTATTATTTGCATAGCATAAAAAAGCAAGCTCCTGAGAACTTGCTTTTTTTGATATTAAATTTTAAATAATATTAGTCTACTTTGTGCCAAGTTTGGGTTCTTCCGATAAGAGAGATTCCCATGTAACCTCTTACATTAAGCTTATCTCCATCTTTAGTAATTGTACACTTGTAAGTTTTACCGTTTTTAGGATCTGTGATTGTCCCACCAGTAAATTCGTTACCGTCTTTTGATAGTCCACGGATAACTTCCATACCCAAAATTGGTTTTCCTTTTCGGTCATCTTTACAACCTGTACAATTAGGATCTGTTGGCTTAATCAATAACTGAGCTACTTTTCCGTAATATTTACCATCTGATTTCTTAAAAATCTCAACATAAGATTTCGCTTTTCCTGTTTCGTCATCGATGGTTTTCCATTTTCCTTCGATTTGAGCGAAAGACATTGCACTAATGAATATTGTTGCAAACGCAAGCATGTATTTTTTCATAATTTTAAATTTATTAACAATGTTATGATATAAAGAACTTGTTAAAGTTAAATTAACATTCGATAAAAATAAATAAATATTCTATACCAACAAGTATTTTTCAATTAATGATTCAAAAAGTAATATGCATCTAATACAACTTTTTGTTAATCACACGATTCATATAATCTTGATACCAAGCTTTTACCTTCATCATATCCAATTCTTGCTGCTTAGATTTTGGTTTGTTAATTTGATTATTAGTCAATCCTAAATCAGTTTTATCATAGATTCCCGTTACTTCTTTTCCATTGAAAGTATAAATAAAATCCCCAATAATCATTTGCTCTTGGATAGAATCAGAATTCACAATAATGCTCGGCTCATTTTTATCAGAAACCAAACTTCTTCCCCAACTTCGGATTGGCTTATTGTATCCCATCAAATCTGCTAAAGTTGGATAAATATCAATCTGTTGGACAAAATCTTTATTAACACCTTGAAGATTATATTTCGGGTTTGGAGAATAAAACAACAACGGAATTGCAAAGCGATTCATTGTTTTTTGATATTCTGGATAATGGATCATATTGGTATGATCCGCCGTAATCACAAAAATCGTGTTTTGATACCAAGGTTTTTTGGAAGCGGTTTCAAAAAACTTTTTCAGAGACAAATCCGTGTATTGAATAGGTTCGTGGATTGCCAAAGGTCCTTTTTTAAATTTACCCTTATATTGTTCTGGAATCTTAAAAGGATCATGCGATGATGCTGTGAAAATGGTTGATAAAAAAGGTTGTTGTTTCCCAATATTATTTGCAAAATACTGGAAAAAAGGTTCATCCCAAATTGACCAAATTCCGTCAAAATCTTTATCATTATTATATTCGTCTTTTCCGAAATAATGTTTAAAACCTAAAATATTTCCAAATCCTAAAAAGCCCATCGAGCCATTTGGTGCACCGTGATAAAAACTTGTGTCGTAACCCAAATCATTAGCGACAGAAACAATCGACTGAATTTTTTGGTTAGAATATGGCGACGACGTAAAAGCATCCGTCAAACTCGGAATCCCCGCCAAGACAGAACTCATCCCATGAATCGACTGGCGACCATTAGCAAAAGCATTAGTAAAGATCAAACTATGTTGCGCCAAACTATCTACAAAAGGTGTGTAGGACACATAATCTTTGATATTTGTTTCTTTATTAAATGCACCTGAATATTCTTTTCCGAAACTTTCAACAATAAAAATAACAACATTAGGTCGCGATTCAACTTGTCGATTGTAATGTTTGTAAGGCTGAATTTCCTTTTCAATAAAGGATTCATCAACGAAATGAACAATTTTAAAACTGTTCGTATTTATCGTTCTGAAAAACGAAAAAACACTATTAAGAACAACATTGGCTAAAGTTGGATTCTTTACATGTTTGTTTGCGTCCACCAAATTAATCGGTCGCGTACTATGTCTAAAATCGCCACGAATACCACCAACAACCAAAACCGCAGTTCCGCACAATATCAAAATGCTCGAAATAAAATACACCACTAAATTCTGTGGTTTGCGATATTGGACTTTAACACGTTTATACAAAAACACCCAAAGTGCCATGCACAACACAAAACTTATCAAAACCATCGGATTCTGAATTGTTGAATTCAAAAAAACCTTGGTTAAATTGCTTTCGTGCTCAACAACAGAAAGTACCGAAGATGTCAAACGCGATTGACTGAATCTGAAATAAACAAAATCTCCAAAATTGAAAGAAAACGCAATCCCATTTGTGATAAAATACCACCAAAACAAAAACTTCTGATATCCCGCTTTTGAATTAATAATAATTGGAATTAAACTCAACAATATAAACACCGAATTGACATACAAAATCGCGGTCGTATCGAAGGCTGTCCCATGATAAGCAATATTAAAATAATCACCAATGCTATCGATTTTTAGCAAGTCTCGGTTAAAAAACCAAAACAAAAATCTCGCAATTTGATAAAAAAAGTAAACCAAAAAAAGGCGATACATCAGGATTAAAAACTCCTGCCATCTTATTTCTTTCATCTTGCAAAATTACATTTTTTACACGTTCAGCAAGTATTTCCTGACTTTTCTTCTTGCAAATTGTCATTGTCCAATATCAATATTTTGTACTTTTGTGCTATGAACTTTATTAAAAATAATCTTGCCAATGCCTTTACGCTCGGCAACTTGTTCTCTGGCTGCGTCGGGATCATCCATTTGTTGAACAACGACTACCAGACGACTGCGCTCTGCATTATCATTTCGTTGGTATTGGATTTCTTCGATGGTTTTGTAGCACGAGCGCTAAAATCCAATAGCGATCTTGGTGTCCAGTTGGATTCTTTGGCTGATATGGTAAGTTTCGGATTTTTGCCAGGCGTTGTCCTTTACAAATTTTTAGAATCTTATGGTAACACAGCATTTGGAATCGATTTCCCTTTTGAATTAAAATATTTAGGCTTTTTTGTTACGCTTTTTTCTTGTTTGCGATTGGCTATTTTCAATCTGGACGAAGACCAAAAATATTATTTCAAAGGTCTTAATACGCCGACTAATACCGTTTTCCTTTTTGGATTATATTATATCGCTCAACAACATTCTAGCACAGGATTTTTTAATGCTGAACAATTAAACAATCTTTTGTCACCAGCAGTTTTAATAATATTGATAGCACTTTGTAGTTGGCTGTTGATAAGTCCAATTAAGATGATTTCGATGAAGTTTAAATCGATGAAACTAGAAGACAACTATCCAAAAGTTGCATTATTAATTGGTGGTATTATTTTATTAATTGCTTTAGGCGTTAATGCAATTCCGCTTTTGGTTGTGTATTATATTTTAATTTCTTTGGTGTTTCAGAAACAACTTAAATAGTTAAATTAAATTTGAGATTTGAAGTTCAAGATTTGATATTCATAAATCTTAAATAAAAAATTGTAAATCTTAAATAAATAAAAATGAATTTAAAACTGCATAAACCGCTTTGTGTTTTCGATCTCGAAACAACAGGCACCAACGTATCGACAGACAGAATTGTAGAAATTTCGATTCTAAAAGTTAATCCCGACGCATCCAAAGAAACCAAAACTTGGCTTGTTAATCCTGGTATGCCGATTCCAGAACCTGCGAGTTTGGTACACGGCATCTACGACAAAGACGTGATGAATGCGCCAATCTTTAAAGATATTGCACCCAAAGTTTTAGAAATGATAAAAGATTCAGACTTGGGAGGCTTCAACTCCAATCGTTTTGACATTCCTGTTTTGGCGGAAGAATTATTACGTGCTGGGATGGATTTCGATTTAACAAAACATAAATTTGTTGATGCACAAACGATTTTCTTTAAAAAAGAACCTCGTAATCTTGGCGCTGCTTATCAATTCTACTGTGGAAAAACCTTAGAAAACGCACATTCTGCTGAGGCTGATACTTTGGCAACTTTCGAAGTTTTGGATGCACAAATTGGAAAATATGATGATCTTCCGAATGATATTTTAGGTTTAAGCGAATATTCTTACCATCAAAAAAACGCAGATTTAGCAGGTTTTATCGGTTTTAATGACAAGAATGAAGAAATCTTCAACTTCGGAAAATACAAAGGACAAACTGTGAAAAGTGTTTTCCAAAAAGATCACGGGTATTATGGCTGGCTTCAAAACGCTGACTTCCCATTGTACACGAAGAAAATCTGGACAAAAATTCAATTAATGAGCAAGTTTTAATCTTGCTTTTTTATTTTAATTAAACTTAAAATCAAGACATGAAAATCATTTGTATAGGTCGTAACTATTCCGAACACGCTAAAGAACTTGGCAACGAAGTCCCTGAAAATCCAGTAATTTTTATTAAACCTGATACAGCAGTTCTAAAAAAAGATACAGATTTCTACATTCCCGAATTTAGTAATGACGTTCATTATGAATTAGAAGTTGTCGTGAAAATTTCAAAAGGCGGAAAATACATCCAAAAAGAAAACGCCAACAAACATTATGGCGAAATTGGCTTGGGCATTGACTTCACAGCACGCGATTTACAAAGCGAACTAAAAGCAAAAGGTCTTCCTTGGGAACTTGCGAAAGGATTTGATGGATCGGCTGTCGTTACAGATTTCGTTAACAAAAGCGATTATGATTTATCATCATTAAATTTTTCTTTGACAAAAAACGGTGAAAAAGTCCAAAACGGAAACACAAGTGATATGATTTTTGATATCGATAGTATTATCGCTTTTGCTTCGCAATATTTCACGTTGAGAGTTGGTGATTTAATCTTTACAGGAACGCCAAAAGGTGTCGGCAAAGTTGAAGAAAATGATATTCTTGAGGGCTTTTTAGAAGATAAGAAACTTTTATCATTGCGCATTCAGTAGAACTTTAATTTAGAATTCTTATCTTTATAAAAGAGAAAAAGATTGATTTAAAGTTAATATTATTGAATTATTAATTCCGAATTAACATCATATCTTTAAGATAATCATTAACCTGAAAATTATAGTCATGAAAAATATTATCCTTCCCATTGACTTTTCTGATAGCACAGAAAAACTTGTAGATTATGCCATTTCTTTCGCAAAAGATGTTAATGCTAAAATCCACCTTATCCATGTAAGTCCGACTGACATTGGATTTGTAATAAGCGATATGGGTTACCAATACTTCCCAGAAGTTGAGGAAAACGAATTAAAATACGAACTGAAAGAACTCAACAGACTCGAGCAATATATTATCGCTCACGATGTTGACGCATCACACATCTTGAAGCAAGGCAACGCATCAGAAGTGATTATGGATTATGTTACTGAAAAAACTGGCGATTATATTGTAATGGGATCACACGGCAGAAGCGGAATCTACGATGTTTTTGTTGGATCGTTAACTAAAGATTTGACTAAAAATGCCAACATCCCAGTTGTTGTAGTCCCTTGTAGAAAAGAAAAATAAGATAATTAACTTTTAATAAAATAAAGCCCACATTATGATAATGTGGGCTTATATTTAATATAATCAATTTATTTAACCTTCGTTCTTGTAAAGTTTTGGATCGTAGTAAGGGAATTTACCTTCTGTTTCAGAATGATACTCTTTATCCTTATCACCACCTAAAGTAACTACCAAAATATAGCACCAATAAATGAAAAATCCAGATGCTACGATAAATAGTACCCAGTTTAGGAAATTACCTGCAAAATCAAAGAACCCGAAAGTCCACTTGAAAACACTACCTAAGAATAACCAGAAAGATGTCATTGCTCTTCTTTTTTTAAATTAACTTTGCACAAATTTATAAAAAATGTTTCGATTACTTTCTAAAGAAAGCAATATTTTTTCAATTCCTGTTTACATTGGTTTTCTACTGATCATCATCATTGCATTTAACGCTATGGATATCAACAGATTGGATGCTATATCAGCGGTTATCACCTTCGCTGGAATTTCGTTGGGATATTTTTTATTTAATAAGCTAGATCTTACTTATCAGACGCATTTGCCGTTGTTCTTATACACCTTTTTTGTATTTGCATTCTATCCTGGTGACCTCAGCATCGGACTAGCAGTTACCTTATTAATTAACTCGTTTTTGCTTTTAATTTTAACCTCAACTAGCGACAAGCTGCGCAAAGGTTCATATCTTTTAGTAGGTGCATTATTGTGCGTTAATTATCTTTTTCTACCGATATTTTGGCCGATGATATTTTTTGTTATCATCCATGTTTTTGTAACATCAGGAAAAGCATTTGCAAATTTATTTAGATTAATTTTTGGAGCGATGTTGGTTTTAATCGCTTACTTCAGTGTAATGTATTGGATTGATTATAGAAGTTGGGATCCCGATTATTTACCATTTACAAAAGAGTTTAAACTCGTTGATAAATTCACGAATTTGCTATTTATTAGCCCGATAATACTTATGGTAATTTATGGTATTATGGACCATTTTAAACATTTTAATGAAAAAAGTCCGACCAGTAAATACAAATACACATTTTTACTACTTTTTTCTTTAGCATTATTAATATCCGTAATTTTGTACATGGGAACTAATTACGAAATGTTATTGGTTTTAGCACTTCCCGTAACCATTATCCTAAGTCGAATGTTAAAATTTCTTCCCAAATATTGGATGCAAGAAGTTGGCGTTTGGTTAATTTTGGTGTCATTGTTTATTTTTAAAATAGCACCATTTATATTTCATATTTAGACATGATTCAGTTAGAAGATAAATTAATTTCTGAAGATATTTTTTCTGAAGAATTTGTATGTAACCTTTCCAAATGTAAAGGTGCATGTTGTGTAGATGGCGATACAGGCGCGCCTTTGGACGAAGACGAACTTCCGATCCTAAAAGAGATTTTCCCAAAAATAAAACCTTATCTAAGACCCGAAGGCATCAAAGCGATTGAAGAGCAAGGGACACATGTTATTGATAGCGAAGGCGATTTAGTAACAACTTTGGTCAACAATTCGGAGTGCGCTTATGTTATTTTTGACGAAAAAGGTTGGACAAAATGCGGCATCGAAAAAGCTTATGAAGACGGCGTTATCGACTGGAAAAAACCAATCTCTTGTCACCTTTATCCAATACGTGTAACCAATTACAGAACCTTCACAGCGCTTAACTACCACGAGTGGCCAATTTGTGATGATGCTTGTACGCTTGGGAAAGAATTAAAAGTGAAAATCTATCAATTCTTAAAAGAGCCTTTAACAAGAAAATACGGCGCTGAATTCTATCAAGATCTAAGCAATGCTGCCGAAGAATGGGAAAGAGAATATAATTCTTAAGAATTTTTAAAATAAAAGAAGTGCTATAAGCCGGATTCTGTGCCCTCCTAGGAGGGCGCTTGTTATTTATCTGATTTGCAAATTGCTCTGCAACTTTAGCTGCTTACCCCTCGCCAACGACCGAGCCGACCTTAACTGGCGATATACTTAGCATTGCACCACATAGAGTTTACCTGTTTTCACTACAGCCGAACTGTACTTGCTTTCTGTTGCACTTGTCCTACGCTCGCGCGTGACGGATGTTATCCGCTATGTTGCTCTACGGTGTCCGGACTTTCCTACCTTCCCGAAAGAAAATCAACAAGCCGCACTTCTTTTATGCTGCAAAATTATCATTTTCTGAAACAAGTTCAGATATTTTCTTAAATAAATAACATCGCCAAGGCTAATACCAGCCCAATTGCTGTGAAAATCATCCCACGCTTGAAGGCTTTGGTCTTAGGATTAAACATCCAAAAACTCGAAATAACAAAAAAGAACAACGAAATCCCAAAGAATGTATTAAGCGGTGACAAAGTATCTTTGGATTGCGATTTGTGTAGTTTTGTCATTTTATCCAATACAAAAGGCAATTCTTTTTTAGAATAGTTAGCTTCACCCGTTGCGATATTATAAGTCCCTTGTTTGAAGTACATGATGCCGTTTTCGGTCTTGTCAACTTCAAAACCTTTAATTTTGATCTCTTTACCAAGTGCTTTTTCATCTAAGTTAGCATCGAATTTCTTTTCGTATTTAATTTCCTTTTTAAGAAAATCCGTATCACGATAGACTAACAAGATGCCGCTAATAGCATACACCGCCATAATCCCAGCCAAGAAATAGCCCAAATAACGGTGTACAATTCGCATAAAAGTTTTTGTGTTTTTAATCTTGTCCATTTTGCATTTATTTTTTATTTGAAAACCCAAAAAGTGGAAGCTAATAAGCCTCCACTTTTTGATATGAAAAATTTAATTCTAGTAAATATTATAATTTGTATGTCAAAGTAACATAAAAATTTCTAGGTGCAATAGGATTAACCGAATAATTCTCATGAACATTGTAATTAACCACATCGAACAAATTGTTAACTTTCGCTTGGATCATAAATTTCTTCCACTCATAACCAGCAGAGAAAGATACTGTTGTGTAATCTTTAAGATCCATCATTCTAGAAACATCTTTTCTGTTAACAGTTGTAGATTTAGAATCGTTCCATCCAGCAATACGATCACCGATGTAATAAGCTCCAGCACCTAATCTAAGTCCTTTTAGCGTATTTTCGAATTTATAAAATACTGACAAGTTAGCTGTTGTCGCAGGCGTTCTTACCAATCTTTGGTTTTCAACATATCCTTTTTCTGGCGTGTCTAGATACACAGAGTTGTTATAAGAAAAACCTCCAATAATAGATAAGTTTTGTGTAGGATTACCAGTAATATCTAACTCCACTCCACGGCTTCTCATTTTACCAGCTTCTTCTTTTAATAGTGAATCTGCGGCATTTTGAGCAGGAGTTGCAGGCTTGCTAGGATTTAAAAACCAGAATGTTTGGTAATAATTGTTATAATTAATTTGATATAAACTTAAATTAACAGCAACTGCATTGTTCCAGAAATTCTTTTTAGCACCTATTTCGTATTGATCTACAGTTGTTGGCTTGATAGCTTGCTTTGGTAGATTATTCAAAGCTTTATTTATATTATCTGCATTTTGAGAAAAATCAACAGTATTGATTTGATCAGATGTATAACCAGCATTAGTGGCGAAAGAACTAGTATAGGTTGCAAAAACTGATAAATCTTCATTCGGCATATACACAATTCCTAATTTTGGAGAAAATGCTTGATCTGAAGTTGACGAATTTTTAGTAAAAGTCTTTGTTCCGCTTGCAAATACAGTGTTAATAGTCGGCATATTCTCAATATATGACCATCTTAGACCTGCAATAACTTTCCATTGGTTAGTAAGACTAATAAAATCCTGAACATAGGCACCAACACGTCTTGTTCTTGATCTATTGTTTTGATTAAGCGTCGAAGTTGGCATTTTAATACCATCATATCCCCAAGTTGAGGCATCATCTAAATAAAGAATTCTGTCAGGTGTATTTGTTAAATTGTAAGTGTAAGAATCTGCTTGATTATAATCTGCATCAGCACCAATTAACACTTTGTGTCCAATACTTCCAGTATTAAATTCACCATTAATATTAGCTTGCACAGAACCATAATTTTGCTCAGCATAAGTTTTATTAAAGGGCATTTTCCAAGATAATCTAGTAGCTGCATCTGATGCATAGCTCCATGCTACTCTTTCTGTTGAGAAGTAATCTTTTGTATAGTTTTGATAAGTACCAATAACATTTAAAGTCCACTTTTCGCTTAACTGATGATTAAATGTAACATTGGTTGATGCTTGTTGTACATTTTGATACTGCCAATCGGTACCGAAAAAAGTATTTCTTGGTATCCAATCGATCAATTTGTATCCACCATTTCTTTCTGTAATCGATCCAATTCCGAAGTCTGGCGTAGAATCATTTTTAAGATAATCAGCTTCAACAATTAATTGTGATCTTTCTCCTAAATTAAATATAAATGATGGATTGAAATAAAATTTTTCTGAATGAATAACATCTCTGAAACTGTCTGCATACTCGTAAGCACCATTCACGCGAAAAGCAACATTTTTAGACAAAGGTCCATAAACATCGATGGTTGGCTTATAAGTATTCCAACTACCAACACTTGCCGAAGCACTTCCTCCAAAATGGAAACGAGGTTTTTTTGTAATTAAATTAATTACACCTCCTGCAGCCGTGTTACCAAACATCATTGCATTAGCACCTTTCAGCACCTCAACTCTTTCTAAACCGCTAACTTCTGGGAAAACACCACTGTTCATTCTACCTCCATTTTTGAAGATATTATCATTTCCAAATTGGAAACCACGACCTCCAAAACTGTCTTGCGAATTACCACGAGAAGAAGTAACGTAAACACCATTAACATTTTGCAAAACATCGCTTAACTGCTTAGACTGTTGTTGCTCGATAACCTCATGCGTTACAATCGCAACAGGTTGAGGCGTTTCCATCATCGTCAAGTTAGACTTCGACGACAAAGGTTTTGCTTTGTTAGGATTACCAGTTTTATGAAGAAGCACGTCTTCAATCTGTTGAATCTTTACAGTATCACTTATCGCTTCATATTTCATTTGACTGAAAACCAATCCTGAAATTGCGATTAATCCGAGGCTAAATATTTTCTTGTTCACGTTATATTTATTTAGAAAGATTTAAAATAACGATGCGAATTTATAAATATTTAACATTTCCGCAAATTTATTTTTAATAATTCTAAATAAACAACAAATAAAAAAGCCTAACTAATTGATTTAGCAAGACTTAAATTAATATGACATTTCTCAACTTTCATAAAATCGAGAAAATAAGTTAAAATTTAGTTTCTAAAATCTTGCATATCCAGCTTTAGAGAAAAGAAGTTTGAATAAAAATTAGACCCGCCAATTCCAGAATTTGTAATGGCATAATCTAAAGTAAGACCTTTGTATTTAATACCGATACCTGCGCTGGGTTGGAAGGACATTTTTCGTTTTAAGCTTTCGATGTCTGTAATATTGCTAAATTGGTTAACACCCAATCTCACAAAAATCATATCTTGAAAAGTAAGTTCGGCTCCCGCATAAGGCGTAATACTAGCAAAATCTGTCGAAATCAAAGATGGCGTTTTAGCAAAATCAACATTAATTCCAGCTTCAGGAAGAAGTTTCAGATCACGATTAATCTCGAAAAGTCGGCTTGCACCAACATTTAGCTTTGGCATCGTAATTTCCATTTTATCTTTTGGCGCAGGGTTAAACTCTTCTCCATTAACTACAGCTGATAACTCTTTTTGATTAACTGTCCAGAAGTTAACTGTCGTCGTTGCATCGCGTAACATGGCGCCATAATTCCAGCCAGATTCGCTTTTATAAATTGCACCAAGGTCAAACCCAAAGCCATAACCACTCGCAAATTTACCAACATTACGATAGACAATTTTGGCATTAGCACCCAAACTTAATCTTTGATTGCCCGCAGGATAAAAGGCATAAGACAAAATTGCTGCGTAATCTGCTGTTGAGAAAGATGATATTTTATCATAATCGATGTTCCCTTCCGGATCGATCATTTGTGTAGTATTAAGAATATTATCTACGCCAAGACGCACTAACGAAATCCCAAAAACACCACTTTCTACAGATTTTGCAAAAGCAACATAATCGTATTTAGCAATAGATTCAAAATATTCTGCGTGCATTGCAGAAGCTTGCCAATCTCGGTCTATACCATTAAGTCCAGCAGGGTTCCACATTGGCGCATAGACATCTTCTTGGTTAGATATAACCGCTCCGCCCATCCCTAGGCCACGTGCACCAGCTCCAATATTTAAAAATTCATTAGAATATTTTCTAATAATCTGAGCATTAAACAAACTAATCGCCAAAAGGCATATAAAAAATAAATATCTTTTCATTAATCAACGATCTTATTGGCTTCCAGCAATTCTGCTGCTTTCTTCCTTTTAGATTTTATTAAACCATTAACGACAATGGACAAAATCATCACAGCTGAGGCGATATAAAAAATCGGACTCATATGTTCTGACGCTCCAAAGATAAAAAAAGCTAAAATAATCCCATAGACTGGTTCTAGATTAACCGTTAATATTAATGTAAATGGCGAAATATACTTCATTAGCTTGATACTTTCGAACATTGGATATGCTGTGAAAACACTTGCTAATAAAATTACTAACGCATAATCATGCAAACTTATTTCATGCGCAAAAGATAATTGTCCCGTTAACAAGAAAACCGCCGAAATAACAAGCCATCCTCCAAAGATTTCGTAGAAGATAATATTACCAGACGATGTTTTACCAAACATTTTACCATTAAGAACTGAGAAAATAGTTCCGCAAAGCGCACAAAGTATTCCATAGAAAATCCCAAGCTTATATTTAAACTCCGCATTGAAAATCAATAAAATACAAGCAACAATGACAATCCCAATAAGAATCTCCACCCAATCCACTTTTCGTTTAAAAATAACAGGTTCGATAACTGCGGCAAACAAAGTAGACAACGACAAACATGATAAAGCAATCGACACATTAGATACTTTAATGGATTCAAAAAAGAAAAACCAATGTGCCGCCATCACACTTCCAATGGCTACTAAACGGAGCAGCGTTTTTTTATCAATTTTTAAACTTTCTTTTTTAAAAAACCTTAAATAGATAAATAAAAAAAATGCTGTGAAAAGCATTCTGTAAAAGACTAATGACGACGCATCTATCTGAATTAACTTTCCTAAAATTGCGGTGAATCCCCACAAAAAAACAATTAAATGTAATCGAAATAAATGCGAACTGAACATTATGAAAACAGGCTTGTAAAATTTAATACAAACTTATGCATAATAAACTTATTTTTGCAAAAATAAAAGAATGGAATTTTTACAAATTTTCACCTCTGTAGATGCGCTCATTGCACTACTGACCCTAACATTTTTGGAGATTATCTTAGGGATTGACAATATCATTTTTATCTCCATTGTCACAGGAAAACTTCCTCCCGAAAAACGCAAACGTGCCACTAGAATTGGACTTTTCTTAGCGATGTTCATGAGAATCGCTTTATTATTTGGGATTACATGGCTTATTGCGATGAAGGCAACACTTTTCGGATTCGATTGGGGTTGGTTCCGTGCAGATTTTACAGGTCAAGCGCTGATATTATTAGCTGGAGGTATTTTCTTAATTTATAAAAGTACAAAAGAAATCCACGAAAAAGTTGACGCCAAAGGCGAGCATGAAAGAGAATTAGCAACTGGATCAGGCGCAAAATCTTTCGGAAACATTATTTTTCAGATTTTATTAATCGACTTGGTATTCTCGGTTGACAGTATTTTAACAGCAGTTGGGATGACAAATGGCGTACACGGCGCACTTCCTATTATGATAACTGCCGTTGTAATTTCGGTTGGTGTTATGATGTTATTTGCGGTGCCTGTTGGTAATTTCGTTAATCAAAATCCATCAATCCAAATTCTCGGATTAGCTTTTCTAATTCTGATCGGTTTTATGCTGATTACAGAAAGTATGCACTTGTCAGGTGCTGTACTTGGCGGACAAGAAGTTGGCGCAGTACCAAAAGGTTATTTGTATTTTGCAATTTTCTTCTCACTGGTCGTAGAATTCTTAAATATGAGAATGCGTAAAAAGAAAGCTTAAATCTATAAAAATAAAATCCCCACCTCGATTGAAGTGGGGATTTTTGGTTAATTAGTTTTTAAAAATGTTTTCTGGGCTATTAGTTTCTGTGTCAAAATTAGACATTGATTTTAACAAAACTTTAAGTAAAAACCCCTCAATTTTAAAATGAGGGGTTTTTACTATTTTATTGAAGTGGCAGTTCTTCGAGTTTTACAATATTCTTTTGTAATGCATAAACAACGAGCCCAGTCACATTTTTAACACCGATTTTTGCAAACAATCGCGACTTGTGACCTTCTACAGTTTTTTGAGAAATAAACAAGGTTTCACCGATTTCTTTTGCTGTGCGTTGTTGACAAAGCTGCCTGATGATTTCTATTTCTCGATCCGAAATACTTTCGTCAGATTCTAAAATCGGTTTTGGCGAACGACTAGATATTTGATCGCGCAAAGCTTCAACTTGATCAGGTTTAAAATAAAAACCAGTCACCGCAACTTGTTTAATAACATTAACCAAATCAAAAGGCGACATCCCTTTCGGAATAAATGCTGAAACGCCTTCCTTCACCATAAAACCAACCGAATTATCTTGGTAATGACTGGAAATAACAATAATCTTCAAATCAAAATTTTTGACTTTAATATGACGAAGCACTTCGAGACCATCGATTGTTTTCATTTTTAAATCCAAAAGAAGAACATCGATCTCTGCGCCCGCTTCAAGATGTTGGAGCAATTGGTAACCGTCTGTCGTTTCGAAAACAACGTCCAGTTGCGGATCTTGCTCGAGAAAACTTTTCAAAAGACTTACAATAAGATAATCGTCATCTACTATTGCTATGCGAAATTTTTCCATAAGGCATATCAAAGATAAAGCGTGTACCTTTATCTTGTTTGGTTCTAAATTTATATTGTGCGTTAAGTTGGTTGGCTCTCAAGTCGATATTTTGAAGCCCAATTCCCTTTCCTTCGTTTTTTGAAAAACCGATACCATCATTTTGCAAAACAAACGAAATTCGATCTTTTTTAATCCTAATAATCATTTTAATTCCGCTAGCTTTTGCGTGTTTATGTATATTATTAAGAAGCTCTTGCAAAATCCTGACAATTTGCAATTTCGTATTCTTATCAACCACTAAATCGTTATCCGCAATAATGTAAAATTTAACAATATAGATACTTTCCCAACTTTCTAAAACACTTCGAATAACATCTACCAAAGTTTTGTTTTCATACAAAGGTGGCGCGAGGTCGTGCGAAATTCTACGCGACTCGTCAATTGTACTTCCTAAGAGATGATCCAATTCTTTAGAATCGGTTCCCATGGCGGACTTCAACCGAATGATGGTTAATTTACTAATAATATTATCGTGTAGATCTGCGGCAATACGCTCTCTCTCCTTTTCTTGCGCTTCGAGACTGACATTGAGAAGTTTTTTCTCGTGTTCTAAAGTTTTACGATGTTCGGCTTCCTTACTTTTTAAAAGACGATGATAAGAAATATAAATAACGCTAACGGTTGTTATCACCAACAAGACAATCACTACCAGAATAAATATAATGATTAATAGAAAATTGCTTGGATCTTGCCAGTCGTTCATAACAAAAATTAAAATGGAAATTTACACAGTTAATTGCAAATTTGATTAGGTAAAAACCCTCTATTTTAAAAATTAGTAATTAGTCTTAAACTTGTTAAAATTCCAGATAAAATAAAACATAAAACACGCAAATAGAAATTCAAAAATAATAACTGATAGCATAAAATAAAAAACGCTATTATTTTGTAACGCATTATTCAACAAGAAATTAACAACGATATCGTACAATAACGTAAACGAAAAATAGGTTAATAAGCCAACGCAAAGCAACAAATATTTAAAACTAAAGGCTTCTTCATTTTTAAGTTGCAAAATAACGTAACCAATACAAAAACTAATAAACATTAATTTCATAAAAATTACGGCGTAAGCATTATAGTTTTTTATAGTAATGTTTTCGTGACCTAAAATAGTCATTGCAAAAAAGGAAAGACTCAGCGTCCCAAGCACGACAACTAAAGTTTTTAAAACTCTTGAAGCACTAAATAAATCATAAAAAATTTTGCAAAAAATAATAACAAAAGTACAGTTGACAAAATCAATATAATTATCCGAAATAGAAACTGAATTCCGCTCAGGTGGAAAAAACACTGATCCAATAACACTTTTCAGCGTATGTACGCCGCTTATTAAGCAGAAAATCCCAAGCAGTCTAAGATTAAGTTTATCAGAAGAGCTTGTTTTTCGCAACGAGTAGACAAAGGCCAAAATCAATAAAATCCCGATTACAAAACTTGTAACATTATACGCGCCAATAGAAAATTGCAAAAAGTCCATTTAAGACATGATTATTAGTTTTCAAAAATAGTTTTTTTCTTAAAAATGAGATTATCAAAGATCAAATTTTGTCCGTATCTATAAAAACAAGTATTTTTAGACTCTAAGAAAAATTACAAAATGGATTTAGAATTCAACAAGCGTGAAGATCAAAACAAACTGAAACTTTCAGAAATAAATAGACTTTATAACCAAATAAAAAAAGGCGGCGGCGACAAAGCTTTACAAAAGCAACACGACCAAGGCAAATTAACTGCCCGCGAACGTATCGACTATCTTCTTGACAAAAACTCCGACAGCATCGAAGTTGGCGCTTTTGCAGGATTCGACATGTACGAAGAGCATGGCGGATGTCCATCTGGCGGCGTGGTTGTGGTTATCGGATATGTTTCTGGTAAGCAATGTATTGTTGTTGCGAATGACGCAACGGTAAAAGCTGGAGCTTGGTTCCCGATTACTGGTAAGAAAAATCTACGTGCGCAAGAAATCGCAATGGAGAATAGACTTCCGATCATTTATCTAGTAGATTCTGCTGGTGTATATCTTCCGATGCAAGACGAAATTTTCCCTGATAAAGAAATGTTCGGACGTATTTTCCGAAACAATGCAAAAATGAGTTCTGCAGGAATCGTTCAGATTTCTGCGATTATGGGAAGTTGTGTTGCTGGAGGGGCTTATCTACCAATTATGAGTGACGAAGCAATGATTGTTGATGGTACAGGAAGTATTTTCCTTGCAGGAAGTTATCTTGTAAAAGCGGCAATCGGCGAATCTATCGACAACGAAACTTTAGGCGGTGCAACGACACATTGTTCTATTTCTGGTGTTACAGATTACAAAGCTAAAGATGATAAAGATGCATTAGATCGTATCAAAACGATTATGAAATCTATTGGCGGTTACAACAAAGCTGGATTTGACCGTATCGAAAGTGCACCACCAAAAGAAAATCCAGAACATATTTTCGGAATTATGCCTGTTGGTCGTTCAGAACAATACGATACTTTTGATATTATTAAATGTCTTGTTGACAATTCGGAATATGAAGAATATAAACCAGATTACGGAAAGAGCATCGTATGTTGTACAGCTCGTATCGATGGTTGGAGTGTTGGTATCGTTGCTAACCAAAGAAAATTAGTGAAAAGCGGAAAAGGCGAAATGCAATTCGGTGGTGTGATTTATTCGGATTCTGCCGACAAAGCAACACGTTTTATTGCAAATTGTAATCAAAGAAAAATCCCATTGGTTTTCTTGCAAGACGTAACAGGCTTTATGGTTGGTTCTAAATCTGAGCATGGTGGTATCATCAAAGACGGTGCAAAAATGGTGAATGCGGTTTCAAATTCTGTTGTTCCGAAATTCACAGTTATTACGGGTAACTCTTATGGTGCTGGCAATTACGCAATGTGCGGAAAGGCTTACGATCCGAGATTAATCGTGGCTTGGCCTTGGGCGGAACTTGCGGTAATGGGCGGTCAACAAGCAGGAACTGTGTTATTACAAATTCAAGAATCTGCGCTTAAAAAGCAAGGCAAACAAATTACCGAAGAAGAACGTAAAGAGATTTTGGATAAAATCGTTGCTAACTATAAAAAACAAATCGATCCTAAATATGCTGCAGCAAGACTTTGGACAGATGCCATCATCAATCCTGTTGACACTAGAAAGTGGATAAGCATGGGTATCGAAGCTGCTGATCATGCGCCAATTACAGAGAAATTTAACCTTGGCGTTATTCAAGTTTAAAATAAAACGCTAAAAATAAAAACACACAATGAAAAAAAATTTAAGTTTTATGCTAAGTGGCTTTGCCATTTTAGCTCATTCGCAATGCAACATTATTGGCCAAAATACGATACATGTCAATGCGAAAAAAAGTTTCAAAGTAGAGAAAGAAAATGCACAATGCGATGATTGTTATCAATGGACAGTTAAGGGAAAAGACAATCTCATTGAAAGCGATAACAGAAAGAGCCTTGTTGACATTATAGCCAAAAAGGAGGAAAACTTCACCTTGAATCTAAGAGTCTTTACAAGTTCTGGAATCGAGCAGTGTAGTCGATATGTTAAAGTAGAAACCGTACCTACTGCCGTTGATAATGCAGCCTCGACACTAGCCGACTCAGATTGCGAAATATCATCTATGAACTATACAGAAGTTAAATACGGAGAAGGAAAAGTAGTTTTGATCCCTGAACAAGATAACCCAAACTTCTCTTACAGATGGTCGACAATCTATAAAGATGGGAACAAAGCGAATTCAAAAGATAAAATTGCTCAATTCAATTACAATAGTAGTAATCCCATTGACAAAATTAATCTTATTATGTCAACTAGCAAATGCACAAAGCTTTCAGTACGAACTTATAAAGAAGAATTTTGGCAATAGAGTTCTTCAAAATCATTAAAAGCCTTTCCTTCTGAGAGGCTTTTTTTATGGCTTGATTTAAATAAAATTTATTCATACTTAAAATATTTTTAAACTTTATTAAAATAATTTTTAACTTTATCAAAAATAATTTCAAAATAATGAAACTTCCAATCTTTTGTCCAAGCTGCGAATCAACGCTGCGTGTCAGTCAAATGACTTGCGGAACCTGCAGCACTGTGGTCAATGGAGACTATGACTTACCACTTTACTTAAAGCTAAACCGCGACGAGCAAGATTTCATCCTAGAATTTTTTCTAAACAGTGGTAGCATCAAAGAAATGGCAAAACAAGCAGAACTCTCCTACCCGACCATGCGCAACAAAATGGACGACCTCATCGAAAAAATAAAAAACCTAAAATCATAACCTATGTACTGGACATATATTTTTAATCCGCTTGCCAAGATATCATCAAAAGCCTTTATGCTAATTGGTCTTATATCTGCCGTTATTGGTTCCTTTATCTCCCAATTTTATTTTACAATTTATGATGGGCTAATCGATGCGCACACATATTATTTGCTGACTTATGCGCAAGCCATTACAGCCAATATGATTAATATTATTTTGCCTTGTATTTTGCTTTTTATTTTAGGACGAATCATCAATCCAAAAACCAGAATGATTGACGTTCTTAATACCTCTTTTCTGTACCGGATTCCAATTTACATTTTTCCATTATTTACAAATCTTCCTGCAATGAAAAGTATTGAAGCAAAAATAAATGATCCATCAATAGGCATTAGAAATATTCAATTTTCTCCTGACGAAACTGGCACAATTGTTTGGGTTTCCATTCTTAGTATTGCTTTAATAACCTATGCAATTACTTTAATGTTTTTCGGTTTTAAGACTGCGACTAACGCTAAGAAAACGTGGCATTATATAGCTTTCGCTGGTGTTTTTATTATTGGTGAAATATTAAGTAAAATCATTATTCGTTCAATGTTATAAAATTCAACTCATGAAAAAATTAGTTTTTACATTCAGTTTTTTGTTATTAAATGTTATGATTTTTGCGCAAACTATTATTGGAAGTTGGCAAGGCGAACTAGAATTTTCAGGCCAAAAACTTCCGTTAATTTTTAATCTTAGTGGTACTTCAGAAAACTTAATAGCAACAATGGATAGCCCCAAACAAGGCGCAAAAGGTATTCCTATCGAAAAAGCTAGTTTTAATAATAATCAACTAAATCTAGTTTCAGAAAAACTAAATATCACTTATCTCGGTATTTTTAAAGACAATAAAATCACTGGAAAGTTTATGCAGAGTGGCTTAAGCTTTGATCTGATATTGACACCTTATTCAGGAAATGAAAATGCGGTTCTCGACCGACCACAAACACCAAAACCTCCTTTCGATTATTTCACCGAAAATATTAGTTTTAAAAACCAAAAAGACGGTAATACACTTGCAGGAACTATTAGTCTTCCGAAGGATAAAAAAGATTTTCCAATTGCAATTTTAATAACAGGTTCTGGCGCTCAAAACCGAGATGAGGAAATTGCTGGTCACAAACCTTTCGCGGTTATCGCAGATGATTTTGCTAAAAAAGGAATCGGAACATTAAGACTTGATGATCGCGGTATCGGCGAATCTTCGGTTGGTTCTCGCAACGACACATCCGCTAACTTCGCTGGCGACATTGATGCCGCTGTAGATTTTTTATTAAAACGTGGTTACAAAAATATAGGTTTGGTTGGTCATAGCGAAGGTGGTATGATTGCACCAATGGTCGCGGTTAAAAATCTAAATGTAAAATTTATTGTTTCGCTTGCTGGTCCTGGCGTTGCGATCAATCAATTGATGTATCAACAAAACGAAGATATTCTAAAACAAGCTGGACTTCCCGAAGATATCGTAAAAAAAGATTTGGAGCAGAAAAAAGCGATGTTTGATTACATTGCAAATTATAAAGGCAAAAATATTACTGTTAACTTTTCTGATTTTTTGACGAAAACATTTCCTAATTTAAATCCACAAGAAAAAACTGCATATTCTCAACTAACACAGCCTTGGATGGCATATTTTCTTCAATATAAACCTGTAGAAAACTGGTCTAAAATCAAAATCCCTGTATTAGCGCTTAACGGAAGTTTAGATTTACAAGTTTCTGCTAAACCAAATCTAGAAGCCATTAAAATGGCTTTAACTAAAGCAGGCAACAAAAATTTTAAAACTGAAGAAATTACTGGTCTCAATCATCTTTTCCAAACAGCTAAAACGGGAAGTGTTGTTGAATACGGAGAAATAACAGAAACTATTTCACCGAAAATTTTAGATATAGTTTCGAGCTGGATTTTAGGCTTAAAAAATTAATTTTCAGTACTTTTGCAATTAGTAAAAATGAAAGAAAAATGAGTCTAAAAGCCGTATTATTTGATATGGATGGTGTTATCGTTGACACCGAACCATTGCACAGAAAAGCTTATTTCGGGATGTTCAAACATTATGGTATGGATGTCAGCGAAGAGTTGTTCAAAACATTTACAGGTCGAACAACCGATAGCGTTTGTTTAGAGTTAATTGATAAATACAATCTCGACGCCCAAAAGGAAGAATTGGTAAAAAAGAAACGCGAAATCTTCAAGGAACTTTTCGACAACGATCCAGAATTTGATTTACTTCCTGGTGTAAGAAGTTTAATCCAACATTATTTTGACAATAACATCAAATTAGTTTTAGCGTCATCGGCTTCTAACACGACGATTGAAATGGTTTTTAATAAATTTGAATTAGATCCATTTTTCATTGGAAAAATCAGTGGCGCCGATCTTAAAGAATCAAAACCTCATCCAGAAATATTTCTTCGTGCTGCCGAAATCGCCAACGAACCGATTGAACATTGTATGGTGATTGAAGATTCAACCAACGGAATTTTGGCATCTCATCGAGCTGGTATTTTTTGCGCCGCTTACAAAAGCGAACATACTTTGGGGCAAGATTATACACTAGCCAATACTTTAGTTGACAATTATAAAGAATTGGAACTATCTAAAATTGCAAAACATTTTAATTAAAAATCAGCCTTGCGAAAAATGTCTTTAATCTGATTAATTTCATCGAGATTGCGAGGCTTTTTTCTTATTCCAAAATAAAGTGTATTCTCAATTTTGTTGATACCGTCCCATGCGATTTCGATTTTATCTTCGTCAAGATGATTTTTGCATAAAAAATCAGGAACAATCGCAAAACCCTCACCAATGCTCAAACATCGAATAATCGAGCAAATATTTGGCACAATATAATTTGGTTTAAAATCTGGATGTCTATTAAAATTAGCTTGCCAAAAACGGTGCAAATGTTCCATATCGGCAGCAGTGCTGTACCAAATTTGTTGCTTTAGCCAAGCTTCGGCTTCTTCAATTTTATTTTGAGAAAGAAGCTTTTTTAAAACCTGAGTTTCCGTATTCTTTCCATTAATTAAAACAATTTTTTCTTGCGAAAACGGATCAAATTCTAATGTTCTTAAATTTGTTTTTCCAGGCGTAATAATTAAATCCAATAAACCTTTGTCCAAATCAGAAAACATCTGCTCATACAATCCAAAGCGAATAATAACATTAAAATCAAAAGTCGGAATATACTTTTCTAATGTAAACTGGAAAGTTTCAAAACACATTCCGATACTGATTGTTGGACGTTCTGTTTTGGTGGTTTTATGAAAAGCTTGTTCAGCTGTTTCTAATTTCAAAAGTGGTTCTACCGTGAAATTATACAGGATCTGCGCCTTTTCTGTTGGCACTAATTTCTTTCCAACTCGATCAAACAAAGCATAACCAACATAAGCTTCCAAAGAACTGATGTGCAAACTAACGCCCGGCTGAGAAATAAACAAATTACGCGCAGCAACAGTAAAAGACTGTGTTTCGTAAACGGATTTAAACGTCCGAAGCCATTCAAGGTTTAACATTAATCATTATTTTAATGATGCAAATGTATAAATTAAATTATTTTTATAATACATAAATCTCACCGAACTTTGCAGAACAAATTTGAAAACAAAAAAAATAATGAAAGTATTTATCATCAACGGAGGACAAAAATTCGCGCATTCGGGAGGAGAATTTAATAATACATTAAGCAATTGGACTGCTAATTTTCTAGAAGAGAACAGCATTGAATTTCGGATAACGAACGTTAATGACGATTTTGATGCTTTTTTAGAAGTCGAAAATTACAAATGGGCTGATATCATTATTTATCATTTTCCTGTTTGGTGGTTCCAAGTTCCGAATCGGCTGAAGTTGTATATTGACGACGTTTTTACAGCAGGTCACAACAACGGCATCTACGCTAATGACGGGCGCTCTAGCAAAAACCCAGCTATTAATTACGGAAAAGGCGGCCTGATGCATGGCAAAAAATATATGGTTACAACAAGCTGGAACGCGCCAGACACTGCTTTCACGCTAGAAGGTGAATTTTTTGACCAACATCCCATTGACGATTCAATCTTATTTGGATTTCATAAAATGAATGAATTTACAGGAATGACGAGAATCGAAGGCTTCCATTTTCATGATTTAGAAAAAAATGCAACTCCCGAACGAATCGAGAATTATTATAAAGGATACCAACAACATTTAGAACTAATTTTTAAACAAAAAGCTGTTAAAAAAGAGAATTGTTTGGCAGATTAAGTATTAAAAATATTTAAACAAAACTAAATATGCTTGTTATAATCCTAAGCATATCCGTCAAACATTAAATTTTAACACTACAATCCATTGACAATCAGTTATATTTCCGTATATTAGGTATAACCAAATTCACTAGTCATGTATGTAGATAGAAAAATTTTAGAGGAAAAAAATGATAAAGAATTAGAACTTTACATTTCTCCAAACGATCGATATGTTTCAAAATCGATTGAATATGCTTTTAATATTTTAAAAAATAGAGGTCGCAGATTTAGCTTGCAAGAGGAAGAGCAAATCCGACATCTTATTGATGATAAAAAGAAAGCTGAGGAAATCCACATCCACGAAAATCATATAAAAGCTGGGAATCTTGTTTATCTTTCTGGCGCGATAGGCATAGGAATTTTCATTTGGAAGTTCGATCAATTACCACATCCAGCCTATAATGTTATTCCATTTTTAGCTTTGGTAGTGATTTTTGCAATGGGATATCTTATGCAAAAAGGCGTCGACTGGATGAGATTTATTTTGCTAGGATTTGTTGTTGTCGGGACTCTAGCAATGCCAATTGTTGTGATGAATATCCTTAATGACCCAATCTTAACAATTGCAAATGCAGTGCAAGGCGTTTTACAAATTTGGGCATTAGTTTTAATGTTTAAAATCCCAGAAAATTGTAGAAATAAAGATTAAAAAAAGGCAGGAAAATTATTCCTGCCTTTTCTATTTTTAATAACCTAAAAGTTTCAGTACATCTTGCGGCTGTTGTGCTTCCTGAAAGACTTTATAAGTAAAATTTCCTTCTTCGTCTTGATCGATCAAAATATGTTTTGGCTGAGGAATCAAACAATGATGCACGCCTCCATAACCACTAATCGTATCTTGATAAGCTCCCGTGTGGAAGAAACCAATATACAAAGGCTTTGTATCGTTATATACTGGTAAATATATTGCGTTGGTATGTTGCTCTGAGTTGTAATAATCATCCGAATCACAAGTCAATCCACCAAGGAAAACTCTTTCGTAAGTGTCGTCCCAACGGTTAAGCGGAAGCATGATAAAGTGACGAGAAATCGCCCAAGTATCCGGCAAAGTCGTCATGAAAGATGAGTCAATCATATTCCATTTTTCTCTATCATTTTGACGCTTCTGAGAAACGATTCTATAAAGCGTAGCGCCACTTTCACCTACTGTAAAACTACCAAACTCGGTATAGATATTTGGAGCTTCAACGCCTTCTTCTTCACAGAATTTTTTAATTTGAGAAACGATTTCGTCAATCATATATTGATAATCGTAATCAAAATTCAAAGATGTTTTAATCGGGAAACCACCACCAATATTTAATGAATCAACTTCTGGTGCAATCTTCTTAAGACGTGCATAAACGCGAAGACATTTATACAATTCGTTCCAATAATACGACGTATCTTTAATACCAGTATTAATGAAGAAATGCAACATTTTTAGTCTAGCATTCGGGTGTTCAGCAATTTTTTGACTGTAATAAGGGATGATGTCGCGGTAACCAATTCCTAATCGAGAAGTATAAAATTCGAATTTTGGTTCTTCTTCCGACGCAATACGAATCCCGATATTAAAGGTTGTATCGATGCTTTCTGTAAGTTTATCCAACTCACGATAGTTATCCAAAATCGGTGTAATATTTTCAAAACCTGAATTGATCATATCCGAAATTCTCGTCAAATAATCATCGGTCTTAAAACCATTACAAATCACTTCGATACTCTTATCAAACTTTCCTTTGTCGTGAAGACTTTTAACAATGTCCATGTCAAACGCTGACGACGTCTCAATAGAAATATCATTCTTAATTGCTTCCTCTAGCACAAACGCAAAATGACTTGACTTTGTACAATAACAATAGCGATAATTCTTCTGATAATCGTGCTTGTCAAAAGCTTCTTTGAACCAAGCTTTTGCACGTTGGATATTTTGAGAAATTTTCGGAAGATAATTGAGTTTTAAAGGTGTTCCGTATTTTTCGACAACCTCCATTAAAGGAATATCGTGAAAGGTCAACTTATTCTCCTCAACATTGAATTCTTGTGTAGGAAAATAAAGGGTCTGGTCAATTAACTCCGAATATTTTATTTTCATTTCTTAAATCCTGATTTTACAAATTATACGTCTACAAAATTAAATAAAAAAAGATGCCAAATGCACCTTTTAATATTTTTTATGATAAACTTAATGTCCAACAAAAATTAGGAGATTCCCTTTTTCATATTTTATCGTAACCACATCATTTTCAGCAATATTACGCGTTCCGATGCGCTCTCCTATTTTTAAGTTTTCTTTGTAAAGTGGCCACTTCAATCCTTTTGTCGTAATACTTTCGGCTTTTGGAAACGGAAAAAGTGAAATCATTTTTCCTTTAACACCAGAAATTTCAAAACTTTTTGGAATAAAATAATAACTCGAAAACTCATCAAAAAACTGAATCTTCATTTTGGATTTCATAAAATCTGCAACGCTTAAGTTTCCTAAAAAATGATCCATTTCGCCACCGCTTCCACCGTAAACATCAACATTTTCAATTCCTTTTTCTAAAATAATTTCTAATGCTTTTTGGAAATCGGTTTTGTTTTGATCGGGCGTTTCTATGAATTTTTTGTCAACCAAATCTAATCGTTCATGCGAATCAAAATCTCCAGAAATAAAATCTAATTTTGAAACAATTTCTGAATCAAATTTTAAAAGATAATTCAATGCACCATCTGTACAAGCAACCAAATCATATTGAGAAAAGTCACCTAAATTTTTCGGTGGTTCTCCATTTATATAAAGCAATGCTTTCTTCATTTTTTCGGCGTTTTAATAATTCCTTTTCTAAAAAGATCCAAAGTATTTTGCAGAATTTCTTCAATTAAATCAATTTGCAAATCTTCGTTTGGATTAATAAGCAAAATTCCAGCTCGTTTTCTATCTTCCATCAGCAACCTTTCATCGCGCAAAAGATTAGCATCCATAATAGAAATATAGGGCATTTTGAGAGATTTATGAAACCACAAATAGCACAACATTTTACCTTTATAATAAAAGAATGGAAGCTTGTATTTCCATTCTGGCGTTATGTTTTCGTCTTGTTTGAGGATAATTTGTCTTAATGCTAAATAAACTTCTCTAAGTTCTGGAGGTTGATTTTCGTAAAACTGCTCAAGCTCTGTCATTCGGATTCCAATATTCTTCTGGCTCGTTTTCGATTTTTGAAATATATCTCGACAATACAAAAAGATAATCCGAAAGACGATTTAAATATTTTATCAATTCTGGACGAACTTCTTCGGATTCATTCAAGAAAACCATACTTCTCTCCGCTCTTCTGCAAACGGTTCTTGCTACGTGAAAATGAGTTGCCGCTTTTCCACCTCCAGGCAAAATAAAATATTGAAGCGGTTCCAATTCTTCTTCGAAAGCATCAATCCAATTTTCTAATTCTTCAATTTCTTTTTCAGAAATTACCAATGGTAATCTAGCTTTTCCGTTTGCTAAAAACAATTTATCAATTGGTGTCGCCGCTTCGGAACCCACTGTAAACAAGTCAAATTGAATTTTCTTCAATTGTTCTAAAACTCGAGAGTCTGTAACATAAGATTTCGCAACTCCAATAAAAGCATTGAGTTCATCGATGTTTCCGTAAGATTCTACACGCGAGCTCGCTTTAGAAATTCTAGTTCCGCCGTACAAACCAGTTTCGCCTTTGTCGCCCGTTTTTGTATATACTTTGAATGTCATATTTATAGAATTAAAGTCTAAAAATACGCATTTTAAACAGTTTAACAAGATTATATTTTTTATCAACGTATGTCCAAAGTTTTGTTACATTTGTCCATAATAATGTAACAAAAGTCCAACGAATCAATTTACTTTTGTACTCTAAATGAAAAAGTTTCTCATCATACTGCTTACTTTTTTCTACTTCGGAATGTCTTCTGGAGCGGCAATTAGCATTCATTATTGTATGGATGAGCTTTCTTCGATTGGACAATCTTCCGATGAATCTTGTGGAAAATGCGGTACAAAGTCTAAAAATGACTGTTGTAAAACCGAGTTTAAAGTTTTAAAAACTGATACTTCTAAAAAATCTGAGCTATTACAATTAAGTTTTGTTTCTTCGTTTGCAGAAGTTTTTACCCATCATTTTGAGTTTCCTGATATATCGTATTCAGATTCAAAATTTTCGTCATTAAAAATCAACGCACCACCCGAATCGTGGTCTGTTCCTATATTTATTCAGCATTGTAATTTCCGAATTTAGAATTTTGTTGACGGTTTTTGGTTGATAGTTGTTAGCTTATTTTTAACTTCTTTTCAATTTTTAAACGTAACGAGAAATCTAAAATTTAGTGTCTGTTATCTGACATCTAATATCTAAATTCAAACAAAATCTTGATTCTTGGCTCGTTCTGTCATTTTGAACGAAGTCGAAGGATTAAATTTTAAAATCAATTACAATGAAAAAATACATTCTAACATTCGCACTTTCTATATTCGCAATCATTTCAATTTCAGCTCAAAAGACGAGCAATGCGAACATTACGAAACTTTACAATCAATACATCGCAATCAAAAATGCTTTAGCTTCTGACAAGTCGGACGAAACATCAAAAGCAGCTTTAGCTTTCATAAAAACAGCTGGAATTATTGATGTAAAACTAATTTCTGAAGGTAATATTACTTCTTTAAGAAAAGATGCCACAGCTATTGCTGAAGCTCGAAGTATCCAAAAACAAAGAGATTCTTTTTTCAATTTGTCGGATAACATGATTGAAATTGCTAAAAAGTTCAAGCTTTCGGATAAAAGCGTTTACGTTCAGTATTGTCCGATGGCGGAAGGAAGCTGGTTGAGCAACGAAAACAAAATTGTAAATCCATATTACGGTAGCAAAATGTTGTCTTGCGGAAACGTAAAATCTGAGATTAAAAACTAGTTTTCAAATTTTATTTAGAAAAAATGAAAAAGCTACTAATTGTAATTTTAGTATCGTTTTTTGCATTCGGATTTTCGCAAAATCATCAACATACAGAAGTCAAAACTACCACAACACCGCAAGGAAAATACGTTTGTCCGATGCATCCAGAAGTAGTTTCCGACAAACCTGGAAAATGTCCAAAATGTGGAATGGATCTCGAATTGGCGAAAGCTCCAAAATCTGAAAACAAGCATCACGACGATTCTGAAAATGACGGCAAATTAAAACGAAATTCCGAAAACGGAAAGGTTTCTTTCGGCGGAAAAACCGTTCGATATGATTTGTACGTAAAAGATACGATTGTCAATTTTACAGCGAAAGAACGTCGCGCAATTGCAGTTAACGGAAAATTGCAAGCGCCCACTTTATACTTCACAGAAGGTGATACAGCGGAAATTTATCTTCATAATCAAATGAAAGAGAAAACGGGTTTCCATTGGCATGGCGTGATTTTACCCAATGAGCAAGATGGTGTTCCGTATTTGACGACGAAGCCTGTAATGCCGGGTGAAACACATTTGTATAAATTCAAAATTTCGCAAAACGGAACCTATTGGTATCATTCGCATCAAGGTGTTCAGGAGCAAATTGGGATGAATGGCATTTTGATTTTCAAAAAACGTGAAGGTCAGGAATCAAATCATAATTATTCTGCTGAAATCCCAGTTTTGTTGGGCGAATGGAGTGATGAAAATCCAAAAAACATCATGCGCCGACTTCACATGGGAAATACGGATTGGTATGCGGTGAAGAAAAATGCAGTTCAATCTTATTGGGAAGCCATAAAAGCGAAGAGTTTCGGAGTAAAATTACTCAACGAATGGAAACGCATGGAAGCGATGGATGTGAGCGATGTTTACTACGAAAAATTCTTAATTAATGGTCAACCAAGTTCAGTTTATTCCAATCTTAAAGCTGGCGACAAAGTTCGGCTTCGAGTAGCCAATGGTGGTTCATCCACTTATTTTTGGTTGAATTATGGAGGCGGAAAAATTACAGTCGTTGGAAACGATGGAAATGAAGTCAATCCCGTTGTCGTAGATCGTTTAATCGTTGGTGTTTCAGAAACCTATGATATTGAAGTGACCATTCCCGAAAATAAAAGTTTTGAATTCCGTTCTACAGCGGAAGATCGTTCTGGTCATGCTTCATTATGGTTAGGTTCTGGCGAAAAAGTTGAAGCACCTAATCTTCCTCGTTTGATGCTTTTTGAAGGTATGAAAATGATGAACGGCATGATGAAAATGAGCGGCGACATGAAGCCGATGAACATGGAAATGGGCAACCAAATGATGGATATGAATGAAGTGATGTATCCTGAACTTTCAGAAGTTCAACGAAAAACTTCGGCGAAGCACATGAACGAAATGATGGGCATTAAATCGAAAGAAGAGCCGTCAAAGCATGAAGAAATGGATCATTCCCAACATTCGGAAATGAAA
Organism: Bacteroidota bacterium; assembly: GCA_023440705.1. Taxonomy (GTDB): domain Bacteria; phylum Bacteroidota; class Bacteroidia; order Flavobacteriales; family Weeksellaceae; genus Soonwooa. The sequence goes on from JAEXRP010000110.1 coordinate 88,978, forward strand.
ATGGGCGACAAGCCGGAAATCAAACGTTTGTCATACAACATGCTTTCTGCTCCAGAAATTACAGAACTTCCAACAGACAATGTTAAGGAATTGAACTTCACTCTGGAAGGAAATATGTCCCATTATTTGTGGACTTTGGATAACAAAACGGTTTTGGAAACGGATAAAATCTTGGTTAAAAAAGGTGAAGTTTTGCGTATCAAAATGTACAACAACTCCATGATGCGCCACCCGATGCATTTGCATGGCCACGATTTTAGACTCATCAATTCTAAAGGTGAATATTCACCATTGAAAAACGTGATGGACATTATGCCAATGGAAACCAACACGATAGAATTTGCTGCAAACCAAGATGGCGACTGGTTTTTCCATTGTCATATTTTGTATCACATGATGGCAGGAATGGGACGAGTTTTCTCTTACGAAAACTCTGTGCCAAATCCACAATTACCTGATAAAAAAGAAGCTTGGAAAGATTTTAAACGAGATAATTCGATGATAAGTTCGATGGCGATGTTGGACGTTGCTAGCAATAGAATTCATGCGGAAACAATGACGATGCTTGGTCCACGTTGGGCGAATATTAATGAATTTCACTCGAATTGGAAGTTCGATCATTATGAAGCAGATGTAAAATTGGGTCGTTATTTAGGTAAATTCCAATGGGCACTGCCATATGTTGGATTCCGAACTCAGAAAAGACATTTTGAAATAGATCATCACGGAATGTTGATGAATCCTAAGAAAACATGGTTCGGACAAAATGTAGCACCGAAAAATAATAATGTTTTCATCGTCGGTATTCAGTACGTTTTACCGTTTTTAATTACGGCTGATGCAAGTATTGATCACAACGGGAAGGCTGTTTTAGAATTTAGTAGAGAAGATATTCCGCTTTCGAGAAGGCTTCGTGGAAGTGTTACTGTGAATTCCGACAAGGAATTTGATGCAGGACTCAACTATATCGTTAGAAAATGGCTTTCAATTTCTGGAAATTATGATTCGGAAATGGGTTGGGGAGCTGGTTTGATGTTGACGTATTAGGTGTGGGTTTTGGATTGCAGGTTTAAAATTTTTGAGTTCCAGCGGGGGCTTCGTCGCCGCTGGAACTTTATTAAAGTAAAACTGTCGCAATAAAAATAAATAGAATCGGCGGCGCCTTTGGCG
>JAEXRP010000002.1:0-6021 GCA_023440705.1 Bacteroidota bacterium
TTTAAGAATAAAAGCTAAATTTTATCGTAAAAATGAAAATGTTGATACACTTCTCAGCCAACTTATTTCGCAACAGATAAAAATAAAAGACCAACAAGAAGCAACACGAGAAATCGTTTTTAAAACCAGAAAAATCGTCAACGAATCCACAACGCAAAGTCGAATTTTGATGTTGATGTTTCTCAATTCTATTGATCTTTACGAGAAACTCTTCACCTCGGAGAATGATTATAGAAAACTAAATCATGTTTTTGGAGAAACCAAAATCCTAAACATGATGCACGATTATTTGACCAATATGGCCAACGAAATCACTAATATCGGTATTGCGTTGCAAGGTAATATTAGGACAAAAGAGCAATTCAATTTTGATAAAGCTTTAAAAGAGATTTACCACGAGTTTTACGAACATCGTCTTAAACAAATCAATTCCGAAAATCTAGAAGACTTTATGCTTCTCCGCCAAGTTTTGATGCGTATAACGGACGTAACGGACGAAGTGAAAACAATTTTCAGAGTTTTTGATCAAGATGTTAAATTGGCGAAAAGTCTTTCCACAGGGCTTGATCTCAACAAATTTGTACCTAAAGAAGAACGTCTTAATCGCAAAGTGCTTTTGAGCAATATATCTTTAGATTCTGGACACTTTCGTCATGCTGTTCGTGTGACTTTAGCGTTGTTTATTGGTTATCTTTTTTCTAAAATGGAATTTTTAGGAATTGGTCATGCTTATTGGATCATGATCACCATTACAGCCATCCTAAAACCTGCCTACAGTACAACAAAACATCGCAATCTTCTTCGACTTTACGGCACTATTGCAGGTGGGGTCGCGGCTTATATCGTTTTGTATTACATTACAGATCATAGCATTTTGTTAGCAATTTTATTGACAACAATGACTTTATGTTTCAGTCTTTTAAAATCAAAATATTTTTGGGCAGTATTTTTCATGACCATTTATGTTTTTTTATCCTTTAATTTTTTACGTCCGGGTAATGTCAACCTCATCTTCAAAGACCGAATTATAGATACTGCCATTGGAGGCGCTGTCACATTTTTGGTAGCTTATTTTGTTTTCCCGGTTTGGGAACATACTCAGAATTTACAATTGATGAAAAAATCTGCGAAGAGCAATTTGGAATACTTCCGCGTTGTGATGGATCTTTTCATTAATAAAAAAGAAAATGATGAGCAATATCGTCTTAAAAGAAAAAATGCTATTATCGATCTTGCCAACCTGTCGGATAACTTCCAAAGGATGATTTCGGATCCGAAAGATCAACAAAAAAAATTGGAAACCGTGCATCAATTTGTGACCACTTCTCACCTATTGACCGCTTATACAGCCTCGCTATCGCAATATGCAAAAAATGAGGATCAATATCCTGAGATCGACAGTCAAAGTTGGAAAATAAAAATTTCATCAGAATTAATTAGAAGTAATTCTCTTTTACATAAAGAAGAATTCGATCATGATATTATCGACCAAAGCAAAATAGAACCCGACGATCACGTTGACGAATTACTTGAAAAACGCAGACGCGAACTTGACGAAAGCGAATACAAAGACCATCGTGATCCTACAAAAATTAGTCATTTAACAGAGTTAAAAAGTATTCAGGATTTGTTAGAACTGATATATGACGTTGCCAAAGACCAAAGAAGAGTGGTCGAAAATTACTACAAAAACAAATCTGAATAAAAAAGCTGACTCATCTCTGAGCCAGCCTTTGACAAACAATATATAATAGTATTTTCTACTTAACCTGAGTTCGGGATAAGAAAAATAACGTCAGTTTGAGTCGTTTTCGTAGAAAACGGTATCGAAAACAAGTTAATTTTCTTATCATTAAAACTTCTCGATACAAAATTTTTAAAATTTTTACTCGAAGTGACGCCTCGTGTAAAGAAAGGTACTTTATTCCGAACTGACGTTATTTAACGATTACTTTCGATGTCGTAACAACAGCATTAGTAGTCAGTTTAACAATATAAAGACCTTTAGCAAAACTAGTGGCGCTTACTTTATTTGTATTTGAAGCAACACTTACCAAATTACCAACAGCGTTATAAACCTCAAACTTATCAGCTTTTTCTAAACTTCCAATAACTTGCGACTTATCATCATAATAGATTTTCGCTTTATTTTTAGCAACATCCGTCGTTGCCAAAGTTGCTAGCGGCAAATCGTAAAATTCTGTTGTAATATCGTAAGTGGAATTACGATAAAGCATAGCTAATTTTTTAATGTTAGTTTCTGTTTCATCTCTTACAAAACCACTAGAAATAATGTCGCCGTATGCGCCATCACCTTTTACTGAAAAAATTGGCGTTTGATAATCTTTGGCTACACTAAACTCATTATACAACTTTGTCCCCGTTGGGAATTTATGCTTATGAATATAAGAAAACTCAATATCGTTATCATTATTATAAGTTGTTGGTGATAAAGTTTCGGAATTAAGAACAGGAAAGAACATTTGTGGGTTTGTACCGATATTAAGTTTAATTTCCTTTTCAAATTGTCCCGTTTTTGCATACTGATTAATAATACCATAAGCGACATTATCAATTGTTTTTCCTTGACCTAATCCTGCTAAATAGCTATAACTTCCTGCATTCGGAATTCTATTAAAATTAGCAGTAAGCGTTTGTCCATTATAACTTGCTGGGAAAGAAAAACCATCTGTCCAAGACTGAATATTAAAAGTATCTATAGAACTTCCAAAATCACCTTCACCAATAATAAAACCAAGCTGATCGTCTTGTGTTGCAATTGGCGTCATTTCCATGATACCGATAATGTCTTTTTCTAAAGATTTGATACGTTGACCTTGCTCGTTCGCCACATAATAGTTAGCCCAGCTGTTATCATTAATAAGATCCTCGTAACGAATCGCATACATAATTTCTAAAGCCTCATCATCATTAAAGGTCTTATCTGTAATTTCGAATTTATAACTGAATGGCAAGGTTCCAAAATCTCCCAAGGCAAATACATACGGAGAGTCGGGATGTATTGAGGTCAAATCTAATGGAATTGTCTTTTCAAGATTAAGATTAACGTCAAAAATTTTCACTAAAAGGTGATTATCTGGCGTCACTTCGAAAGTATCATTATCCATAAATAACTTTTCATAGTGTGCCATTACAATCTTATCTTCCCCTTTTATCTTTAGGATACTAAGAGGTGAACCTCCATAGTTATAGAATAAGTCGGTGTTAATTGTTTCTGTTTTTAATACATTATAATTAGTATCGTGTAATGTAAAAGTGGTTGAAGGATCTTTTTCTACAGATGTTAATATACGAAGATCACCAGAAGCAGACTTCAAGAATTTTCCTGAGGTTGCGTCGAATTCTTTTAATTTTTCACCATTTTCGTTAACTACCCAGATTGCATTTTTTTGATAGTCCGGACCTGATCCTCCTTCAAAATAATGAACAAACATCATTATTCTTCTAACGCCATCTACTTTTGACATTGTATTAATAACCGTCACATGATTTGCAGTTGTCGGAATACTAATGTTAAAGCTTTTGGTTTCGTTAAAGTTAGCATCCAAAAACTTGTAAGTCATATTAGCACCAGCACCGTATTTGTATTTAATTTGATAGTTCTCTACCAGACCAGTTTCTACAACTTTAATTTGCCCCCATTCATCAGCAACAATCGTATTGCTAGGTGTAACGGACGCTGTTTTGTCAGCAGTGCCGTATGTATTAAAAGATGCATCAAATATTGGCATCTGTTTTTTTGCAGAAACAAATTTTGTAAAATCGGGTTTAGTTTTTAATACTTTTTCAGATTTGTTAACTTTTAATCCTGCATTTTCAAAATTAATTACCTCTTGCGCATTTACTATATTTGAAGCTAGTAAGGTAGCTGCCAAAATAATAGATTTCTTCATAACTTATTTATTTTTAGATTATTTGATTATAATTGTAGTAGATTCTTTTGTATTGTTTCCTTCTAGAACCAAAATATATTGTCCAGTTTTCACACCAGATTTTATTTCTTGCTTGTCAACAATACCAGACTTAACTAACTTGCCTGCAAAATCATAGATTTTATAGGTTTGGTAATTATTTGCTGAAATTCTAAAATCACCATTAGAAGGATTTGGGAAGACCTTAATCTTCGAAACTAGAACTGTACCCGTACTTAAAGTAGGATCTTTAACTTCATATAATTCTTTACCAATAGTAGTATCTGCCGTTGCAACCACATAGAGTTTATCATTAAAAGATATAATATCCGAAATAGAACTTCCATTTACACCAGGATTAATATCCAGAACCATTCTAGTATTTTCTGCGGTACCATCTGTAACAAAAAGTTCGCGTCCCGCCGTTGCATCATTAGCAACAAAATATAACAAGCCTTGATGCTCAACAAATGTCGATGGATTGCTACCAGTCGTGCCAGGAATTATATCTTTTAAAATCTGAGTACCATCAGCTGTGCCATCGCTTACCCAAAGTTCAGAACCAGTTAAGCCATTATTTGCAGCAAAATAAAGTTTTCCGTTATAGTCGATAAATTGCGAAATACCAGCATTGGTTGTTGCTTGATCTTGGCCAGACTTGTTAATATCTTTGAGAAGTATTGTTCCTTGTGGTGTCCCATCGGTCATCCAAGGTTCTGTTCCGTTTTCGTCAGAACGTGCTGTGAAAAACATTTTATCAAAAGTTGGGCTATAATAAAAATTGGAAGGAGAACTACTTCCCGAAACACGAATATCTTTAATTAAACTAAACTCTCCACCTTCACTTTTATACAATTCTATATTACTCGTATCGGTCCCACCAGCTGCAAAAATCACATCATCGATAACCAAAAGTGGCGAACTAGAAATAAAATTAGAGCTAATTGCCGTAGGTGCAGTTACACCATTAGTTTTGTAAACTCTAGCTGAGGTAGATGCAACGTCGTTTGCCCGAAAATAAATCGTACTTTTATCAGCACTCAGCTGCAATTGATTGGGTGAAGAGCTGACACTCCCCTCTTTAATATCGGCAAATAAACTTATCCCATTACTTGGAGAATACTTGTAAAGTTCTACCCCAGAAGGCATCGATCCAATCCCTCCAGCAAAGAACAATTCGCCTTGCTTTTCTACGAAAGAATTTGGATTAAAATTTCCGCTTCCTGTGTTGAAATCTTGCACCATTTTGGTTCCTGCTTCGGTACCGTCTGACTCCCAAAGTTCGGTCCCTGAAACACCATCTGTTGCAGAAAAATAAAGTTTGTTATTGTAGGTTATAAAATTAGCAGCATTTCCTGAAGAACTCCCAGGTCTAATGTCTTTAACTAGTACTAAAGATTGAGATTGGTAAATACCTACTGTAAGCATAAAAATACTTAAGTATATTTTTTTCATATTAATTTTATTAAGTCCTCAAAAATATTGAGACAACTTATCAAAATCAAGAAATACTCTTTCGGAATTCGGTAAATTTTAAATACTAAAAATCACACCTGTTTGATTTTCAATAAATTAAAAAACTACTCCAAAACCACCGAAAAGTAATAATCATCAATTTTTCGGACTTTTACTTTGAAATAATCTTCAAAATTATGATCGTAAACGCGTGCTTTAACTGTGAAATCTTCTGTCGGCAGAAAGCTTTGGATATCGTAATGTTTCTTTAACGACCAATATTTGGAATGATGGATTTTGTATAAAGCTTCCTTCACACTCCATATGCTAGTTAGATAATCAACCTCGTGGTTATTATCAATAAAGTCGTTCTCATGAAGAATAAACTTATGGCGAATAAGCTTAATTTTTTCTTTTTTAAGTTCGAGATCGAGACCGATTTTGCACTTCGAAATTCCGATCGCCGCCAAAGGGAAAGAATGACTTATCGAAATATTAAAATCTTGTGGTTCTAAAAATGGTTCGCCATTGTCTTTGTAAAGGATTTTATGATTGGGCAAAATCTGTTTTAGCATTTTACGAACCATCAAAACCTCTTTTATTTTCTTAGGATGATACTCTTTAACCTTATCAT
>JAEXRP010000023.1:0-22732 GCA_023440705.1 Bacteroidota bacterium
AGCTAGAACCGCCCGAATAAGAACTCGACGATGATGATCTAGAAGATGAAGACGAATAAGAGGATGAGTCCGACGAAGAGGAGGAAAAACTCGCTGGTGCAGGAGGACTACTCGACTCTAACACCGACATCGAAAATGCCGAAGCAAAAGTAGAATCAAAAGCAAATTCTGAAAACTCGGTCGTGTCAACCAAAGATGATTTTAATGAACTTCTGAAACGCTGTCCCCAGATATCTTGAACATTCAGAACAATAGCGTAAGGCAAAAATTTCTCATAAACATCGGTTGTCATTTCTGGTGGATTATGAAACTTCAGTTGCGCTTCTTCCGCCGTCCCCAGATACATTTTGAAACCTTCGATCTCGGATTTCATTTGTACTTTTTCGTCAGAAGGTCGTTTAATAAAGTATTTAAAAATGAGTAAACTAATCCCTCCAAAAATTAAAAATTTAAAACAATCCGAACCCAATCTGGTCATATCTTCTGAACCTCCAAACGCAAAAAGAAATAACGGCACACAAAAAAGAAATAGAAAAATGAGTAATACAAAGACAATAAAAGTCTTGTAAAACTCCTTCCAAAGTGATAAAACCAATAAGATAATAAGCCCATCGAAGAAGACAAACATGACGCCGATACCAAACATTTCGAAATTGTTATTATCCGCTAAAGATGCATACAATAGTCCCAAAAGAAAAGTCCCGACAATCATCATCAACGCATTATAAACAAAACGCATATTCGGAATATCTACTGTAAATTTCTCGAGATTTTTGCGTAATAATTTATGAAGATCTGCGCTGGCATTTTTCAAGCGTCTATCGTAAGTTCCGTCAATTTTAAGCTTGGAAGTTTTCTCTCCGAAAATATCATTAAAAATTAACTTTTCGTCATCTAATAAAGCTTCTGTATTATCCGTCAATTTTTTAATATCATAAACTCGAAATGTATTAAAACTCTGCTGATGCGATGTATCTTCCTTTAAAGAAATCACTTTTTTAATCGCCATATCAACAAGATTGGCAGCAAGATGAGAAGCGTCATACTCGCCTTTTTCGATATAACCAATTGCTGCGGGAGACAAATTGTAGGGTGCATTAAACTGAGGAATAACAATAGGCTTGTTGGTAACGCGACCATGTCTAAACCAAGTTTTAACAAAATAAAAAACTAAAAAACAAGCCACCAAAATCAAAGGAATTCTATCTTTATTTTTTCTAAAAAGCTTAGAAAAAGCAGATGGAGCTTCTAGAATATTTGGTTTAAAACCAACCGCAACCGTAAGATTTTCTTGAGCTTTAAGATTAGAAGCTTCGAAAAACATTTCGGTTACACCAAGGGATTTAGAATTGCAATTTTTGTTTTGACTTCCGTGGAGTCCTGTGTAACAAGAATTCTGTAGAATATCCGCTCCAGCTGGCAAAGTTACTTTTGCAGTGATATGCTCTATCGAAAAACTCTAGTCTGTTCCATTTACATTCCAATAGAACTCATCATAGGTTTTAAAATATCCAATTTGATCGGTTGTTTCGTAAGTTATTTCGTAGGTGTAATTTCCGGAACTTAATAAATAATCTTTTGAACCGATATAGATATTAAAAACTTCGTTAAGCCTTTCGATATGATAAGGTTCTTTGGATCCATCTTTTTTAATAGAAATAATGTTATAATCGACATCTTCGCGAATTCCATTAATATTTCTAATCATTGGTAGCGCACGAAAAAGTCCACGTTTGATCTCATAACCAGCGGCATAGACTTTAATAGTTTCTGTAACTCTAACAACCGATTTTTTAGAAATAACAATATCCGAATGGAAGTCAATAATCCGTTCTGTCTGGACATTAGAATTCTGAAGACTATCTTGATAATCTTCAGAATCTATATCTTCTAACGATATAACTGCAGGTCTTCCTTGCGAAAAAACAACCGAATTAATCGCTAATACAAATATTAAAAATAAATGCTTCATGACGATTGTATCTTACCAGCCACCGCCGCCACCGCCGCCGCCGCCGCCGCCGCTAGATCCGCCACCACCAGAACCACTTCCGCCAGAACTGCTGTTAGATGGCGCGGTAGAACCAGAGCTGATAGAATCGGTCAAGCCTGAGTTGAGCGTGCTTCCGAAATTATTAAAGCCTACAAAATTACCAACATACCAAGACGCCGTATAACCTGTAGCCATCGCTAATAATGCGGTTTCAAACTTTTTGCCCCAAATATCGTCAACTCCCAACACCATAGCGTAAGGCAAGTATTTTTCGAAAATTTCGGGTGTCATTTGTGGAGAATTATGGAATTTTATTTGTTCATTTTCTGCCGCTCCCATGTACATTTTGAAACCGTCGATTAAGGATTGTTGTCTTAATTTTTCTTCGGACGGTCGTTTAATAAAATACTGAAAAGCCAACAGCAACAACAATGACAATATTGCAAACTGGAAGCAATATCTATAGTCTGCACCTAAAACCGACGAAAAGCCCATTGTAAAGAATGGTAATATAAATGATAGCGCAAAAAACAATACAAAAATACTGAAGCAACCATTGATTTTGACTTTCCCAATAAAGCGTGTCAGAACAAAATAAAGCACTACACAAATAATGTAAGTAAAAACACCTATAACACTAATCGCAAAATCGTCATTTATAAATCCTGCAAGTATTAATCCCGTAAAATAAACAGCAGACGCAAAAAGAAATAAATACAAAACAAATTTTTGATTATTTCCTTCTGTTAAAAACTTTTTGTGTTGGTATTCGATATTGCTTTCGAAGTTGTCAACAGCGCTTTCTATTTTAGAATCGTAAGAACCGTCCAACGTCACCTCATCTCTATTTTTGAAAAGGTCGTTCATAACGCCAATTTCTTCTTTGGCTAAACTCTGATCAGCTTCTTTAACTTTCTGAATCGTATAATTTTTAGAAGAAGATAATCCTAAAAAGCCCTTGGATTCGGTTTCAACAATTTTAGTAAAACCTTTAATGGAAAGATTAACTAGAGTTGCGGTCAAAAATTTATTATCGAAAGATTCTTTTTTAATATAACCTAAAGTCGCCGGCGACATATCTTCTGGTACATTAAACTGTGGATAAACAGTAGGTTTCGGAGGATCGACACCATATTTTTTCCAAAGACTAAGACCATAACCAATCATGCCCAACATCGACAATCCTAATAATAGTAAAACACCATTTTTCTCAAGAAAACTTGGCGGCGGCGGTGGTACAAAAACACCCTTGTTAAAACCAACCGCAATGGTTAAATTCTCTTTAGCATTAAGATTTTCAGCGTTCCATTCGATAGTGTGGCTATCAATTTCTTTAGAAGAACAATTACTTTCTTTACTACCTGAAGTCCCTGTATAACATGCGTTTTGCAAAATTTTAACATTGGCAGGCAACGTCACTTTTGCTGAAATTTTATCAACTGGAAAATCCCAATCTAGACCGTTAACATTCCAATATAATTCATCAAACTTAGAAAAGAAACCAATTTGTTTCGCAACTTTATAGGTAATCGCAAATACATATTGACCTGCGGGCAAATCCGTTTCTTTGGAACCAATATATATTTTATAATAACCTGAACCAGTCTCTGTGTGGTAGTTTTCGGTCTTTCCGTCTCGAGTAACAGAAATTATCTTGTATTTAACTTTTTGATTCTTGCCATTGAATTGTCGCTCTGTCAAAAAAGTTCTAAAAATCCCGTGACGAATATTCTGTTCTAACGCATTGACTTTTATTGTTTCCGTTACTTCTAAGTCACCACTTACATCAACTTTAATATCCGAATGATAGTTAAGAATCCGTTCAGATTGGTCATTAAAGCTACTTCTTACAGTATCAACTTCAGAAGTCTCGTTTTGAGAAAATCCAAAAACCGAGAAACAAAATGTAAATATTAGCAGTAAATATTTCATTCCTAAAACTTTACAGTTGGCACTTCGCGTTCTGCAGCATTTTGAAGTTCGAAAAATTGTGCTTTTTCAAACTTATACATATTCGCCACGATATTGCTTGGGAAAGACTCAACCGCCGTATTATTCTCACGAACTGTTCCGTTATAATAACGTCTTGCTTTTTCGATATCGCCTTCAATATTAGAAAGTTCGCCTTGCAATTGTTGGAAGTTGGCATTAGCCTTAAGGTCAGGATATTGCTCTGCAACAGCCATCAAATTCATCATTGCTTGACTCAGATTTTTCTCAGCCGCTTCTTTATCGTGTAGATTATTTGCGTTAACAGCGCTAGCTCTTGCTTGGATCACGCTGTCCAAAGTCGAACGTTCGTGAGTTGCGTAGCCTTTAACCGTCTCAACTAAATTCGGGATAAGATCGTGACGTTTTTTTAGCATAACATCGATACTACTCCATCCTTCTTGGACAAGATTACGAAGTCTAACAAGTTTGTTATAAATAGAAACGGCGTAGAAAGCCACTAAAACTGCGATAATAATAAATATCAATAATATAGTCATAACTTAGGTTTTAGATAAAGTTAAACATTTTCTATTAATAGCATAACTGTTCCTAAATTAATTTTTAATTACTATTTTTGGCTTAAAGCTTTTAATCAAAATGAAATTATTATTGTTATTTGTATGTTTTATCAGCATTCAAATATGTAAATCGCAGACCAATTATCCGACGCCTGACAAAAAAGGAAATCATCTTTTCTACATCCAACATAGTGATAATCACAACACTTTTATGTACGATGCGGTGATGGATGGCAAGAATATTTCTGAGAAAAATCCTATTAATATTTATCGAATTTTATACAACGAAAACGCAGAAGTAAAACCATTAACCATGATACAAAACTCGATGGCGTATGGTATTAATTTTAAGAAAATCGATGATAATTTTTTTGAATTTTCACTAAAAGGACAAAAAACGCTGAAACTCTATTTAGCTTTTAACAACCAACAAAAACCTGCAGTATTTTTAACGGTTAACGGTAACAAAATTTATCTTGAAAAAATGTTTATCCAATTAAAAAACTCAGGATTAAAGCCAAGTGCAGACTATATTCTTCTGACCGGAAAAGATTTTGAAACAGGTAAAAATGTCAGCGAAAAGGTGAAAATTTAATCTAAAATTTTGATGCGTTCTAGCTTTTCAGAAGCTGCCAATCCGTTGGGATTACAACCTAACTTCCCTTCCGGAACTTCGAGATTTTTCTTTTGATAAAAATCTTTCCAGAAAACATTAGTTACGCCAGTTTTTGGATCGACAAACGTCATAGGTTCAAGTTTAAAAATATCATCTTTTCTAAAAGAGCGTTCGATAAAATCTGAGCAATAATAAGCGTTTTCACTTAAAATATAATCAAAATTATAAGGCTTTCCTACCAAAGAATTCGCCTGTTTTATCGCATAAGGAATACTTTTCTGAAATGGATTTTTCAAACGATAGACCACAATATGTTGACCTTTTTGCTTTTGTTCTTTCACAAAATCAGACATCGCTTGTCGTTGAGAACCGCCTCGTGGCGCAGCATGCAACACAAAATAATCTTTTCCAGCTTTTTCTACCAAACCGATATGATCAAAATTTGCGCGTTCTTCTTTTTGCGTCACATTATTAATTGCCCCAGAAAGTCCCTCCTGTTGCGCCGTTACAAAAAGCAAATCTCCGTTTTCCACACCTTTATATTTTACTTGAGAAGCACAACTTACCAGTATTAAACATATTCCAACAAAGAATAATTTCAGTTTCATATTGCTTCATTTTTACGATTGCAAATTTACAAAAGCATTTTAAAACTTTTGAAAATCGACGCTTTAAGCATTTAAATATTATTAAATTTGATGCAAATCCTTTTTTTATGAAAAAACTCTTACTTCCTTTTTTACTGATTAGTGCAATGACAATGGCTCAAAAAAAATATGTTATGGTCATCCACGGTGGCGCTGGCACGATAACTAAGGCCAATCTAACACCCGAAAAAGAAAAGGAATATCGTGATAAACTTACTGAAGCTTTGCAAAAAGGCTATTCTGAACTCAAAAACGGAAAATCTTCATTAGACGCAGTAACAACCGCAATTATGGTGATGGAAGACTCGCCTTTATTTAATGCAGGAAAAGGCGCCGTTTTCACCAACGAAGGCAAAAACGAGTTGGATGCATCGGTGATGACAGGCAACAATTTAAAAGCTGGCGCAGTGGCTGGAGTAACTACGATTAAAAATCCTATTCTTGCGGCAAAAGCTGTTATGGAAAAGTCAGAACATGTAATGATGGCTGGCAAAGGCGCAGAAGATTTTGCAAAATTACAAGGTTTAGAAATTGTTGACCCTAACTACTTTTGGACCGAAAAAACTTGGAACAGTTTACAAAAAATGAAAGCTAAAGAATCTGAAAAGAAAACTTCTGCAACTCAGCAAAAACAACCTGATTATTTTTTAATCGATCAAAAATTCGGGACGGTTGGCGCTGTCGCTTTGGACAAAAACGGCGTCATCACCGCAGGAACTTCAACTGGTGGTATGACCAACAAAAAATATAATCGTATCGGCGATTCTCCAATTATCGGAGCCGGAACTTATGCTAATGAACAAGTTGGACTTTCAGGAACTGGTTGGGGCGAATTTTTCATCCGCACAGTAGCATCCAAAACTGCGGCAGATCGTATGAAGTTTTTAAAAGAAAATGTTAAAGATGCCAGTCAAGCAAGCATCGATGAAATCGGAAGATTGGGCGGAAACGGCGGAATTATCGCTTTGGACAAAGACGGAAACATAGCAATGCCTTTCAATACAGAAGGTATGTATCGTGGCGCGGTAACCGACAAAGGCGAAATTGAAGTCTTAATTTATAAATAAATTCAAAACAAAAAACTCAGCTAAGCTGAGTTTTTTTTTATCGTTTATAATTAGATTCATAACAGTTAATCCAATCTTTTGCGGTCATTTTTTGACAAAGCTCCGCAATCAAATCTAATGGAATATCATCTATCTTTTTGAATCGAATGCAAGATTTCCCCATGTCCAATTTTCTTTTAGAATGCTTTGGATATTCTTCCACAAACCAATCTAGCAAATCAGGTTTTGCATAAATTCCCATGTGATACAAAGCAATAAAATTCTTTTGCGAAGCTAAATTAATGAATGGTAAAGGCGTCCCTGGCGCACAATGATAACCCGCTGGATAATCCTTTAACGGAACCGCCCAACCTAGCATTCCGTAGCTTGTAATATTTTCAAAACCTTTTGGAAGATTTGTATTGATGACATCAATCATTTGTCTAATAATCTCTTGACGTTCTTCAGGAATTTTAGAAATATAATCTTCAACAGTTGTCGCTTCTATTTGCATACTGGTTCTAAATTTTAGTTTAAGGAAAAAATGAAGTTTAAATTTAGAAAATTAAATCTTATTTTTGCCATACAAATTTTTGAAATTATGCCAAAAATATCACAACGCGCTAAGCACATGCCTGCTTCGCCAGTTAGAAAATTAGTTCCTTTCGCTTTACAAGCAAAACAAAAAGGTACAAAAGTATACCACCTTAACATCGGTCAGCCCGATATCGAAACACCTCAAACAGCTTTAGATGCTATTAAAAATATCGATTTAAAAGTTCTAGAATATGCACTTTCTGAGGGAAATCTTGACTACAGAAAAGCCTTAACGACTTATTACAATACATTAGGCTTCGAAGATATTACACCCGATAATTTTATTGTAACTAACGGTGGATCAGAAGCTTTAAACTTTGCAATCTCAACGCTTTGTGATGACGGTGACGAAGTTATTATCCCTGAACCTTATTATGCGAATTACAATGGTTTCACAAGTACATTTAATGTGAATGTTGTGGCTATCCCATCAAGTATTGACAGTGGTTTTGCGTTGCCACCGATGGAAGAATTTGAGAAAAAAATCACGGATAAAACGAAGGCAATTATCATCTGTAATCCTGGTAACCCAACTGGATATCTTTACACCAAAGAAGAATTGCAACAATTGGCGGACATTGCTCTTAAACATGATATCGTTGTTATTTCGGATGAAGTCTACAGAGAATATGTGTACGATGGCAAGCAACAGATTTCGATGTTAGCTTTCCCAGAATTGTCAGAAAATTGCATCATAATTGATTCTGAATCAAAACGTTACTCAATGTGTGGCGTAAGAATTGGTTGTATGATTACACGTTCTAAAAAAATACATGATGCTGCAATGTTGTTTGCACAAGCGCGACTAAGTCCAGTATTATTGGGACAAATTGCAGCAGCAGCGGCACACGTTAACGACGAAGCCTACATCCGTGGCGTTCGTGAGGAATATACAAAACGTAGAAATCTTTTAGTTGACTTACTAAATGAAATCCCAGGTGTTATTTGTCCAAAACCAAAAGGTGCTTTCTATTGCGTTGCAGAACTTCCTGTTGATGATACAGAAGAGCTTGCACAATGGCTTTTGGAGAGTTATTCTAACAATGGTGAAACTATTATGGTAGCGCCAGCTGGAGGTTTTTACAGCGATCCAGAATTAGGAAAAAAACAAGTAAGAATTGCTTACGTTCTAAAATCTGAAGATCTAAAACGTAGCGCGGAGATTCTTCGAGATGCTCTTAAAGTCTACAACGACAGATAAAATAAATAGTGAAGCGGGAAAATTTTCCCGCTTTTTTTATGATGCTTTATGAAGTCAATTTCTTTTAATTTTGATAATTTAGCGGTTTCAAATTCTAAGAATGATTCAGAAAAATCTTTCCCTAAAAGCTTTCAACAGTTTTGGTGTTGAAGCGAAATCTAAATATTTTGTAACAATAAAATCTGTTGAAGCGCTTCGTGAGGTGCTTCAAAATCCCGAAATCCAAAACGAAAACTTATTGTTTTTGGGTGGCGGTAGCAATATTCTTTTGACAAAAGATTTTGATGGTTGCGCAATTCAATTAGATTTAAAAGGAATTTCTGAAAAAAAACTAGACGACAATCATGTTTTGGTGACCGCCAATGCTGGTGAAAACTGGCATCAATTTGTGCTTTATTGTTTAGAAAAAAATTATGGCGGTTTAGAAAATTTATCTTTAATTCCTGGGAATGTTGGTACATCGCCAATGCAAAATATTGGTGCTTATGGTACCGAAATAAAAGATATTTTTGAATCTTGTGACGTTCTTAATCTTGACACTTTAGAAGTTGAAACTTTCGATTTAGAAAAATGTAGATTTGGTTACCGCGATTCTATTTTTAAACAAGAAGGAAAAGGTAAATACGTTATTTTGAATGTCACATTTCGTTTGACAACGCATCAACATCATATTAAAACCGAATACGGCGCTATAAAAGCTGAACTCGAAAAAATGAATATCGAGAATCCGAGCATCCAAGAGGTTTCTAAAGCAGTGATTGCAATAAGAGAAAGTAAACTCCCGAATCCCAAAGAAATCGGAAATGCTGGAAGTTTTTTCAAAAATCCGACAATTCCTTTAAGTCAGTTTGAAGTTTTAAAAGATAAATTCCCGAACATACAAGGCTATCCAAACGGCGATTTGGTGAAAGTCCCCGCAGGTTGGCTCATCGAACAATGCGGTTGGAAGGGCAAACAAATCGGAAATGTTGCGACGCATCATCTTCAATCTTTGGTGATTATCAACAAAACGGGAAATGCTACAGGTGATGAGATATTTAATTTTTCCGCTAAAATCATTAATTCGGTTAAAGAAAAATTCGGAATCGAGCTAGAACGCGAAGTAAATATTCTTTAACTAAAATTTTAATTCAAAAACAACAAAATACTCATAGACAGTGCTTTTTCTGACATAAATCAATTATTTAAATTTATTCTAAATTAATTTTTATTTAAACTAACAACTTCTTACTTTTGTCGTTTATTTATAATAATTAAAAATAAGCGTGTCAAAATTTTTTAGTTTTTTAATATTTATTTTGCTTCCGGTTGTCGTTGTAGCTCAAAAATTTGAGCTAAAAATTATAGTGACTGACAACAAAAATAAAAGTTTAGAAAATGCAACTGTAAAAGTTTCAGAAAACAAGCAACAGTCAACAAATCCTAATGGTGAAACTAATTTTTTAGTTGAGAAAGACCACTCATATTCAATTGTTGTTATGCATCCATCTTACCAAGAAAGGATTTTAAAATTTCGCGCTAAACAACATCAAACATTATCTATAAAACTTCTTTCCGAAAATAATATTCAAGAAGTTATTGTTACTGCAAAAGAAGGAAAAGGCTTAACAAGTAAGTCCGTCATCACGACAAAAGCCATGGAACATCTTCAACCATCGAGCTTTGCTGACATTATGGAACTTGTACCAGGAGGATTAGCCAAAACGCCAAGCTTGACGTCTTCTAATAGGGTTTTGTTACGAGAAAACGATTCTGCACCAAGCAGTTATAACACCAGTGCTCTTGGTACACAATTTATTATTGACAATAATATTTGGAATACAAATGCCGATATGCAATTGTCTCTTAATGATAGTCAGTTTTTAGATGGTCCAAAATACAAGGCTTCTGCTGGCATTGGCGTTGACATGCGAACGATCTCCACCAACGACATCGAAAGAGTTGAAATTATCCGCGGGATTCCATCTGCATCTTATGGCGATCTGACATCTGGCGTTATAAAAATTGATAGAAAAATTGGTAAAACGCCTTTACAAGCTCGTTTCAAAGCAGATGGCTTTAGTAAACAATATTACATTAGTAAAGGTTTTGTTTTAAAACAAAACTGGCAAATGACGGCTAGCATGGACTTGCTAGATGCAAAAGTAGACCCAACTGATTCCTACGAAAACTATCAACGATTAACGGGATCTATACGTTCTCGATTAAAAACAATGCTATGGAATAAACATCTCGAATGGCGTTCTAACATTGACTTTTCTAGTAATATTGACAAAGAAAAAAATGATCCCGACACTGGTTACGCGCCTGTTGACATTTACAAAAATTCGAACAACCGATTGAGTTTAACTAATAATTTCGTTTATATTTTAGGGAAAGAAAACTTTTTTAATAAATTAACTTTCAACACGGCGATCCGTCAAGGCTTTGATAAGATTGAACAAACGAAACTTGTTCAGCAATCTGGTCCTCGATCTATTTCTATTGCCACAACCCAAGGTGAAAATGTAGGTTTTTTTCCTCAGATAAAATATATTTCAGATTTCTATACAGATGGTAAACCTCTCGATTTGTCAGCTCTTTTACAACTAAATGGAGTAAAAAAGTCAGGTCTTCTACTCCATCAATATGAACTTGGACTGGATTGGCGTTTCTCTAAAAATTATGGAAAAGGTCAGCAATATGATCTTCTTACACCACCAACTGCTGCAATGAGTGTGCGACCGCGAGCATACGATGACATCCCAGCTTGGCAAGTGATGGCAGCTTTTGTTGGAGACCAAATGTCTTATCAAATCGATGATCACAAACTGAATCTTTATGCAGGTTTGCGTGCGTCTAAGCTATTGGACGTGGATGAAAGTTACAGCATTAGCAAACAACTTTTTTTTGAACCAAGATTAAATTTTCAATACGGTCTTCCAAAAATATTTATTGGTAACCACGCCCTAAAAGCTGATTTAACTTTAGGTTATGGTCAATTCTACAAACAACCGACATTATTGATGCTTTATCCCAACTCAAAATATTTGGATTATACGCAACTCAACTATTATCATAATGATGAACGATTCCGCTACGTCAACTTTATGACTTACGTTCAATCTTTAGAAAACAAAAACATAACTGCTGCTAAAAACACAAAATACGAAGCAAGATTAGATCTTAGTTATAAAAACCATGAATTTTTTGTGACCTATTTTCAGGAAGAAATGGCCAACGGATTTCGTAATACATTACAAACCACAACACATACTTACAAAAAATACGACGCCTCTTTTGTCGACATTAATGACTGGAATAACGGACCAAATCTCGCCAATATTCCGTATCAAATGATTTCAGAATTTGGAAGCTACACATTAACCGAAAACGGTAGCGCAACGCTAAAAAAAGGAATTGAATTCGGATATACTTCACCGAGATTTGACGGTATTAACACGAAATTTACCTTAACTGGAGCCTATTTCCACACAGAATACCGAAATACAATTCCGGTGCACGAAAAACCAAGTACTTCCATCGGCGGTAGTAATTTTCCTTACTATGGCATTTACAAAAATGATGATGGCTTTGTCAACTCCAATCTCAACTATAATTTCTTTGTTGACACTTATTTGGAGAATTTGGATTTAACAATATCTGCATCTTTTCAAGGATCAATTTTTGACCATAGAAAACGTGATCATCGTATGGCAGAACCAACTTCTTATTATGGTATCGACGGTGTTATACATCAATTTACGGACAATGACAAGACCGATATTTACAAACAATGGTTAATTCGAGATGTCTCGAAAACGGATAATCTAGAAACCAAATACACTTATACCTTGAACGCTAATTTTAAAGTGACAAAAAAAATCTACAAGGCTTTGAGAACCTCAATGTTTGTTAATAAACTTTTTGGTTACGCACAACCTTATTATATGAACGGCATCAAGATCGACAGAAAAAACCTTTCGACACCCTATTTTGGGATGGAACTTAATTACAATTTCTAAATAACAATTCTAAATAACAATATCTCTAATTTTTAAACTTATGAAAAAAAAGCTTTTACTACTCGGTCTTGTAGGACTAACAATTAGCTCAACCATTGTATCATGCGCGAAGGACGACGATGATTTTGGTTTTGAACAAAGTCAAAAAAGCACTGTTAATTTAACATTTTCAGGAACTGAAATCTCTAATTATAAATCTTTAGAAGTTGAAATTCTTGAAAACAATACAGGAAGCCTCGTAAAAAAACTGGTTGAAAATAACAATATCCTGAACTTAGAATTAGCTTATGGTTCTTACAAAATTACAGTTAATGGTAGCGTGGTAACTGCTTCTGGCGAGACGGTCGATGTTGCTGCTACAATGACGGCTGATATAAAAACTGCTTCTAGCGCACTTTCAATTCCGTTATTGGTTAAACAATTCGGTAGCGATTTTATCATTGAAGAAGTATTTTACACGGGTGTAAAAACGCCTGAAGGTAAAAATTACAATTCTAGTCGTTATTTCAAACTTGTCAATAACACCGACAAAATCTTATACGCTGACGGACTTATCATTGGTCAATCTGAGTTTTTGACAAGTGTTAACAACAACGTGACGCCTTATACTCCAAACGAAAAATTTGCGATCAAAGGCATGATGCAACTTCCTGGTTCTGGAACTAATCATCCTGTTAATCCTGGTGACTTCATCGTGATTGCCGACAATGCTGTTAATCATAACGCCAATACAAGTACAGCTTTCAATCTTCAAAATGCTGACTTCGAATTTCCTTCAATTAAAAATGCAACATTAGCGCAAGTTGATAATCCGTCAGTTCCAAATGTTAAGATAATTTATACTTCGATGGCGTTTGACGATATGATTTATCTACACAGCAGCGGCGTGGAGTCTTATGTTATCGCGCGTTTCCCAACTGGAGAAAATGCCGTAAACTTTTTGCAAAACCATAAGTACACTTACTCTTACACCAACGCAGCTGGTAACATCACCAACAAGAGCGCTTACGCAATTCCAAATTCTTGGATTGTAGATGGATTTAACAATAGTGTCGTTGACAAATTCCAACATATTTTAACCTCAACAACAATCGACTCTGGTTGGACTGGCGTTGGCGAATTTTGGAACGACCCAAATCGTTTGGGAAAATCTGTTCGTCGTAAGGTTTTGGGTAAAACAAATACTGGTAAAAACATCTACAAAGACACCAACAATTCAACAGAAGATTTTATTAAAAACGCTGAACCAAGCCTTAAAAACGGTATCGTTCATTAATATTTTTAAACATGAAGTTACGACACATACTATCTAGTTTTATCATTTTTACTTTCGGAATAACAAATCTGAAAGCCCAAGACAGCATTCGTTTGTTTCCTAAGATTGAACAGCAATATAGTATTAAACGACAACTTCAGAATAATCTTTACTATAATCCGGCAACGATGTCGGATTATAGTAATTTTTCATTTTCAGATTTTAATATCGGTTATGAAAGCGAAAAACGAAATATCTACCGACAACAAGATGGTTCTGGTCAAAATGGACTTAGTATAAAAGTCAATTCTTATAAAAAACAAAACAAAAATCGAAGCATTTGGGGAAATGCAAGCTATCAAAATCTAAAACTTACTTCTGTAAAATGGAACGAAAACCTCGACTATGATCGCATTGCACCTTACAGCATTGCCGATTCTGCGGGTGGTGACACCAAGTTGGAGCGTTATCAATTTTCGGGCGGAATCTCTCAAAAAATAGATCGTTGGACTTTGGGATTAGAAGCGAGCTATCTTGCGCAGTTGGGTTCTCGCAATCGTGATCCGCGTCAGAAAAGCACTACGTCTGATCTTAACATTAATCTTGGAGCTAATTATCGTTTTTATAAAGATGTCGAAATTGGACTTTTCGGAAATCTTAACAAGTATACTCAAAACACATCGATAAAATTTGTTAGCGATCTGGGACAAGCATTAATGTATCAAATGACTGGTTTCGGATTTTCTAATTATTTTTTCAATGGAGGAAGTCCAGCAGCCATTTACGAAGAATTTGGTTACAAGTTGGGCGGACAAATTTTTAGAAATTCTAAAAATCCTTTTTACATCACAGGTTTTGTTTCTGAAGCCAAAAATCAAAAAAGTGTAACGCCATCCAATCGTTATTTTGACATTTCGGATTTGGATAAAAAACATTATCAAATCGAAGCTGCAAAATTCTTAAACTTCAATCGTCACAGTTTTGGTATCGTCGCCAATTATCAAGCTTTCATAAAAATCGGCTCTGAATATGGCTACACCAACCATACCGAAATGATCGAGCAGATTTATAAAAGAAAAACTTATAAAAAAGAAGATTACATCACGACTATAAAAGCGCTTTACCAATATAATTCGGATAAGTTTATCATTGGCGTGACACCTCATTTTCAATATCAAGAAACGATTGAGCAGCGTATGTATCCATTCAGTGGACAAAAATTTAAAAGTTATACTTTAGGATTTGATGCTTTTTACAAACAAGAAATTTCGAACAGTCAAGTTCTTAGTTTTTCAACCAATTTTCATTCTAAAAACATTCTTAAAACAACCAACGCAATCTCAACCGATCTTCGCCCCAATATCCTCGATTGGTTAATATCCGATTATAATTATCTAGCAAGTGACGTCACAAACTATGGTGCAAAAATTCGTTACGACTTAAAACTATCAAAACTACCAGCTTTCTACGTTGAAGGCGCGTGGCAACAATATAAGATACAGAAAAAAAGCAATAACTTTGCACAATTAATTTTAGGAATTACATTTTAGATCATGAAGAAAATAATGCTTTTGGGATTGGCGACAATCGTGATGTTTTTGTTGAGTTTTGCACCTAAAGTTAACCGCGAACTTTTAGAAATCCAAGATCCAAGTTTCCAAGATATCGTCAACAGCTACAAAAAAGCGATTTCGAAATGGCCGAAACCCAACATCGAAGAAGGTGTCTCTTGGAAAGAATTTTCTTCTATTAAAAGAGATTCTAACTACTTCAAAGAGCAAGAAAAACCAATTGTTGTATTGGGCAAAATGCTTTTCTTCGATCCTAAACTTTCCAAAAGTAACCAAATCTCTTGCAGCACTTGTCATGATCCAGAATTGGGTTGGACAGACCGTCGTCGTGTCTCGCTAGGTAACGACCATCTAGAAGGAAGTCGCAATACAATTAGCATCCTTAATATCGCACAACGCCAATCTTTCTTTTGGGATGGACGTTCACAGACCTTGGAAGATCAAGCTATTTCGCCGATTGCTGCACACCATGAGATGAATATGGAACCGCCTTTACTAGCTGACAAATTAGAAAAAATAAAAGGCTACAAAAAGCTTTTCGTTGATGCTTATGGTGACGAAAAAATCAACTTTGATCGTATTACAAAGGCCTTAGCGGAGTTTCAAAAAACGGTAAAAAGTCAGCCAAGTCGTTTTGATCAATTTCTTGATGGGAAATACGATGCATTAAGCGATCAAGAAATCTACGGCATGCACATTTTCCGAACCAAAGCTCGTTGTATGAATTGTCATAACGGACAATATCTTTCGGATGAGCAGTTCCACAACATTGGACTTACTTATTACAAAAGAAAATACGAAGATCTTGGACTTTACACCACAACAAAAAAAGCAGAAGATATTGGTAAATTCAAAACGCCGCAACTTCGTGATTTGCTATTGACAAGACCTTGGATGCACAACGGACTTTTTGACGATCTAGAAGGCATTGTTAACATGTACAACAGTGGCATGCATATGATTGATCCGAAACCTGAACAAAAACAAAAAGATCCACTTTATCCAGTAACAGATCCACTACTCAAAAAATTAGATTTATCAAAAGAAGAAACTCGCGCTTTAGTTTTATTTTTAGAATCAATGTCAGGAACTAAATTTAAAATGAGAAGACCCGATTTTCCAACAGAATAATTTTCTTAATAATTCAAAAACAAAAGGATAAAATTACTATTTTTAAACAAAATTAAAATACAATTATCCAAACTATTATTTAAACATGAAAATCTGCGTTCTCGGAGCTGGCAATATGGGCGTCTCCTTTTCTAAATCTTTTTTAAAATATGAACTTATCAAAGCTTCCGACCTCGAACTAATCGTCAGAAGCGATAACAAAGCCGAAAAACTACAATCAGAATTCCCGAAGTCTCATGTTAGCACTTTTGATAAAGTTGAAAACATCGAAGCTGATCTCATTATTTTAGCCGTAAAACCGCAAGATTTTCAATATATTGTAGAACATCTTCCATTCAAAATAAAAGAAAATCAAATGCTTTTATCGATTATGGCTGGTGTTAAAATTGAAAAAATTCAGAAAGCATTTAATCATAAATTGGTCGTTCGCGCGATGCCAAATTCGCCAACGCTACTCGGCATGGGCATTACAGGTTACACCGCCGCTGACGGCATCAGTTTTAGTCAACTTATCAATATCGAGCGACTACTTAACAGTACTGGGCGTTCGGTTTATTTGGAAGACGAAGAGCAATTGGACGCTGTGACCGCACTATCAGGAAGTGGGCCAGCTTATTTTTATTACATTATCGATGCGATGATAAAAGCTGGAATGGAAATGGGCATCGAAGAAAATCTTTCGAAACTTTTTGTAAAACAAACGATGTTGGGCGCTTATCACCTCATCAACAATTCGGACAAAAGTTTGGAGGATTTAATAAAAGATGTTGCATCCAAAGGCGGTACAACCGAAGCTGCACTTAAAAGCTTTAACGAAAATGAACTAAAATCAACTATCGAAAAAGGAATTTTAGCTGCCGAAAAACGTTCGAAAGAACTTAATGCTTAATTGCAAAAATCCGCTCAAGAAAATTCATTAATAAAAATCCAAGACTCATCCCAATTGAGTTAAGGATAACATCATCGATATCAAAAACGCCAAGCCTTGTGAAATATTGCAAGGCTTCAACAATGATTAAAACGAATAAAAAACTAAGAATCAAGGTTTTGAAATCGTAAAATTTTGGAAAAATCCAAGCTAAAAATCCGAAGGGTAAAAACATCAAGAAATTCCCGATAATGTTGATGAGAATATCTTTTAAAAACAATGAATTCTCAACAAATTGGATTGTCGACGCCAGCGGTGTTAATCTTACAATGTTAATCGACATCACTTCTCGACCAAAACCCAAAAACATAAAGTACAACAACAAAATCGTGTACGGAATGATGAGAATTCGATAAGTTGTTTTTAAAAGTTTGAGCATTATTTTTTAAAGATAAAATAAACTGCGAGAATCAAAAACCCAAAACCGATAAGATGATTCGTGCGAAGTGTTTCATTTTTAAAAACGAAAATCGCGAATACTGTAAAGACACTTAATGAGATCACTTCTTGTATTACCTTAAGTTGCCAAAGATTAAAAGGACCGCCATTTTCTTTAAAACCCATTCTGTTTGCAGGAACTTGCAAAACATATTCGAAAAAAGCAATGCCCCAACTTATCAAAATAATGCTGATAAGACCGAGGTTTTGTGACCAATTCATATCCTTGAATTTCAGATGCCCGTACCACGCCAAAGTCATGAAAGTGTTGGACAAAATCAAAAGTCCAATTGTTAAAATTACTTTTCCCATAAACGTTTAAATATCATTGCAAAAATAAAGTTTAGAAGATTATATTATCGTATTTTTGAGTCAAATTTTAGCAATGAAGTACATAATTCTTAGCTTAATCTCCGCATTACTATTCTGTGTATCTTGGCCAACTTACGGCGTACCTTATTTTATATTTTTCGCGTTTGTACCTTTACTTCTTGTCGAACATGAGATTTCAAAATTTAGTAAAATAAAACATAAATCTTGGGCAGTTTTCGGCTTATCTTATTTGGTATTCATCATTTGGAATATCGTCACAACTGGTTGGCTATATAACTCTCTTAATCCAGATGGAAGCCACTCTATGATGGCAGTTGTTTTTCCAGTTGTAGTCAATTCTTTGTTGATGTCGTTGACGTTTCAGTTCTATCATTGGTATAAAAAAAGTCAAGGAACTTATTTTGGATTGGTATTTTTCGTGGCGATTTGGATGGTTTTTGAGAAATTCCATTTGAGTTGGGAATTGACTTGGCCTTGGTTAAATCTCGGAAATGTTTTTGCTGATCAACATCAGTTTATCCAATGGTATGATACTTTAGGGGCAACTGGCGGTAGTCTTTGGATTTTGCTAGTTAACGTTTTAGCATTTTATACCATCAGAATTTGGGAAGCTGGTAGACAACGAAAATCTTTGATTATTAATAGTTCTTTGGTTGTTGGATTGGCGGTTATCCCGATGTTGATTTCGTACTTGATGTATATTAATTACGAAGAAAAACCTATCGGAAGCGTCAACGTAGCGATGTTGCAGCCCGACCTCGATCCGTACCACGAAAAATATGAAAAAGATAGCGTTGCGATTGTTTCAGAATTATTGAGTATTGCAGGACAAAATTCGGTGCTGAAGGATAGTCGCAATCCTGAAAAAATCGACATTTTTCTCGCTCCCGAAACTTCATTTCCTGGCTACGGAAGCATTAGCGAACGAGGTTTTCATAATAGTTTGTTGATTAATGACATCAAATCATTTTTAGTACAACATCCCAAAACTTTGTTTATGGGAGGCGCTTCGACTTATTATATTTATCAAAACGAAGAAGAAAAAAATCAAAAATCGAAAACCGCAAGTTTCGTTGAAGGACGCAATTTTTGGGTTGACGATTACAATTCGGCGGTGCAAATTATACCCAACCAAAATGTAGAAGTTTATCACAAAGGCAAACTGGTGCCTGGTGTCGAGATTTTTCCTTACATGAGTGTTTTAAAACCTTTACTAGGCGATGCAATGCTTAACATGGGCGGTACCATTAGTTCGCTTGGTATTGACAAAGAGCGCAAAGTATTTTCAAATCCTTTTAATAAAGCGAAATTAGCGCCTGTAATTTGTTATGAAAGCATCTATGGCGAATTCACTAATGATTATATTAAAAAAGGTGCAAACCTACTAGCCATCGTCACCAACGACTCTTGGTGGGGCTATTCGCAAGGTCACAAGCAGTTGTTGGCTTACGCAAAACTTCGCGCAATCGAGACTCGTCGAGAGATTGTCCGTGCTGCAAATAGCGGAACCAGCGCCCACATCAACGCGCGCGGCGACATTGTTGACGAACTTCCGTATGGTGCGCAAGGCGCTTTAACTGCGCAAGCTAATCTTTTGGAAGGCGAAACTTTCTATGTGAGAACGGGCGATTTGTGGTCGCGACTTTGCATGTTTGTTGTCGGGTTTTTGATTTGTTTTATTCCTGGAAGAAAATATCTGAACCGTAAATAATATAACTTGGCGTTACAAGATTTTATCACCCAAATTTGGACTAAATCGACTGGTCGACAACTCAATTCTTCTGAAGATGATTGGTTGCTTGGGCCGATTGGTGATTCGGATTTCCAAATAAATTATGCTGACAAAATCGCAAAAGAAGACAATTTATATTTGGATGAAAAAAGTCTAGAATCGGGATTAATGGAAGATCATTTCTTTTTTAAAACCGATTCTGAATTAAAAATTGATCCTAAGATTTTAGATTTTTATCAAAAAACATCCAATTATAATTTTGGAATCGAAGCGAGTTGGAATCCTTTTTTTAAAATCTTTTCGAATCTACTTCAACTGCTTTTTAGCAATCGATTGCAACAACTTAATTTGCCATCAAAATCTGCGGACCTCAACACCAGTTTGATTAGTAGCATTTTGAAACTTAAAAATAAATCCGACGACAAAACAGTTTGGACCATTTGGAATCGTAAATCCGCGAAAACGCAGAAGTTAATTTTTTCAGGAATTTATACATTTTGTAAAATTAAAGACAAAGATTTTTTCAAAATTATTTTTCCGTTACCGAATGGTAATGCGAGTGTTCTTCTGGAAAAAGAAATTTTAAAAGATGGAAGTTTGGTTTTAAAATCGAATGGAAAAAAATTTGGAGAGTCTGGTTTTTATTTTGTTTTAAAAGATAAAAAAGACCAATTCTATGGACGTTTTGTAAAGACGATGCACGAACGATTGGATTTAAAATTAAATAAAGACAAACAACAAATCGATGCTTTACACCAATTTTCTATTTGGGGAATTACTTTTTTAAAACTGAAATATACTATTAAGGAGAAAGTGAATTAATCTTATTTTTAACCAAAAAAGATTTTATTTAAAAAAACTTTTTTTCAATAAAACCACAAAAGCTACTTGCTTAATTTCATTAAAGTAAATAAAATCTCCTTAGATTTTTAGTTCAGAAAAAATAGAGGAAAATTTTAAACTAAAATTTACTTAAAAGTGTTCCAACGTGGGATAATTGCTAATAATCCTAACCCAACGAAGAAAAATAATACACTGACATCCGAATATAAAAATGTCGACAAAAAGTAATTGTGTATTAAAAAATGGGCAACCATGAATATCGGAAATGCATAAACACCAATCTTTTTCCACATCGCGATAAGCACCAAACTAAGCAATACCAACGCATCTACAACAAAAACGATATAGAAATACCAAGTCGGGATATTAATGTCTTTATGTTGGGTAAACTCGGCTAAATCGGTATTAATTGACAAATAAAAATGTAGCGCAAGGAATATTAAAATTCCGTAAAAAAATCTATTTGAAGCCCAGCTTTTATCGTATGTTGTCGTTGTCTCGTTCATGCTATAAAGATAAAAAGGGCATTTGAATAAACAAAGCCCTTTTCATTAAGTTTTGGATGATAAAAATTATATCGATACCGCGTTGATCAATCTGTTTTTGTCACTTAGGTATTCTTCCATAGAAATCATACTTTCGGTTCTCATAACATCTTGGATATCATCAATTTGATAGATAATACGCTTAGCATCTTCCGTATTTTTTGCTCTTACTTTACAAAAGATATTGTATTTTCCAGAGATAACACTTGCTTCAACAACATTCGGAATTAAAGAAAGTTCTTTAAGAACATCTTGTGTTCTGTTAGATTTTGTTAAAAGGATACCTATAAAAGCTGTAAAATGGTAATCTAATTTGCCATAATCGATATTAAGAGACGAACCCAAAATAATCCCTGCATCTTCCATCTTCTTCACTCTCACGTGGATTGTACCCGCAGAAACGTCCATTTGCTTAGCAATTTCCGTAAACGGCATTCTCGTGTTTTCTACCAAAAAATCTAATATTTTTTTATCGATCTCGTCTAGTTGGTAATTCATAACTATTTAAATATTGTATTGTTAAAAATTCTAAGAATCTTTTGCAAATTTATAAAAAATCATTAAAATAAAAAAAATACGGAATAACATTAACAAGATTTAACGTAGTTTCACAATTTTTCTACTAAAAATTTATTTAATCGTATCTTTTTTTAAAGAATCAATTTTAATGACTTGATTTTTATCATCTTTTTTCTTTGCATTTTTTTCTTTTCTTTCATTCTTAAATAAGTATTTGAAAGAATCGAAACTCTTACTATACACTACCCCAGCACCATAACTTTGGTTAAGTCCCGCCGAAGCGACATTAACACCAATATTTGATGGTTTAGAATAGGCTCTTAACAATCGCGAACCGTTATTAGTTTTACTCCAGTCATATTCGATAATACCTTCCCCAGACAGGAAGTTATTGGTAGAAGCATTGTCTGATCTAGCCACAGGAATCCCGAGACCCGTTTTAATTTTAACCCTTGGCGAAAGCGCAAAACTTACACTTGTATTAACGCGATCGCCAGTATTAGATCCAGCATCACCTTGGATGTATCCCAAGTCAATTTGGTAGACATTGCTAATGGTATTAAGTACAGAACCAAGTTGCTTGAACAACATATTATAACCTGCATTTTCTCCCATTCTGCCGATATTAATATCAAAACCTGCAGCATTAGAAACGTTAAAACTATTCATGGCAAGGATGGATCCGAACTGAACAATCTTTTCGCTTTCGTCAGACATCTTGCTCGCTAAAGCTTCTTTAACTTGCGACGAAACATCTGGCGCACCAACACCAAATGCAATTTCTGGCTTTGTAAGACTTCCTGTGATATCGGCTGTCAACTGT
>JAEXRP010000042.1:0-10616 GCA_023440705.1 Bacteroidota bacterium
ACACAATCTTACATACCAATTCGATAAATTGTCATTCACAAATGTATTGATTGCTCTTGCTACTTTTGTTGGCTCGTAATCTTCGTAGAATGCTTTTACTTCTTTAATTAAAAGATTTAATTCGGATAAAATCCAACGATCGATTTCTGGACGGTTTTCAACGTCTTTTTCTGAATAATTAAATCCATCAACATTCGCATACAAAGCGAAGAAAGAATAGGTGTTATAAAGCGTTCCGAAGAATTTTCTACGAACTTCATCAATTCCTTCAATGTCGAATTTAAGGTTTTCCCAAGGATTCGCATTAGAAATCATGTACCAACGCGTCGCATCTGGACCGTAAACCGAAAGCGTTTCAAAAGGGTCAACGGCATTTCCTAGACGTTTGGACATTTTTTGTCCGTTTTTGTCTAAAACCAAACCGTTAGAAACCACATTTTTATAAGCTACAGAATCGAAAACCGTCGTAGCAATCGCATGTAGCGTGTAGAACCAACCACGAGTTTGATCAACGCCTTCCGCGATAAAATCCGCAGGATAAGCTTTTCTATCGTCTATCATTGCTTTGTTCTCAAACGGATAATGCAATTGTGCATACGGCATCGCTCCAGAATCGAACCACACATCGATAAGATCGCTTTCACGCTTCATTGCTTTTCCAGATGCTGAAACCAAAACGATTTTGTCCACCACATTTTTGTGAAGATCGATGATTTCGTAGTTTTCTTTCGCCATGTTTCCGATTTCAAAACCTTTGAAAGGATTCTCCGTCATCAAACCTGCAGCAATTGACTTTTCAATTTCATTATAAAGTTCTTCAACCGAACCGATGATGATTTCTTCTTTTAAATCCTCCGTTCTCCAAATCGGCAACGGAATTCCCCAATATCTCGAACGAGAAAGATTCCAATCGTTTACGTTTTCTAACCAATTTGCAAAACGCCCTTCACCAGTAGATTTAGGCTTCCAATTAATCGTTTCATTCAATTCAACCAAACGATTTTTAACTGAAGACATTTTCACGAACCAAGAATCCAATGGATAATACAAAACCGGTTTGTCGGTTCTCCAACAATGCGGATAACTGTGGACATATTTTTCAACTTTGAAAGCTTTGTTTTCGGTCTTTAGCAAAATCGCTAATTCTACATCCCAAGATTTCTCAGGTGCCGTTCCGTCGTCGTAATATTCGTTTTTGATATATTTTCCTGAAAATAATTCAGGGACATTTTCACCTTTAATGAAACGACCTTGCAAATCCACCAATGGCACCAAATTGTCATTTTCATCTTTCACCAACATTGGCGGAACACCTGCGTCTTTAGCCACTTTCGCATCATCTGCACCAAAAGTTGGCGCCGTGTGCACAACTCCCGTTCCGTCTTCCGTGGTCACGAAATCTCCAGGAATTACAACAAAAGCTTTTTCTGGATTTTCAGCGGGTAAAAACCAAGGAACCAATTGCTCATAGGTTGTTCCAACCAAATCTGCACCTTTGAATTCTGCTAAAACTTGGTAAGGAATGGTTTTAGATTCTGCCGTGTAATTTGCAAAATCTTCGTTTGTTCCTTCCACGAATTTCTTCCCGAATTGTTTTGCCACCAAAGCTTTCGCCAAGATAATATTTATCGGTTCGAAAGTATATTGGTTAAAAGTTTTTACTAAAACATAATCGATGTTTGGGCCAACCGTCAAAGCCGTGTTAGAAGGCAAAGTCCAGGGTGTTGTTGTCCAAGCCAAAATATGAATTGGCTGCTCTTTTTCATTGTCAAATTCTGCCCAATGCAAAGCACCACCACATGTGTTTTCAGCAATATCGCAAGCTTCAATCGAAGTAAGGCCTTTGATTTTTGAAGCAACTTTTTCAGAAAGTTTTTTAACTTTAAATTGAGCCACAACCGTTGTGTCCGAAACATCACGATACGTTCCAGGTTGATTCAACTCGTGAGAAGAAAGTCCAGTTCCTGCTTTCGGAGAATACGGTTGAATGGTGTAACCTTTGTACAATAAATTTTTATCATACAATTGCTTTAACAACCACCAAACCGACTCCATGTATTTTGGTTCGTAAGTGATGTACGGATCTTCCAAATCTACCCAATAACCGATTTTTTCGGTAAGGTCGTTCCAAATGTCGGTGTAGCGCATTACCGCATTGCGACAAGCTTGGTTGTATTCTTCAATGGAAATTTTCTTTCCGATATCTTCTTTGGTGATGCCTAATTCTTTCTCAACGCCCAATTCCACAGGAAGTCCATGCGTGTCCCAACCTGCTTTACGGAAAACTTGCTTTCCGTTTTGCGTTTGGAAACGACAAAAAATATCCTTAATCGCTCTCGCCATAACGTGGTGAATGCCCGGAAGTCCGTTTGCAGACGGCGGCCCTTCGTAAAACACGAATTCTGGATGCCCTTCGCGGATTTCCACAGATTTTTTGAAAGTGTCGTTTTCTTTCCAGTTAGCAGCGATATTTTCTGCAACTTGGCTAAGGTTTAGGTTTTTATATTCTTTAAATTGACTCATTTTCAGTCTCAAGTTCTTTTATACTAAATAATTAAGTTTGCGAATTTAGTGAAAATATAGCAAAAAATAATGGTCTGCAAGGTGAGAAATATGGTGTTGAAACATGAATTTAATATCAAATATTTTAAGAAAGATTAAAAAAGGAATGATGTTACAAAAGTTTGTATCTTAAAATCTTATATTTTTGCAATTATAAAAATGAACAAATGAGAACCTTTGCGTTTTAACGTAAAGAGAAAAAATATTGAATATCCATGTCAAATCTACTGAAAGGAAGCCTGAATTATTTCTTGATTGTAATAGTTTTTCCTTTTTTATTGTTGTTTATGACATATTACGGTTTCGAATCGTCTTATGTTAAAATAAAGCATCTCGAGCAACCACCTGATTTTATATTTTCGTCGGTGTATGCTTACCGAATTATTCCAAATTATGTAAGTGTTGAGATGAATAATTTTCTTCATTTCCTAGTGGAAAATTATTTGGTGGTAATTAAACCTATTTTAATAAAAAACGGAAGCATTTATTATCATAGTATTTTTTTGACCAATGCGTTGTTTTTTGCAATTTCTTTTATTGTTCTTGAACGAATTATCAATGTTGTAAGTGAAGGTTCGGGTTTTAAAAGTCAGAAGAATTTGCTACTTTTTATTGTCGCTGTTTTCTTGACCTGTATGACGCAATATGTGCCTACTAATGGTGATTCTATTGCGTTAGCGTTTTTCCTATTAGGTGTGTTTTTTAGTTTGAAATTTAAAGAAAATCAGAATTTTCTGTATGTTATTTTGACGGCTGTTGTAATTTTTGTGTCGACATTTGTAAGAGAAACGGCTTGTCTTAATATTGCTTTTTTTGCTGCTTTACTCGTAGATTTTAAGAATTTAAAAACTTTAAATAAAAATGTGATCGTCAATGTGTTGATTTTGGTTATGGCGTTTATTATTCCGTATGTTTTACTGAGAACAATGATTATTAAACAAGAAACAACATTTTTTGAAGGTGTTTATTTAAAACAAAATTTCACAAGTCCTTTTAATCTTTTGGGATTGTTATATGGGATAGTCGGTATATGGCTTCTTAATAAATTTATTGATATAAAAGAACGCAAAAGTATCTTTTTTAACTTTTTAATTTTTTCTTTACCTTATTTTGCCATGGTTGTATTGGTAGGATTATTTTGGGAAACTAGATTGTTTTTGCCGATAATGATTATTGCGGTAATCTTTGCTATTAATTCTAAATCTGATTTGAAATTAATCATTTAACGATATGAATATATTACATCCTTACTTTATCGTTGCAATGGTTATCATGATGATCTGCAGTTTTTATGAGACCTATTCTGAAAAGCTAGACCGAAAGTATCTTTACTGGCTTGGTGCTTATTTTATAATTCTTGCAGGTTTTAGAGATAATGTAGGGGCCGATTTTGGAAGTTATTTAGGTATCTATTATTGGTCGGAAACCAAAGATTATTGGAGTATATTTTTAAAAGCGCTAGGCCTAACGCCACCTAATCCTGTTGAGTTAGAATGGGGATTTGTCTTTATTAACAAAGTGGTGAGGATGTTTAATGCTCCGTTTTTTATGTTAACTTTTGTTGTCGCTATTCTTGCAGTAACATTTAAAAACAAATTTGTGGAGGAAAATACTATGTATCCTTTTACATTTTTATTAATATTTTTTATTCCTGGATTTTTCGTTGGAGAGAGTGGGCAGATTAGGCAAAATCTAGGTTCTTTTATTGCTTATTATGCGATAAGATATATTAAAGAACGGAGGGTGTGGATGTATTTGTTGTTTATTCATATTGCTGCAGGAATGCATACCGTGTGTTATATACTTTTACCAATGTATTGGGTAGCTCGTATTCCACTTAATAAGATGATGATGTTGTTGTTAATAATAGGCTCTCTAATTGCGTCCCCATTTGAGGTGTATCGGATATTTGGTAGCTGGTTAGAGAATTTGACCGCTGACGCAACAGTTGCTGTTGGGTTTAACGGCTATATGAACGAAACTATTGTTCGACAGAGAGGAGAGTTTGGATTACCTGAACTCATGATGACCATTGTTACCTTCTTCTTATTTGCTTTTGATACACCGATGAAAAAGAAGTATCCCTATTACGAGTATCATCGTAACTATGCAGTAATTGCAATTTGTTCTTATTTTATATTTAGGAATAATCCAATCTTTTCGTCAAGATTAGCAGGTGTATTTGTTGGTGTTTCTTATCTAATAATTCCGAATGCTATGTATGTGGTTAATGAAGGAACTAAAAAAATAATACATTTCTTCATTATATGTCTTGCGATTTTTAACTTCTTAGTATTCTCATCATTTAACAATATTAGTAAAGGAAGATTTACAATAGATAGATATAAAAACTGGATTCTTCCATAATTATACGATATGAAGCTGGATAAATTTTTAAGTAAGCTAAACTTAAAACTCGTTGCATATTTTATAACGATCGCGACTGCGGTTTACACTTTGGCTTTTACTTTTCTTCATAACAAAAAGTCGGACGGCTATATTCTTGGAGATTGGTTGATTAACTATCAAGATGGAGGGTTTAAAAGGCGAGGTCTTTCCGGAAGTTTTTTCTTTTTATTGCAAGACTTGACAGGATTTCCGCTTAACTATTTAGTCTTCGGATTTCAGTTAGTGATTATCGTTAGTTTCTTTTTTATCTATTTTAAAATCATAAAAAACAGGAAACTCGATTTGCTATATATCTCACTAATGTTGTCTTCTGTGGGGTTTGTCGGACTTTTCAATTGTGTGGATTATGCAGGAAAAAAGGAGTTTATCATATTCTTACTTTTTGCGATGTTAGTTTTTTGGTTAATCAATAACAAACTCACAAAAACCAAAGAATGGATAATAGTTCTAGGACTTTTTATCACCATGTTTTTACATGAGATAGCGCTGTTTTTTGTTCCTTATTTTATAATCGCATTATATCTTAAAGAAGGAAAATTTGAATTCACTCGTTATCTTAAATACTTGGCTGCGGTTTTTATACCTGCAGTTTTAATTGTTCTTTTCGGAAAAGAAATCAACGAAGGACATTCTCTAGCAATTCTTAAAGAACGCGGCGTTGTTTTCACACGAGGGATTTTCTTCTGGGATATTAACGAAAGAGAATATATTAAAAATGCATTCGATGATTATCGTTGGTATTTTTTGAGTTTAGCAATTAGCGTTTTTCATGTTGTTTTTTATTTAAAAACTGAAAAAATTAGTAAAATTGTCGGGTGGATGATTTTGGCAGCATTTCTATTTTCGTTACCCTTATTTGTTTTAGCGATTGATTGGGGACGATGGATGTATATCCACATGATGTTCCTCATTATTATGTTTCCAATTTTAATTAAACCAACTAAAACAATCTGGGAATATTCTCCGATTCAACTTAATAAAACTTATCTTATTACTTTTGTAATTATTTTTATATCACTTATTTATAGAGTAGAAATGTCTGGGAAAGGATTTACTTTCGAAGGCTTATTTTATCGGGTTTTCTTTGTTCCTTTTGAACTGATTCATAAAATGATTTAAAACAATAAATCTCATTTAATAAAAAACTTCTACTTTTGCAAAAAATTTCAGAATGTCCAAAAATCTAGTTATCGTTGAGTCACCAGCAAAAGCAAAAACCATCCAAAAGTACTTGGGGAAGGATTTCGAAGTGAAGTCCAGCTTCGGTCATATAAGGGATTTGCCGAAAAAAGGAATGGGAATCGACCTGTCGTCTTTCACGCCAGATTACGAGGTTTCTGCCGATAAAAAGAAATTGGTTGCCGAGTTGAAAGCAGCTGTCAAAAAAGCTGAAATGGTTTGGCTAGCATCCGATGAAGACCGCGAAGGAGAAGCTATTGCTTGGCATTTGGCAGAAGAACTGAAATTAAAACCAGACAACAGAAGACGTATTGTTTTCCATGAGATTACAAAAAATGCGATTCTGAAAGCAATCGAAAATCCAAGAGATATTGATCAAAATCTAGTCAATGCGCAACAAGCAAGACGTGTTTTGGACAGAATTGTAGGTTTTGAAATGTCACCTGTTCTTTGGAAAAAAGTAAAACCAGGACTTTCTGCAGGTCGTGTTCAATCGGTTGCGGTGCGACTAATTGTTGAGCGCGAAAAAGAAATTAGACATTTCAAACCAACAGCAAGTTTCAAAGTTGATGCGGTTTTCTTAAACGATGGAAAGCAAGAAATTGCAGCTAAACTTAAAAAAGACTTTTCTAAAGAATCCGATGCGGAAAACTTTTTAGAACAAGCAAAAAATACAGAGTTCAGAGTTCTTAATGTTGAAACAAAGCCAGGAACACGTTCTGCGTCGGCGCCGTTTACAACGTCGACATTGCAACAAGAGGCGTCTTCGCGTTTGGGCTACAATGTGACCACGACGATGCGTCTGGCGCAGCGCCTTTACGAAGAAGGTTTCATTACCTATATGAGAACGGATTCCGTGAATTTATCTCAGGAAGCGATTAATGGTGCAAAAGCGCAAATCCTTTCGGAATACGGAGCGGATTATTCTCAACCAAGAAATTATACAACAAAATCAGCGTCTGCACAAGAAGCGCACGAGGCGATTCGTCCGACTGATTTTGGTGTTAAGACTATTGGTGATGCACAATTGAGCAAATTATATCAATTGATTTACCGTCGAACGTTAGCGTCGCAAATGTCGAATGCTAAAATCGAAAAAACAGTTATCGAAATCGGAAATCCAAGCTTGCCACAACATTTTGAAGCGCAAGGAGAAGTTATTGTTTTTGATGGTTTCCTTAAGGCTTATGGCATTGTGAAAACCGAAGAGGATGATGAAGAAAACAACGAAAAACTACTTCCGAAAGTTAAAATCGGTGAAGTTTTAGACTATAAAAAAATTACAGCTTCAGAAAAATTCACTAAGCCAAGTGCACGTTACACGGAAGCTGGTTTGGTTAGAAAATTGGAAGAATTGGGCATTGGTCGTCCTTCGACTTATGCGCCGAC
This sequence comes from Bacteroidota bacterium, assembly GCA_023440705.1. Lineage (GTDB taxonomy): Bacteria > Bacteroidota > Bacteroidia > Flavobacteriales > Weeksellaceae > Soonwooa. Next base: position 7,540 of record JAEXRP010000042.1, read on the forward strand.
AATTCAGACAATTCAGAATCGTGAATATGTTGACAAACGCGAGATTGAACCTCAAACACGAGAAGTTGTTCGTATTTCGCTAACAAAAGGTGCGATTAAAAAAGAAGTTCTTGACGAGAAGTTTGGTGGTGATAAAAACAAATTCGTTCCGACAGACATCGGTGAAGTGGTTAACGATTTCTTGATTGACAATTTCCAAGAGATTTTGGATTACGGCTTTACGGCGCGTGTAGAAGGAAGTTTTGACGAAATTGCTGATGGTTCCGAAGAGTGGAAAAAAATGATGACGGATTTCTATTCCAAATTCCATCCAAGAATTGAAGATGTTGAAGAAAATGCAGAACGTGCGACTGGAGAACGTATTTTGGGTATTGATCCAAAATCTGGGAAACAAGTTCACGCGAGAATTGGTCGTTTTGGACCGATGATTCAGATTGGTGAGCAAGACGATGAAGAAAAACCAATTTTTGCTTCGTTGTTGAGCGGTCAAAATATTGCAACAATTTCATTGGAAGAAGCTTTGGAATTATTCAAACTTCCATTCGAATTAAATGAATATGAAGGTCAAACCGTTGCGATTGGCGTTGGACGTTTCGGACCTTATGTAAAGTGGGGAGAAACTTACATTTCAATTCCGAAAGGTGAAGATCCATTGTCGGTTGATCAAGATCGTGCCGAAGAAATTATCAAAGAAAAGCAAAAAGCCGATGCGCCGATTGCAAGCTATAAAGGCGAGCCGGTAACGAAAGGAACTGGACGTTTTGGACCATTCATTAAATACAAATCGATTTACGTGAATGTTCCTAAAAAGTACGACTTCAACAATCTTTCGCAATCGGATATTGTTGAGTTAATCGATGCTAAACTAGAAAAAGAAGCCAATCGTTACATCCAACAATGGGAAGATGAGAAAATTGCTTTGGAAAATGGACGTTGGGGACCTTTCATTAAATTCGGAAAAGTGAATCTTAAAATCCCGAAAAGAGCTGACGGCGAAAAATACGATACGGAAGAATTGAAGCGAATGGATTTGGAAACGGTTAAAGCTTGGATTAAAGAGCAAGACCCGAAAGCTTTTGAAACCAAGAAAAAAGCACCAGCAAAAAAACCTGCTGCTAAAAAAACGACAACAGCAAAGAAAACGACGACGACCAAAAAAGCAAGTCCGAAAAAATAAAGAGAAGCCATCTACAAGATTTTGTAGATGGTTTTTTTATTGTTAAATTGGGTTGTCCAAAATTTAATGAAATGTCTGATATCAAAATCCTCGATTTACAATTTCAAGATACACCACATGCGATTGGTTCATTTTTAATCGAAAGTCAAGACGGCTTGATCCTTATCGAATCTGGCCCCGAATCTGCTTACGAACATTTAAAATTAGCCATAGAAAAGGCAGGCTTTAATATTGAAGATGTAAAACATGTTTTGTTGACGCATATTCATTTCGATCACGCTGGCGCCGCTTGGAAGTTTGCAAAAGCTGGTGCGAAGATTTATGTTCACCCGATTGGTTATCCGCACATGCTTGATCCAGAAAAGTTGTGGAATTCGGCCAAAATGATTTATGGCGATGATATGGATCGACTTTGGGGTAAGATGGAACCAATTGCCGAAGCTAATCTCATTCAGGTTGACGATAATGATATTATTAAAATTGGAGAACACGAGTTTAAGACGATTTACACGCCCGGCCACGCTATTCATCACAATTCGTACAAGTTCGGGAATGTAATTTTTACTGGCGATGTTGGCGGAGTCAAAATTGAAAGTCATCCTGTCGTTCCGCCTTGTCCACCTCCTGATATCAATATTGAACTTTGGAAACAGTCTTTGGATAAGCTCGATGCAGAAAATGCCGAAGCTTTTTATCTTACGCATTTTGGTCGACAAGAAAGCACCAAACAGCATACGCAAGAGTTGAGGTTGATTTTGGACGATTGGGCAAATTGGATAAAACCTTACTTTGACAATGGAACTTCACCAGAAGATATAACGCCAAAGTTTATGGAGTATACGCAAAATCAACTTCGCGAAAAAGGATTGACAGCTTACGAAATTCAAGTTTACGAATATGCAAATCCCAGCTGGATGTCAGTTTCTGGGCTTTTGCGTTATTGGAAGTTAAAGCAGCAAGGCCGAATTTAATTTTCTCTGTTTTTTCCTATTTCTATTTTGGCAATCCTCGCGCCTTGCTGAGTCCTTGCTAGCTCGGTCGGGCTGTCCGCTATATCTTGGAAGCTTCGCTCGGTCGTCTATGCTTCGGTCGCTGCGCATCCCGAAGCACCGCCGCCTCGCTCCGCTCCAAGGATGCCGCTTCCATCCCTATTGCGGGTGGTGAATAATTTTACGATTTACGATTGTTGATTTTAGAATTACGAATTGTGATTTAGGATTTAAGAATTACGAATTTTAACTTTCGAAAAATAATTGTTGTTTGTCTTATGTTTTCTTTTTTGGTTAAACTAGAATCCTTTCTCAACTTGACATTCAGAGTGAAACAAAGTGAAGCAAAGAATCTCGACTTTACTATCCTCCTTAAATATTCATCAAATCTTTTGTTTTCTTTTGTGGTCAATCTAAAATCTAAAATTCCCAATCGTAAATCCTCAATCGTAAATCATAAATAAATCCACCTGACAATAAGCTAGTTAAGTTTAGATTAACAAATAGTTTACAAAAAGTTTGGATTGGTAGGGGTAAAGGATCTACTTTTGCACTCGCAAATCAGAAGTGGTAAGCAGCGCAGAAGTTACTAGGAACGATAATTAAGAAACGAAGCAAATGCTTTTCGGGTTAAGAAAAAAACTTGAAAAAATATTTGCGAGATTCGGAAAAAGTTTTTAGTTTTGCACTCGCAAATCAGAAATGAGAAGCAAGCGCAGGAGATATTTAAATTTAGTATTTAATATTTGTAAAAATGATTTTTAAGTTTTTGAAAAAAAAGCGAAAAAACATTTGTGGGTATTAAATATTTTAATTACTTTTGCACTCGCAAATCGGCAGACAGATGACAGAATTTAGAGAAGCTGAGGATGCGAACAGAAAAGAGATCATTGACATAAATAATATAACAA
>JAEXRP010000089.1:0-21776 GCA_023440705.1 Bacteroidota bacterium
GGATTCACTAACGAACTTGTCAACAAAGTCGCTCTCACATCTGCATTATTTTTTGCCCAAGCAATGATATTTTCTAACTTTTCATCACGAATTTTCATCAGAAATAGATTTAATTATACAATTCAAAAATCGCTCATTTATTCATCATTTCCAAAAAAAGTAGTATTATTTGGGCGGCATTTCGGGCTATTCAGGGGTTCCGTCTTCAGAAGCCTAAACTTTCCCATTGCTTTTCTTCAGACCGCTCGCTTCGCGAGCGCCCTTACTATCCCGGCCGCAGATTTCGGATAATAAAAAAGCAAGTTAACAACAGTCAACTTGCTTTTATTATTTAGAATTTCTAAAAAGAATTATTTAATAAAGCCTCTATTTCTTAACAATGGTTTGATGTCAGGATTTCTTCCTGTAAACTCTTTGAAAGCTTTATTCAAATCCACCGAATTTCCGACAGACAAAATATATTTACGGAATCTATCACCGTTTTCTCTGGTCAATCCACCATTATCACGAATCCATTCCCAAGCGTCTGCATCCAAAGTTTCGGACCAAATGTAAGCGTAATAACCCGCAGAATATCCGCCACCCCAGATATGAGCAAAATACGGCGTATGATATCTCGGCGGAACAGTCCCCAACGTGAAACCATGTTGCAACAAAGACGCTTTTTCAAAATCTAAAGCCGGTTTGAAGTCCGAATCTTTAGACACTGTATGCCAATCCATATCCAATATTGCTGCAGACACCAATTCCGTGGTCATATAACCTTGGTTAAAAGTCGCCGCTTTTTTAATCTTATCAACCAAAGTCTGAGGAATCGGCTGTTTTGTTTGATAATGAATCGCATAATTTTTAAGAACTACAGGATCCAAAGCCCAATGCTCATTAATCTGCGAAGGGAATTCTACAAAGTCTCTTGGCACGTTTGTTCCTGACAAAGACGTATATTTTTGGTTAGCAAAAATCCCATGAATAGAATGTCCAAACTCATGGAACATCGTTGTCACATCATCATAACTAATCAACGATGCCTTTCCTGGAGCTGGTTTTTGATAGTTATAACAATTCACAATGACAGGTTTAGTGCCCATCATGTGTGACTGCTCAACAAAATTACTCATCCAAGCGCCACCACTTTTAGAATCTCTTGTGTAGAAATCCAAATAATATATCGCCAAAGATTTTCCGTCGTGGTCAAAAACTTCGTAAGTCACAACATCTGGATGATACACCGGAAGATCGGTTCTCTTTTTAAAAGTAATACCGTAAAACTTTTCAGCAGCGTAAAACACGCCTTTTTCTAGTACGGTTGTAATTTCAAAATAAGGTTTTATCTCGTTGTCATCAAGGTCATACTTAGCTTTTCTAACTTGTTCTGCATAGAAGTTCCAGTCCCAAGGTTCAACTTTGAAACCTCCTTTTTGTTGATCAATCAAATCCTGAATATCTTTAGCTTCACGTCTTGCAGTTTCCACCGCAGGTTTCGCCAATTGATCCATTAACTGTTTTGCAGCTTCAGGCGTTTTTGCCATTTGATCTTGCAACTTCCACTCTGCAAAATTTTGTTTCCCCAGAATTTGAGCTTTTTTAAGTCTAAGTTTTGCTAATTTTTCGACTGTATCTCTTGTATCGTTAGCATCGCCTTTCTCTGCTCTACCCCACGATGCTTTGAAAAGTTTTTCGCGAGTAGCTCTATTTTTAAGGTTTTGCAACATCGGTTGTTGCGTCGTATTCTGTAAAGCTAAAAGATATTTACCGTCTTGTCCAGCAGCTTTAGCATCGGCAGCAGCAGCAGAAATTTCGTCTGCAGAAAGTCCATCCAATTCTTTAACATCAGAAATTAATACACCACCTTGCTTTCTCGCTTCCAACAATTTGTTAGAAAACTGTGTTGATAATGACGCTAAATCTTGATTAACTTGTTTTAATTCTTCTTTTTTAGCTGCAGAAAGGTTAGCACCAGCGATTTCAAAATTCTGCTTATAATATTGTAACAACTTTTTGCTTTCAGGATCTAGACCATCTTCTTTTATTGATTTTACTTTATTGTAAAGGAATTCGTTAAGGTAGATTTTGTCAGAATGTGCCGCAAAAATTGGTGCATATTCTTCATCCAAAGCCTGAATCGTTGGATTGGTATTTGCGCTACTCAAATTATAAAATACAATCTGTGCACGCTTCAAGACTTCACCACTTTTTTCTAAAGCGACAATAGTGTTCTCAAAAGACGGAACCATACGATTGTTGGCAATCATATTAACCTCTTGCTCTTGCTGCTTTAATCCATAATCGAACGCAGGTTTGAAATCCGAATCTTTAATTTTATCAAACTCTGGTGCTTCATACTGAAGTTTACTTTTGGTCATGAAAGGATTATTTTTCATAGACTCGTCACCAGAAGTATTTTGGTTAGTTGTTGCCACTTCGGTTGTTGAATTTTGTTTCATTGTACTACAAGAAATATTGAAAGCCAAAACAGCCATCAACACGCTAGTTGTTACTTTTTTCATTATAATGATTATTATTGAATATCTAAAGGTAGAAAAAATAATGCGAATGCCGTCCTTTATTTAGACATCATTGGTTTTATCAATAGTTTTATGATCTTCCTCATCATCTTCGCTCCAATAGTTTTCGTCAAAAGATATGCTGTCGTAAGCTAATAATTCGGCTTCACGTTCGAGAGATTCTCGCAGTCCAAAAGATACAATGTCGTTTACTTTTTGTTTGGCAAGTTTCTTTGTTGAAGCTTTATCAAGCAACATAAATCGTTTCCCCATACGACGTGCAGCATAACTTCGCATGCCCGTCGCTTTAAGAACATCCACCGCAAGATCAACGGCAGTGCCAAGCGTTTCACGATAAATATTATCTACGCCATTATTGATAAAATCGTAGGCGTCTAATCTGTTTTTTGCTCTTACAAAAATTTTCACTTTAGGAAAATTCTCATGAACCCATTCAACAATTAATTTATTTTTTTCGGGATCATCAAGACATAAAATTAACAACGAAGCTTCTTCGATACCAGCTGCTCGCAATAAAGAATTTTTAGTAGCATCGCCGTAATAAACATTAAATCCATTGGATCTAAGCAGTGCTATTCTGTCAGGGTCACTATCCAAAACTGTTGCACGTATACCATTAGCCCTCAACAAGCGCCCAACGGTACTTCCAAAATATCCAAAACCGACGATAATTATTTTCCTCTGTGTTATAGGCTCTAATGGCAAAGCGCCTTTATCTTCTTTATTAAATTTATCATCGAGAAAACGTTCTTTAAACATTAATAAAAATGGCGTTATGCACATCGTTATCGCAACAATCGCTAACATTTCGGCGCTTGTTTGTCTGTCTATTAAGTACAAACTGGTTGAGAAATTAACCAAAACAAAAGCAAATTCTCCAACTTGCGATAATGCGAAAGCAATAAAGAAACTTTGATTGTTATTCATTTTATAATACTTCGCGATACCAAAAAGTATTAAAGCTTTAACAAACAATACTGCAAAAGCGGTAGAAAAAATAAAAACAGGATCGTTTTTAATAATACTAAAATTAATGGTCGAACCTACACTTACAAAGAAAACAGCCAATAACAAACCTTTGAAAGGATCAATCTGGCTTTCTAACTCGTGACGAAACTCACTATTGGCAAGCATAACACCAGCGATAAAAGCACCTAACGCTGGGCTTAATCCTACTGAAATCATCAATTCGGATACGCCAATAACTAGAAATAAAGATGAAGCCGTCAATAATTCATTCATCCCAGATTTTGAAACAAATCTTAAAAACGGTACAAAAATATAACGTCCCAAAAGTATTAAAGCGGTTATACCAACAATCAACGAGAAAGGTTGCAACCAATCTGGTAAATATTGTAGTAATATTTTCTCATGTGAGTTGTCTGTATCTAACGGAGAAATAATCGGTAACAACGCCAAAATTGGTATGACCGCAATATCTTGAAATAATAAAATTGAAAACGATGCTTCACCACTTGCTGTCCTGAAAAGATTTTTCTCCTTTAATGTTTGTAAAACAATTGCTGTTGACGACAATGCAAAACACATCGCGATAACGAAAGCTTTGTTGACGCGCCAACCCGCAAAATAAAATATTGCAAATAGAAACAAAATTGACAGCAAGAGTTGACTTAAGCCAAGTCCCAAAATACGTTTCCGAATCGCCCAAAGTTTTTTAGGATCCAGCTCTAATCCTACAAGAAACAACATCATGATAACGCCGAATTCGGTGGCATGCATCACATTATCGGCAGATCGTCCTGTAAGTTTGAGAACAAAAGGCCCAATAATTATCCCTCCAAGAATATAACCAATAACTGAACTAAGTCCCAAGCGCTTCACAATAGGAACCATAATAATTGCAGCCCCTAAAAATATTAACGCGATCATTGCAATCGAGCCTTCCATCAGTTATCGAGTATTTTTTTTAATTGGTTTGTAAATGGTTTTATCTCATAGACTTTAAGATCGTCAGCTTGATAAATGTATAATTCGTCTTTCAAAAGCATGTCATTGGACTCAATACTAAGTTTAAGGCCAAGCGTCAAATCTGTCAAACCCACCTTATAACGTCCAGTTTTAGAATAACTTTCCTCATTACCGCCAACTGTGACAACAATTGCGCATTCTTTTCCTGATAATGGATTCGGGAAGCCTTCATTAAGCCATTTCATATCAAAAACTTCTTCTAGCCAAAGTTTAAGAAGCGGCGGCATACCAAACCAAATCATTGGATAGTGAAAAATAATTCTGTCAAAATCTACAATTCTTTTTCGCTCCCGAAATGGCTGAATATGAAAGTCTGGATAATCTTCATAAAGATCTCTAAAAACAACATTCGGATTATTTTGGTAGGCTTTTATTAACTCTACATTGGTTGTAGAATGTTCGAAATAAGGATGCGCAAAAAGGACTAAAGTCTTTTTCAAAATTGAGATTTCTGTAAAATTAATTAAATATCAAAAAAAATCCAATCTATCGCTTCGATTTATATAATAAAAAAGCAAGTCCCGATTGAGACTTGCTTGATTTTTTATGTTCAAAATTAATTACCAACCGCCGCTGGCACCGCCACCGCCGAAGCTTCCGCCGCCACCGAAGCCGCCAAAACCGCCACCTGATGATCCGCCACCGAAACCGCCGCCCCCAAAACTACCTGGGAATGGGAAAAATCCGCCACGATATCTACGACTTCCGCGACGTGACAGTATCACATCATCGTCATCATAATTACCGCCACCCATACCATCTCCACCACCTTTAATGGCGCCAATAAAGATTATTAATAAGACAATTATGAAAAGTATTGTCCCAATATTAACGCCTCCTTCGGGTTGCTTCTTCTTAACAATCGGCTTGAATTTACCTTCAACCGCTTCCATAATCGCATTTGTACCTTGGTCAATACCTTTGTACCATTCGCCATTTTTGAAAGCTGGTGTCACGAGATAATCCAAAATTTGTCCTGCGACAGACGCCGTCAAATACTGTTCGACCGCACGACCTTGCTGGATAGACATGGTGTGATCTTCGGTCGCGATCAAAAAGACAACACCATTGTCAACACCTTTTTTCCCTATGCCCCACTTTTCGCCATAACGCGCCGCCAAAAAGTTAACATCTTCTCCGCCAGTTGTTGGCAAGATAATAACTTCAATTTCGGTTGATGTAGAATCCGCAAATTTTATTAGTTTTTGATTAAGTCTATCTTTCTCTTGTTGATTCAAAAGATTCGCTTGATCGTAAACGGGGTATAGAATTTTCGGTTTTTCTGGAATAGTTTGCGCTGCTAAATTCCCGATGAAACTTAGTAAAACAACAACAATCAGAAAGCTACGAGAAACTAATCTCATTAGGTAATTCATTTTTATTTTCTCCTTTTATAGGGAAATATTTTTTTAACTCGTGTCCAGTTTTAAGAATAGCATTTTGGAGCGCTTCGCAATATTTACTATTTGCAAAGCCTGTTGTTATCTCGTCATGCAATTGATCCCAAAATGCTTGTCTCACCTTACGATGAATACCTTCGTCACCGATAATGGTTAAATATTTTTGTTCAAAATTAACATGAAACAAAACAGCATTTCGCTCCTTTGTTTGATCCATGTTAAGTGACCTGAAAACATCCCAAGCCACTTTAGCATTATGATCAAGCGTTGTTGAGTCGATATGCACCCTAATCTCTCCAGAAGTTAAATCTTCCGCAGTCTGGATCGTATCAACCAACGTGGCTATTTCTTTATCTGTTAAAAAAGATGTATACATTATTTGAAAACTTCTGGCGCTTTTTCTGCTCCTGCTTCAGCTTTGAAGTAAGGTTTATCTTTAAAGTTTGTAAAATTAGCTACAACATTGTTCGGGAATTTTTGGATCGCCGTATTGTATTCTCTAGCAGCATCGTTGTAATTAACAGTTTCCATACGGATGCTATTTTCGATAGCTGTATATTCTCTTTGGAAATTGATATATTGTTGATCCGCTTTTAAATCAGGATATTTTTCAACAACCATCATTAATTTTCCTAAAGCACCAGAAAGTTGCCCTTGCGCCGCTTGGAATTTTGCCATATCTGCTTCCGTCATATTAGTCGGATCGATATTAACAGACGTCGCTTTAGCTCGCGCTTCCACAACTTGTGTTAAAGTTTCTTGCTCAAATTTTGAATAAGATTTTACTGCTCTTTCAAGATTTGGGATAAGGTTAGCTCTTTTTTGATAAACGGTCTCTACGTTTGACCATTTAGATTCTACAACATTTTTTTGAGTCACAAAATTGTTGCGAACACCAACGCCCCACATCAATGCAATACCTGCAATAACAACAAGGGCGATTACTAGGACTAGACAGCCTTTTCCTTTCATAGTTTATGTATTTTTTATTTGTTACTAAATCAAAGATAGATATTTCTCTTTATTAAATTTAAAATTTTGTTTAATAAATGAAAAATCCAATCTGAGAAGACGTTGTCGAATTCACTTTTATTTTAAACAAAAAAATCCAAATTCAATATTTTGATTCGGATTTTATATCTTATTTAAAGCAATAATTTTAATTAAACTTAAACTTCAAATGTTTTTGCTTCTTCCCACAATTCATCCATTTTTTCTAAACTTAAATCTGCTAAAACCAAATTTTTATTTCTAGCTAAATTTTCCATTTTTTGGAATCGAGAAATGAATTTAATATTTGTTCTTTCTAAAGCTGAATCCGGATTAAGTCCCGAAATTCTGGCATAATTTATCAATGAAAAGAAAACATCGCCCAGCTCTTTTTCCTTTTTATCATTTTCGGTTTCCGCATGAAATTCACTCAGTTCCTCCTCTACTTTTTGCCAAGCATCTTCCGCAGTATCAAACTCAAATCCGATACCTTTCACTTTATCCTGAATTCGATAAGCTTTTATCAAAGCGGGCAAAGATTTGGGAACACCAGAAAGGATGGATTTGTTACCTTCTTTAAGTTTTAACTTTTCCCAATTTTGCTTTACTGTTTCTTCATCTTCTGCAACTGCATCACCATAAATATGAGGATGACGGAAAATCAGTTTTTCGTTTAAAGAATTGATAACATCAGCAATATCAAAACTTTCCATTTCTGAACCTATTTTAGAATAAAAAACCAAATGCAAAAGAACGTCGCCCAATTCTTTTTTTATTTCTTGTAAATCGTCATTCAAAAGTGCATCCGACAACTCATACGTTTCTTCCAAAGTCAAATGGCGAAGCGTCTCGAAAGTTTGTTTTTGATCCCATGGACATTTCTCACGAAGATCATCCATAATATCGAGCAAACGCCCGAAAGCCTCCATTTTTTCTTGCTTTGTATTCATCTTTTTAATGCTTTTTATCCTGCAACATTGGGACAAATTTATAAATCCCGAATTCCTCTTTTTCGATTTCTTTTTCGGAAACTTTTGTAAAACGACATAACATTTGCTGATCGGTTGGTCCTAACGGGATCACCATTTTTCCTCCAACTTTTAATTGGCGCAAAAGTTCGGTTGGCAACTGTTCAGCACCACAAGTCACGATAATCTTGTCAAATGGCGCGAAGCTCGGAAGTCCAGCAAAGCCGTCTCCAAAACTCTGAAATTTTGGTCTCAACATCAAATCTCGGAACATTCTTGTCGAAAAATCGTAAAGGCTTTTTTGGCGTTCGATGGTGTAAACTTGTACCTCCATCTTCATCAAAACAGCAGTTTGATAGCCACAGCCTGTTCCGATTTCCAAAACTTTTTCGCCTTGTTTTACTTCCAACAATTCGGATTGCTCAGCAACCGTCGAAGGATGCGAAATCGTTTGTCCAGCGGCAATCGGAAACGCACGATCTTCGTAAGCATAATCTTCGAAAACGCTTTCTATAAAAAGATGTCGCGGCACTTCGTTCATTGCATTAAGAACTAGCGCATCGCTAATCCCCAAACCGCGCTGAAGATATTCTACTAACTGCCGACGTTTTCCCCGATGTACAAAAGAATCTCTCATCTACGCAAAATTAAAAGAATGAAACCGCATTTCAAAATTTTAGTAATTAGTTTTTGGTTCTTGGTTGACAGTTGACAGTTGTTGGTTCTTGATTCCTGATTCATGGCTTAAGATTAAAATAATTCATAATTCATAATTCATAATTCATAATTCATAATTCATAATTCATAATTCATAATTCATAATTCATAATTCATAATTCATAATTCATAATTCTAAATCGTAAATTGCAACTTAGATTTTTAAAACTCAAAATATGCAAATCATCAAAACTGCTTTATTGGCTTACGGTGGATCTGGAAAATTATTTCACGCACCTTTTATTAATGTTCATCATGGATTTCAGTTAATTGGCGCTTGGGAAAGAAGTAAAAAAAATATTCAGCAAGATTATCCTGAAGCAAAAAGTTTTGATACTTTGGAAGAAGTTCTAGCAAGTGATGTCGAATTAATCATCGTCAATACGCCAATCAATACACATTTCGAATATGCTAAAAAAGCTTTAGAAGCGGGTAAAAATGTTTTGGTAGAAAAGGCTTTTACAACAACTTCTGAGGAAGCAGAAATCTTAGGTAAGCTCGCAAAAGAAAAAAATCTAAAACTTTGTGTGTACCAAAATCGTCGTTGGGACAGTGATTTTTTAACCGTTCAAAAAGTTTTAAAAAGTGGAGAACTTGGTGAAATTTTGGAAGCAGAAATCCGGTTCGAAAGATATAATCCTAACCTCAGTCCAAAAGCTTGGAAAGAAAAAAACCAACCCGGTTCTGGAATTTTAATGGATCTTGGCGCACATATTATCGACCAAGCTTTAGTGCTTTTTGGTTGGCCAAAAGCGGTTTTTGCAGATATTAGAAGCCTTCGTCCAAATACTGAAGTCAATGATTTTTTTGATATTCTTTTGTATTATCCTGACAATCGCGTTCGACTAAAAGCAACTTTTTTTGCGAAAGAGCAACTTCCTGGTTACGTTTTGCAAGGTCGTAATGGAAGTTTGATCAAAATGCGTGGCGATGTACAAGAAGATGAATTAAAACTTGGAAAAATCCCAAATCGTGACACTTGGGGAACAGAAGATTCTAAAAACCAAGGTCTTATTAATGTTGGCGACAAGCGTGAAAATTTAGAAACGCTTCAAGGAAACTATCTGCATTTATTTGATGCGTTATATCGAAGCATCGTTATGGACGAGCCTGTTCCTGTCCCAGCGAGTGACGCTGTCAAAAGTTTAAAAATAATGGAAGCAGCAGAAGAAAGTTCAACAAAAGGAATTAAAATTCTGCTCAAATAAAGACGTAAAAAATCGAAAGTCAAAAAGCTTAAAATTGCTTATATTTACGATTCTAAAAAAATAAGTTCTATTATGTTAAAAGCTGGTCTTGTAGGCGCGGGACATTTAGGAAAAATCCACCTTAAACTTCTTAACCAATCCGAAAAATATGATTTGGTTGGTTTTTTTGACAACGATAAAGAAAACGGAAAAAAATTAGAAGCAGAATTCGGTTACAAATATTTTGACAATCTCGACGAATTGCTTTCTCAGATTGATATGTTGGATATTGTGACGCCGACTTTGTTTCATTACGAATATGCGTTAAAAGCAATTGAAAGTGGCAAACACTTCTTCATAGAAAAGCCTGTGACACAGACTTTGGAACAAGCTGAAGAACTGATTAGACTGTCGCAAGCAAAAAATCTAAAAGTCCAAGTTGGTCACGTAGAGCGTTACAATCCTGCATTTATTGCGACTAAAGACTATATTAAAAATCCAATGTTTATTGAAATCCATCGTTTGGCGGAGTTTAATCCTCGTGGAACGGATGTTTCTGTGGTTTTGGATTTGATGATTCATGATTTGGATATTTTATTAAGTTTGGTAAAATCGCCTGTAAAAGATATCCACGCAAGTGGTGTTTGTGTGGTTTCTAAAACGCCGGATATTACCAATGCGAGAATTGAGTTTGAAAACGGTTGCGTTGCGAATTTGACGACGTCAAGAATTTCGATGAAAGCGATGCGTAAATCGAGATTCTTCCAACAAGATGCTTATGTTTCTGTAGATTTTCTTGAAAAGAAAGCGGAAGTTATTCGTATGAAGGACGCTCCTGCCGATCCATCTCCTTTCGACATGATTATTGAAAATGCTGAAGGCGAAAAGAATCAGATTTTGTTTGAATACCCAAATATTCAACCTAATAATGCAATTTTGGATGAATTGGAAAGTCTTGCTGATGCAATTGAAAATAATGAGCCAATTCAAGTTTCGTTAGAAGATGGCACCGAAGCTTTGAAAGTTGCTTTAAAAATTATGGATTTGATTAGTAAGTAGTTTCTGGTTACTAGTTTTTAGTTTTTAGTTTTTAGTTTTTAGTTTTTAGTTTTTAGTTTTTAGCAAAATTAATTCATAATTCATAATTCATAATTCATAATTCATAATTCATAATTCATAATTCATAATTCATAATTCATAATTCATAATTCATAATTCATAATTCATAATTCGTAATTCATAATTCATAATTCTAAAATCGTAAATCATAAATCGTAATTATTATTAAATGAATCTTTCCAATAATTTAATACAAGACGTCAAGCATCTTATTGCACAATCAAGAGAGCGGGCGGTTCGTGCAGTTGATTTTCAACGGACGGATTTGTATTGGCATATTGGAGAAAGAATTTTCAACGAAGAGCAACAAGGAAAAGAGCGAGCAGATTACGGCAATTATGTCATCAAATACTTGTCGGAGCAACTTCAGCCAGAATTTGGAAGCGGTTTTTCTTATCGAAATTTACATTGGTACAGACAGTTTTATAGAACATTTCCAATTGTGAACTCACTGCGTTCACAATTGAGTTGGACACATTATCGCCTACTTTTACGCCTTGAAAACGAAGACAAAAGAGACTATTATATTGCTGAAACAGTCAAAAATAATTGGTCTGTTCGCCAAATGGAAAGGCAAATTAACAGCCAGCTATTTGAAAGACTATTATTGAGTAACGATAAGGAAAGTGTTTTGGCAGTAGCACGAAATGAGAAACTTCCCGTAACCCCGCAGGAAATCATCAAAGATCCAATGGTATTGGAATTTCTGGGGCTTCGCAGAGAATCTGCTTATTACGAAAAAGATTTAGAACAAGCCATTATTACAAATTTACAGGATTTTTTGCTCGAACTTGGTAATGGTTTTTCTTTCGTGGCAAGACAAAAAAGAATTCATCTCGATGGCGATGATTTTTTCGTGGATTTGGTTTTTTACAACCGACTTTTACAATGTTTTGTTATTTTTGAAATTAAAACGCATAAGCTTAGTCACGAGGATTTAGGACAATTGCAAATGTATGTTAACTACTTCGACAGAATTGAAAAAGTAGAACATGAAAAACCAACAATCGGTGTTTTGTTATGTGCTGACAAAAATGATGCAGTCGTAAAATTTTCGTTACCAGAAAATAATAAAACAATCGTGGCAAGTCAGTATGAGCTAATCTTACCAACCGAAGAACAATTGCTCACCGAAATAAAAAAAGAAATAGAAATATATAATACAAAATATACAGAATGAAGAACATAGTTGTTATCGGCGCAGGAACCATGGGAAATGGTATTGCACACACTTTTGCACAAACAGGTTTTAAAGTAAGTTTAGTTGACGTTTCTCAAGAAGCTTTAGACAGAGGTATTAAAACCATTACTACCAATCTTGACAGAATTATCGCAAAAGGTAACCTTACCGAGGAACAAAAAGCAGAAACTCTAGGAAACATCACTACTTTCACAGCTTTGCAAGATGCTGCAAAAACAGCGGATCTTATTGTAGAAGCAGCTACAGAAAACCAAGATTTAAAACTAAAAATCTTTGGTCAAATGGATGAGTTTTCTCCTGAAAATTGCATCTTGGCTACCAACACATCTTCAATTTCTATTACTAAAATTGCTGCGGCAACAAAAAGACCAGACAAAGTAATCGGAATGCACTTTATGAACCCAGTTCCAATTATGAAATTGGTAGAAATCATCAAAGGTTATTCTACTTCTAAAGAGACTTTCGACACGATTTACGAAATGAGTAAAACATTAGGAAAAACTCCTGTAGAAGTAAACGATTATCCAGGTTTCGTAGCGAACAGAATTTTAATGCCGATGATTAACGAATCTATCGAAACATTATACAACGGCGTTGCAGGTGTTGAAGAAATAGATACGGTAATGAAATTAGGAATGGCTCATCCAATGGGACCACTTCAGTTAGCTGATTTCATCGGTCTTGACGTTTGTTTAGCAATCTTAAATGTAATGTACGACGGTTTCAAAAACCCTAAATACGCTCCAAATCCATTATTAGTAAACATGGTTATGGCAGGAAAACTAGGCGTAAAATCTGGTGAAGGTTTCTACGACTATTCAGAATCTAAAAAAGCAGAAAAAGTTTCGAAAATGTTTTCGAAATAGTTTTTAAAAATATTAGACTTAATGTTTAAAATAGAAAAAGGCAAAAAACAATACTTCCTGTATTGTTTTTTGTTATTAATATTATTGATTCCGAACTTTATAACAGCATTTTACGCTAGTGATTTGCAAGATAGTTTTGTCCTAAAATTATCGTATTTGCTATTTTCGATTTCAATTTGGCTTTTACCTTTAGCCCTTATTAAACCAAAAATTTATTTTTCTATTTGCAGCATTTTCCTGCTTATTGCTCCGCTCGAAATTTCCTTTGTTAAAAGTGTTGGTCAACCAATTTCGGATGGTTTTATAGAATCGCTTATCTACACAAACTACCGCGAAGCAACCGAACAATTGCCAGGACATTTGATAGAAATTGTTACATGTATTTTTATCATTATTATTTATTTTTTAATCTTAAGAAAAGCTCCAAACATTAGAATACCAAAACGTGGTAAACTAATAATTGTCTCAATTTTTCTACTAGCGAACGTCGCCATTTTCGCAAAAATATACAAGATGACTTTTGCAATGAAATTCACACCAATCGGTGCTTTGCAATTTGCATTAGAGTTTACAAGGACTAAATACATAAAGACTTATCCAGCGAATTTATTTTTGAATACGTTTACAGCTTGCGAATCCATTTCTGAGTCAAAAGAATTCGAAAATAAACTTCAAGATTTCTCTTTTAATGCCAAAATTGATGAGCATAAAAAAGAGTCTAAGCAGATTTTTGTTTTGGTATTAGGAGAAACTGCAAGACAAGAAAATTTTGGATTATATGGCTATCACAGACCAACGACACCAAAGCTTTCCAAAGAAAAAAATCTAGTAGCCTTTGACAACGTGTATAGCGCAGCAACATTGACGATACAATCTATTCCGCAGGTTATTACACGCGCCAATCCAGACCACATCGACTTACAGTACAAAGAAAAAAATATTATTGACGCCTTTAAAGAAGCAGGCTTTTACACGGCATGGATCGATAATCAAAACATGTTGATTCCCATTACTAAAAGGATTAATAATATTGTTGATTTTCATTACAATACGAAAACCCAGAATGTACAAGACATGGAGGCTATTCCTATTATCAAGCAAGTTCTTAATAATACTGATAATAAGAAAATATTAATCGTAATACATAGCATGGGAAGTCATTTTCGATATTCGAATAGATATCCCGATACTTTTGACATCTATAAACCAAGCATTTCTAAAACTGGTTACGATAATATTAACATCAAAAATAAGGAAGCTCTTGTCAACTCTTATGACAACAGCATTGTTTACACTGACCACTTTTTAGCTTCAATAATATCTTTATTAAATGATCAAAAAAGCGCTGAGTCGTGTATGCTATACCTATCCGATCATGGCGAAAATCTTTATGATGATGGTAAAAAATTAATATTCCACGGTTCTATACAACCTAATATACACGAGTATCATATTCCGTATCTTGTGTGGACATCGGATTCTTACAACAAAGAAAATCCCAATATTGTTGAAAATTTAAGTAAAAACAAATCAAAAAAAGCGTCTTCAACTTCGACATTTTCTACATTTCTAAATATGGCCAATATCCGTTATGATAATTCGGACTCAGAGCAAATTAATAACTTAGCGTCTGAGCAATACAACGAACCAAAAAACAGAAAAATCTTAACTGGTTCCGGAAAAGTAATAATAATCGACTAATCAATCTACAACACCAATCTTTGTTATGGAACTCATTATCCTAATTGCATTAATATTACTGAACGGCGTTTTTGCAATGTCTGAAATGGCATTGGTTTCTTCCAGAAAGTTCAAGCTAGAAAGTTTGAAAAAGAAGGGAAGTCCTGCTGCTAAAACTGCTTTAAAGTTAATGGACAACCCTACCCGATTTTTGTCAACCGTACAAATTGGGATTACGCTAATTGGTGTTTTATTAGGTATTTTCAGTGGTGAAAGTATTACAAAAGATTTGAAAAATCTACTTCTAAAAGTGGATGTTCTTGCGCCTTACGCCAATCAAATTGCAGTTTCGGGAAGTGTAATTATTATCACTTATTTTTCTATTGTTGTAGGCGAATTATTCCCCAAAAGACTTGGGATGACTTTCCCAGAATCGATAGCCGTAATGTTGGCTAGACCAATGGATTTACTATCTAAAATCGCTTCGCCATTTGTTTGGTTGTTATCCATTTCTAATGATTTTTTATCTAAAATATTTAGAATTGATGATAAAAACGACAACACGATTTCTGAGGAAGAAATAGTTTCTATGGTGAAGGAAAGTGCACAAGGCGGCGAGATTTTAAATATAGAACAAGACATTGTAGAACGTGTTTTTGAACTTGGCGACAGAAAAGCAAGCGCTTTGTACACGCCAAAAAGCGACATGATTATTTTTGATACTCAAGATTCTTGGGACGACATTCGGTACAAAATACAAGACGGAAAACATTCTGCATATCCCGTTTGCGAAAACAATAACGTGGATAATATTTTAGGAATTGTAATTTTAAAAGATTTGTTTTTAGCCTCAAATACGCCAGATTTTAAGGTTTCAAATTACATAAAGGAGCCTTTGTATTTCAACGAAGCCGCAAAAGCTTATCAAGTTCTTAATCAGTTCAAAAAAACAAAAATCCATTACGGAATTGTAATCGACGAATACGGAAGCGTAAAAGGAATCATCACTTTAAATGACCTCATCGATGAGCTAGTTGGCGATACGATGCATGATGAAGAGAAAAATCCAGAGATTAAGAAAATAGATAACGACACTTGGATTGTAGATGCAGGAATGGATATTTATGACTTCCTAGATTATTTCAATAAAGAAGAGGAAGAAGAGCACATCAACAACCAATACAACACGGTGGCTGGTTACATCATCAACAATACCAACAATCTACCACAAGTGGATGACGAATTTGAAATAAAAGACCTAAAATACACCATTTTGGAAAAGAATGGACAACGTATTTCTAAAATAAAGATTGACAAATAAAGAGAAACCAGTTTCAGAAGTTTGATAAGAAATAGCTTGTCGATTTCAAAAAATATGATTTTCTCCGAAATCTGAATTTTCGGTTTTCGGAATAAGATTTTTTGTTATCTTTGATGCAAGGATTGAGTCTTTGGACTAAGAACTGAGGATGCTTATCGATAGCCCCGATTGACGTGGAAATCCTTTTTGCGAGAGGCTTTGCCGAGCAAAAAGATTGTAACAAAAAGCGGGACAAATTGTCTAAAGTATGAGAAAATTGACTTGCTCCTAAAAAGAATTATTAGAAACTATTAAATTTTATAGATATGACTTTACCTAAGTTTTTATTAGCAGACAACACAGATTTCCCAGAAGATCTTTTTGTAGTACATACAGAATATCCTCGTTTTATCCTTAACGTTGAAGAGGAAGAAGTTGAGTGGTTGGATGATCTAGAAGGTGATGACGAAGAAACTTTGGCTAATGAGGCTACTAAAGTAGTTGAAGAGGCTTTCAAATTCTGCGATGCTGAGTTAGCAAAATACGATGACGAAGAAGAAGAGTAATCTAAATCGATATTAAAAAATGAAAACGGAACCCAAAATTGAGTTCCGTTTTTTTATTATTTTTTGTTGAATTTTAGCAACAATAGATTGTCTTTGTACAGCTCTAGACTTTCGCCATTTACAACATATCTGTTAGCTTGTTGTAGCATGTTAAGAAATCCTGTCTCAACACTCATATTCATACAAGCTTTTCTTGTAGATCCTACCTCGGTTGCTGCAAATGTACCTGCTTTGGCATCAATAGCGACGTTGTTAGAAAAATAATTGTTACATCCTGTATTACCTGTAATCTTGCCTGCTTCTACAACCAAAGTCGGCTGCTCGGTGCTTACTTGCTCTGCCAAAACCCAAGAGCTGCCTTCTAATGCAACTTGGTTTCCGCCTTTTTTAACAGAATAGTTAGACGCGGCACATGATGCCAACATAACAGCTGCTGATATTGTAAGAAATAAATGTTTCATAATTTTAAATTTTTATGATTAGCAATGTCTTGCTTTTCTTTTTCAAAGATAAAATTAATTTTTAAAAAAATTTGTGAATTGACCGAAAAAGAGGTTTAGCGTTTTTTCATTTTCAAAAATTCAAAAATTGCTTTCCGAGAGAAAATTAAAATATAAACCAAAAAGCATAAAAACCCCATCGAAGCTATAGACAAAGAATCGATAATCAATCTAGCTGGTGTTGAATATTTAATATTAAGCCAAGTATTTAGTAAAAATAGTTTTGACTCGCTTGGATTTTCAGTATTTACAAAAAGAACATAATCATGATTATCTAACGCCTTTTGTGTCGCAGTTTTGGAAATCGCAACCAACTCTTCTCTACTTTTGAATTGGAACACGTATTCATCATAATCAATAGGGTCACTTACTGAGGATTTGTATTCTTTATTTTTAAAATAGTAGACATAACTAACATCGGTTTTTGGATGACTACTTCTAGATGTTTTTCGATAATAAGGATTAAGACTATAATTGTCAATAATCGACGTGTCCCAAGTTGGATGTGTAAGCACAAACTCTTTAATGGCTAAAGCTGGAAAAATAGAAAACATACTTCCTACAACAAAGTACGCGAAGTTTAATATTAACAAAAGCCTTAACAGAGTGATCTTTTTTCTTTTAACTAAACGAAATGACAAATAAAAAATCCAAATTGCAAATGCATAACAAACATAGCTTACATAGCCTTTAGTTACTGCAATTATTGTAATAACAAGAGGTATAACTGTTAAGGGTATTTCAACCCAACGATTTTTTGGTCTTTGAAATTCTGAATTAAAATTATTAAACATATTCAATCAAAAATAAGAAAACCACCCTAAAAAGAGTGGTTTTTTATTAATAAAAAGAACTAATTACCAAATTCTAATTCTTTCTTCTGGTTTTTTGTAAAGCTTATCACCTTCTTTAACATCGAAAGCTTTGTAGAATGCATCAGTATTAACCAACGGTCCAAAACTTCTGAAATACCCTGGAGAGTGCGGATCAGTTTTAACTTGGTTAATCATATATTTTTCGCTAGATAAAGTTCTCCAAACGGTTGCCCAGCTCAAGAAGAATCTTTGGTCTTGCGTGAAATCGCTTATTTTACCAGGATTTCCTTTATCTTTAAGATACATTTGCAAAGCGTCGAAAGCGATATTAACACCTCCTAAGTCTGCAATATTTTCACCATTTGTGAAAGTTCCGTTTACGAAAGTTCCTTTTACTGGCTCATACTTATCAAATTGCGCCGCTAGAGATTTTGTAGCTTTCTCAAAATTAGCTTTATCTTCTGGCGTCCACCAATCTACTAAGTTACCGTCAGCATCGAATTGTGCTCCAGAATCATCGAATCCGTGCGTCATTTCGTGACCGATAACCGCTCCAATTCCTCCGAAGTTAACGGCAGCATCAGCATTTGGATTGAAGAAAGGTGGTTGAAGAATAGCCGCTGGGAAAACGATTTCGTTATTTAATGGGTTATAGTAGGCATTCACCGTTTGCGGCGTCATTCCCCACTCTGACTTATCAACTGGTTTTCCGATTTTATCTAAATCTCTTTGATATTGCCACTCTGTTACATTTTGTAAGTTGCTGTACAAGGTTCCACCTTCCGAACCAGCAGTAATATCTAGTTTAGAATAATCTTTCCATTTATCAGGATAAGCTACTTTAACCGTGAATTTATTTAACTTCTCTAAAGCTTTTACTTTAGTTGTTGATGACATCCACTTAAGATCGTTGATGTGTACCGCAAAACTTTTCTTTAGATAGTCGATAAGTTCAACCATTTGCGCTTTTGCAGACGCTGGGAAGTATTTATCAACATATAATTTACCAAAAGCTTCACCCAACACACCGTTAATTAATTGATAACCTCTCTTGTTAAGCGCTCTTTGCTCTTGTTGTCCACTTAGGTATTTACCATAAAAGGCAAAACGTTTTTCGTCCAAATCTTTAGTTAAGTAACTTGCACTACCATTAATCATATGGAACTTAAGATAATCCTTAACTAATGGAAGATTTTTAGCATTAAATAATTTATCAAAATTTTTGTAATAGCCAATCTCTCCAATTATAGCTTTATCTGTGTTAACGCCCACACTTTTAAGATAAGCAGGAAGATCAACATTTTTAACTAATGACTTTAACTCGGCCATTGTTTTTGGATTATATTGCAAAGTTGCATCACGAATCTGCTCGTTAGTTAAATAGGTATTTGCAATTTGTTTTTCAAAAGCAACAATACTTTTCGCTGTAGTTGCTGAGTTTTTATAACCCAAAACATCTAGCATCGAAGCTACATATTTTTGATATTCAGCAATCGTTTCAGTATTTTTTTCATTAACTTTTTGATAGTAATCTCTTCCCAACCCTAATGAAGCATCACCTAAATAGACAGCATTCATTTTAGAATCTTTAAGGTCAGCATCGATACCCCAACCATAAAGTGTATTTTCACCATCTTTAGTCACAGATATCAAATAAGATTGTAGATCAGCCATATTTTTGATAGCATCAATTTTATCCAAGTTAGCTTGGATTGGCTTAATACCATCAGCGTTACGCTTATCCATATCCATGTAAGTGCCATAAAGATCTTGGATTTTTTTACCTTCGCTACCTGCTGCAAATTTATCTTTCAAAAGTGAATTCAAAATCGTCATTGAGTTGTTATCAGTGTCTTCAGCAAGTTTATTAAAACTTCCCCAAGTTGGCTTATCTGCAGGGATTTTGGCAGTTTTCATCCAAGTTCCACTAACATAATTATAAAAGTCATCTTGAGGACGAACAGATTTGTCCATAAGACTAATGTCAAGTCCATTCTCTTTTGGTGTTGTTGGCGTTGTTTTCACCTCTGTTACAGTTGTAGTTGTACTTTCTGTTTTAGTTGTAGCAGTCTTTGTAGAACCGCAAGAATTAAGAAATACTAAACCCGAAAAAGCTAGTACCCCAATATTGAGTTTTTTCATTTAATATAATTTGTTGAAATATGTCGACTGAAATTTTAAAATGTTACACATAAGTATAAAATGTAATCAAAAAAACTCGCTTCCAAAATTGAAAAGCGAGTTAATATTTTTATTGTAAAAAACCATTTATTTCATTGCTGCATCGTAACGTTTTGAGATTTCATCCCAGTTAACAACGCTCCATAAAGCTGTTAAATAATCTGCACGCTTGTTTTGATATTTTAAATAATAAGCGTGTTCCCAAACATCAATTGCAAAAATCGGTATTCCTTTAACTTCTACAACATCCATCAACGGATTATCTTGATTTGCAGTTGATGTAATTGCTAATTTTTTGTCTGGTGTAACGATTAACCAAGCCCATCCAGAGCCAAATCTATCCGCTCCAGCTTTTGCAATTTTTTCTTTAAACGCGTCCATACTTCCAAAATTATCGGTAATAGCTTTCGCTAATTTTGCAGACGCTTTTGTGTCTTTTTTCGGTGTTAAAACCGTCCAAAATAACTCGTGGTTATAGTGCCCACCAGCATTATTTCTTACCGAAGGTGATTCTTTAGAAATATGAGAAAGAATAGTGAAAAGACTTTCCTTTTCCATCGGCGTTCCAGCAATTGCTTTGTTAAGATTTGCAGTATATCCAGCCGCATGTTTGCTGTAATGAATTTCCATTGTTTGTGCATCCACGGCAGCTTCTAGAGCATTATACGCATAAGGAAGTGGCGCCTGTTTAAATTGCGCAGAAATAAAACTTGAAGCCATCAAAAAACTGATAGCTGCTATTTTTAATACTTTCATTTTTAAAATTTTCGATTAAACATTAATTTAATTGTCTTAAAGATACTCTATTCATGCCTTAAACAAAGTATCATTAACATTAATTAACGCCTATTTTAGAAGTTTTTTGATGTCTTCAATCAAAAGTTCGCGGTCGGGATGAAATTTTCCAACTAAACTGGTTTTGGTTCCCGCTTCATCTTCGTAATTAAGCCCAGAATAGTACAAAATCGGCATTCCATCTTTCCCAAAACGACAACGGATGTTACCGTCTTTATCTACCAAAGCGATTTCTCCGCTGTGGTTTAGACTTTCCGCTTTATCTTTTTGATCTCCAACGTAAATGTCAAATTTCTTGGCAATATCACCAATGTAAGTTCGATCACCAGTCAAAAAATGCCAATTTGGAGATTTTGCTCCGATTTTTTTGGCATGATCTTTAAGAATTTCTGGTGTATCATTTTCGGGATCGATACTTATGGAGATTATTCCAAAGTTTGGATCGTTGATTTCTTCTTCAATATGACGCATATTAGAATTCATCACAGGACAAATTGTTGGACATCGACTAAAGAAAAACTCCACCAAATAAACTTTCCCGAGCATTTCTTTGTTAGTAATTGTTTTGTTATTTTGATTTTTTAAAGAAAATTCTGGGACTTTCATCACCGTAAAAAGAGATGAATTCATGTATTGTCGAACACCAAAAATCACCGCAGCAATCAGTAGAATTACCACAATGGGAATCCATGTTTTTTTTGATTTTGAAGTTTGGGTATTTTCGGTTGCTGACATTTTATTTTAAATAAGAATCAGGATTTTTTTTGAATTCATCTTTACACATCGAACTGCAAAAACCATAAACCTGACCTTTATAAGTCAAGGTATCGCTAAGATGTTCAGCGGTTTTCATGTGACAAACAGGATCTTCTTCATTTACCACTTTTGCCGAGATTTTAAGTCCAGATTCCATTTCGGAAACGTGTTTAACTTCAAGATTTTTCTTTTCACAAGAAACCAAAGCAAAAACGACTGCT
>JAEXRP010000096.1:0-26200 GCA_023440705.1 Bacteroidota bacterium
ATGATAAACTGGTTAGTTTCCGTTTTCCTGTCCAAGACCGCCGATAGACTGTCTACAGGTTTTTCGACTGTTGTTACGGTATCTCGTTGTACATCTTCAGGAATCTTTTCAGTATCTTTTTTACAAGAAACGAAAGCCAGCAAGACAAAACTTAGAATTGAAAGATTAAGGTTTTTGCTTAGATAATGTTTCATAATAAATGTTTTTTGAGAGAAAACTTGAGTTGGCGGTTTCCGAAAAATAGTAACTCGTTGTATACTTTTCAAAATTTGGATCGACTTCTTTTAAAATGTCATCATTAAAGTTAAGACTTTTCAAATAATCGAAACTTCCTTTATTATTCGCCAGGTTATAACGCGTCGCCAAGTTTCCCCAATTGACCACACTACAAGCCAAAACCATTCCATAGAATGCCCAAAGCATCGTATTGACCAAGAACAGATTAGTTTTTCGTTTATATATTTTGTAGAAAGTAAAAGCCAATCCTAGCAAAGCCATCAGCAAAAATCCAAAAACGCCAAGTCTTTTGTAAGTCAAACCGAATTCTGTAACATATTCTAAATTTTTAATTAATGCTGAAAATACCAAAAGCATATTGAGTAAAATCCAGATGTACACCAATCGACGTAACCAAACAGCTTGATTATCAAAGTTAAAATTTGATTTAAAGTAAAACATAATCACCAAAACCGCCATAACGATACTCAAAATTACAGCATTAACACGCTCGTGTGTTGCACCAGAGAGTTCGGCAGCAGAAGATTCGCCGACATAAAATTGTTCATAATTAAAACTGAACAAAAAGAAAACGAGCATCACATTTAATAACAATAAAGAGACAACACCACTCAAACGTTCCAAGTTTAAATCTAAAAAATCGAAAGTCGGTTTTTGCGCGACATCTTCATTAGTAAAATCATTTCTGAAATGATGATTCGACGAATAAATAAAACTTGGGATTGTAATATTCCAAACATTAAAAGCGATAAAAAATCCAAGAAAACTTAGCGCAACAACTTCGTAACCGTTAAAATTAAAATTGATATTCCCGAAAAAGTTGGCAAAAGTGTCGCTTCCATAAGTGTAAATCGCAAAAAACACCATTAAAAAAGCACTCGGAATAACCACAACCGCCAAGACTTTCTGGACTGATTTTTCGGTATTGGTTTTCGGAATCCATTCTTTAAATGAAAAAAATCGAAAAGGAAAACTTAAGCCTTGCCACATTGCGAGAGGAATGGTCAAAATTGGTTTTAGCTCTTTTGACAACGAAAATAATCGAAGTAAAAATACTGATATTACAATCGCAAAAAACGAGATGAAATCACCATAATAAGCAAATGCAGCGCAAGATACGAGACTAAAAACCAACATGACTTTTAGTCGTTCGGATCTTAAAAATTTTGGTGTTAAAACATAAATCACAATCGAGTAAACTGCTCCTAACAAAGCCAAATTGATTCCTGGTGTTTCGTCGTAGAACAGTAGGAAAAACATAATGCTAAAGCATAAAATTAAATGTAGTTTTTTCATTTTTATATTATTTAAAAAGTTCAATAAAATATGATGATGAAAAGAAGAAATGCAATTGGGAAATTGCAACGCAGTAAAATTTGTGTTTTAATAAAGTCTTCTTTCTTTTCGGGGAAAACAAACAACATCACAGCAAAAAACAAGAGAAAACAAATTGTTACCAACAGATTAATGGGCTCCAAAATCATGATTAAAAAAAAAGTCAATTCGCCATGTAAAACATCTTTCAACACGCAACAAAGGACTCCTAGAATCCAACTAATTTTCACATAAAGAATCATAGATTTATTCATAAAACAAAGTACTTTGTATTTCAAAGTTTTTAGATAAAAAAAATATACTATTTCCCCAACATCGCTTCCAAAGCATCAATATGCTTCTGGAAAGCTTCTCTCCCAATCTGTGTTACACGATATGATGTACGCGGACGTTTACCAACAAATTCTTTTTTAATCTCGATATAAGTATTCTTTTCCAAAGCTGAACTGTGACTCGCCAAATTACCATCTGTAATATTCAGCAATTGTTTCATTTCGTTAAAATCTACCCAGTCATTGACCATCAGCACCGACATGATCCCAAGTCGTACCCTACTTTCAAATTCTTTATTGAGTAAATTAATATTAAGCATTTTTAAAATATTGACAATTCTAAACCTATTTCGAATCGTATTTTTTATACATCACTAAACCGTAAACAATATGCAAAACGCCAAAACCAATTGCCCAAAACAACAATCCATATCCCAAAAAGAATAAGGACAGCAAGCCCAAAACAATTTCGGAAATTCCCAAATATTTAACATCTGTCAAAGTGTAACGTTCTGCATTAACTAAGGCCAGTCCATAAAATATCAAAGTTGCTGGCGCGATCATCGCAAAATAATGTTGATAAATAAGGCCTATACAAAACAAACCTCCTGTCACTAAAGGAATTGCAAAATTAATCAATAAACGTTTTGTCGTCGCATCCCAAATTTTTTGAT
Organism: Bacteroidota bacterium; assembly: GCA_023440705.1. Lineage (GTDB taxonomy): Bacteria > Bacteroidota > Bacteroidia > Flavobacteriales > Weeksellaceae > Soonwooa. The sequence continues at coordinate 2,519 of JAEXRP010000096.1, forward strand.
TCTGTTGTTTCGATTTTCGAGCAGTGAAAAAATATCCAAAGAACAAAGCAACCACCAAAATTCCTAAACCTATTAAAAATAATTTTTTAATAAAGTGAAATTCGTAAACGCGTCCAGAATTATCAAAATAAGAAATACCTTCACTTTGAAAAACTTGATGAACAAAAAAAGCACCTACCAAAGCGGTAATTCCAGCGAAAACACCAGACAAACCACTCAAAGAAATAAATCGAGAACTGCGCTCCATCATATGACGGATGTGTTGCAAATCGTTTTGAATATTATTTGACTCCATATAAAGCACTTTGAAATACAAAGTTAATAATTAAAATGAAAGTTCAAAATTTATTTTGGACTTTCTACAATTTTAAAACTATTTCGCTATAAATCAGCTACTTTCTTTCCGATTTTATAAACCGTTCCTCGGAAACTCGCCATCAATTCATCCTCCTGATTCTTAACAGAAATTTCATAAACGGCAGTTTTTCGGGTTTCATTTAATAAAATACTTTCTGCGGAAAGCGTATCGCCAAGACGAACTGCTTTCATAAAGTTGATATAACAATTAAGCGCCACCGCAGCATCGCCTTTAGTATTTGATGAAAAAGCTAAAGCCGAATCCGCCAACGAAAAAGTCACACCACCATGAACGGTTTTAAGACCATTAATCATTTCTGCTTTTATTGGCATTTTGATAAGGCAATAATTTTCTTTAACATCAACCAATTCAACGCCCATCCATTGCGAAAATACATCTTGCGAATAAAGTTTTTGCGCTTCTTCAAAATAAGGATTACTCATACTATTTCCCTATGTAATTTGGTTTGCGCTTTTCCAAGAAAGCTGTAATTCCTTCTCTAAAATCGTGCGACTGCGCCGCAGATTGTTGATAAATCGACTCTAGATCCAATTGTTCTTTCAACGTGTTAGATTCTGCCTCGAAGAAAGCTTTCTTAGTCAATCCAATTGCTTTAGTTGCCGCAAAAGAAAGATGTCCAAGAATCTCGAAAGACTTCTCTGCAAATTCTGCATCTGGGAAAACATCAGCAATCATTCCTAATTTTTTAGCTTCCATTGCTGGCACTTTTTTACCAGTAAAAGCAAGATAACTCGCTAATTGATGACCAACAAGTCGTGGCAAATAATATGTTCCCGCAGTATCAGGAATCAATCCAATATTTGCAAAAGCTAAAGAAAAATAAGCGCTTTCTGTCGCCAAAGTAAAATCTGTAATCAAGGCTAACATCGCTCCGGCACCAACTGCGGGACCGTTAACTAAAGAGATAATTGGTTTCTTAGAATGCGTAATTGCCTCGACCAACGGGTTATAATAATCGATAACGATTCTTTGGATTTCGCGGTCATCATCAACATGGTCTTTAAGATCAACTGCATCTTTTAAGTTTTGACCAGCGCAAAAAGCTTTTCCACGGCCAGAAATCGCGATACATCTAACTGTTTCATCTTTTCCGAAAGTTTCAACCGCAGAACGTAATTCTTTTAACATCACTTTATTCAAGCTGTTAAAAACTTCTGGCTGATTAAGAAATATAACTTGTAATCTCCCGTCAAAGTGGGATTCAACTTCAAATTGTGTGTACATACCAACAGGGTTTTCCCAAAGATAAAACTATTTGCAGACTTACAAAACCTGAATAAAGAAATTAAAACGCAAAACATAGTTTAAAACATCATCGTCAAAAGCTCTTTGCCACATATCATTGATTTTACAAAATTCCCTCTTGCAATTCATCTTTGAGAAAAATCCCAATTTGCCCGTCAGAAAACTCGCCTGCAACAAAATTTACAGATTTTTCTGGCGTCTGTATTTCATATTCTTTAAAACGGTATTGATGATGTTTTGTAGGATGCAAAACTTCCACATTACGATCATAGCAATGCCAATAGTGGTTCCAAATATTAAGACCTTCCACTCTAAATTCTTTATCAACTTCGATAAACGAAGCAAATTTCCAATTTTTCATGCTACTAATTTTCAGAGTTTAACAATATTCTAATTTACAAATTATCTTTAAAAATAATTTAGCATCAATCTAAATTAGATATCAATGTTTCACATTACAATTATGGTAACGAAATATATCTATGTATCCCGTTTCTGATTTTTAGAAAAGCCCACTAACAAAAGACATCGGAAATATTGACCTCCCGAAAACTTACAAAAACAATCAATTCGGAAATTTTGTCAAGTTAAACTTAGGTTAAATTTTAATATTTCGGAAATTTTGGCTTAATTTTTAGTGAATTTCATAAAAGAACAGTTTTTGCAAACTAAGATTCAGAATTAAATGATTGAATTTAGAAGTTGAGTTTTAGATGACAATATGAAAGTAGTTTCCAAAAGATAGTTTAAAACTCAAATTCTAAAAATAAAACAAGATTAAAACACACAACATAATATGAACTTAAATCAATACACAGTAAAATCACAAGAAGCCATCCAAGCTGCGCAACAAGTAGCAATGGAATTTGGCAACCAACAGATTGAACCGCAACATCTTTTGGAAGGAATCTTCCAAGTGGATGAAAATATATCGCCTTTTCTATTGAAAAAATCCGAAGCTGACGCCGATTTGGTAAGAGCCAGAAACCGCGAAAGCATCGAGAAACTTCCGAAAGTTGAAGGTGGAAACATTTATCTTTCTCAAAACGCAAATAAAGTTTTGCTGGACGCACCGAATATTGCGAAGAAAATGGGCGACGAGTTCGTTACCATCGAGCATCTTTGGCTGTCTTTAATTGAAGTAAATTCTCCAGTTTCACAAATGTTAAAAGACATGGGCGTTACAAAAAGCCTTTTGGAAGGTGGAATTAAAGAACTTCGTAAAGGTTCGAAAGCGACTTCTGCAAGTTCTGAGGAAACCTATCAAAGTTTAAATAAATACGCAAAAAACTTTAACGAACTTGCTGCTGAAGGGAAATTAGACCCTGTTATAGGTCGTGATGAGGAAATTCGTAGAGTTTTGCAAATTCTTTCGAGAAGAACGAAAAACAATCCAATCCTTATCGGGGAACCTGGTGTTGGTAAAACAGCAATTGCAGAAGGCATCGCACACAGAATTATTTCTGGCGACGTTCCAGAAAACTTGATGGACAAAACGCTTTACTCATTGGATATGGGAGCCTTGATTGCTGGTGCAAAATACAAAGGTGAATTCGAAGAGCGTTTGAAATCGGTGGTGAATGAAGTAACGAAATCCGATGGACAAATCATCCTTTTCATCGACGAAATCCACACTTTGGTTGGAGCTGGCGGTGGCGAAGGTGCAATGGACGCAGCAAATATCTTGAAACCTGCTTTGGCAAGAGGAGAGCTAAGAGCAATTGGTGCAACAACTTTAAATGAATATCAAAAATATTTTGAAAAAGATAAAGCCCTTGAAAGACGTTTCCAAAAGGTAATGGTGGAAGAACCAGATACCGAATCTGCGATTTCGATTTTGAGAGGTATTAAAGATAAATACGAAGCGCATCACAAAGTCCGCATCAAAGACGAAGCGATTATTGCGGCGGTAGAAATGTCTCAGCGTTATATTTCTGACCGATTTTTACCAGATAAAGCCATCGATTTAATTGATGAAGCTTCTGCAAAATTGAGAATGGAAATCAATTCAAAACCTGAGGAATTGGACGTTTTGGATAGAAAAATCATGCAAATGGAAATCGAATTGGCGGCTATTTCGAGAGAAGGCAACCAAACGAAAATCGACCATTTGAAAGAAGATTTATCGAAAATCACTGAACAAAGAAATGATATTAATGCAAAATGGTTAAAAGAGAAACAAAAATCTGAAGATTTAACCAACATTAAAAAAGAAATAGAAGCTCTGAAATTGGAAGCTGAACGTGCTTCAAGAGCTGGTGACTACGCAAAAGTTGCCGAAATACAATACGGAAAACTTCGCGAAAAAGAAGACCAACTTCAGAAGGTGGAATTGGAAATGCAAAACCATCAAAATGAATTAATTAAAGAAGAAGTGACTTCTGAAAATATCGCAGAAGTGATTGGAAAATGGACTGGAATTCCGGTAACCAAATTAATTCAATCTGAAAGAGAAAAATTATTGCACTTAGAAGACGAATTGCACAAACGTGTGGTTGGTCAAGATGAAGCGATACAAGCCGTTGCAGACGCAATCCGTAGAAATAGAGCTGGTTTAAGCGACGACAAAAAACCAATTGGTTCGTTCTTATTTTTAGGAACAACTGGTGTTGGTAAAACCGAGTTGGCGAAAGCCTTGGCAGAATTGCTTTTCGATGACGAAAACAACATGACGAGAATTGATATGAGCGAATATCAGGAGCGTCACAGCGTTTCTCGTTTGGTTGGTGCGCCTCCAGGATACGTTGGTTACGATGAAGGCGGACAATTGACGGAAGCCGTGAGAAGAAGACCTTATTCTGTGGTGCTTTTGGACGAAATCGAAAAAGCGCATCCAGATGTTTTCAATACTTTATTGCAAGTTTTGGATGATGGCCGTTTAACCGACAATAAAGGTCGTGTCGTGAATTTCAAAAATTCGATTATCATTATGACTTCGAATTTAGGTTCACATTTAATTCAAGAAAATTTTGAAAAATTAGATGATAATAATTTTGATGAAGTTCTTGACAAAACGAGAGAAGAAGTTTTTGACCTTTTAAAACAAAGTTTAAGACCAGAATTCTTGAACAGAATTGATGAAATCGTACTATTCCAACCTTTAACCAAAAAGAATATCGGAAAAATCGTACAATATCAATTGAGAGGTTTGAATACGCTTCTTGCGCAAAGAAATATCATGATGACAGCAACTCAAGATGCTTTGGATTACCTGATGAACAAAGGTTACGACCCCGCTTTTGGAGCAAGACCTTTGAAAAGAGTGATTCAGCAAGATGTTTTGAACAAGTTATCTAAAGAAATCTTAGCCGGAAATGTAAACGATGGCGACAGAGTCACCATGGATTTCTTCCCGGAAAGTGGTTTGGTTTTTAGACCGACGGAATAAAACAAATGGTTTCTGAGCGAAGCCGAAGAACATATTAAACTAAAAAACCTCAGCTATTTAGCCGAGGTTTTTGTTTTATAGTAAATCACTCTTAATTTCTTATCTTAAAAACTTCTCGATACAAAATCTTGCAGATTTTTACTCGAAGCGACGACATGATAAAGAGAAAAATCTATCCTTGAATTTCTGTTATTTTACATCCAATAATTCTACATCAAAAATAAGAGTAGATCCTCCAGGAATAGCGCCGCCCATATTTTGATCTCCATAAGCCAAGTCTGAAGGAATATAAAATCTGTATTTAGCGCCTTTGCTCATCAACTGAATACCTTCTGTCCAACCTTTAATCACTTGATCCAAGTGTATATCCGCTGGTGCTCCGCCATTTTTATCGGTAGAATCGAACACAGTTCCATCCAACAATTTACCAGTATATTTTACTAGAACAACACTAGATGCCGTCGGTTTTGTTTTACCATCACCTTCCTGCAAAACTTCATATTGCAAACCAGAAGCAGTTGTTTTTACATTAGCATTGGTTTTATTTTTTGCAAGAAATTCTAGACCTTTTTTCTTGTTCTCACCTGCTTTTGCTGATTCTTGAGACATCTTTTTCTCACCTTGCTTCTGCATAAAATTCTGCAAAAAAGTATTCATATCTTCAGCTGGCAACAATTTTGGCTTTCCATCCATTTCTTCTTTAATAGCTCTAGCCAAAAGATCTGCGTCTACTTTAAAACCTTCCTGCTTCATATTTTGAGCAATACTCAAACCAATGTAATAAGATGCTTTTTGATCATCTGTATATTTGTCAGCGCCTTGTTTCTCCTTATGTGCACAAGAAATACTGAATACTGCTAAGCCAAATAGCGCGATAGCTTGTTTTTTCATTTGATAATATTGAATTTGTATTTAATCTATTGAATAATAGCCGCAAATTTATCATTTAATATAGAAACTATATTATTTTGAAACGTTTTTACTAAAAAAGATTCTGCTTCTATTTTAATTAAAATCAAAACCAATTAGTAAAGAATTTAATTTAGAAACTTATAATGTCTTTTGGTTATCTATTGGTGTATAATCTATAAACAAACCTCCGTCTAATTCTATAGATTTTACTTTTTTATTGGACGGAATATTTAATAACAACTGTTTTTGATTTTTCTCCCAAACCTCAGGCGTGTAGTGTTTTGATTCTGTTGAGTTATCATCAAATTTTAAAACCACGTCAAACGGAATCGCAAATCCACCAATATTGTCAATCGTCAAAGCAATCGCGTTATTATTTTGAGAAACTGAATTAATTTTTAAATCAATATAAAAATTGCTATAAAACCAATTGTTCCAAAACCAATTAAGATTCTTGCCAGAACCTGCATTCATCGAGTTAAAATAATCCCACGGAATTGGATGCTTCCCATTCCAATTGTCCATATAATGATGCAAAGCTTTTTTAAATAAAGTATCACCCAAATAATCTTTAAGCGCTAGATAGGACATTGCCGATTTAACATAAGCGTTTGTCCCATAACCAGAACCCGAAAGTTGTGACGTCAACGAAATTAACGGTTGATCTTGCTCTGTCGAAGGATCGTTAATCCAACGTTTTACACGAAAATTTTTAAAAAACTTTTCAGCTGCTTCTTTTCCAGAATGATCGATTCCGATGAGATATTCTAAAGTCGTTGCCCAACCTTCGTCCATAAAGGCATAACGCGTCTCGTTAATTCCCATATAAAATGGAAAATAAGTATGCGCAATCTCGTGATCAGCGGTTAGCCTCGCATCTTGAAAATCATCAGGAATACTGGTATCATTAATCATCATCGGATATTCCATATCAGCATAACCTTGTATCGCCGTCATCGCATTGTAAGGATATTCGACACCTGGCCAGTTTTTGGAAAACCAATCGATGTTATAGCGCATCCAACCTGTATATTGTTCAAAATCTTTAGCGCCAACTTTATAACCAGCTTGCACACTGACACGTTTTGATTTTAGCTGAACGCTCGACGCATCCCAAACATAATGATTACTCAATGCAAATGTAAAATCTGGGATATGATTGGCTTTAAACTTCCAAACATTCCAATCATTTTGCTTGGTTACTAAGCCAGATTTCATCTCAGACTCGTTGGCGACATGGATAATTTTATCAGATTTAAGAGATTCTTTATAACGTTTTAAAAATGTTTTTTGAAGAACTTCTTCTGGATTTAAAAATTCTCCCGTCGACCAAACGACGTAATTTTTCGGGGCTGAAATCTCAAAACTATAATCATTAAAATCATTGTAAAACTCTTGTCTATCCGAGTGCGCTAACATATCCCAGCCATTGTAATCGTCATACACCGAAATTCGCGGATAAGAATAAGCAACATAAAATGTGTTAGGATCGATTTGTCCCTCTCTTCCACTTTCAACAGATAGCGGATATTCCCAATCGATTTTTATTTCGGATTTAGAATTGGCAGACAATGCTTTATTTAATTTAACAGAAGTCACAGTTCCAAAATCTGAGTTTAGATCATATTTTTCACCATTTATTATTAATGATTTTATAGTAAGACCATCGCTTAGATAATCTTTCGAAACGTAACCAGCACGCGGCGATTGCGGTTTATGAACATTATTAACAAATCGAATTGCTAAAGTTTTCAGCTCATCTGGACTATTATTAGAATACGAAATCGTTTCTGAACCCGATACGATTTTAGTATCAGCATTCACTTTTATTTTAATATCGTAAACGCCTTTGTTTTGCCAATAATTTTTTCCGGGTTTTCCAGAAATATCACGAGTTCCTTTTTCATAAGCTTTCTTAATATTTCTTGGCATGTAAAGTTCTTGTGCCGAAACTTGCCACAGCATAGCAACAACTACAAAACCGCTAATTAACTTCTTCATAAAATCTATTTATTAAATAACAAAAATAAGATTTTTTACAAGCTTAAAAATCGGAACAAATAACATAGCTTACCAATATATTTTTCGTTTTTTAAAACCAAACAATATTACACATTATCGTAAAAATAGCCTATAAACGCGTTTATTAATAAACGAATTAATGTTTTAATAAAAATTTATCAAATGAAAAATGGTTTTTCGTGAATTTATTCTATATTTAGCGCCGTTAATTTTGTTTCAAGAAACATAATTTAAAACTAATAATATTAACAACAAAATGAAGTAATTCAAGAAAAATAAAAAGAAACCTAACTTAAAAATGAAATATATGACAACAAAATTCTATGCATTAGCATGTGTATTGGCATTATCAAGTATCAACGCACAGTCTAAAAAGATCTTCCACACCAGTAATGCTCCGCAGAAGAGTAGTTTTTCTCACAAAACATCATCAAGTCCTATTTTTGAGCAAGCGCCTGAGCCCGTTTGGTTCATGAACACGCCATCTATAATAGACGAAATGGATAATGTTTTTTTACCAATCGATGATTTAAGATTCACAACAAATGTTGGATTAACGAAAGTAGAAACTTTAGGAAATGTATGGTTAGCTAATGACCTTACACAAACCGTAAGTGCAGTTCGAGTAATGATTTATGAAGACAAAGATGGTAAACCAAATGGCAAACCGTCTTCATCTGCTAATTCTATATTCTATAAAGATATTGCTATCACAGACCCTGCAATAACTATATTGCAGAGTGATGAATTTATTGATTCTTTACTAAGCATCGACCTAGTAGCCGCAAATAACAATTCTACTGTTAACCTAGAAGCAAACAAAACCTACTGGATTGCAATTGCTCTTAAACAAAATCTAGATGGTAAATATGTAGAATCTGAAAAAGCATGGACAAGAACTTCGTCATCAGAATATTATAATGACTCTTATGTAATTGACGAAAACAATGTTCTAGGTATGGGACTTAATGACTGGACACCTGTTAACACGGTATACGAGATGTTAGCTGGTGAACCTCATCCATATCCAGAGAAGATAAATGGTCAAAATATTATTGTCTACGGAGATAATATTATGGGTACAACAGAAGTATTTTCGACAGCTAATGTCAATATTTTCCCAAATCCTGCAACCGATGTTATCAGCTTCAAAAACGCTGACAAAGTTTCAAAAACAGAAATCTACAATACGGCGGGACAGATTGTAATCTCAACAACCGACAAAGAAATCAATGTAAGAAAACTTGCAAAAGGAACTTACATCGTAAAACAAATCTTAACGGACGGAAGTGCAGCAAGCAGCAAGTTTATTAAGAAATAACAAATAAGAAAGGCTATCAAATTTGATAGCCTTTCTTATTATTAAACATTTTTTTCTTCGAGAGATTTTATAAGATTCGATTTCATTTTTGTAAAAGCATAATCTTTAGCTTCTGCAAAGGATAAGCGATATTTTCTATCAAAAGTTTGTAACTCGTTCGGAAAGTCCATCAAAAGTTTATCATAGAATTTATCCAAAACCTCATCGGTTGGCATTTTGTATGAGATTTTAATTTGGAATCGTCGTAACAAAGCAATATCAATAATCTCGGGATGATTGGTCGCAGCTATCAAAAGTGCTTTGTCTGGAAAATTATCCACCAACTGTATCATCGCATTCACCAATCGTCGCATTTCTCCAACATCATGATCGTCGTTGCCGCGAGATTTTCCTAGATGATCAAATTCATCCAAAAATAAAACTGCTTTGTCGCGCTCAGCTTTTTCAAAAACGAGTTTGAGATTTTTTGCCGTTTCACCAATTCTTGCAGACACAAAAGTACTGAGATCAAGAATCATCAAAGGCTTGTTAAGTTGCGTTGCAATTGCTTTTGCTGTCATCGTTTTACCACAACCAGAATGCCCAGACAACAACAACTTGTTATTGACAGGTAGATTGTATTTTCGGAGTTCGTCGATGTATTTATATTCTTTCAGAAGTTGAAGAAGTTCGGCTCTATTAGCTTCTTTCAGGACAACATCGTCCAAAGTAACTTGTTCTCGATCAAAAATTACAAGGTCTAAAATATTCATTTACAAAAACAAAAAATATTGCGCATTTAATAAGTTATAAAGATACGCAATTTCTGAGTTTGAGATTAGTCATCCAATAATTACAGAAGCGTCTCTTCAAGTAAAAATCCAAAAGATTTTTAACGAGAAATTTTTGAAAGAAGTTCTCGATACGATTTTTACAAAATCTACTCGAACTGACGTTGGTTTTATTATCTCAAATTGATTTTTTACATCCTGCCTTGCTCATCTGCACTTTTAATTTTCTTCGTGGCTTTTAGTTTTTGATTTCCGAAATTATATTTAAGTGAGATCGAAAAACTTTGCGCATCACGATAATCTAAGAAATAATTATTTTGATTGGCATATCGAGTTCTAATTTTATCGCCAGACGTTCGGAAAATATCATTAAAATACAAGCTCGCTTCTAATCGTTTTTGATAAAATTTACGATTCATAATCAAATAAGTAGTCGAGGCACTGCCAATTCTCAAGTTCCCTTGAACTCCTCCCGTGTAGAACGTATTACCAAGTTGTAAGTTGCAGTCGGTCTTTTTATCCAAAGTAAAACTTGTGGAAATATTGGAGTTTAGTGAGAAAATTTTGTTCTTGTACAAATTGCCATCCATGCCGAAAAAGTAGTTTTCGTTTCTGTAAATCTCCAAATTCATTATCCGCGAATGCTAAAACGCTATTTGTTTTTACTAAAGAATATTTTGCGCCCGATTCTAACTGCCATTTGTCGTTCTTCCAAGAGTAATCCAACTGCGTCGAAAATAATTGAATATCTTGTAAATTATTCGTCACAAAACGACTGAACTTTGGATCTTGATTAATAAAATTAAGATGCGTTTGGATATCTTCAGATTTCTTATAGTTGTTGGTAGCAAAGTAATTAACCCAAGTTAAACTAGAATTTTCGTTTAACTTTCTGTCGGCTTGGAAGCTCAATGTATTGTTAATCGTTCGCCAATGATGATCATTTAATGTTCTATAAGTTGATTCTACTTGATTGTTAGAATTAGTAATTTCCGTAGGAACATCGTAAAGTCCTTTTGTTTTTGGACTAAAATATCCTATGTAATTCAAGCTAAAATTTGTCAAAGAATCCAATTCATAATCTGCGCTAAAATTCAATGTATTCTGGTTATAGTTGCTGTCTTTACGGTTCATAATGCTTTTCCATGTCGTTCCGCTTTCTTCGTAATAGACCAGATCCGTACCTTCACGCAAATAATCGCCAGCACCTTTCGAGTAACTCAACATCGTAGAAAACTTATCTTTCTTGTATTGATGCGAAGTCGTCACCGAACCTTTTGCATATTTCGATTGAATAAAACGTCCGCTTAATGTGCCTTTGTAACCTTCGAGTTTGGCTTTTTTCATAACGATATTCAAGACTGCACTTCCCGAAGCTTCGTATTTTGCAGGTGGATTGGTAATAACTTCCACAGATTTGATCTCGTCTCCAGAAGTATTTTCCAGCAAATTTTGAAGTTCATCGGGCGACATCATCACTTTTTTGTCATTAATTGTAACTAAAATCCCAGAAGAACCTTTTACTTTAATCGTATTATCGATGACATTAACACCAGGCGTTTTCTTTAAAATTTCCCACGCATTAAGTGAGGAAATATTAGAGTTTTCTACATTAAATTCCAGACGGTCAATTTTTCGTTTAACGATTGGTTTTTGCTTTATTAAAACCACTTCTTCGATTTCGTGTTCATTCTTTTTTAAAATAAAATGAAGCGTTTCTTTGATTTCATTTTCTTTAAATGATTTTGAAAAAACTTCATATTCCAAATCAGTGACTACAAATTTGACTGTTGCGTTTTGATTAATCTCAAATAAAGCTTTTCCTTTTTCATCGGTAAATTGACTTGTCACCAAAGAATCCGCTTTCGAATACAATTCCACTTTGGCATTAGAAACTGTTTCGTTCTTTTGGTTGGTAACTAAAATTTCTATTTTCTTTTGTCCAAAAAAATATATCGGAAGTATGAATAGAATTAAAATTAATTTTTTCATGATATTAAATTATGTTGTAAAATTCCGTTTAATCCTAAACAAAAACGGTTAATGAAAGGTTAATGGAGGGTTAATGCACTTTACATAAACCTCAAAATTCTATCTTTGCTTCATGCTTTCAAAGAATCGAAACATCATAATGATTTTCAGCTTATTATTCCTGATTCTCTTAGGAATACAAGCTTTCTTTATGTACAAAACCTACGTTGTTAAGGAAAGAGAAATCTATCGTAATATTCGCGACCGAAGTGCTTTACTTATCGATAAACTCGAAGAAAGAGACCGCGGAACAGAAGATGCTGTGATTAAAAATATCACGGATTATGCGACCAAAAAAATCACAGAAAAACAGTTTCTAGATTATTATAAGACGAAAAACCTTAGCTATCGTAAGATTCTTTCAAAGTATATGGACGAAGAATTTAAAAAGCAAGGTTACGAAGTTGCAACTGAACTAAAATACAATTCCATCATCGTTCTTCCCGATAGCATTGATCTTCTTAAAAAACCGATCAATCTTTATCAAACCGAAAGACCTTTGACAAAAATAGGTTTGCAAACGACTGGAAGTTGGAATACGGAATCATCTTCTATTAATGACGACACCAAGGTCTACAATCGTAAAGAGCATTTCAAGATTTTTATGGAAACCAATTATCAAATTATAAACATCAAACAATTGGTGTTTCGGGAATTAGCATTATTAATTTTATTATGCGTTTTTATCCTTGGTGCGGTACTTTGGTTGTTTATTTTGACAGTTAAAAACCTTATCAAACAACAGAAACAAGTTGAAGTTTTGCATAATGTTGTTGATAATATTTCGCATGAATTCAAAACACCGATTGCGACTTTAAAAATCGCTGCAAAATCTCTTAATAAAGATTGGAACAAGGAAAACCTTCCACTGGTTGAACGCCAAATCCAACGCCTCGAAAACCTTATGAAGCAACTTCACGACGGAGAAAATGAGGACGAAGTCAACGTTATCAATTTTGAAGATTGGAAAAATTTTGTTGAAGATTTAAAATTCGCAAATCCCGAAACGGAATTTATTTTTGAAAATAAAACGATCGACAATCTTCCTTTCGCAAAAACGGATATGGAAACGGTGGTGAAAAATCTTTGTGAAAATAGTATAAAGTACGGCGCAACACAGATTAACATCAATGTTGAATCTTCTGCAAAAACATTTTTGATTAGTGTTAAAGATAATGGTGAAGGCATTGCAAAAGCGGAACAAAAAAACATATTTGAGAAATTTTATCGAATCCAAAACGATAACATTCACAATACAAAAGGTCTTGGACTTGGATTATTTTTAATTAAAAATATCGTCAAAAAATACAACGGAAATATCGATCTACAAAGCGAAAGCGGCAAAGGAAGTTTGTTTAAAATAAAATTAAATCATGAATCCTAAAATCCTTTTAGTTGAAGACGACGCCGATTTCGGGATGATTTTGAAACAATATCTTGAGTTAAGTGATTTTGAAGTCATTTGGTTTCAGAATCCTGAAGATGTTTTGGAAATTATAGAAACGCAATTTGATTTTCAAATTGGAATTTTGGACGTGATGATGCCGAATATTGACGGTTTTTCTTTAGCAAAACATCTTCTAAAAAAACAGGCAAATTTTCCGATTTTATTTTTAACGGCGAAAAATCAAAAAATCGATCGATTAACTGGACTTAAATTGGGTGCCGATGATTATATTTCGAAACCTTGTGATCCTGAAGAATTGGTTTTAAGAATTCAGAATATCTTGAAGCGATCGACGTTTACAGCGATTCAACAAACAGAAATTAAAATTGGAAATTATCTTCTCAACACAGAAAAACTTCAGCTAGAACATCCAAAAGGGAAACACAAACTTACCTTGAAAGAAAACGAACTTTTATTGTTTCTTCTCAATCATAATCGTCAACTTTTGAAGCGAGAAGTGATTCTTGAAAACCTTTGGGAAAACACAGATTACTTTTCTGGACGCAGTTTGGACGTATTTATCAGTCAACTTCGAAAATATTTTGCCTATGATGATTCGATAAAAATAATGTCAATTCGTGGTGTTGGCTTCGAACTTGACTTTCCGGAATAAAAAAGAATCTCAATCGAGATTCTTTTTATTTATTTTAAGCTTTGGATAGCGAGTTGATAGCCTTTCATCCCAAAACCGCTGAGGACGGCGTCGCATTGTTCGGCAGTTACTGACTTTTTTCGGAATTCTTCTCTTTTGTAAATATTGCTAATGTGCACTTCAATTTTTGGTTTCGAAATGTTTTTTAAACAATCTGCAATCGCAAAAGAATAATGTGTAAAAGCACCTGGATTAATCACCAAAGAATCAAAATCATCTTCTTGTAGACGGTTGATAATTTCGCCTTCGATGTTGGATTGATAAAACAAAATCTCATCATTCGCGAATTCTTTTTTTAATAAATCAAGACGCGTTTCCATAGTTTCAGAACCATAAATGTCGGGTTCGCGTGTGCCCAAAAGATTAAGATTGGGACCGTTGACGATGAGGATTTTCATTGTTTTATAAAATTGAATTTCAAAGTTAGTGATTTCAAAAATTTAAGAAAAGTTTTTATCCAAGTTCTAAAATTATTTTACAATCGTTACATGTTTTCCTTCTGTATGTGCGCTCATTGCTGGTGCATACATATTTTGGAAAGTTGTAATGCCATCCGAAAATTCGCCAATGTTATTCGCTTTTAATTGATATTCGAAAGTGTAAACTCCTTTTGGAAGCGAACTAAAAAAGAAATGTGTTGCCGCATCTTTCGTACTTTCATAGTAACCTGCGCCATTTTGCCATTTGTAAGTTGACAGAACATTAACCGGTTCCAAACCGCTTGCTCGCAAATCTTTTAGATGAATATACTCCATATCTCGATCGGTTTTTATCACCAATCGTACCACAACAATATCACCTAAATGTATCGGTTGACTTGTCGTAACTTCTCGAAGTTTGGTTTCTGGTCCTTCATTCGTTTTAACAAATAATTGCTTTTCGATCGTTACATTCGACGAATTATGAGCCATTATTTTGTCCATATTCTCGTAATACAAACGGTACATGCCGCCCCAAGCGACGCCTGGACTTGTTTTATTAATTTCTAACTTGGCTTTATCGGGTGTTATATCTTTCCAATAATATGATTTTTTAAAGAATCCAGCTTCCGACGTTTTGGCACCTTGCGTATTTTGATCCAAGATCGTTTCTCCTAATTTCATAGTAATTCCTTTTTCCGAATCTACCCAAGATTTTCCGTAGTTGAGAAGTGCATAGACCGCTTCTGTTGTTGATTTTGTTGTTCCCCAACTTTCCGTTTGTTTGTTGCGAAGAAGCCAAATCTTCATTTCTTCTACGCTTTTTGTGTCTTCTGGAATTGCTTCTGCGAAGGCTTCTATCAACATGGCTTGTGTCTCAATTGGCGCTTGGTACCAATACCAACCTTCAGGATTATTCGTCCAATACATTCCATTTTCTTCTGTTGTCTTTGCTGATTTTTTTAAAGTTGCAACACATTGTTTTGCTAGATCTTTGTAACCAAAACGTTGTAAAAATGTAGTAATCATCGCTTGATGATAAAGACTATAATCATCAAAATTTTCTACATAGCTTTTTGCGACTGTTGTCAAAACTTTTTTAAGTTCTGACGGAATTTCTTTTTTCTTAGTCCAATAACTTCGGTAATAAAAGTATGATGTGTAATCGTTTAGGTCCAGCTTCGCCGAAGTTTTTCGGTCTTCTATTAATTGATCAGTATATTCTTTATCCAAATAATCAATAGAGTTGGAAATTACTTTATTAATTTGATTGGTGAAAAACTCATCCGATTGACCTTTTAACATTTTATCTAATTTTCCGAAGCCTGCCAAAATATGTCCAGAAACGGTTTTATCCTTGTTACCACCTGGAAACCACGAAAAGCTACCATCAGGATTTTGTCTGTCCACAAGATCGCGTTGCGCTTTTTTGAGGTCGCGTTGCATTTTATTTAAATTGAAAAATAAAGCCAATTGTTTCATTTGCTCTTTTTCATCTTTGATGCTGCTTAACCACGGCGTTTCTTCGAGAAGGACTGTTTTTAATTCTTGATTGGCTTCAAGTGGATTGGTTGGCGTTTCTTTAGCATTAAATTCATCAAAGATCTTTTTAATCTTCGGTGACGAATTCAGGATGTAAGTCGATAACATATTTCCGTAAAGTCGACTGAAAAGCTGTTCTGAACATTCGTGCGGATATGTTCTAAGATACGGAATCGACATCACCGCAAACCAAAGTGGATTGGTCGTCATCTCAACCGTTAGATTAAAGTTAGCGACCGAAGTTGATGTGTCATTTAACAAAGAATTCATTGTGAAAGTTTTGTTTTGTCCTTCTTTAATGAAAATCGGAAGCGTTTCGGTTACCAACATTCGGTTTGCTAGAATAGGAATTGTATTTTCTTCTCCATCCGAAAAATTTTGACTTTTTGCTAAAACAAGATAACTTACATTGTCCATCGCTTTCGGAACTTTGATGTCCCAATTGACTTCTGCAGAAGCTTTAGCACCGATTTTAATCTTTCTTAAATTATCAGTATTAACAAAGGCAGAGTCCAAAACTTTGTTGGTTGACGCGTCAAAAAACTGTAACATAACATCCGTCGAAAGTTCTTTATCCGAGAGATTATCAAGCTTTGTTGATAACTGTATTTTGTCGTCTTGTCTTAGAAATCGAGGTGGATTCGGTGTAATCATCAACTCTTTTTGCGTTTGTGTATAGTAAGTTGCAGAGCCTGTTTTAAGATATTTGGTGTGCGCAAAAAGTAAAAGTTTCCATTGCGTTAACGCTTCTGGCGAAGTGAATTCTAACTTGATATTTCCATCCGAATCGGTGTAAAGATTTGGCATAAAAAACGCAGTTTCATTAAGATTGGTTCTGGCTTTAACTTTGTTGAGAAGCTCTTGTTGTAAAGCCTGTTTTGTAATAATTACCGTGGCTCCGCCAGCCGCTTCTTGACCATAAAGTGCCACCGCTTCTTCTGGACTTAGTTTTCTAATTTCGGCAATTTCATCTTCAGAAATTGCTTTGTTGACCATTTTCCCATCAATGATTGTAACTGCTGCAGTTGGTTCCGATTTTTTTCCTGCATAGCCTGTAACAATAACTTCTTCAATGGATGCATCCTTTTGCGCCATACTCGCAAGTGGACGCGATAAAGACTCTCGGCGGTCTCTAATATCGGTGTAATTAAAAATAGGCGTATTGGGCGTTGGATATAGTGTTCCTTCTTTTAGATTGTATTTTGTTTTATAAAAATTCTCGTTTTCACTACTTAGACTTTGTAGCTCGCCAAAAAAATCGTCCATGCTAGGATTGTAACGATCATAACGGTAATATCGATAGAGTCCGTTGTTTTGAGGAATGTAAGGCGTAAAGCGAAACTCATTTTTCTCGAACTGATCTAATGAGGCGTCATACATCGTCGCCAGAACTTCTGCATTTATTTTGTCTTTATCCTTTCCTTTAATTGTCAAAATCCACTTTTCTGGAACACCAGGTTGGATTTTATCCCGAAAAACTTCGGTAGTGATTTCTAGCTCTCGGTTGATATTTTCCTTAACATCAAAGGCAATCAATGCTTTTGCAAAATCCGTGTCGTGTATAAAATCATATTCTATAGCAATAGATTTTTTGAGATCGTTATCTGTGAAGGTATAATTAATGTCGGTTTTCCCGTTTTTGATGGCGATCTGTTGGAAGTTTTCTGGAATATTGTTTTTTATAAAACGATAATTTACAAAACCTTCTTTAAAATCTGTTAGAAAGCTAATTGCTGCTTTTTCGCCAACTTTATATGACGATTTATCAACTTGCATTGCAAAGTAAGTAGGGATTCCGTTTTTTAAAGTTTTATCATCAAGGATTTCAACAATTTTAAATGATTTTATCGTATCACGATCAATGATAGATTCTGCTTCTATAAGATATTTTCCGGCTTGTACATTTTTGTTGAGTTTGATGTCTTCAGTTTCACCAGTATTAAAATTTTTTGAAAATATATTTTCACCTTTTTGAATAGGTTTATTCACTTCCAAACCGTAATAACTGATGTAGGGAAAGTAGACGTCAAACAATTCTTTGTCATAAATAGAATAGTTGAGCTCTTTGTCGTTATGTTCTGGTGTGTAATATCTATTGTAACGTGCTTGTGCAATGTATTTTGGTTGTAGAATTTTATTCTCTGTTAATAGTTTTGTAACCTTAAGATTTCCTTTCGTTTCAATCTTTTGTTCATTGAGATTAGTGGCCGAGATTTTTAGTTGATTCCATTCGCTTTGAAGCATTTTTTCAGGAATATCGAGCTCTAGTTTAGCTTTTAAATCACCAATATTTACTATAGATTCTTTGCTTTGTGACTCGCCATTAACATCTGTCATGTAAACCGAAACCGAATATTGATAACTGCGCGGTTTGCTTTGTGATTTTTCGTCTGCTAAAGCTTCAAAATCAAAAGTGAAATTCCCATTGTCATCGGTCGTTGTTTCGCCTTGTTTTATTTCCGTTAGAGGCGATCTGTAAGGACGATAAAAATAGTCATAGTAATTTCTCCAGATAACAGTTTCTTGTCGTTTGATAATGTATTTTACAGTAGCTTTAGAAATATTTGCACCAGAAAAAGCTTCGCCTTTTCCAGATATTTTTACCTTTTCACCGAGCGTGTAAGTTTCTTTAACTGGATTTATTTTAACCTGAAATTTTGGTCTTTTGTATTCTTCAACACGGAAGTATAGATTGCCAGATGCATAGTCGTCGTCATCGTCGTCATTTTTGTTTTTAGAATTATCAAACTTAGCTTGCATTTCGATAGAATATTCACCAGTCAATCCACCACTAGGCAAAAGAAATTCGCCTGAAACGCTACCAAAATCGTTAGTGACCAATTCCTTTTTTGAAACCTCTTTACCGTTGGTATCAGCTAGAATGACCGTTACTTTTTGCTTACCAATAACTTTTGTTTGATCATAATATTCTTGTTTTAAAATTCCTTTAAAAAAGACTTTTTGTGCAGGACGATAGATTGCACGATCCGTAAAAATAATAATGTTCTTAAGGATTCTGGTTTGGTTTTCAGGATCTTCGTTTCGGTCATTTCTAATATCATCGTAATCCCGATCGATCACCAAATACTTTTTGGAAGCAGGGAAGTAGATAATGCTGTCGTCATATTCGCGGTCTTTTGACTTTGGAAGTGAAAAAATTCCCGATGCGTCGGTTGCTCCGCTGCCCGTTTTTATAAGTTTGTTCTCGCGTTTGTAGTCGTATTTGTTTTCATAATCGTTTATGTTTTGATACATGACATAATCCGAATTCGCTAGACTTTGTCCAGTTTTAGAATTCAAAACTTGAAAACTCACTTTGTTATCATCTTCATATCGTTTAATGTAAAAAATATCTGTAACGGAGATGTTGGTACTTTTCGTTGTACCGTTGGGATAAACGTATTCTATTTCGAAAAGTCCTTCATCCAAAGGCGGTATTGCAACATAAGTTTGGTGTGCTTTGAAATTCTGAAATGTTGTCAACTTGTAATCATCTGTTCTGAAATTTTTCTCTGTTAAATAAGCATTTCGTGATGTGATTTGTTTTTGGTTAAGTTGATAACGATCCCAAATTTGCTCTTTATTAAAATCGAAAACGCCAGATTTTTTAGTAATATTAATTTTAAAATTGTCAATATTTTTATGCTTAACTTTCAACGGAATGTATTCTTTAGGAAGTTGTTGACGATAAATATCGAGCGCGAGGCTAGGACTTTCGATGCCGTTAATTAGATATTTACAATGGTTGGTCCAGTCAGAATTCGGGATTTCGGAAATCGCTTTTGTACATATTTGATGGGCTTTTATCAAATTATCATCGCCGTTTTCTTCCATCTGAAGTTTCGCTGCTTCAAAAAGTAGATACGCAGAAAATTCGTCTTTAGAATAATCTTTTGCTAAATCGATAAGTTGCTGAATTTGTGATGGCGCGTCACCTTTTATTTGAGTCTTTTTTAAATAAATAAAAGCTGTTTTATCCAGATCTTTTTCATGAAAATTGTACAATTCTTGGTTGATGTTCGCAATTTTCGACTGCTTCGTATTGTCGTAGTCAAAAGGTAGCTGTTCTAAAAATTGTAAATACGCAGTCGCAACCATATCGTACAAAGTTGGCTTATACTTCGTATAGTCTTCATTTTCAATAATACTTTTCCAAGTTGATGTTTTCTGTTTTTGAAGTTCCGTTTTTAAGCTTAAAGATTCTTGATAAAGTCGATCTGCTTCTTTGTAAAAATCATTAATAGCCCAAGTTCTGTAATCTGTAGGCAGTTTTTCTAGCGATGTTATGTCTTTAGCTTTAATTCTATAAGAAAATTTATTAATGTAAGAAATGTAGATATTCGCGAGATAATATTGTAAAATTGATTTTTTGAGACCGTTACTTTCCGCAATATATTTTCTGAGATTAACAATAAAGTCATTTTCACCCAAATCAAAATCATCGTCGTCAAGATAGTGAGCGTCCGAAACAATCGTATAGATCTGGGTTTGTAAAGAATCTTTTGGATTCGGTGTTTTATAATTATAAGAGTTATTTGAAATTGGTGCTAGAATTTTTACTTTTTTTCGAACAGGTATTTGTCCAAACATCAGATTCGATGTTAAAATCAAAACCAGAGTGCAATATATTTTGTTGAAAATCGTCATAGTTTGTGTTTTTAAAATTTAATCTTGAACAAAATTTGGAATTTCTACCAAATCGCCCGAGTTTTTAGGAATGAAAAAACCGCCATTCTCTCTCAACATCAAGTATTTATTTTTATCTATTTTAAAATAAATCAAAGCAGATTCTTTGTCATTAGTTTGCGAATAACCAGAGTTTAGTTTTATTGTTTTGGACATAAACTCTGGCGAGATAAAGGATAATTGTTCTGTAATATTTTTATCTAGGTTTTTCCATTTTTTATTTGAAAATCGCTTGTAGATTTCATCTTTACTAAGATTTGAGATGTCGGTTACAGGAATAACTTTCGTTTCAGAATCTAGATAATCTTTCATGTCTCGCCATGCGGAACCCGAATAATTGTCCCACCTTAGTCGCATAAATTTTTGTCCATTATCAGAGAAAATTTGATAGTCAGTTTCCCGATATTTGTCAGATGTTGGATGTTTTTCTAAAAAATGTAAAGTCCCTCTGTAGATAAGAATGTGACTGATATTTCTGGTTTCAACATTAGAAAATGGAAAGCTTTTGTATTCGATAAATGCAGGCGGTTCTGCGATCGTATTTCTATTTTGTGGAAAATAATAGAAACGTTTGCCATTTTTGAGCTGACGTTCGGGATAATAGTAAGAAAGGCTGTCCAAAGACTGAAAGAGATTGCCGTCTTCGTCGTAGTTTTTTTCACTAATAGCTTGGTTATTTTTAAATTTATATTCGACCGCCGTTTTTAGAGTGTTTTTCCAGTAAAGTATTTTAGTGATAGTTTCTTGAGTTTCTTTGCTTGTAGGTATATCAACAAATTCGTAGTTTTTACTTTCTTTATTAAATCTAAAATAATTGTTGTCATTGCTGTTAGCATTACCGATGGTTCCGGAAATTAATCTTCCATTTTTGTAAATGGATTCTCCCAAAATGCTGCCGTCAATTTTGTATTCGATGGTTTTTCCATGTTTTAAACTATCCCCGTATTCTACAGTTTTCCAAATTTTACCATCGTCAAAATAATAAGTTAATTTCTTGTGTTTGCTTTTGTTAATGTATTGTTGATCCGAGTTGTCGTTACCATTTGGATTGTACCAATAGACATCTCCAACATAGTTTTTTTCGACGCCATCTGCGTAGTAAGCTTGCATTTGCAGAATTTTTCCGTTGCTATAATAATCTCGCAATAATTCTATATTTCCAATTTTAGGAAGTGGGAGAGGGCGATAATAAGTGGCTTTACTTTCGGAAGTCTCTTTCCAAGCAGCATCAAAATATTTGGTTTTCTCTTGCGAAAATATCCAGCAAGAAAAGAGTGTTGCAAATATTAAAAGATGTTTTTTTATCATTTGATGGTGTTTTATAAATGAATAAATTTAATTTCTGGTTTGTACGACAACTGATTGTACTTTGCGGTCGCCATCATAACTTATGATTTTGCCGACGCAGTCTTTGTTGAGGAAGGATTCTGTTTCGAGAATTAATTTTCCATTTCGGATTACTGCATTGCGATCGATTCCTCCAGAGTCACTCACCAGATTTTCAGTTATTAACTTATTTTGCGCGTCATAATTTTTAATTCTCGAAAAAGTCGTTGTATCATCATAAGGATATTGATACACAGCAGTGGATTCTAGTTTGCCATCAGAAAAATACTTTTCAGTTTCTACGCGACCAAAACCATCGTAGAGATATTGATATTCTGATCTAATGTTGTTATTTGCCGTATAACTTCGCAGTGTCGCAATTTTTCCAATTTTATTAAAAATATATTCCTCTCTTGTTTTTCCAAAGATAACTACGAATCTGTCTTTTAGATATTTAAAACCTGTGCTATTTATCCATTTGTCGTTATCGAAAGTTGCGATAGAATCGATTAAATCTAGTTTGTTAAAGTAATATCTAATGCTGGTCGTTTTGCCATTAATTGTACTTCGACTTGCTAAGATTCGACCATCTTTGTACGTCGTCGTATAATCATAAACTTTTTTCTTCATTTCTAAATCCGAGAAAACGGTATATGTAATTTGACCGTTGCATTTTTTATCGCGTGCAAGTGGCGCAAGCGGATAATAACGATTGTTGCTGTATTTGATAAGATTATAGGCGTAATCTTGTGTTGGATTAAACGGGATTGCCCAAATAGAATCAATAATTTTTGATGATCCACTTTTGAAAGGGTTAACTTTCGGTGTATTTTGTTTTAGTTCTCCAAAATCAGTTTGAATGTATTTTTTTATTAAATTCTCATAATTCGAAGTTTTGTATTCGATTAACGGAGAATGTTCTCCATCAAAAAGTATCATAGCCGTTGGTTTGGTAAATGTATTGACATCCACATACCACGTTGTTGTTCCGTTTGAGAATTTAAAAGTTTTAGCATTGGTTCTTCCCACGAACAATTTGTCTGTTGCACCACCAAAGCTATTGTAGATTTTGTTGGATAATTCGGTATGTTCTTTTAGTTGTAGCTCGTTTGCTTTTAAGTTTTCATTCTGAACAAAAAAAAGAGCTTTTGTGGGATTGCTAATTCCGAAGTCGGCTTTATCACTTGTTGTCGCAGTACGGACGGGAGATGTCGTACACGAGTATAGCGCAACTAATAATAATAGAAGTAGGTAGTTTTTCATCATTTCATTTTTAGCTTATTATTAAATTCTATTCTTAGATTTTACAATCTAGATTTTTTATAGAAACTTAACTGAATTAAAAATACTAAAAATGTTTTTGTAAAATTTCCTTATGACGAAAAATTTTTATTGATGTGAAAAGATAAAGTATAAACACAAAAAAACCTTCAGAAAAATCTGAAGGTTTTAAGTAGCCCGTAGGGGAATCGAACCCCTCTTACCAGAATGAAAATCTGAGGTCCTAACCGATAGACGAACGGGCCATTTTATCGTCTTACG
>JAEXRP010000032.1:0-28741 GCA_023440705.1 Bacteroidota bacterium
TGATTATTTAGGATGTCGGAATTGGTTGGCGTCGTCCCAATTGTAATTCTGTAACCCGTCGCATTTGGAGCTGAATTCCAAGTAATGGTCGGCGTTAACGAAACATTGGTGGTGTTATCCGCAGGCGAAATAATCGTTGTACATGATGGAACTGTGCTAGAAGTTCCCGTGGTTGTAAAAGTATACTCGGTACAATGTATATTTGAGGACAATTGGTTGTATGGTGAAATTTTCACGTAATACTTTGTTCCTGACAATAAATCTGTCGGGTGGTCATAAGTTGTTATATTTCCAACATCAACATTATTAAGAAGATTATTTCCACCTGACGTTGTTCCTATAGAAAGACGATAGCCTGTTGCATTTGTGATAACATTCCAAGAAATGTTTGTTGTGACAGGAACATTGGTAGCATTTGGTGTTGGTACAGTCATCGCAGGACATGCAATTGCGACAGGCTGTAATTCGTAAGCGCCAAGATCGATGGATGACCCCACTAATCGAGGCATATCTCCTAAATCTATCGAGGTTCCTGCCGGAGTCGCAGAAACTTGATTATACAATGCATTATCACCATAATTAACGGCTGGACTATTAAATGTTAATCTATAATTAGAAGAACTACTTATAAATCCGGGATTAACACCAACTTGATTTTCATTACCCTGATTGTAGGCTTGTAGAAAGTTTCGTTTAATATCTTTTGTGCTTTGATCAACGTTAAGAACCTCAGGATTTATGTCTTCCTTATATCCTCCTGATTTTGCAATATTGTCACTAAAGATGGAGTTGTATATATTAGTTATATTATTCCGATAACTAGTTTGCGCATAGCTGGGTATAATAATCGCTGTATTTGTATTATGTACGAAAGTACAGTTCGTAGCTTCCAGGTATTCGTTGTTAAAAATAGCACCGCCCGCATCGGAAGCTTTATTACTTTGAAATAAAGAGCTGCTTATTTTAAGACCATCGTCGGAATTTGTATAGATTCCTCCGCCTTGTGTTGCAGTGTTACTCGAAAACTCTGTTCGGTCAATTTGCGACATCTTATTGCTTGATGGAGCCGAGTTATACAAAGCACCTCCATTTCCAATACTTTGATTTGCTTGAAAAATAGAATAAACAATATCAACTTTATCAGAGTTGAAAATTGCACCACCATCTTGCGAAGATTTGTTTCTTACGAAATGTGATCTATTGATTTTAATATCGAAATTGTTATTATAAATAGCACCTCCATCTTTTTTGGAAGTATTCATTTCAAATCTACAATTACTAATTTTTAAATTTTTCCCCCACGTATATATCGCTGCACCCTCATTTTCGGTATAATTATTCCGAAAAACAGTGTTGTCAATTTGGACATTGTCAGACCAATTATGTATCGCGCCTCCACCATTTTGACCATACTGATAGTTAATATAATTACTCCTATTTTGCTCAAAATGACAAGTTCGAATTTCTATTGCTTTACCAAATCCATAGATAAAGACTGCACCACCACCTCTAGTACCATCGGATACATTATTGAAAAATGAACAGCCCCAAAGATTGAAAGTATCTGCTTGCACATATAGAGCACCTCCGCCGTTATCGCCAGTCACATACCCATTTCTAAAAATAATACCAACAATGGTGTTGCCGTTATTAATGACCTCCATGATTTGAGTAGAATTCAAGCCATCGAGAGTTGTTGGATGTAGAACAGAATCACGAATGTCACCTACGCCATTATATCCACCTATCATAGTTACAGTGTAACCATAATTTAATTTTAAAGTCGAGCTAACAGGATAATTTCCCGTAAGTAGTCTAATTTCATAACTCCCGCTACTAAAATCATTAAATGCTTTTTGTAAGCTTTTTGCATTTGCCCACGAGCTTCCATTTTGTGATCCAGAGCCTGTTGGAGTGACATACCAAATTGTTTGCCCAGAAAGAGCAATTGAAAAAATTGAAAATAAAAGTATAAAAAAGATAGAAATCCTTTGCATCATTGTGTGTGATATCAATTAATTTCCATGATTATTTTTAACGTTTAAGCAAAGATAAGTGACAGATTTTTTTTATAATTAACAGATGTTAAGTTGATTTATTTTTTCTTCTGTTTATCATTTCTAATTCGCGAAATAGTAATCGGTGTAACATTAAGGCGCGATGCAATATGTTTTAGTGGGACAATATCCAAAAATCGTGGATAATATTGCGCAATGAGCTGATAGTTAGAAGTTGCATCATTCGCAAACATCATATTGGTAATTTTAAAAACATAAATAAGATATTCCTCAGCAAGTGAAATTCCGAAAAGTGACCATTGGTGGTATTTTGCGTAGAGTTCGACCAAATCTTCGCGCTCGATGTACATAACGTCAGAATCTTCATAAAGTTGAACATTCATTTGATTAGTTGTACCACGACGAAAACTTTCCATATCGGTCAAAAAACTCATTTCGGGCTCTATCCAAAGTGTCTGTTCTTCACCGTTTTCTGAGATTCGATAAGCGCGCGAAATCGACTTTTCTGCTATGAAAAGTTCCGAAATAACATCTCCAGAATTAATAAGGTGATCACCTGCATTTAATTTTATCGTTTTAAACTTTTGTAAACCGGCTTCTAAAACATCGTCGTCGAAGTAAGTTCCATAGCTTAAAATTTTTTCTTTTAAAAGTTCTTTAAAGCTCATATTTTTCAGGTTGCAAATATAATGCAAAACATATTTTTATTGATACTTTAAAGAAAAAAATCAACCGAAGTTGGCTGATTTTAAGAATATATAAAGATAAGGTTTTGTTTTTATGTTCGCGTGTATGTTATACGATCAAATTTGTTTCCAAAGAATTGTAAAACAGTGTTTTCTTTGTTAAATCCGAATTTCGAAATATTGGCAGCAATCTCCAAAAGTGCATCTGGATCATTTTGTGAAGAAAAACTCGAAATTAAATTTCTGTTTCTATCAAAAATCTTCAAGGTATTGAGTTTTTTGTCATTTACAATCATTGATCCAATTTCTGAAAAAGAAATGTTTTGTTGTTTTTTTCCAGTTTTAATAGAAAGAAAATCTTGACCGAGTTCAACTTTTAATTTAGGAGAAACAAATGTTAGTAGAATTATAAATGGTCCTAAAATTAGAATGCCGACTAAAAGTCCAGCCGCTTTGGCTCCCAAATTATTGACTTTATCCGCCATCCCATCAATGCCTCCAAAAGTAAAATAGCAGATGGAAAATACAACAGCAAAATAAACAATTGCAAAGATCATGGCTTTTACACCTGGATTTTGTCGAAAATTATAGGTTTTCATTATTCTGTTTTTTTAGCATTAATAAAAAGCTCGTCGATGTCCGAACAGCCGCAACGTTCTTTGAAGATTGGGTCGTCTTTTGTAATGCCAACATTAACTCGAATAACTTGTTTACAATATTCTTCTTGTTTCAAGATATTACCAAAATAGAATAGAGGAATAAAACATGCGAAAAAGCCGATAAGTCCTGGAAAAGTGAAAAATAAAGTTTTCATCCCAATAATCGTTGGCGAAACGACTTTGTCTTTGTTTATGCTTTTCATAAGTCTTTTCCAAATGAAAATTGCCCAACCGATAAATATGGCGAGACCTACAATAAATCCTAAATATAAACTAATGTTGTAATAAAGTTCGACTTGGTCGTGTTTCATCTTGATGTTTGTTTTTCATTTTTAAATATAAAAAAAACCAACCGAAAATCGATTGGTTTGTAGTTAAATAAGTTTTAATTTTTCTTTCCTGCTGCTTGCATTGGGTTAAGTCTTCCGTTAGAAGCACCTCGTATCGCAGCTTGTTTTTGTTTGAAAACTTCAAATTTGTTATCGAGATTTAATGCCGAACCACTAGCTGACCAAAAGTTATTGGAAGTGTCAATATCTGCTGTTTGCTTGAAAGGATCAAGTTGTACCGATTTTAAAATTTTATCAAAATAATAAGTTTTAGAAACTTTTTGTTCGTTATGTCGCCAGATTTGCGCTGGGATATTATCAGACAATTTGCTACCATCTTCAAAAGTGAATTCCAAGATAATAGGCATAACTAATCCACCTTTATTTTCGAAATCTAGTTGATAAGCAGTCAGGTTTTTTAATCGGTTTTTATCTTCTTTAGAAAGAGCCTCGAAGTCGGATTCGTTGGTGGCGTAGTTTTTATTTTGATCAAGCTTTTCTTGTCCTCTTGCGTAACGATAATAGAAATCCTGCAAATCTTTATCTTGATCTACAGCAAATTTTGTTTTGGAATCGCGCTCTCTTGTTTTCGAAATATCATTAAAATCATCTTCCGCTGGAGGATCAATTTTATAAGTAATTTCTTTACTTTTTGGTTGTGCGTCGAGTTGAGGTTTGGCAACGGTAACTTTATTTAAAGCAATATCGACTGGATCTGTCCCGAAAAACCAACCTCTCCAAAACCAATCCAAATCTTCGCCACTTGCATCTTCCATTGTTCTGAAAAAATCCGCTGGCTCTGGATGACGAAACGCCCAACGTTTAGCATAAGTTTTAAAAGCTTGATCAAACAAGTCGCGCCCCATAATTGTCTCGCGCAGAATGTTAAGCCCAGTCGCAGGTTTTGCGTAAGCGTTTGGCCCAAACTGTGCAATATTTTCTGAGTTGCTCATGATAGGCTCCAACTGATCTTTGGGCAACTTCATATAATCAACGATTTTGTCCGCTGGTCCACGTCTAGAAGGGAATTTGTTATCCCACTTACTTTCTGTTAAAAACTGAACAAAAGTATTAAGACCTTCATCCATCCAGCTCCATTGTCTCTCGTCGGAGTTAATAATCATCGGGAAAAAATTGTGACCAACTTCATGGATAATAACGCCGATCATTCCATTTTTTGTGGCTTCAGAATAGGTTCCGTCCTTTTCTGTTCGGCCATAATTAAAACAAATCATCGGATATTCCATACCATTCGCTGCTTCTACAGATTGTGCCACTGGATATGGATAAGGAATGGTAAATTCCGAATAAGTTTTGATGGTATGCGCTACCGCTTTCGTCGAATATTTTCTGTAAAGTCCGTAGGCTTCTTTGCCGTAAAGACTCATCGCCATGACGTTGTTATTGTTTTCAGGAATGTTGACATTCATCCCATCCCAAACAAATTTTCGAGAAGAAGTCCATGCAAAATCACGAACATCTTTGGCTTCAAAAATCCAAGTTTTGCGCTCTTTAGATTTTGATTTTTCGGCTTTTTTAGCTTCTTCAAGAGTTACAATTTCGATTGGCTCTTTAGCAGTTTTTGCTTGTTGATATCTAGAATATTGAGCAGAAGTTAAGACTTTATCAAAGTTTTTTCCTTCACCAGTTGCGCCAACAATATGATCTGCAGGGACGTTGATGTTTACTTTATAATTTCCGAAAACCAAAGCAAATTCGCCTCGCCCTGTGAATTGATGATTCTGCCAACCTTGATGATCGCTGTATACGCAAAGTCTCGGAAACCATTGTGTGATGGTGTAGAGGTCATTGCCATCTTCTGGGAAAAACTCATAACCGCCACGACCGCCCATTGCGATTCGGTTAGGAATATTGTAATTCCAATCTATTTTAAAAGTGAATTTTTCACCTTTTTTTAAAACCTTCGGAAGGTCAATTCTCATCATGGTTTTGTTAACCACATAGTTGAGGTTTTTACCAGCCGCATCAGTTACTTTGGTCAAATTGACACCATAATGATTGTCCTTTTCAGGAAGATTACTAATATTTAATTTTTCCGTTGTCGTAGTCTTAGGAATGGTTGATGAAAATTGATAGTTTGCATTTTTAACTGTAGATTGTTGGTTTTCATCTAATTGCAACCAAATATAATCTAGGTTATCAGGCGAATTGTTAGTGTAAGTCACCGTCTGAGAACCACGAAGATTTCTTTTTTCTTCATCTAAATAAGCGCTAATGTCGTAGTCTGCTTGGTTTTGCCAATAACCTTGCCCAGGCGCTCCAGAAGCTGCTCTGTAATAATTGGGCGTCGGAAGAATTGTACCAAGTTGTTCAAATTTATTTCCGTGGTTACTGCCAGGATTATTTTGAATATTCTGTGCAAATAACGTAACGGACAAGCTTAGCGCTAATGCTGATATTTTGATTTTCATCTTTCTAAAGAAGATTATTTTTGAAATTAATTAAACGAAGTTAAGGAAAACTTAGTGTTTTATCAATATTAAAAAGGAATTCTTTCCAAAGTCATTTGTAACGCTAATGCAAAAACCCCTGATGAAACAAACATGATCCAGTCTTTTTTATTGACTTTAAAAATGTTTAATAATATAAAAAGAATGATTAAAATTGCAAAAACAACGACAATTTGCCCAAGTTCTAAACCAATATTAAAACCTAAAAGCGGAACAAAAATACTTTGCTCTTTTGCCAACATCATTCGCGCAGTGTTTGCAAATCCCATCCCATGAATTAAACCGAAGAATAAAGCCAAATAGTAATTCATTTTCATGAGGCTTTTTTGGTTGTTTCGCATCAAGATATTGTCCAAAGCTGTAATAGCGATAGTCAAAGGAATTAAAAACTCAACCCAATTAGACGGTACTTTTAAAAGATTAAAAACACTCAACGCTAAAGTCACCGAATGTCCAATGGTGAATGCCGTTACCAAGACTAAGATTTTTTTCCAGTCATTGTAAGAATATACGGCAACCAAAGCCAAAACGAAGAGTTGATGGTCGAGTGCGTCTAGCGAAATAATGTGCTCCCATCCGAGATTGAGATAGAATAGAAAGTCTGACATTCTTTAATTTTTAGCAAATGCGATAATACAATTTTTAATTAACTTTGAAAAGTTTTTACAATCTAAAAATTGGTTTAATTACTTTTAAATAAAGGCTTTTGAAAAGATTTTTTCTATTATTAATTGTTGTTTGTGTAGCGTTTTCTTCGTTTAAAGAAAATCTGCATCCTTATCATGTTGGCTCGGTGGAGTTTAATTATAATCAAAAGACTAAAACTTTTCAGATTTCTGGGAAGTTCTTTTTGGATGATATGGAAAATGCGCTTAATAAGAAATATCCGAAGTCATTGAAATTTCAGGATGCGAAAGGTCGAGAAGCGATTAATGAGGCTTTGAAGAATTATTGCAACGACTATATGAAACTGAAAGTCAACAATCAGTTCGTAAAAATCAATTATTTAGGATTTGAAGAAGATAGCGAAAGTGTTGATGTTTATTTAGAATCCGATGTTGTTAATCAACCTCAAAAAGTGGAAACCTCGGTAAGTATGTTGTATAATTTGTTTGACGATCAACTCAACATCATCCACATCATCGTTAACGGAACTCGGAAAAGCGAAAAACTCACTTTCCCGAATCGTTATTTGTATCAACAATTTTAAAGTTTGTTTTAACTAAAAAATCTTAATTTTTAAACCAAAGTTGTTCGCCTTTTAGATCTAAATGTGATGGCGTATTGTTGGTGAAAAGTCCACCAGTTCCGAGACCTTGTGGCATCGGATTTTGTTTTGGGTAAGTGTATTGCGCAATCGCATTGAGTCCGATATTGCTTTCTAAAGCTGAAGTAATCCACCAACCGATGTTTTGATTTTTTGCAAGTTCTATCCACTCATCACTGCCAGAAAAACCACCAATTAATGTAGGTTTTAAAATAATGAATTGCGGTTTTATCTCTTTTAATAAATCAACTTTAGAATCATAATTGAGAATTCCAATTAATTCTTCGTCCAGCGCAATTGGTATTGGCGTTTCGGCGCAGAGTTTAGCCATCTCTTTCCAGTTTCCAGCTTCGATGGGTTGCTCGATAGAATGGATGTCAAGAGTTGCTAATTCTTCGAGAATAATTTTTGCTTTCTCAGGAGAAAAAGCGCCATTCGCATCCACGCGAAGTTCTAAAACTTCTTTCGGAAATTTTTTACGAAGTTCGGCAATCACTTGTTTTTCGTTGTCCCAATCGACACCGATTTTTAGTTTAATACAATGAAAATTTTGAGCAAGTTTTTCTTCAATTTGCTCTTTCATGTAATTAACATCACCCATCCAGATTAATCCATTAATTTGGATCGAATCTTTTGCTTCTGTAAAATCACTCGGAAAATAAATATTTCCGCCATGTTCAAGATTTAGAAATGCTTGTTCGAGACCAAAAATAATCGATGGATGATTGACCATTTCTCCGCGAAGATGGTCTAGTCCAAGGTTCACATTTTGACAAGCCCAAGTTAGCGCATCTTCATATTCGTCATCGTCGTCAAAGCTTAAACCTTTGAAAAGGTTAGCCTCGCCAACTCCTGTTTTGCCATCTTCTTCAATATGGATGAAATAGGTCTCTTTAACATTCAAAACGCCGCGAGATGTTCCACTCGGGCGTTTGAAGTTTAATGTATATTTTTCGAAACGTGCTGTTTTCAAAATAATTTTTAATGTTTATCAACTGCTTTTGACATGAATTCCTCAGCTTTAGTCACCATTGCTGCGCTACCTGCAAAGAATGGAACACGTTGGTGAAGTTCTGTAGGCTCGATGTCCAAGATTCTTTTGAAACCGTCGCTTGCCTTTCCGCCAGCTTGTTCTGCCAACATCGCCATTGGATTACATTCGTAAAGTAGACGAAGTTTTCCTTTTGGAGACTGCGATGTAGAAGGGTAGATATAGATGCCGCCTTTCAACATGTTTCTGTGGAAATCCGATACCAAAGATCCAATGTAACGCGATGTGTAAGGTCTGTCGCCGTCCTCTTCTTGACAATATTTGATATAATCTTTAACACCTTGTGGGAACTTCGCGTAGTTACCTTCATTAATCGAGTAGATTTTTCCGCTAGTTGGGATTTTAACATCTTTATGAGAAAGATAATACGTTCCGATTGCGGGATCTAGCGTGAAACCATTAACACCGTTACCAGTTGTATAAACGATCATCGTCGATGAACCATAAACGACGTAACCTGCAGCAACTTGTTTAGAGCCTTTTTGTAAAAAGTCTTTTAGCTCTACTGGATCTCCAGGATTTGTAATTCTTCTATAAATAGAGAATATTGTCCCAACAGAAACGTTAACGTCGATGTTAGAAGAACCATCCAAAGGATCGATTAATACAACATATTTGCTAAGGTGCGCGTTGCCTTTGCAAGAGATTTCGATGAAGTCATCATTCTCTTCCGATGCGATTCCGCAGACTACTTCTCTTTGAGAAAGTGCTGTGATAAAGATTTCGTTAGCCAGAACGTCCAACTTTTGTTGTTGTTCGCCTTGTATGTTTTCGTTGCCTGCAATCCCGATAATATCGGCGATACCAGCTTTGTTAACTTCGCGGTTTACCAATTTGGAAGCCATACGAATACAACTTAATAATCGAGATAATTCTCCGGAAGAATATCTAAAATCGTCCTGTTTCTCGATAATAAATTCGCCTAGGGTTTGTAAAGGTTCTTTACTCATTTTAATTTTTATTAGAAAATTGACCAAATTTAATAGATTTTTTTTGATAAATCTAAAGTCTTAGAAAGTTAAGAAAAAATATGTGTTTTATTGTTTTTATTTTAATGAAAATTTAATTTTATTAAAGATAATTTCGGAAATTAAATTGTTTTTTAGCATTGTAGATTTTATTGATTATCTTTTGTGTTTACAATCTTAACCATAATTGAGGATTAGACTTCAGTTTTAAAAGAAGAAGTTGTTAAACTTGATTTTTGTCTTAATCTTAATATTTGTTAACAAGTCTATTTCGTAAATCAGTCATTATTAATAATTTTGGAGATTGTAATAAAAAATAAAGGATAAACTAAGTAAAGTGAAAGTATTCAAATTCGGTGGTGCGTCTGTTAAAGATGCGGAAAGTGTGAAAAATGTGGCCTTGGTATTAGAGAATCAAGGTTTTAAAAACTGTCTAATGGTCGTGTCGGCGATGGGTAAAACGACTAACGCTTTAGAAAAAGTGGTCGCAAATTACTTCGCAAAGATCGACTATCAACAAGAAATTGAAAATATTAAACAGTTTCATATCGATATTGCAAAAGGACTTTTCCAAGAAAAACATCCTGTATTTGCAGAAATTAATTTGTTTTTTGATGATATCGATTCTTTCTTAAGACGTAATAAATCTCCGAATTATAACTTCGTGTACGACCAAGTTGTAAGTTGTGGCGAGATGATTTCTTCCAAAATCGTTAGCGAATTTTTGAACGAATCTCAGTTTGAAAATAATTGGCTTGACGCGCGCGACTACATCAAAACGGATAATACATATCGCGAAGGTGTTGTTAACTGGAAAGAAACCGAAGAAAATATCCAAAAACTTAGTAAAGAAAAAAACTACGTAACGCAAGGTTTTATCGCTTCGGACGAGCATAATTTTACGGTGACTTTGGGTCGAGAAGGTTCTGATTATACCGCTGCGATTTTTGCTTTTGGATTTGATGCTTCCGAAATGACTATTTGGAAGGACGTTCCGGGTGTTATGACTGGTGATCCACGTATTTTTGAAAATGTAGAATTGTTGGATAGCATTTCGTACGAAGAAGCCATTGAAATGGCTTATTACGGCGCGTCGGTTATTCACCCGAAGACTTTGCAACCGCTTAAGCAGAAGAATATTCCGTTTTTTGTAAAATCATTTATTGATCCATCGAAAGCAGGAACTAAAGTTGGAAATGCAAGTGATAATCAATATTTGGAGTCGTATATTCTTAAAAAAGAACAATATTATTTAACAGTAGATACACGAGATTTTTCTTTTATTGCAGAAAACCACATGAAAGAAATTTTTTCGCTACTTTTAAAATATAATATCAAAGTATCGTTGATGCAAAATTCTGCGATTTCGTTAGAGTTATGTTTGGAGGATAAATTTGGTCACATTGATGAGTTTGTACAAGATTTGCAAAACGGATTTAGTACAAATTTATTAAAAGATGTGTCTTTATTTACGGTGAGAAATGCTAAAATTGACGAACTAGATAAGTTTTATAAAGATAAAAAAGTGCTATTGGAACAGTTATCCAAGAATACTTTACAAATGGTAATTCAATAACATGAGTTTAATTTCTAAAGAAGATTTAATAAAGGCAGCAGGTCTTAACAAATTCGGATTTTTAAAGAATCCAATCGCTTCTTCTGTACTTCGTTTAACCAAGATTAATGAAGTTAATGCGCTTTACGACAAATTAAAAGACAAGGAAGGCGAAGATTTTTTCAATGGATTTGTGAAAGAACTTGACTTAAAATATGTAGTCTTCGAAGAAGATTTAGCAAAAATTCCGAAAACGGGACCATTTATTTTGGTTTCTAATCATCCACTTGGCGCGATAGATGGCGTATTGATGTGTAAAATCTTGTCAAGCGTTCGCCCTGATTTCAAAGTGATGGGCAATTTTCTTTTAGAAAAGATAAAACCGATGGCGCCTTATGTTATTGCGGTTAATCCTTTCGAAGGACGCAAAGAAGCTTACAGCAGCAGTTCTGGTATGCGCGAAACTCTAAAGCATTTGCAAGAAGGCGGTTGTATTGGGATTTTCCCAGCAGGAGAAGTTTCTAACAAGAATAACGAGTACAACGAAGTGATGGACAAAGCTTGGGAAACACCAGCTTTAAAACTGATTAAAAAAGCGAAAGTCCCAGTTGTACCAATGTATTTCCATGCGCGCAACAGCCGAATGTTCTACAATATGGCGAAGCTACATCCGGATTTGCAAACGATGTTGTTGCCATCCGAAATGATGAAGAAAAGGGATAATCCAATTAGAATAAGAATTGGGAAACCTATCTCTGTAAAGCAAATGGACGAGGAAGAAAACATCGAAGAATTGGGTGATTTCCTAAAAAAGAAAGTCTACATGCTAAAGTCTTATTATGACAAAAGAAAAAGCATTGCTGAGACTTTGATGATCCCAAATTTGTCGATTAAACTTCCGTTGACGAAGCAGCAAAATATTGTTCAGAATATTATCGATGAAACGCCTGAGGAAGATATTTTAGCTGAAATAGAATTATTAAAAAAAGACGATAAAAAGCATTTGTTTTCGTATAGTGATTACGATATGTTTTTTACAAAATACGAAGAAATCCCCAATATCATGCGTGAGATTGGGCGTCAGCGTGAGTTGACTTTCCGAAAAATAGGAGAGGGAACGAATCTTCCTTTTGACTTGGACGAGTATGATAAACATTACCACCATTTGTTTTTATGGGATAATGCCAACAAAAAATTGGTTGGAGCTTATCGTATGGCTTTGGGTGTTGAAGTGATGAAAAAGTACGGTATAGACGGCTTCTACACAAGTTCTTTATTTGAGTATGATCAAGAGTTGCAGCCTTTCTTCCGTAAAGTTATCGAAATGGGACGCGCATATATCTCTTCGGAATATCAGCAAAAGCCGTTTCCGTTGTTCTTGCTTTGGAGAGGGATTGTACATGTATGTTTGAGAAATCCTGAGCATAAATTCTTGATGGGTGGCGTAAGTATCAGTAATAAGTTTTCTGAGTTTTCGAAATCTTTGATGATTGAGTTTATGCGTTCACATTATTTCGACTCTGCAGTAGCGCAATATGTTCATCCTAAAAACGATTATAAAGTAATCCTTAGAGAGCGTGATAAGGCTTTGTTTTTTGAAGATATGGACTCTGACCTTAATAAGTTGGATAAAATTATTGATGATCTAGAGCCTGAGCTTCGTTTACCTGTTTTAATTAAAAAATATATCAAGCAGAATGCAAAAGTTATTGCTTTTAATGTTGATCCTAACTTTAATGACGCGATCGATGGTTTGATGTATATTAGAATTAGTGAGCTTCCAGAAGATACTATTCGACCAGTTTTGGAAGAAATGAGTGCTTTTCTTAAAAGTGAAACTGAAAAAAAATCGCCTGATAATCAGTGATGTCGGTGCTTTTAGTAAAAAAAGTTTAAAAAAGACTTGCGCCGTATAGTAAAACATTATACCTTTGCACCACTGAAAACAACGAAACAGTTGCTCTTAGTAAAAAAGGTTTCTTAGCTCAGTTGGTAGAGCAATGGATTGAAAATCCATGTGTCCCTGGTTCGATTCCTGGAGAAACCACAAAACCACCTCAAACGAGGTGGTTTTTTGTTTTATGTATGTTTTTGGGATTTTGATTTTGATTTTTTTTCAAGAAACTATGACTATACCAAATCCTGTAAAAACAATTGCAAGTCTTGCGTCTTGTCTAGACCAAGCTTTTGCTTAAGACGGTATTTAGTTACCCGAACTGTCTGCGGATCGACTTTTAATATGTGTGAAATCTTTTGGTTGTCCATATTGATATAGATGTAGGCTGCATATTTTTGATCAAGATTCGTAAGTTTGGTTTTCGAAATACTGTTTAGCTTTTTAAAAAAGTTTGGATGAACTTCTTGGACAAGATCTTTTATTTCTGCAAAATCATTTTCTGTGATTCTTTCATCACGTAATATACGATCGAGATTAACGTCATTATTTTTTAGTTTTTCTTTTATTTCTTTAATAAAGGTATTTTTATGATTCAACTGTAACGAAACGGCTAATGCTTGCTTCTGTAGCTGCTCTTGTTGTAAAGAGAGAAGGTCTTGTTCTGTTTTTAACCTTATTTTTTCTTCTTTTTCTAGTTTAAGAACCAATTCCGATTCCTTTATTTCGGCTTGGAGTATATTTGTTTTTTGTTTATTTAATTTTTGTTTGTATCGGAAGGTGTAGATCATAAATACTAAACCT
Source organism: Bacteroidota bacterium (assembly GCA_023440705.1). GTDB lineage: Bacteria > Bacteroidota > Bacteroidia > Flavobacteriales > Weeksellaceae > Soonwooa. Next base: position 13,703 of record JAEXRP010000032.1, read on the forward strand.
ATTAATGCAAAAATCAACATTCCTAAAAACATAAACTTCAAAATATTGCTAGATTTATTAGCAGCTTGCAACTGGTTGATTTGTTGCTTTTTTTGTTCGACCTCATAATAGGCTTCAATTAGTTTTTTTCTGTTGTTATTGAGTTTTTCTGCCGATGTTTTTGTAAATTTTAACTCATCCTCGCTGTATTCTAATGCTTTACTGAAGTTGTTTTCGCTTTTATAAATATTTTTAAGCGAACTGGCAAGTAGTATCTTAATATTATCTTTTTTATTGAATTTTTTATTAATGGCAATATTATATGCTTTTTCTAAATACATTTTTTCACACGATTTGTCTTGGCAAAGCTCCGAGTAAGTTGTGTAGCATATCATTAGAAGTTCGCCTATTTTTATTTGGTTTGCAATCTGCATCGCTTTAGACAAATAGTTTTCGGCTATTACGCGTCTTTTCTCCTTACTATAGTTTTTATATGGAAACTGATTTATGATAGATGCATAATTATTATAAGTTGTTGCTTTCGCTTGTTCTGAATACTGTAGTATTGGCTTGTAATTAACGAGATTTAGTGATTTTTCACCATATTCAAATGCTTTGTCCAGATCGGCTTGTTGTTTTGTCTTATTGTAAGCGGATAGATACATGACCATAACATCCGTATAAGTTGCGTTAATGTCGAAGTCAAGTTTTGTTTTTTCTATATAATACAACTGTTTTAGAACATAGCTTTTGTATTCTTCATTGTATTCTCCCTGTCTGTTGTATGATAGTGTTATAATTCTATATAATTCGCTTTTTAGATAATTGTCTGTAGTAGTTTTTTCTAGTGTTTTTAAGCCTTCGTTAGCAAAGTAAATTGTTTTTTCATATAAATTATTGATGAGATATATTCGTCCGAAACAATAGCTTGCGTAGGCGTCATCTAGTTTGTCTGGTGTTTGTACGGCAATTTTCTTTATAAGATTAGCATATTCTAATGCTTTGTCAAAATTGTTGTCATACAAGTAAAGCATAACAAAATTGCTATACAATTTTACTTGATAGAGTTGATCGGTCGGATATGCTTCAAGTTCTTTGTTTATTGCTTTTTGGGCTTCTTCGAACTTGTTGTCAACAATCAGTATTCTTGTTTTTTCTAAAAATTCATCTTTCTTATCGAGTTGTCCAAATAATTGCGAACTGCATAATATTAGAAAGAGTGTTATTAAGGTTGAAGCTATATTTTTAATCATGTTTTGTGCGGTCTTAGGATTGCGTTCTGGTTTTATTTTTTTTCTTAAATTTTCACAAACCTGACATTAGTCATGTTTTTGTGAGGCTGATACTTTTTTTATTTTATGATTCGCAGTGTTTCAATTGTATACAGTACATGTATTTGTTGTATATGTTGTTTTATTTTTGTGAGTGCTAAAGTATTGATTATTATATATATATTACAATATGTAGGCGTATACAATTCGTAGACAAAGACTAATTGTATATAAGGTAAACGGTATTGAGGTTGTATTAATGTTAATTTTAGATCAAATAATTGTAAGATTAAAATGAGAAAGAATTACATACTACTTTTAGCATTAGCAGCAAGTGGTCTACATGCCCAATCTTCTGTACAGATTATAGATAGTTATTTGAAAAATCAAACTGTCGATGTTAATAATAAGAAAGCATCAAGTCAGTTTTCAAATCTTGAATATGCGGTCGTTAACGAAAACGTAATTGGAGATAATGTTGCAGATTATGTCAAGATCCAACAAGTTGTTAATAATATACCTGTGTATCAAAGCTTCGGTACTTTTCAAGTTAAAGACAAGAAAGTGCTTAGTTTTAATAATAACTTTAAGTTAGATAATGCAAATAGTCCCAAAGCAGGTCTCACTGCGAAACAGGCTATCGAAAAATATGCAGGAAAAGTTGCGAAGAAACTTGTAGTTGTTAAAGATCTTGAAAATTATAAGCATTATTCACAAACAAGTAAGTCGGATAATAACAGCATTCTTTTCGCTGATAAAGATGAACTTCTTAATTATTATCAATCCGAAAATGGTTTAAAATTAGCATGGATAATGCTTGCGGCGATGCCAGATGTTAATAGCAAAGCCGAAAAAATTCCATTATATGAAGTCGTTATTGACGCAAATACTGGTGACTTATTGTCAAGAGCATCTGTTGTTAGTGACTGTAGTTTCGATGCGGTAGCAAGAAAAAATAATACAGTTATTAAAAACAATCCCGAAGATTATAAATGGATTTATGATGGCTATAAAGAGTCTAATGTTGCTTCGAATTCGGGGACATATAGAGTAATTCCTGCTAATTATGAAAGTCCCTTAAAACATAGTTTTGAGTTGGTTACCAATGCTGATGATCCAGTTGCATCGAAGGAAGGCTGGCATAAGTTATTAAACGTGCCTAGAAACCCTGAAGCATCTATGCCATTAACACCTTATCATACTCTTGGTAATAATGCTCGCGTAAGCTCTGATACAGAAGGTACCGCTAGTGATTTGATTATTGGGAGTGGTGGTATTTTAGCGAGTCTTGCTTTACTAGAATTAAAGGAAGAAGCTTATGGAGGACAAAACTTGTTGTTTGATTTCCCGAATCCAGGTGCGTCGATCGATTATAATCCTGTGGCTTTTGCCAATGCTTCTACAACACAAATGTTTTATTCTATTAATTCTATACATGACATTTTACATTATCATGGTTTTAATCCTAAGGCTGGGAGTTTCCAAGCTAATAGTGGCGAAGGATATCTAACTACAGGGATAACAGTTGCTGGATTAGGAAAAGAACATAGAACCGTAAATAATGCGTTTATGATCTATAATATAAACATGTTTAAAGCACCAATTACTTGCTTTTTTACTTTTGAAACAACTAAAGAGGGCGCTGGCGTGTTAGATGTTATCCGATATGCAACTTCAAGTTGTAATCTTGGTAATAGTTACGGGCAAGTAGAAGATTACACTATTAATATTGTCAATCCACAAGGTTGCGATTCTGCGGTAAATGGTTCTAATTTAAGTAATGCTTTTGTACCTAAAAACATTGATGATTATCAAACAATCACTGCTTCAGCAAAAACTGGCGCTTACACAGATGTATTTGTTATGGAAGGTATGACTTATGATTTTAAAGTTAGTAAAACAGGAGTGTATTCAACTATTAAAGATGCAAGTACAGGAACTACTTATAGAACAGCAACTGAATCAGAATTTTCTTGGTTATCATCAGTTACAGGTTATATAAGATGGTATACGCACGCAGGGGAAGATTGTTCTGCCGATAATTCTACTTTTACAGAAAGTATAAAATCAAGTTTACAAACTAATCCACTTGAGGCAGAATGTTCTACAGGGACACCTTCTGTTAAGGGCTACTTTAGTTTAGAAAATGGTGGTGCTAATGCGCAAGAACTGGCTTTTGATATTCCAATGATCCAAAATAAAACCACTACTATCAAAGGTATTAACCTTACGATGGCAGATAATGCAACAAGTATTAACTTTGAAGAACTAAATGATAACAATGGACTTCCAGGTTCTCATGTCTCGACTATTAATGGTACTATAGAAAGTAAAGTGTTTGCATATCAACGTGATGGTAAATCATTTTATAATTACAAAGTTATCTTCGATAAGTCAATCATTACAGATATTAATTTAGGAGCAAGAAAATGGTTGAAATTGGTAACAGATGCTAGTTACGTTGAGGTTAATCCAATTTTTAGTATTGAAAAAAATATAGCCTATAAAAACACAAATAACACAGATTGGCAGATCAGTAATGATTATGAGCTTGTTTATCAACTAATTGCAGAATGTCAACAGGATATGTGTAATCAGGTCGTTATTGCTGGAGATGATCCAAATGACGGGACTGTTACTGGACCGATGTTAATGCTTTCTTATGGTGCTGTAACACAGTCGTTTGACATAGTTGTAGAACCTAATAAACAATTAAAAGTCGATGGGGTAGAGCTTGATTTAGCGTTGTTAAGTGCAAACACAGATGTCGATGCAACTCGAATTCTAGATATAAACCTAAGAGCACATGACGCAACTTTAGGAGAACCAGGTAGTGTATTATCAGCAAAATTACCTTATACTTTTACAAGAGAGCTTGTTGAAGAAATGCCATTAGATCCAACAATTTCATTCTATAGATTTAAAGTAAAAGTATTATTTGACCAACCCTTAATTTTGGATGGTAGTCAATCAACAACATATTGGTTAGAGCTTGCATCGGATTACTATGCAACAATGTCAACTGTTGAGGTTAGTAAATTTATTGGTATGCCTGCCTTTGCGAAGTATCTTGACGCTTTTGTACCTCAAGATAATGAGATTGCGTACAAATTGCTAACCGACTGCTCAGTATTAGAAACACAAAACCCTATAAAACAAGAAAAAACAAAGCTGTATCCAGTACCTTTTGCTAACACTTTAACAGTTAGCTCTGCAACACAAATCAGAACTATTGAGATTTTTAACTTAGCTGGTGCTAAAACTTTACAAAAAGAAGTTAACCAATCGAAAATTGATTTAGAGCTTAGTGCACTTCCTGTTGGTATTTATATTGTTAAAACAACAGATATTAACGGAAAAGTAGATGTACAAAAAGTAATTAAAAAGTAGTAATTTCTGCGAAAGTAATTGTTTGGGAGGACCGACTCGAAAGAGCGGTCTTCTCTTTTATTAAAGTTTAAAAACAAAAACCTCTAGAATTTCTAGAGGTTTTTTAGTTTTTACTAATATTATTAAAGCATGACAACGCCTTCAATTTCAGCAACTTTTTTATAAATGTCGATAACTTGGTCAGCATCTAACACAAAACATTGTATTGTACATGCCGTGTATTTGCCATTTTTACTATCTCTACTGGTGAAAGTGTGTTGAAGTCCGTCGAATACTTTCATGATTTCTGTAATCTTTCCAGAGTCGCTTGGTACGATAAATTTATACAAATATTCTTCTGGAAAATTGTGATGTTCGGTCAATTTTTCATGAAGAGATTTATAAAATTCTTCTGGATTTTTATGATCACCATTAATAATTTCTGCCATAATTTTAGGTTTAAAAAAGTTTCCGAAACAATTCGGAAACTCAAAGGTAATGATATTTTATTTTTATTCCGCTATGGATTGTCAGCCGTTGCTTCTTGCGGAAGTGGTTCATCATCCGGCGTTTGTGCCAAGGTTTTATCCAAGTTGAAAAGTGACTCGTCGGTTGCTTTATCTCCACCAGCGATTTTCAATTTGTCGATAAGTCCAAGTGCTAATTTTTCTTCTTCAATTTGTTCTTTTACAAACCATTGCATAAAATTCCAAGTGGCCCAATCTTTTTCTTCAAAGGCTAAATCTACCAATTTGTAGATTGCAGAGGTGTTGTCTACTTCGCTTTCAAAGACTTTATTAAAACAATCGGTAAGTGTTTTTGGATTAGCAGGCGGCGCTGCAATAGCTTCAACTTTAGGTTTTCCACCACGATCCAAAATATACCTCATAAATTTTATCATATGATTGCGTTCTTCTTGCGAATGTCGGTATAAGAAATTCGCAATTCCAGCATAACCTTCCGTATCAGCCCAAACCCCAAGTGACAAAAATATCTGCGACGCATGCGCTTCCTTTGTCATTTGTTTGATAAGAGCTTCTTGCATTTTTTTTGATAATCTGTTGGTGTTCATAATAACTGTGTTTGGTTAATATTTATTTTTTCAATGCATTGGTTAATACATCTGTGTTCTGTTTTTCATAATTTGTAATAAGTGCAAACATACCATTTACAAGTTGCTGAGAAGCCAAATTACTCAACATACTTGCGCTAGTGCTGTTATTGTTTTGACCTAATAAACTTCCCAAAATATTGTTGCCTTTTAGTGCTGTATTAATGGTTTTTACGATTCCAAATTCATTTAATTTTTTATCAACTTCTGGTGCCAAAGCAGCAACCAATTGAGATTCTGTTTTTTCGCGAAGAATTTGCGATGCGATGCCAGATCCACCTTGGGCAATTCTAGCGGCATCATCAGTTGTTAAGCTGTTAACACCATTTATTAAAATTGGTTCTGCAAATTTTGATGTAAAAGCCGCTGCTTCTGCGATGTATTCTTTTTCTTTGTTAACTAAATTCGAAAGTCCAAGACTTGTTAAAGTTGAATTGATACTTCGTAGTTGTGATGGCATCGCTTGGTCAATTAAACTATTCGACATAAAAGCTTCTTTGTTTTGAAATGTCGAAACGCCACTTGTAATACCGCCAATCAATATTTTTTTTATAATTGAAAGTCCAATACTAGAGGTTGCTAAAGCGACACAAGAGTGGGATACTCCCGCTACTGCCACGGTTGCTATTGTTGCTGTGATTATAAATCTTGGTCTCATGTTCTATTTTAAATTTTGTTTGTTTTTAAGTTTCAAAAATTAAGCCATCTGTTTTTTTAACAATTGAGTTTGCTAGCTTTTTTATAACTTTAAAAATAAAATATGTCCATCGAAATTAACAGAAATATTGTCCTTACCAATCCCGAAACCAAATCATTTTTAGCCGATGCTTATTATAAAAAAAGTGAAAATAAATTACCGTTGGTCATTTTAGTACATGGTTATAAAGGTTTTAAAGATTGGGGTGCTTGGCATTATCTTGCTGAAGCATTTGCTGAGGCAGGTTTTTATTTTGTGAAATTTAATTTTTCTCACAACGGGACGACTTTGGATGACACTTCTAACTTTGCAGATTTGGAGGCTTTTGGTCACAATAACTATTCTAAAGAGATGAGCGATTTGACATTTGTAATCGATTATTTTTCTAAACTTTCAGAAGTTGATGCTTCCAAAATTGCTTTAATTGGTCATAGTCGCGGCAACGGAAATGTCGTTATACAAGCTTCCGAAGATCATCGTATTACAGCTTTGGTGGATTTTGCAGGGATTTCGGATTATGCATCGCGTTTTCCTCCAAAAGAAATGTTGCCCGAAATTAAAAAAGCTGGCGTTCTCTATATTGAGAATAAACGAACTAAACAACAGATGCCACATTATTTTCAGTTTTTTGAAGATTTTAAAGCCAATGAAGAGCGTTTTACGATCCAGAATGCGGTTGAAAAATTATCTATTCCTTATTTAATAATTCATGGTTCGGCAGACGAAACGGTTAATCTACGAGAGGCAGAATTGCTTCATCAATGGGCAAAAAACTCGGAATTATTGGTTATTGAAAACGGGGATCACGGTTTTGGAAGTTTTGAGCCTTGGTCAGAAAAACAAATGCCAAAAGATTTAAAATTTGTTACAGAAAGAACCATAGACTTTTTAAAAGAAAAATTGTAAATATTTTATCTGTCTATCGAAAATATAATTGTTGATAGATTTTGTCTTTTTATTGTTTTCCCTTTTTGAATTAAGAAAAGTCTTATTGGTAGGCTATTTGCTTTAGTTTTGTTATATAAAATTGAATTAATTTAAAAATAAAATAGTATGAAAATTTCAATCGGATTAGATGCAAAACAAATTAAGGATAATGTAAAAGCGCTTTCTGTACTTTTAGCAGATGAACATATTCTTTATACGAAAACTCGAAATGCACATTGGAATGTTGAAGGAGCAGATTTTCACGCAATGCATGTCTTTTTTGAAAGTCAATATGACGAGCTCGAAGAGATTATCGATGAGGTTGCAGAACGTATTCGTCAGTTAGGACAAATGGCGCCAGGAAGCCTAAAAGACTTTGTACAGTTAACAAGGTTGTCAGAGAAAAAACTTAGTAAAAATGACAGTCAATCGTTCATCAAAGCTTTGTTAGAAGATCAAGAATCTGTGATATCTTACATTCGTGAAGTTGTTGCAAAAATGGATGATTCTAAAGATTTCGGTACCGAAGATTTCTTGGTAGGACTTCTCGAAAAACACGAAAAAATGGCTTGGATGCTAAGAGCGCATTTATAAAAGTAATGTGATTAAAAAAGTATAATAAAAAAACGCCGCATAAGTAATGTGGCGTTTTTTTTATAATCGAAAATATTCAGTTTTAATTTAATCGAAAATTATTTCACAAACAAGGCAAAAGAGCTTCCTGTCCACATTTGGTCAGCTTTATTAAAATCAACATTCGCCATGTCGGACTTGGTCATTCTCACCAAATTGTTGAGATAAGTTGGGAATTCGTCGCCAGGTTTCCAAATGAAAAGCATTCGGATTTCTCCTTTTGCGTAGTCGCCATTTGGATCACGGAAAACTTCCGCATACTCTACTTTTTTCTGCAAAATATATTGAGAAGGATCATCGAGTTGTGCTAAAGTCTCTTTAGTTGGATGTAAGTTAATACCACCACCAGCAAAGGAATATAAAGGTTTTAATACATATTCTTCAATATTTTCATCACTCGGGAATTCGTTGGCGTAATAGCTTTCTGGGATGTAAGTATGCTCCAAAAGAGGCAATACATATTTCGAAATTTTATAAAACCAATTCGGATGTGTTACCCATTCTACATCAACGTCTTCACGAATGTTAAATTCCGATTCAAAACCTTCGATTTTATCCAATTCGTCCAAGATAACACGATTGTAGATACGTTTAATTCTGACTAATTCGCCATTATCGTTTTCATAAAAAATCTCGCGACCTCTTTTTTTAACCTTGCTAAGACAAACGGTTTTTATGTGTAAAAGATCTTCTGTGATTTTAAAATCAATTTTTGTTTTTTGACGTTCAGGATAGACTTCGAGAAGAATGACGTTTTCGGGATTTTCGTCACCAACGATAACTTCTTTCATAATCTCGATAAGTTGATCGTACGGAATACGCTGCGATAACTCCGACAAAAACGGAAAAACTTCAAAGACAACATCGCGATGCAATTCTTCAAATGCATAAAGTGATGGGAAAGCTTGTAACTCGATTAACTGAGGCATTGGCTTACCATCGGCGCCACGACAAATACCAAAATCGATACACAAAAAGTGAGGTTTGTCTGTGTCATGTGGCACGAAACAGTTTGCTGGAATAGCTTTATCAAAAACCGCTTTTGGAATTTTATTAATTTGTTCCAAAATAGATTCGGCAGCGTACAATAATTTTTCTCTAAAAGAATATGGTAAAAAAACTGGTGTCTCGCAAAGACGAAAACCTGTATATTGTCCAGTCTTTTCGTGTATCATCTCCTTCATCAACTCGTATTTTTCGTTGGTGAATTCTTGATTGAATTGATCTCTATATTTAGGTACCATTTGTGTTTTGTTTTTTTAAGTTAATTAATCCAAACTATGAGCTAACGCTTGCAAAATTTTGTCTTGAGCCATCTTTAGGAAACTCGGCAAAATTTCTTTTTGGGTCAAAATAATTTTGTCTTCATCATCAATTCTGTCAAGTGTTTCCAAATATTTTTCCATGCCGAAGTTGTTAATCATCGCTTGTTTGTTAGATTCGTCTTTTAGATTTTCTAACATGCCTGCAGGATTGGCTTCTGGATGGAATTGTGTTCCGAAAATCTCATCCGAAAAACGAATCGCCATCAATGCTCTTTCTAATTGGATATTCGGACGCATTTTTTCGATTGCGACAACCTTCATTCCCATTTCGTTTAACTTATCATCGTTTGGTTCGATGCATTGGTATGAGCGCGAATCCACGGCGTAGAAAGGTTCTGGCAAATTTTTAAATAAAATCTCTTGCTCACCTTCCTCTGTTTTATGGATTGGCATCACACCAAACGAGTAAGATTTTCTTTTACAAACATTCGCTAATTTCCAATTGATAACCGCTAATTGAAATGAGTGACAAATTAAAAATAAGTATTTTTTGTCTTCGTTATTTTTATTGTAATCCCAAATTGCGTTTAAGAAATTGGCATAAGGCATTTCCCATGCAAAACCTTCTTTGTGCGGATTTCCGGGACCACCCGACGAAATGAAAATATCAAAATCTTCAATATTTGGCATTTCATTTTTATAACGAACATCGAAAACTTCGATGCGGATTTGCTCTGAGTTTGTATTTTTAAAATTTTCAGAAATCTGAATAATATTCGCCAATCCTTGGTTGGGGAAATTGTTATTCATATCCAAAATTGCGATTCTAACTGCTTGATTCATACTGCAAAAAATTTATGCAAAGTTAAGCAAATATTAACAAATGGCTTTTTACACAGCTTTAAAGGCTGGCTAAATGACACTTTTTTCTGTTTCGAAAATCATATAATCAACAACTGCTTTTAGGTCGCCGCCACTTTCGTTAAAGACTTGTAGTTGTCGATCTGCGCCAGTTCCCATTTTTAAAATTTCTCGCGAATATTCAACTTCTTGACGACAATCTAGCTCGTCCACAACATCATCGATAAACAGTAAAAGTTCGTCCAATAAATCGGAATACGGAACGCTGGTTTCTTTCCCAAAATCGATTAAGTTAGCGTGGATTCCGTCTTTAGAAGCACGCCATTTATTTTCAGAAATCATCAATCGTCGATAAGAACGGAAGCTGATATTTTGTTGATGCATTTTGTAGATTTTCGCCACCAAACATTGCATAATAGCCGCCATACAAACGGTTTCGTCGATAGTTAATGGCATGTCGCAAATCCTAAATTCTATCGTTGGATAGAATGGATGGACACGCAAATCCCACCAGATTTTCTTAGCATTGTCAATCGTTCCTGTTTTAATCATCAAATTGACATAAGCATCAAATTCTGCAACACTACTGAAGTAACTCGGGATCCCAGTTCTCGGAAATTTCGCAAAAACTTCTTGACGATAAGATTTGAAACCTGTCAAACGACCAACCCAAAACGGCGAATTAGTAGACAAAGCGTAAACGTGAGGCAAAAAGTAACGCATTACATTTTGGATTCGGATGCCTTCTTCTCGATCAGGAATGCCGATGTGTACGTGTAATCCGAAAATAAGATTCGAACGTGCAACATCGCCCATATCGTTTACCAGCTTGTCGTAACGAGCATCTTTGGTGATGACATTATTCTTCCAATGCGAAAATGGATGCGTACCACCTCCGGAAACGCGAAGTCCTTGCTCGTGCGCCACTTTTACAAGATGACGACGAAGATTGGTAAGCTCTTCTCTGGCTTCTTTAACGTTTTGACAAATGCCAGTTTCCATTTCGACAACGGATTCGTGCATTTCGTGTTTTAGGTTTTCGCTGAGAAGTGTTTTTCCGCCTTCAATGATCTTGGAAACATGTGAAACCAAATCGCGTGTTTCGGCATCGATGATTTGGTATTCTTCTTCAACTCCTATCGTAAATCTATGCATAGTTTGTGTTTTTTGATGTTAGAAAAGTTCTATTTTTTAACAGAATCTTTCACGAAGTCGCCCCAAGAAATATTTGGTTTTCCAGAAACAAATTCTTTGGCTTTTTCGATGGCTAATTTCGCAGAATGTTCCACAATCCATTGAAAGTTATCTTCACCAACCGAGTTGCGATCGGCATCTGGCGCAGGATTACAGAAATCGATTGCATAAGGAATTCCGTCTCTTACAGCGAACTCAACCGTGTTAAAATCATATCCTAAAGCTTCATTAATTTTTAAAGTATAATCATGAATGGTTTTTAGAATTTTTTCTAATTGTTCGCCTTCGTATTTTGATTCGGTTACGTAACGCAAATGATGTGGATTACGTGGATCGTAAGGCATAATATGTACATATTTTTTACCCAAACAATAAACGCGATAATAATCTTCGAAGACAATTTCCTCTTGAACCATCATCACTAATTGCTCGGTTTCTGACAATTTATTCCAAAGGTCATCTGGATTTTCAACTCTGTAAACATTGCGCCAACCGCCACCATCATGAGGTTTCATATAAGCAGGGAAGCCAACATAGTTAAAAATATAATCCCAATCGTGCGGGAATTTTAAGTTTCTAAAAGAAGTTTCTGACGTGTTAGTCGGTCTTTCGTGTGATGGAAGAAGAACGGTTTTCGGAACAGGAATTCCGATTTTTGTCATGAGTGCATTATTGAAAAACTTTTCGTCTGCGCTCCACCAAAAAGGATTGTTGATGACATAAGTTCCGTTAACAGCGGCATTCTTAAGATAAGCACGATAAAAAGGAACATCCTGAGAAATTCGGTCAATAATCACAGCGTATTCGTAATCTGCACCTTGCTCTAGCTTGTCAATCATAACAGGCTCTGCGATGATTTCGCCGTTACCTAATTCGTTTACTTTATCTATAAATGCCCACGGAAACGTATCTTCCATACCAAATAATATTCCTACTTTCTTAGCCATAATTGTACTTTTTTTATGTGTTTTTAAAATGATTTAATTAAAATAATTTGAGATAAATTTTGGGAAAACCATTCGCCAAAGTGGCCAATCGTGGTTAATCCATTTGGCTTCGTCGTACCAAAAATTAATAGATTTCGTTGCTAAAATTGCAGCCATTTTTCGAGTTTTATCAAGACAAATATCTTGGTCGGAAGTACTTAAAACGATGTGCATGTGTCGATATTTCCAAGCTTCATCATTTGGCATAAATTCTTCGGGACAATTGAAGTACACCAAATTATCTTGATAATTATCCATAAAACTTCTAATCGAAAAAGCACCAGACAAACAAAATAAATGCGATACCAAATCAGGATATCTAAACGCAAAATTAGAAGCATGGTATCCACCAAAACTGCAACCAGCAACAGCTACACGATGTGTCTGATGTAATTTTTGGATCGAAGGCACAAATTCTTGCACCAAAAACTGAATGTATCTTTCGTAGTTTCGGATGCGTTCTGCGGGTGATAAATGGTCCGCATAAAAAGTGTCTTTGTCGAGCGTTTCAACATTATATAGTTTAACTTTTCCATCATCAATAAAACTGGAAATGCTTCCGTTAAGATGAAAATCAGCATTTTGAGTATAAGAACCTTGCGAAGTTGGAAACATAATAATCGGATATCCAAAATGTCCTGTAATTTCGATTTTTAAGTTTCTCCCCAAAATGTGAGAATAATATTCTGTATGTTCGATTTGCATTTTTGTGAGTTTAAGAGGTTGGTTTTTCTGTAGGTGGTAAAATATTGAGAATGCTTTCTGCGATAATTTCTGAGGCGCAGTCGAGGTCTTCAATAATTTGTTGTTCAGACTCGGATTTAAAAACGATTCCGATATGATTGTCAATCGATAAAAATTTGAAAATCTGTGGACATTTAAAAATCGAAGTGTCAGGATTTTTTTCTTTTGCTAAAGCAATTAAAAGTCCAGCAAAAAGATTGGATTTAATCTCTACAGAATAATCATTTTTGCGTAATAAAGCATCTTCCAATCTTGCCCATTCTCTCCAAATATTAACGCCAGTTGCGGCTTCTATCATATCCGGAATGTGCGCACCACCAACACGTGACGAGGTTTCTAGAAAATAAAATTGTCCATCATCGCCGAAGATAAATTCGCTATGAGTTGCGCCGTTTTTAATTCCAAATTTTTCTAAAACTTGTTGGTTAATTTTTAAAAGTGCTTTTGTAAAATCCGAATTTTGATCCAAAGTCCTTGTTGCAAAAACACCACCTTCGTGCGACACTTTCATCGGTGGCGAGGTGTATTGCGAACAACATGCGAAAACAATTTGATGTTTATAAACAAGACAATCAACATGATATACTTTCCCTGGTTTAAAACTTTCTAGGAGAAATTTGTAACGTTCTTCTTTAAGATTTTCTATTGCTGACCAAAGTTGATCACGATCTTTTATTTTTTTAATGCCACTTGCTGATGCTTCAGATCGAGGTTTCAAAACCCACGGACCTGGATGTTCTTCGATAAACTTGTTTAGTTTAGCATCATTAAATATCGATGAAAACTCAGGCACATTAATATCGTTATCCAAAGCTTGCTGGCGCATCGCCAACTTATCACGGAAATAACGATGTGTCGTCTGTCCCATGCCTGGGATTCTGTAAGTTTCGCGAATCATAGCCGCTTTTTCGACATCATAATCGTCCAAAGCAACGACAGCATCCACTTGATGAATTTTCATTAAATAAGAAAATCCTTGTACAAGATGTTCGAGATTCCAAGTTGAAGGTGCAATCTCCGACATATAATAGACTTCGTCAATCGCATGCCAAGGCCAGTCTTTGGTTTTCAAAGACTCAGAGGTAATCAAAATGACTTTGTTGCCAAGTTTTTTAGCTTCGTCAATAAAATCAAATCCTTTGTAGTAACAGGATATACAGACAATAGTTTTTTCCATCATATTGTAATTTGTATCATCAATTATAAGTTTTGAAAAGTTGCGCTAACAAGTGTACACCATAGCCAGTTGCCGCTTTATCTTTCGCATATTCGACATTTCCGTAGGCGACACCAGCGATGTCAAGATGTGCCCATGACGGATGATCATTGATAAATTGTTCCAAAAATTTTGCGGCAACAATACAGTCGCCAACAGGTTTTAATGAAATGTTTTTAAAATCAGCAACGTCCGAAGTTATTTCAGATTTCCAAACGTCCCAAAGTGGAAGATTCCAAATTCTATTTTGACTTTTTTCGCTTGAAGATTGTAGTTTTTGATTCAGTTGATCATCATTACAAAAATAAGCGCCACAAGTGTTTCCGAACATTCTTACGCTGCTTCCTGTTAAAGTTGCAAGGTCAATAAGATGGTTCAATTTGTAATTTTTGGTGATGTAAGAAAGACCGTCGGCTAATGTTAATCGGCCTTCGGCATCTGTATCGATAATTTCTATCGTTTTTCCGTTGTAGGCTTTTACGACATCACTTGGTAAATAAGCTTTTTCCGAAACTGCATTATCGGTTATTGGTAAAACCGCAACGATATTAATTGGAAGTTGCATTTCTGCAGCATAGATTAATGCGCCAATTACCGCTGAAGCGCCTCCCATATCGCTTTTCATGTAATGAAGATTTGCAGAAGGTTTAATTGAAATTCCACCTGTGTCAAACAAAACGCATTTCCCAACAAGTCCAATCGTCGGAGCAGATTTTTTAGAACTTTGATATTCTAAAATGGTAAACGCCGCGTCCATCGCACTTCCCTGATTAACCGCTACAAAAG
>JAEXRP010000104.1:0-17208 GCA_023440705.1 Bacteroidota bacterium
AGTTTGGCACCGTGGATTTTGCATACGGGATTAGCGCCTGAAAGTCCTTTTTCATCGACGATGGCAAAGATTATTGCTTTTACCGTCGAGTTCGTGAGTTTACCCTTAGTAAAAGGAGGCAGTTATAAAATCGTAGAGGCTTTCAAAAATATTATTGAAAAGAATGGTGGAACGATTATGCTAAATCAAGAGGTTGACGAAATCCTTGTTGATCCAAATGCTGTTGTTAAAGGGGTTCGTACAAAAGATGGAACAACCTACGAAGCTAAAAATGTCGTGGCAAGTGTGACGCCAAAGCAGCTTTACGGCAATCTTTTAAAATCATCTTCTAAAATCCCGAATGATGTTAAAAACGATGCCGAAAATTATCGTTTCGGAATGGGAAATATGCAAATTCATGTTGTGATGGACGAAGAGCCAAAATGGTATGACGAGGCGCTTTCCAAGGTTACCTATTGTCATTTGTCGGACGGCATTAATGATATTTCTAAAGCTTGTATCCAAGCGAAATGTCAAGAGTTACCCGAGATGCCAACTGTTGCTATTGGACAACCAACCGCGACCGATCCAACGCGAGGAAAAGATGGAAAACATGTTCTGTGGATTCAACTTCCAGAATGTCCTAACTTCCCAGTGACAGATGCAGCAGGAACTTTGTCGCATCTTTGTAATGGCGAATGGACTGATGAGTTGAAGGAAGCTTATGCCGACAGAATTATCGATAGAATTAGCCAATATATTAGCAATGTGAAATCCGCTTGTATTGCAAGAAAAGTTATTTCACCGAAAGATTTAAGTGAACTAAATGTCAATCTTTTTGGTGGCGATCCTTATGCTGGACTTTGCGAGATTGAACAGTATTTGGTTTTCCGACCTTTGAAATCGACCAAGAATCATACAACACCTATTAAGAATCTTTATCAAAGTGGTGCTTCAACACATCCTGGACCTGGACTTGGTGGTGGTTCTGGCTTTTTGATTGCACAAGCTTTAAAATAGTTTTAAAAGATGAAATTTATAAAAGAACAACGCATCCGCTTCGAGCATTGCGATCCTGCGGGAATCGTTTTTTACCCAAGATATTTTGAAATGTTAAATGGCTTGATGGAAGATTTTTTCCGTGAAGTTCTAGATTATCCTTTCGAGAATATGCATCAAGATTCTGGGATTCCAACGGTTGATATTAAGACACAATTTAAGTCACCTGCAAAATTAGGTGATATCATCACCAAGTCTATGTACATTAGCAAGCTTGGTAAAACCTCATGCACTTATCAATATGTTTTTAACCTTGGTGACAAAACAGTTTTGGAAGGCGAGGGAACTATCGTTTTTGTAAGTTTCGAAAATGGCGGCATCCAACCAAAAGATTGGGACAAACTCCGCACTAAAATGGAAGATTATCTAGCTGGATAAATTTTTATATTGAATTAAGCAAAAAGACCTCAAAATTTGTGAGGTCTTTTCAATTATTTAAAAAGTTTACAATTTTTATCAAATCTTGTTTTTTTCTAATTTTCAGTTTATTGTCTTTAGTATACATTTCTAGCAAACTAGCCTTCTCAAAATATACTGGATAGAAATCTTTGTCTTTCCAAAACGAGGAACAACTAATTCGATTACAAAAATTAAAACTTATTCCAACAATACTTTTAAGTAACTGCTTCAATTTTCAACATAATGATTATCTATTTTTTTTGACTAAATTTGTAACTATGAGTCAAAAATGGATTTATAAACCAGAACCCGATGAAGACATAGTAGATGGTCTCATTTCCTCAATTGGATTTGGAACTTTAGAATCCAAACTTCTCGTTTTGCGTGGCATCGACAATTATCAAAGTGCTCGCGAATTTTTTAAACCAAACGGAAACGATTTTCACAGTCCTTTTTTGATGGCGGACATGCAAAAAGCGGTTGAACGCATTGCAACAGCCATCGAAAATGGCGAAAAAATATTAGTATACGGCGACTACGACGTGGACGGAACGACTTCTGTGGCGCTAATGTATCTCTACCTCAGCAAAATCGTTGACAAAAAATATCTTGATTTTTATATCCCAGATCGTAATGTGGAAGGCTACGGTATTTCGACGGAAGGCATTGACTTTGCGAAAGAAAATGGGTTTAGCTTGATTATTGCGCTTGACTGCGGGATAAAATCTATCGATAAAATTGAATATGCCAACAAGCTAAAAGTCGATTTTATCATTTGTGATCACCACTTGCCAGGCGACGAAATCCCGAAGGCGGTGGCTGTCCTTGATCCAAAACGTAAAGATTGTCGCTACCCTTACAAAGAATTAAGTGGTTGTGGTGTCGGTTTTAAACTTTGTCAAGGCTTAAATACAATCTATAAAATTCCTGAAAACGAACTTTTCGAATTAACGGATTTATTAGCAATAAGTATCGCTTCGGACATTGTTGCGATGACTGGAGAAAATCGAGTTTTGGCTAAACAAGGACTTAAATTCTTGCGTAAAACTAGAAAGTTCGGTTTGCGATTGTTGATTCCTGAAGAGAAATTGGCGCATTTCGAAATTTCTAATATTGTCTTTGACATTGCTCCAAAAATAAACGCTGCAGGAAGAATTTCGCACGCGAAAGCTTCTGTGGAGTTAATGATCTCCGACAATCTAAAACAAGCACAACAGATTGTAGATGAGATAATTAACCTAAATGATGAACGACGAGAAATGGATCACACGATTACACAATCGGCGATGAATCAGGTTGAATCTTCAACTGAAAGCTCCTACTCTACTATTGTGTACGATCCGTCTTGGAACAAAGGCGTTATCGGCATCGTGGCTTCGCGATTAATCGAAAGTCACTTTAAGCCAACTTTAGTTTTTACCGACGGTAACAATGGCGAAATGGTTGCTTCGGCAAGATCGGTTTCGGATTTTGATATTCATGAGGCTTTGGACTATTGTTCGGATCTTTTCCAGAAATTTGGAGGACATCAAGCAGCAGCAGGATTGTCGATGGACAAGGAGAACTTTGAAGTTTTCAAAATTATGTTCGAAGGTTATGTTCGCGACAACATTCAAGAGCATCAAAAAGAACCATCTATCTACATCGACAGCGTCATCAACATCGATGATCTCAACCGCGAGTTTTATAATTTCCATAGAAAGTTGGCGCCATTTGGACCAAAAAACATGAAACCTATTTTGGTTCTAAAAGATATAAAAGTCGCAGGTTACGTCCGACTAATGGGTAAAGATGGTAATCATCTCAAATTTTTTGTACATCAACCAAGTACAAATCGCAACATCGAATGTATTGGTTTTAAACTGGGAGTTTATGCAGAAGATTTCCGTACAAAGTCTTTTGATTTGGCGTTTACGGTGGAAGAAAACCATTGGAAAGGCAACGTTTCTTATTTTTTAAACATTAGAGATGTTAAGTTTCATTCTTAAAATTTAAAAATGAAAAAAATCGGTTTGTTTTTCGGTTCGTTTAATCCTATTCATATTGGACATTTGATTTTGGCCAATTATATTTTGGAAAAATCGGATATGGAAGAATTGTGGTTTGTGGTAAGCCCGCAAAATCCTTTTAAAGATAAAAAATCTCTTCTCGCTGATCACAATCGATTGGATATGGTGAATTTATCTATTAAACATTATCCAAAAATGCGTGCGTCGGATGTTGAATTTTCGCTTCCAAAACCGAGTTACACCATTGACACTTTAACTTATCTCCACGAAAAATACCCGAATTATCAGTTTAGTTTGATCATGGGTGAAGATAATTTGGCGGGACTTCATAAATGGAAAAACGCTGATGTTTTAATAAAGAATCATCAAATAATTGTCTATCCAAGGCTGTTTGAAGGCGAAAAGAAAAATAACGACTACATTTCCGAAAGCGAAAATATCATTCTGATCAACGCGCCAATTATCGAGTTGTCTGCAACAGACATCAGAAATATGATTAAAGAAGGTAAAAATGTCCGTCCAATGCTTCCTCCAGAAGTTTTTGAATACTTAGATGGAAGTAATTTTTATAAATAAGTTTTCAATTATTTGATAATTTGCATTAAATGAAACTTATTTTCAGCATTCTATTTTCATTTGTTTGTTTTGGTATTTCGGAGGCACAAAATCTTTATTCTAAAGCTTATGGTGACAAGAAAAACCCATCGATTATTTTTATTCATGGTGGACCAAGCGGAAATTCGAATTTATTCGAAGCTACAACTGCGCAAAAGTTAGCAGACAAAGGTTTTTATGTTATTGTCTATGACAGGCGCGGCGAAGGTCGATCCAAAGATGATAATGCGACGATGACTTTCCAAGAAAGTTTTGCCGACCTCAACCAAATCTACAAGTTGTATCATCTTGAGAAAGCCAACATTTTGGCGCATAGTTTTGGCGGAATTGTCGGGACACTTTACACGAATCAATATCCCGAAAAAGTAAAATCGCTAATACTTGCAGGCGCTTTGGTCTCGCAACAAGAGACTTATAATCATATTTTGGAGACTGCGAAATTAGCTTTTAAAACTGATGAAAATAAACTTCGAGAAATTTCTACGATTGAAACTCTGAACAAAAACGCAGCGGAATACAGAAAGAAAACTTATGATATTGCCAGTGATTTGGGATATTTTTCGATGCCAAATCCTACAACAGAAAGTCAAAATTTGAGACAAGAATTTGAAAATTCGGAGTTTTATAAAACTAATTTTAGAAACCATAATTCGCCTTTGTTATTTTATAAAAATGAA
Source organism: Bacteroidota bacterium (assembly GCA_023440705.1). Classification (GTDB taxonomy): domain Bacteria; phylum Bacteroidota; class Bacteroidia; order Flavobacteriales; family Weeksellaceae; genus Soonwooa. The sequence continues at coordinate 4,739 of JAEXRP010000104.1, forward strand.
ACTCAAAATAATATTGATAACAAAGCTGTTCTTTTAGAAATTACGAAAAAGAAAATCCCTCTTTTTGCCATTTATGGACAAAATGACGGCATCTTTTCAGTGAAACAGTTAACGGATTTGCGTAATATTGTAGGAGCAAACAATTTTAGAATTCTTGATAATTGTTCGCATTATTTGTTTGTAGATCAGCAAAATCAATTTTTAGATTTTATTAAATTTAATGTAAAAAAATAGTTTCAAAACTTGAGTCATGTATGCTCAAAACTAAACTGAATTATGAATTTTATCGAAAAATACTTTTCAAAATATCCGGAAGAAAAAGTCCTAAAATGGTTTAAGCAAGTTTGCGTTGCAGAAGCGATTTCATGTTTGTTACTGTATGGCTTCGCAATGATTTGGAAACGTTATGACCAAGAAGGACTTTTGCCAACCATTTTTATTATTATTGTCGGAAATATCCACGGTTTATTTTTTACACTTTATCTTCTCTTATGTGTGCCAGCACGCAAAATTTACAATTGGGACGATGAAGATTCTGTCATTGCGTTAATGGCAGCTTTCTTCCCTTTCGCAACAATTTGGGTGGAGAAAAAATTAGCCCGAAAAGATCGAGAATAGTATTTAATTTTAACATTGAAATCCAAAATAAGCAACATCGAATTTTTTCTTCGGTGTTTTTTTGTGCATTAATTTTTTAACTTGAATTCGAATTAAAAAATCTCTTTTAAATGCGTGGTCATTTTAATAAAAATCTGTAGAGTTTTGTATCAAGAATTTTTAATGATAAGAAGTTCAGCTTGTATTCGATACTATTTTTTTCAAAAATTACACAAAATAATGTTCGTTTTATTTTCTATAACTCAAGTTATTTATAAAACACAAATTACACCTTCATAATTAATTCAAATTTTTATATCTGAAAATCAACAATTTACAATTCAATCAAAAGTATTTTTAGTACTTTGTATTGCATAATACTAATTTTAATATATATCTTTGCTTTGTTCAATATTAAGACATACACACTTCTAAAAAATTACTATTATGAAAACGCCAATATTAATCGCCGCATTATTCTTCAGTGGATTTGCAATTGCACAACAAAAAACAAATGACACAATCAAATCTCAAAGTACAAAAGAGATTGAAACTGTTATGATTACAAAACAAGTTTTCAAAAAGCAAAGTGATCGTTTCGTTTACGACGTTGCTGCTTCGCCTGTAGCCAAAGGAAATACAACTTTTGACTTGTTGAAGCAAACGCCACTTCTTTCTACAACCGACGATAAAACATTGAAAATCGCTGGGAAAAATAACGCGATTGTGTACATCAACGGAAGAAAATCTAACATGGATGCGGAATCTTTGGCTTCGTTTCTAAAAAACACACCTGCAGAAAATATTCAGAAAATTGAAGTTATTACGCTTCCTGGAAGTGAATATCAAGTGGAGGCTTCGGATGGCATTATCAACGTTGTTTTGAAGAAAAAAATGACGGATGGACTTAACGGAAATTTCAGAATGTCGAATACCCAAAACAAATACAACTCGACGTCCAGCAGTGCTTCGTTAAATTATAGAAAAGGAAAATTCGGTCTTAATGCCAATATCACAGGAAGTCAAGAAATCGAACCTCAAGAATATATCATCAGAAACGGAAATAAAAATACAGTAACCGAATCTGTTGGTCCTATCGACAGTCCTGAAAAAAACTTGGGCGGTTACATCAACATGGATTATCAATTAACCGACAAAAGTAATCTTGCGTTGTCATGGAACACTTGGGCGAGTAATAGTAAAGGCGCGACAATTTTACTTAACAACACGTACAGCAATTACGACGATAATGGGAATTTGACGAATCGTTTTTATAATTTGAGTCGAAATGTGCTCAATAACAGATCTTTCAACAATAATTTCAACTTGAATTATGAATTAAAAACAGATGAAGAGGGAAGTAAATTAAACTTAAATGTCGCTTATCTTACCTACAAACGAATTCAAGATTCGGATAACAGAACTTATGCTTCAGACGCCAATTGGAATCAAGGTGCTTTAGCCAATCAAATTATTCAAGATACACCACAGAATATCAACAATATTTCTGCAATGGCGGATTACATCAAGAAATTTAAAAATGATTTTTCGGTTTCGGTTGGTGGAAACTACAATAAAACAAAAACGGAAAACGACACCAAATATGAAAGTACGAATTTCGCAGCAAACGAAGCGACTAAATACAAACCAAATTTATTTGAATATGATGAAAATATCTATGGTTTCTATTTAACATTAGAGAAGAAATTTTCTGATAAATTTTCTGGAAAAATTGGAACACGTTACGAAATTACTAACAGTATCGGGACTTCGGACAATCCGCCAGCAGAGCGACCAGATATGGCACGAGTAGAAAAAACTACAACAATATTCTGCCATATTTAAGTTTAAACTATGCGATTAATGATAAGAATAACATTTCGTATGCTTTCTCTAGCCGAATGAGAAGACCAAGTTTTTGGGAGCTGAATCCCGTACGAAACATCATTACACAAGACAATTACACACAAAATAATCCCTTTGTAAAAGCGTCTTCGATATACAATCAAGAGTTGACGTATATGTTCAAAAATTCGTATTTCCTGATCCTTAATCACTCGTATTTTAAAGATGTGATCACGATGGTTCCATTACAGAGAGATGTTGTTCGAGATGGAAATACGTACAGACAATTGGCTTACATCCGCAGTAATTATGGCGACAAACAAGAAATGTCGGCAATGTTGGGAATGCAGAAAAGCTTCTTTAACCAGTATTTAACAACCAATTTTAATATCGGTTTGCAACATAATATCAATAACGGAACTTTGAACTCGGATCCAACAACAGGCGAAATTTTCGATACGTATACCAACACAAAAAAGTCGACAAGTTTGTTAATTCAAACTAATAATACCATCCGTTTGGACAAAGCAAAAACTTGGTTTGTAGGCGTTAACTTCTTTTATGTAGATAAACAACAAATCGATTTTGGACAGTTGCAAAGCCTTGCAGGATTGGATTTAAGTATCAAAAAACTTTGGAATAATTGGACGTTCGCAGTTAATGTCAACGATGTTTTAAGAACTAATATTGTAAAAATCAAAGATGAACAAGCTGACGGAAATTTCAATTATCTGTCTAATGATTCCTTCCGAAGAGGCCTAACAGCGAGTGTTACCTACAATTTCGGAAATCAAAAAGTACAAAAAGCCAGAAAAGTTGATGGCGCTGCCGATGACATCAAATCAAGAACTCGTTAATCTATATTAAATTTTTCAAACAAAACGAAAGGCTTTTGTCATTGGATAAAGCCTTTCGTTTAACAGAGTTAAATTTAAAAAAGATAAAAATTAATGTAACAAAATCAATATTTGACTTGTTTACAAAATAGAACATCAGAGATATTTTTTACAAGTGATTGTCAAAGACTTAAATCTAAATTAAAAATATCTTGTAACTAGTTGGCATAACCAACTACATATCAATCAAAATTACACAACATCTCATACGGAGAAAAACTAAAATTTAAAATTATGAAAACGCCCATCCTAATCGCCGCATTATTCTTCAGTGGATTTGCACTTGCTCAACAAAAACCAAGTGACACCATCAAATCTCAAAAAGCGAAAGAGATAGATGGCGTTACGATTACAAAACAAGTTTTCAAAAAGCAAAGTGACCGTTTTGTATACGATGTAGCAGCGTCTCCAGTTGCAAAAGGTAACACGACTTTTGACCTTTTAAAACAAACGCCTTTGGTATCGACAACCGATGACAAAACTTTAACGATTGCAGGAAAAAGCAACGCCATCATTTATCTTAATGGTCGCAAAACCAATATGGATGCTGAATCTTTAACTCAGTTTTTGAAAAATACACCTGCAGAAAATATTCAGAAAATTGAAGTGATTACCATGCCTGGAAGCGAATATCAAGTGGAAGCTTCGGACGGAATCATCAATATTGTTTTAAAGAAAAAAACATCGGACGGTCTTAATGGAAATTTTAGAATGTCCAATACGCAAGCAAAATACAATGAGACATCATCCAGTGTTACACTTAACTACAGAAAAGACAAATTGGGTGTTAGCGCCAATCTTTCTGGTGGTGAAAATATCCAAGGTCAAGATTATGTTTTAAAAAATGGAAACGACACCAGCGAAACAACAACCGTTGGAGGCATCGCAGATCCTAACAAAAATCTTGGTGGTTATTTAAACATTGATTATCAACTGACTGATAAAAGTAATCTTGCCTTAACATGGAATACTTGGGCTAACAAAAGTTATGGATCAACTGTTGACTTTTTTAATACTTCAAAAATTAAAGGAGAAGAACCTGTCTACACAAGATCTTACAATATAGAAGATGCGCGCTCTTACAACAATTCATTAAACCTTAACTACGAATTAAAAACCGATTCGTTGGGTAGTAAACTGAATCTTAATGCCGCGTACCTTACTTACAAACGTATCCAAAGTACCACAAATAATACGTTGATGTCTGATGTAAATGGTGGTTATGGCGAAACTATGAAATACGTTCTCCAAAGTATTCCGCAAAAGATTAATAACTTTTCGGGAATGGTGGATTACATCAAGAAATTTAAAAATGATTTTACCGTATCCATCGGTGGTAACTATAATAAAACAAAAACCGACAACGACACACAATACGAAACCTTTTACTTAATTCCTCAAAAGCCGAATAAATCTGAGCCGAACTACTTTATCTACGACGAAAATATCTACGGCGTTTATTTAACTTTAGAAAAGAAATTCTCTGATAAATTTTCGGGTAAAATCGGCTCGCGTTATGAGATCACTAATAGCGTTGGTACATCGGACCACGCACCAGAAAGTCGCCCTGACATGGCGAGAGTGGAACAAAACTATAAAAATTTCTTGCCTTATCTTAGTGCTAACTACGCGATTAATGATAAAAATAATATTTCTTATGCTTTTTCGAGCAGAATGCGTCGTCCAAGTTTTTGGGAATTAAATCCAGTAAAAAACCTTTTAACAGAAACTAATTATACGCAAAATAACCCATTTGTAAAAGCTGCTTCATCTTATAACAATGAGCTAACCTACATGTACAAAAGCTCTTACTTTTTAATTTTGAGTCACTCTTATTACAAAGATGTTATTACCCAAGTGCCATTGCAAGGGATTCCGTTACATCCAGATGGAAGTGTTGGCCTTAACAATGAATTGCGTTATATCAGAACCAACTTTGGTGACAAGCAAGAAATGTCAGCAATGATCGGGATGCAGAAATCTTTTTTCAAACAATATTGGACAAGTAATTTCAACATCGGAGTTCGTCATAATAGAGTCAATGGAAGCTTGGACGTTGATCCAACAACAGGAGATCGCTTTGTTAAATTCGAGAATGGAAAAATGATACATTTGACTTACACCAACAAGTCAAACTCGACAAGCTTCTTGATCCAAACCAACAATAGCATCCGTTTGGACAACGCAAAAACTTGGTATGCGGGTGTTAACTTCTTCTACATGGACAAGCAGATGATAGAATTAGGAACATTGAGACCTATTTCGAGTTTAGACCTGAGTCTCAAAAAACTTTGGAACAATTGGACTTTTGCAGTTAATGTTAGCGACCTTCTACGCATGAATGTCATCGAAATTGACGATACACAAACCAGCGGCAGTTACAACTATGTAAAGAATGATAGCTATAGAAGAAACATTACATTCGGTGTTACTTACAACTTTGGAAATCAAAAGGTTAAAAAAGTAAGAGACATCGACAGTGCTGCTGACGACATCAAATCTAGAACACGTTAATCTAAATTATAATTAAATTTTTCAAACAAAAAAACTTCAGCCTGTACTGAAGTTTTTTGTTTTATTAGGAGCTAATCCTGCTGGAAGTTTATGTTGAGCGAAGTCGACATGCTATATCTTTAACATTGTCGCTCGGACGGCTCCGCTATGCTCCGCCGCCTCACTCCAACGCCAAAGGATGCCGCTTCCATCAGGGCTAGGGATTCATTATACTATTAACTTTGTCGTCTCCAAATGAAACCATCCAGAAGATAATGCGTCAATTGCGGAACTACCAAAAGTGGAATCAAAACAAAATAATAGCCTTCAAAAGAAGTTGCATCCAACCACGCAAAATGCTCTTCCCAAACAAGGTTTTCCCAAATTAACTCTTCAAAAAAAGCAAAACCAAGAATCACCAAAACAAACAGCAAAATCCCCAAACCACTTTTAAAAATCACACGAGATTTAAGATTGATGTCGTTTTTCTGTTCAATTTCGCGGATGTAGATTAATGCGATGTAAGGAATGCCATGCGAAATAACATTTAACAAAGTGAAAATCAAATCGTTATTAAAGTAGATAATACCGAAATACCAAGACAAAAAAGTCCCGACAATCAGTAAATTTTTAGGAATATTAAAGAACTTCGATTTAATAGAAACAAAAACAGTTTTAAGAATCCAAATGATGACAATAACAAAATAAAGCCACGTTAAATAAGGCAAAGCCGAAGAAAAATCCTGCATCCAAGAGAACTCTGACTCTACAAACCAATTAAATTTTCGTGGCGTACAAAACCAATACAGCATTGGATAAATTGTTGCAGCGTAAATCGCAAGATTATCAATCGTTTTTGAAAAACCTTTAGGTTCAAACCCAGCGTAAAGTCTCATAAACCCGTACTGTTGTCTCACAAAATGAAAAACAGCAACCAAAGCCAATGCCGACCAAAAAACCAATTCCCCAAATTGATAAAGAATAATTCCTAAAACCAAACTCAACACCGGAATTCCGAGGTATAATAGACGGCGTTTTTGCAATTCTTCTTTTACAAAATAGGTTTTGAACAAAGTGGAATATACGTGAGCGACATCAACAAAAACAATCAAAAACAACCACGTCACAAACGAATATTGGCTTTGCGCATTCTCCAATTGATTATGGAAAAGCAACACAAAAGCCAACACCACAAAAGGTGGCGAAAGAATAAAAGCTAAATCCGTTTTGGCGTTATGTATCCAAGATTGTTTCATTGTAAGATTTTTTTTGCGGCATCAATACCTTGATGAAAAGCTTCTTCAAAAATAGAAATCCCTGACAAATCACTATGGGCAAAGAAAATTTTGTTTTCAATAGATTCTCTTGCCATCTGACTTTCTTTACCAAAAATTTTCCCTGTAGTCGGTGCAATCATCGCATGACCAATTTTGTTAAAATCGACCTCTTCAATAAGTTCATCAATCAATGGATGCGCAAGACGTAGATCTTTAAGAACTAATTCTTTCAGCTCATCTTCCTTCATCGCAAAAAGCTTTTTACGATCTTTCGCAGAATCTTGACTCGAAAAACTTCGATAATAGGTAATCACTTTTTTACCAATATTTTGCGAAACATTTTGATGTTGATCATAAATATATCCCAAACCTTCTCCGCCATATATCACGTTATCCCAAGCCAATTCTTCACCACCACCAAAATCTTCGTGCATCGTCAAAGTCGCCAAAAGCCATGGAATATACGTGAAATTTTTAATCTTTCTATTTTTAAATATCTGATTATTGACAAATTGAGGTGTTGCCATAATCAACTTTTCACATTGGATTTTTAATGTTCTTTTATTAACATTATCATAAACCAAAACCTCAACACTATTTTCCGTTGTCTGAACGTCAAACACCAAATGTTGTTTTAGGATTTTATCTTTCGAATGTTTAGCTAAATACTGCGAAAGTCTTGCATTACCTTCTGGCCACGTTAAAACTTGATCTTTTCTGTTGGTTGCCCAATCGTGTTTTCGACCCGCGAAATAATGAATTCCTGCCCATGCAGAAACATAATCAATACCCAAACCGTAATCGTCTTTACAAGCATAATTAAGATACCAAAGCAATTCTTCAGATTTAAAATCATGATCATCAATCCACTTTTTAAAACTCAATTCATCAAGATTTTTGACCTCATCATTTTGACTGGCTTTTGAAATTGGAATATTAAACCAAAATTTTCCAGAGTCATCTTTTTTGTTTTTAAAATCGGTCATTAATTTGAAAAAACGATCAAATTCATTTTGAATTTCCTTTGACAAACCTCGTTGCGGAACAACATCCGACTGCCAAGCATTTTTATAAAATAAACGTTCATCTTGAGGAAAAACCAATTGATAATCATCCAACACTGGTACACCATTAACATCGTCACCAAGATAAACTTTGTTCTCTTTTAAAAATTCTATAATCTCAAAATCTTCTTTGTTGGGCAACGGAAGATAATGCGCACCTCGTGGATATTTGGAATATTTGTTTTCGCTACTAGAAGAATTTCCACCGAAGAAACTTTCCATTTCACAGATTAAGAAATTAGAATCAGCATTCAAAGAAAGATGACGCGCAGCGGAAAGTCCCGAAATCCCAGAGCCAACGATAAGGATTTTGGTCTTTATTTCTTCAGAAAACTTTGGGAAATCTTTAGCCCAAAGTTGATGCCCCAACACGTGATTGGTTCCTGTAATTTTTAAGAGAAGTGCTTTCGTTTTTTTGGAACAATATTGTAAAAATGGAAGTAGCAATCCTGCCCAAAAAACGGTGGAAACAAAGCTTCTTCTACTGTACCCTTCCCCACTCTTCATCGAAATAGCGTACTAAAATTTGGTTATCCAATCGATTAACTTCGACGTCTTTTGCAATCATATCTTTATTAAAATAAGACATTTGCGCAAAATTATAGTCGTAGAACCGAAGCCCATTTAACTTATTGTGAATCTTCTGATTAGAAAGATCACTTGTAGCTAGACAAAAACCCCACTCGCCGAAAGATGGAACATAGGTGTGATAAGCATCCACTTTCGGAAATATTTGATTGATAGTCTTTTGAATGCTCCAAAAAGATTTTGGGGCAAAATAAGGCGATGTCGTTTGTACAGAAATATAGGTTTGCGGCGTCGTGATTTTTTTTAATTCATGATAAAACTGCAACGAATACAGTTTCCCTAAGCTATAATTAGACGGATCAGGAAAGTCAATAATAACCACATCAAATGACTGTTTTTGCTCTTTAACCCAAGTGTAAGCATCTTGGTTGATGATCTTTAATTTTTTACTGTTAAGCGCATTACCATTAAGCTGTCGCATCGTTTCATTCTGTTTAAAAAACTTTGTCATTTCAGGATCAAGATCGACCAAAACAATGGATTTTACTTGAGGATATTTTAAAATTTCGCGCACTGCAAAACCATCACCACCACCCAAAACTAAAACTTTGTCAAGTTTTGACGCCATTGACATCGCGGGATGAACCAATGCTTCATGATACCGATATTCGTCTAAAGAAGAAAACTGCAAATTGTTATTAAGATACAGTCGAAACTCTTTGTTATTTCGTGTTAACGCGATTCGTTGATAAGGAGAACTATGTGTGTAAATTAAATTTTCGCCGTAGAGTTTTTCTTCGGAAAGTGATAGAATTCGATCTGCAAAAACGAAAAGTCCAAGTAAGATTATAAAAGATAAAATCGATTTTACTTGTAATGTCCAACGGGATTTTAATTCATTTTTCAAATAAAAACATAAGAAAATCGCGACCGAAATATTAATTAATCCAAAAAATAAAGGTGTTCTTAAAATCCCAAGTTTCGGAATTAAAACTAAAGGAAACAAAATGGAAGCGATCAACGCACCGATGTAATCAAACGCAAACACATTGGAAACCAAATCTTTAAATTCAACTCGATCTTTGAGGATATTCATTAACAACGGAATTTCTAACCCGACTAAGCAGCCCGTTAAAAACACAAATAGATACAACACCCATTCGAAATGGTCAGTTGTATTGAAAATTGTAAAAAGAACAATTGAGCTAATACCTCCAACAACGCCAACAAGGATTTCGATTTCGATGAATTTGTCGATAAGATTGGTACGAATAAATTTGGCCAAATACGAGCCAACGCCCATCGCGAAAAGATAAACGCCAATTATAAAAGAAAACTGCTTTACAGAATCTCCCAAAAGATAACTCGCCAATGCACCTGCCACAAGCTCATAAACCAAGCCGCATGTTGCAATGACAAAAACTGAAAAAAGCAATAAAATCTCAAAACTGAGCTTTATTCTACCCATGAATCGCAGCACTTATTATAATAGAAATCCCAATAATGAATGCACCAAAAATTATAGCTAAAGCTGTATTGTTATTTTTCGAAATTTCGTGCCATGTTTTTTCTGGCGTTAATTTCTCAATAATCCAATAACAAACAATTAAAATTGCGATTCCTAAAAAAGAATATAACACCGAATTGATGATCGGTAAATAATTAAAATCTTCCATTTTATTTTTTATTTATGATAAAATCTATAAAAACCTCTTGAATGCGTACCGCTACGCTGACCATCTTGGTACTTTTCTGTTTTCTGACAATCACACCACTGATTTCCAGAATATGTTAAGTACATAAACCAAACTAGAAACCCACCGCCAATGCTCAACAGTAACCAATTATGTCGAATATATTGTAATATTTTTTCCATTAGTCTTCGCTATAATATGGAGAGTTAGAACTGTTTTTCCATTTAGAAACATCGAACTGATATTTAATAACATAAAGTATAATCACCAAGACAATAATGACAACGGTGATAATCCCAAAATTCCAGTAGCTAACAGGCAACCATTCTGCTTTTATATGGACATCGGGATTGCTTTCATTACTTCCCACAACAACGTCTACAACGTCGGAAGGATTCGTTTTGGTATAAGCCTTTGCTTCTTCTAATTGCTTGAAAACTATCGGGTTATTAGCTTCTAAATTGTTTAGATTAATCGCCACTTTATCACCTGATGGATGCTCTATCATATCAACAAAACCGTCATTCGTCATGATGAAAGTTCTGGATTTATCCTCAGAAATATAGACTTCATTAGAGAACGATGAAGACCCTTCCTTCTGTGCCGCAATAACAAAATGATAAGTCCCTGGGGGAACGCCACAAAGATTGAAGTTATCCGACTTAGAACCTTCTGACCAACTTTCTCCGGAATCTACGCCGTGATAATACTCGATATCTTTGGTTGCATAGGTCACTTCATTAGTTTTCTCGTTAACCAAACTAAGTTCCACACTAGCCCAAGAATTATCAACATCCGAAGCAACCGAGACCTTCATAGGCGCTGACGCGCCATCGAGTGTAAAACTTTTAGAAATTAATTCTTTATTATAAATCTCTCGAAACGGAATTCTTTGGTCAAAAACATCTTGATTCTTATTGGTCGATGTAATAAACAATTGATACAAAGACATTAAAATAAGAACGGCAACAAAAATGGGGATAATCTGCTTGTGATTAACATAGAAAGGTTGAACAATCCCGACACCTTTATAGCTCGGCATATAATTCGGTTTGAACAATTTCTTAATTTCAAAACGAGAAATATGACGTCCCAAAAAGAAATTCCTTTCTTTTTTTGCAAGTTCCCATGACACCATTTCAGTACCATTGACATATTCTTTATAAGTTGCAGGTTTGAAGCTTACTTTTTCATCAAAAAAACCTTCCATGTACGAAATTCCACTTGGTGTCGTTTCATAATGACGATAAGCTCGACCTTTAAAATTGCAATAGCCACGATGTTCTGAAAACGCTTCTTCTTGCGGCAACAAAAATACCCAATGTCCATCGCTCTCACTTAGGAATGCATCGTTTCCATCTTTATCGCGAAGATAATATTCTCGCCAATCTGCAACATTGGCGTAATTGCGTACTACGACAGCAACAACAAAATATTCTACACCGTCTATGACACCTTTTTTAGAAGTATCTAAAGTAATATTTGTGGCTAGTCTAGGAAGTTGTTTTCTAGATTTATTAGTTCGGACATCTATTAAGTTATAGCAAGATCTACAAACATATTCCTCGATTTTAAAATCGAGTTGATGTTCATTTTTAGCTTGACAAAGTGGACAAACAAATTCCATAACTTAACGATAGATTTTATCTTGTTGCAAAATTTCACCTTCAAAATACTTACAAATTTCCAATGCAATCGCTTCCACTTTTTGCGTATTATCCTGCAGATAATTGCAAAGAAACAAATCGAATTGTAACTGCTGATATTCTGGCCAAGTATGAATACAAAGATGAGATTCCTTCAAAATAATCGACGCTGTAAAACTCTCATTTTCAAAAACATGAAAACTTTCTCCGACGACTTCTGTCTCGTATTTTCCTAGAATTTCTTTAGCAAAACTCACAAAAGAAGAACAATCCAAAAGCAGATTTTCCCTTTGTGTTTTTAAACTAATTAAAATATGTAAACCTTTATCATTCATTTATTTGTGTTTATTAGGAGCTAATCCTGCTGTCCGCTATATCTTTAGCATTGTCGCTCGGACGGCTCCGCTGCGCTCCGCCGCCTCACTCCAAC
>JAEXRP010000020.1:0-23057 GCA_023440705.1 Bacteroidota bacterium
GGCGGAAGCTGCAAAAACAAGCCTTTCTAAAGCGCTAAAAGTTTCTTTCACTGGCGGTTCTGTTATGGGAATGGGCGTTGCTGGTTTAGCGGTTTTAGGTCTTGGTTCATTGTATCTTATTATTAAACATTTGATTGCGCCAGATGCGTTAGTCAATTCTCACGAGATGGAACGCGCTATCGAAGTGCTTACCGGTTTTTCGTTGGGAGCAGAATCTATTGCCTTGTTTGCTCGTGTTGGCGGTGGTATTTATACCAAAGCTGCCGATGTTGGCGCTGATTTGGTCGGGAAAGTAGAAGCGGGGATTCCTGAAGATGATCCTCGAAATCCTGCGACTATTGCTGATAATGTTGGTGATAATGTTGGCGACGTTGCTGGGATGGGAGCCGATTTGTTCGGATCTTATGTTGCGACAGTTCTGGCAACAATGGTTTTGGGAAGAGAAACTTTATCTGTCGATCAGTTTGGTGGTTTTGCGCCAATTCTTTTACCAATGTTAATTGCAGGTCTTGGTATTCTTTTTTCAATCTTCGGAACTTTCTTTGTTAAAATAAGTGATGCTGCAGGTCTTAATCCTTCTAAAGTTCAGAATGCTCTTAATTTGGGCAACTGGGGAAGTATCGTTATTACGGCAATTGCGTGTTACTTTTTAGTTCAATATATTTTACCAGAAAAAATGATACTCCGAGGTTTTGAGTTTACTCGAAATGGCGTTTTCGGAGCAATTATCGTTGGTTTGGTTGTCGGTACACTCATGAGTATCATTACAGAATATTATACAGCGATGGGCAAACGTCCTGTTAAAAGTATTGTTCGACAATCAAGTACAGGACACGCAACTAATATTATTGGTGGAATCTCTGTCGGTATGGAATCTACCATGCTTCCGATTTTAGTTTTAGCAGGCGGAATTTATGGGTCGTATTTGTGTGCTGGACTTTATGGTGTTGCGATTGCAGCAGCAGGGATGATGGCGACGACGGCGATGCAACTAGCGATTGATGCTTTTGGTCCGATTGCTGATAACGCTGGAGGAATTGCAGAAATGAGCGAGCTGCCTAGCGAAGTTCGTGAGAAAACTGATATTCTAGATGCGGTCGGTAATACAACGGCTGCGACTGGTAAAGGTTTTGCGATTGCTTCGGCTGCGTTGACCGCTTTAGCGTTGTTTGCGGCATTTGTTGGGATTGCAGGTATTGATGGTATCGATATTTATCGCGCTGATGTTTTGGCTGGATTATTTGTTGGAGCTATGATTCCGTTTATATTTTCGTCTTTGGCTATTACAGCTGTTGGTAAAGCTGCGATGGCGATGGTTGAAGAAGTTCGACGACAATTCCGTGAAATTCCAGGGATTCTTGAAGGCAAAGCAAAACCAGAATATGAAAAATGCGTTGCTATTTCTACAGATGCTTCTATTAAAAAAATGATGCCACCAGGTGCGATTGCAATTTTATCACCTTTAATTATTGGTTTTGCTTTTGGTCCTGAAGTTTTGGGCGGATTTTTAGCGGGTGCAACTGTCAGTGGCGTTCTTTTAGGAATGTTCCAAAATAATGCTGGTGGCGCTTGGGACAATGCTAAAAAGTCTTTTGAAAAAGGTGTTGTTGTTAATGGTGAAACCTATTATAAAGGTTCGGATTTGCACAAAGCCTCCGTGACTGGCGATACAGTTGGTGATCCATTTAAAGATACTTCTGGGCCATCAATGAATATTTTAATTAAATTAATGTCCATCGTTTCTTTGGTGATTGCGCCAACTTTAGCCAATATGTTCGGTGATAAAATTATTAAAGAACGTTTAGAAAAAATTGAAAATCTCAATTCTAAAATGATTTCTGGCTCTGATCAAAAAATTGAAATTATTGAAGAAAAACCTATTGTTTTAGGAACAGTAAATGCTGATGGCGATTTTGTTTACGAACTTGGAGATTTGGAAAAAGTGACACTAAATTCTGGTCAAGAAATTAATCTTGGTGCAAATAGCCAACTTTATAATTTGTATAAAAAACTTAAAGTAAAAGATGCAAGTTTGGTTGATAAAACGGCTTGGTTTACAATTGAAAATCTTTTTTTCGAATCGGGAAAAAGTAATTTGAAAGCTTCGTCGGCGTCGCAACTTGATAACTTAATTTCAATTATGAAAGATTTTCCTGATTTAAAAGTAAAACTCGGTGGTTATACTGATAATACAGGTGATGTCGATGGAAATAAAAAATTATCTTTAGAAAGAGCAAATGCAGCAAAACTAAAAATGACAGAGTCCGGAATTGCTGGAGACCGTATAGAAACTGAAGGTTATGGACAAGAGCATCCCGTATGCGAAGCGAATGATACACCAGATTGTAAAGCCAAAAATCGAAGAATTGATGTCCGCGTGACAACATTATAGTTAGTAGTTTTGAAAGATAAAGTCGACGAAAGTCGGCTTTTTTTGTTTAGAGTCTGTTTAAATTTTATTGCTAAAATTTTCAGAGCTAATTTGAGATGAATTTTTCGTTTGATACATGAAGATTTAGCGGGCTAAGTAAAATATATCAAATTAAAAATTGGCTTAAAGGAACCTGAAAATTTAGCAAAGATTTTTTGTAGTAGCATTAAAGAACTTCGTTAAAATTTAAAAAAGACTCTGAGGTTAAAAATTGGATAAAGATTTTAAAATTCAAATATATTCCCTATTTTTGAGCAATGGAAAATTTCGTTGTTTCAGCTAGAAAATACCGTCCGCAGGAGTTTGATACCGTTGTAGGTCAATCTCACATTACAGATACTTTGGAGCATGCAATTGATGAAAATCAATTAGCTCAGGCATTGTTGTTTTGTGGACCTCGTGGTGTTGGTAAAACGACTTGTGCGAGAATTCTGGCAAGAAAAATTAACGAAAAATCTGGCGCTAGCGATGACGATGGATTTGCTTTAAATATCTATGAGCTCGATGCTGCGTCTAATAACTCAGTTGATGATATTCGAGAATTAACGGATCAAGTGCGATTTGCACCACAAGTTGGGAAGTTCAAAGTCTATATTATTGACGAGGTTCACATGTTGTCAACGGCTGCTTTCAATGCTTTTCTTAAAACTTTGGAAGAACCGCCAGCACATGCAATTTTTATTTTAGCAACAACGGAAAAACATAAGATTATTCCGACGATTTTGTCACGTTGTCAGATTTACGATTTCAAAAGAATTACCATTGAAGACATCCAAGATCATCTTAGAAAAATCGCTGATAAAGAAGGTGTAACTTATGAAGACGACGCGCTTTATATGGTTGCCCAAAAGGCAGATGGTGCTTTGCGTGACGCTTTATCGATTTTTGATAGATTATCAACCTTTTCTCAAAAGAATATTACTTTAGAAAAAGCGGCGGAAGTTCTTAACATCCTTGACTACGACCAATATCTTAACATCGTTGATTTAGCAAAAGAAAATAAAATTCCAGAAGTGTTAACCGCTTTTGATACCATAGTTAAAAAAGGATTCGATCCCCATGTTTTTATCGCTGGATTGGGAAGTCATTTCCGTGATTTGATGATGTCGCAAAATCCTCAAACTTTAGCATTAATCGAAGTTGGAGAGAAGACAAAACAAAAATTCTTTGACCAAAGTCAAAAATGGATGGCGCAACAATTAATCGACGCCATCGAAATTTGCAACTTTGCGGATATTAATTATAAAAATTCTAAAAATCCACGTTTGACTGTCGAGATTGCTTTGATGCAACTTTCGAGTCTTACAGCTGGCTTGGAAGCTAAAAAAAAAAGTTCTTAATATTAGCGCCACTTCTTCAAGCTAATCTTAAAACACCAACGACTTCGACGCCTCAAGTTCCTCAAAATAAAGCACAAACTGAGGTTAAAAAATCTGCGCCTACTTTTCCTGAAGAACGCCCAAAAGTTGAAAAAGCATCAAAACCTTTGCAACAACAAGCGAAGCCTTCTGAGTTCAGCATTAATGCGTTTATGAACAGAAAAGAGGAGACGGAAGAGCTTTTTGCTCCTGCTGAAGAAGACTTACCAAAGGAGCATTTTTCGCAACCTGATGTCGAAAGAGAGTGGAAGGCTTTCCTTCTTAAATTATCGAAAATAGATTCGGTAGCTTACAATGCGATTAACAATTTTAGACTGACAAAAACCCACGAAGACCAGATTGAAGTGTTGTTTTCGTCATCAACTGCGAAAGCAGAATTCGATAAAGTTGCTGGAGAATTTGTAAATCATTTTAAACATAAAGTGAAAAATTATGGAATAAAACTTCACTTTAAAGAAGATAAAACGATTGTCCAAGAAGTGATGACAAAGAAAAAATTATTCGAAAAATTCGCTGAGATTAATCCTGTTCTAAAGGATCTTAACGATTTGATGCGTTTTGATTTGACTTAAAAATTTTCGTTCGAATTTCATTTATTTAAAAAAAATGAAAAAAAATACTTTGTATTTGCCATAAAGTTTTACCTTTGTCTTGTTTTTCTGCCCAAGTGTGGTAGATTATTTAATCAAAAATAGCTAATAAAACCTTTGTAATAAAGGAATTATCAATGGAATCAAACCAATTTCCATATTCAACGACTTTAGAATCTGCCTTTACTTTTGGTGGATTGTTTAGCTTTTTTGGTGCTTATTATTTTAGAAATTTTGGAAGTTATTACCGATATTATTGGTTTAGCTAACTAAATTTCTTTCTCAAAAAAAGTGCGTTTTTCGCATTTCTGTAATCATTTAAGATTTTTTTTAAACGACATTTTTTTGGAAAAGAATTATAAATCCTCATTTATAACAGATTAACTTGTGTATTAACTCAGCAAATATTTAGATAAAATGAACTTAAACGAATTAGAAAATAATTGGATAAAAGGCTTCGAAAAACCTGTCATTATTGCAGGACCTTGCTCTGCCGAAAGTGAAAGTCAAATGTTGGAAACAGCAAAAAGACTTAAAGAAAGTGATGCTGATGTTTCTGTATTCCGTGCTGGAATTTGGAAACCTCGTACCAAGCCAAATGGCTTCGAAGGCGTTGGCGTTATCGGTCTTAATTGGCTAAAAAAAGTGAAGGAAGAATATGGTTTCAAAACTGCGACGGAAGTGGCAAACGCACACCATGTTTTTGCCGCTTTGGAAGCAGATGTTGATGTATTGTGGATTGGCGCGCGTTCGACAGTTAATCCCTTTACAGTTCAAGAAATTGCACAAGCGCTTCGTGGTATTGATAAACCAGTTTTGGTTAAAAACCCTGTGAATCCAGATTTGGCTTTGTGGATTGGCGCTTTAGAAAGACTTTTAGGTCAAGATGTTAAAAATTTAGGCGTTATTCACCGAGGTTTCTCAACTTACCAAAAGACAAAATACCGTAACATCCCGAACTGGCAGATTGCTTTAGACTTCAAACATCAATTCCCGAATATTCCTATGTTTATCGATCCGTCGCATATTTGCGGAAACAGAACAGGATTGGCGGGCGTTACGCAGGAAGCTTTCAATGTTGGTTACGAAGGTGCGATTATTGAAAGTCACTGTAATCCTGATGAAGCTTGGAGTGATGCGTCACAACAGATTACACCAGAAGTTTTGGCAGATATGATCAACAGTATTCAAATTCGTAAATCTGATATTTCTGGTTACGAAGACGAAATGGGAAAACATAGAACTTTGATTAGCGATTTGGATTTTCAATTGATTGAGTTGTTGTCGCAACGTATGAAGATTTCTGAGAAAATCGGAACTTTGAAAAAAGAAAATAACATTGCGATTTTCCAGCCAGAACGTTGGAGAATTATTGCAGATTATGCCGCTCAAAAAGCTAACGAATCTGGGATGAGTCACGAGTTTATCGAAAAAGTTTTCAAAGCGATACATGAAGAATCGATTGAAGTTCAGAATAAAATTATGATTAATAAATAAGCGTTTTTAACGTCTATTTTTAAACTTCACTTCTATGATGTTGATTTTGCGAGAGCGATTAGAAATCCTTAGCTTTGTCAACGTTCTAAAAGTGAAGTTTTTTTATTTAAAATTAATGCAAGGAATCGTCATTAAATCCACAGGAAGTTGGTATCAGGTTTTGGAAGAATCTGAGAAAAAAATCTATGAAGCACGCATCAGAGGAAAATTCAAGTTGATAAAAACCAGATTGACAAATCCTTTGGCAGTAGGCGATACGGTGGAGTTTACTTTGGAGCAAGATGACATTGCTTGGATTACTAAAATCTTTCCTCGTAAGAATTACATTATTCGCAAGTCGGTTAATCTTTCTAAAGAAGCGCACATTATCGCTTCTAATATGGATTTGGCTTGTATTATTTTTACATTAAAACATCCTGAAACTTCTTTGGGCTTTCTAGATCGCTTTTTGGCGTGTTGTGAATCTTATGATATAAAACCATTAATTTTATTTAATAAAGTCGATGTTCTTTCTGATGAAGAGTTGGAAATCTTAAACGAGATGCAAGCAATCTATGCTGAAATCGGTTACGAAAGTCTCGAAATTTCTTCTTATGCTCATCTAAATCTTGAAGCATTAAAAGATTTTATTAAAGATAAAACGTCTTTGTTTTTTGGTCATTCGGGAAGTGGAAAGTCAACTTTGGTGAATGCCTTACAACCTGATCTTAATATTAAAACTGGCGAAATATCGGATGTTCACCTTAAAGGAAAACACACGACTACGTTCGCACAAATGCACTTTTGGAATTTTGGAGGACGTGTAATCGATACGCCGGGTGTTAGAGAGTTTGCGCTAATTGATGTTGAAAAAGAAGAGATTCAACATTATTTCCCTGAGATTTTTAGAATGTCGCAGAATTGTAAGTTTCATAACTGTTTACATATTAACGAACCTAAATGTGCGGTTCTTGAAGCTGTCGAAAGTGGCGTAATCGAAGGCAGTCGCTACATCAATTATCTAAAATTAATGGAAGAAGCGGAAGAACAACAAATGAAATAATTTTTTTATTTCTAAAATGTTTTCAAGTACAATTTGATAATAAAAAAAGGATAACAACTTCCGTTATTATCCTTTGTATTATGCTTAATGTAGAATTATTTCATATCGTACATCATTAATGCGGTGATAAGTTTTGGTTCGATGTAGGTGCACTTTGGCGGCATCTTAATCTTTTTATCCGATATCTTTATCAAGTCTTGAAAGCTTACAGGATAGACTCCAAAACCAGCTTCGTATTTTCCAGAATCTACTTTTTCCTTAATTCTTTCGATGCTTTCTTTGGTTGAGTTACCTTTGATGTAATCTGTTTTTTCAGCACGTTTTTCTTCGGTATCAAGTTTTAAAATCTTTTCAAAAACATACTTTTCGAGCAGATAATGATCCATGTCGTTAACTTCTTTTTCGGAAAGACGTATGTCATGTTTAACGTGAAGACTGTAGAATTTACCATCCAAATACATGCTAATATGGAATTTTTGAGAAGGGTAGTAGATCTCTTCGCCTTTCTCATGGATTTGGAAATCCTGAGATAAAGCTTCTAGTAAAGCTTCTTTGCTAACACCATTTAGATCTTTTAAAAGTCTATTGTAATCGTGGATTTTAATCGATTGGTTGGATACGATAAAGCTATATACAAAGTTGAAATGTTCGCTGCCAGAATATTTTTTATTTTTTTCGCGAAGACGTTTTGCATGCTCGCCAACACTTCCGATACGATGGTGACCATCTGCAATGTAGAACGAATCGATAGGATCTAATACTTCTTTAAATTGTTGAAGCTTTAGACGATTGTCAATTTTCCACATTTTGTGTCTTACACCACGATCATCAAGGTAGTTAAGGATTGGTACATTTTTTTGCTCGTGGGACATTAGAAGTTCCACTTTTGCGTTGGCGTTGTAAGTTAAAAGTACAGGTTCCGCTTGGATGTGTACTTTTTCAAGATAATGTGCCATTTTCATTTTACGTTCAGTAATGGTAGACTCATGTTTTTTAATCTTACCATTAAAAAAGTCATCGACACTTACTAAACCAAGAAGACCTCGGAAGCTATGCTTATTTGGCATAATCTGCTCGTACAAGTAGTAAGAAGAATCGTCTTGCATTAATTTTTTTGCATCCAGTAGCTCTTCAAAGTTGGTGCGAACTTTTCTTAAGTTGCGGTCAACATCTTTAGATTTGCTGACAACAGCAGGTTTTATCATTTGGACATAAGAATCCTCAACGTTGGCTTTGTTGTTAATTTCGTCCTGCGAATAGTTGTCGAGAGAAGGTGTAGGGAAGATGTCCAAAATCTCTGGACGAGGTCTTACACCTCTAAAAGCTTTGAAAGTTGGCATTATTCTAATTCCTTTTTGATGTTGATGATTTGGTTTGCAAGCTCTAACCCAATACGCTCTTGCGCATCTATGGTATTACCACCAATATGCGGTGACAATGATAAAGCTGGATTCATAAGTAGTGGCAATTCTGGTTTTGGTTCGCTTTCGAACACATCCAAGGCAGCACCAGCTACTTTTCCGTTCTCAATATAGTCTACTAGAGCCACTTCGTTAATAACACCACCACGCGCTGCATTAGCTATAAAGACGCCATCTTTCATCATTTCGAATTGAGGTGCGTCAATAATATAGGACTTCAGTTTGCTTGTGTTAACCGTGATAAAGTCTGCTTTTTGTAGGACTTCATCTAAAGTTACAGATTTTATTTCAAACTTTAAGCTTTGACCATCAAAAAAGTTAAGTTCTACAGCTTCTGTTTTTGGCGTTCTGTTGTAAGCTACAATGTTCATTCCTAATGAAATCCCTAGTTTAGCTACTTCTATACCTATTTTACCAAGACCAATGATACCTAAAGTTTTTCCTGAAAGTTCATAAGCTTTTGCAAATGATTTTTTAAGGCTATCAAATTTAGTATCGCCTTCTAGAGGCATTAGTCGGTTAGACTCGTGAAGGTTTCTCGCTAATGAAAAGAAATGTGCAAAAACTAATTCTGCTACAGATTTGCAAGAAGCAGTTGGTGTGTTAATGACATAAAGACCTTTTTCAATTGCGTATTCTACATCGATATTGTCCATCCCGATACCACCTCTACCAATAATCTTTAGGCTAGGTGTAGCATCGATAAGTTCTGCACGTGCTTGCGTTGCACTTCTTACCAATAATACATCAACTTGGTTATCGTTGATGAACTGTGTAAGTTGCTCAGGAGCGACACGATTGGTAAGCACTTCGATACCTGCGTCGGTTAGTCTGTCTACTGCGGATTGAGAAATCCCATCATTTGCTAGAACTTTCATTGTTTAATGTTTGGTGTTGATGATCAGTTGCCTGATACGTTCTGTTTAGTTTTTAAAATTGCACAAAAATACGAAAGTTTAAAAAACTAGCCAATATTTTTTTGTGAATTCATATTAATATATGAAAACGCCCTCTATTATTGAAAATAGAAGGCGTTTTTTTGTAATATCTTTAAAATTTTAAGAAAGGTTTTTCATAACATCAACTAAAACCTGTACGCTTTCGATTGGCATTGCATTATAGATACTTGCTCTATAACCGCCTAGGTTTCTGTGTCCGTTAAGTCCGCTAATGCCAGCCGCTTTCCAAGCAGCGTCAAAAGCTTCTTTTTTGCTTTCATCAGTCAATTTGAAAGACACATTCATTAAAGAACGATCTTCTTTAGCTGCATAACCTTCGAATAATGGATTGTTGTCAATCTCATCATAAAGAAGTTTTGCTTTAGCTTCATTTTTCGCTTCAGCAGCGGCGATACCACCATTTTCTTCAAGATGCTTAAGTGTTAAATAAGACACGTAAACTGGGAATACTGGCGGTGTATTTAACATTGATTCTTTCGCAATGTGTAAACCTAAATCTAAGTAAGATGGTAGGTTACGACCTGTTTTGCCAAGAATGTCTTTTTTAACAACTACTAAAACAGCACCTGCAGGTCCCATATTTTTTTGAGCACCAGCGTAGATCAAATCAAATTTTGAAAAGTCTAATTGGCGGCTGAAGATGTCAGATGACATATCGCAAACCATAAGTGTATCCACTTCTGGGAAGTTCTTCATTTGCGTTCCGTAGATGGTGTTGTTAGATGTACAATGGAAGTAGTCATAGTCTGCTCCAACTTTGTAATCTTTTGGGATGTAGCTGTAGTTATCCTCTTTAGAAGAACCTACTACATCGATGTTACCTACTTTTTTAGCTTCTTTAATAGCACCAGCTGCCCACGTCCCAGTATCGGTGTAAGCTGCTTTACCATTTTCTGTAAGAAGATTCATAGGCGTCATTAAGAACTGAAGACTTGCGCCACCTTGTAGATAAAGCACTTCGTAGTCATCGCCAAGATTCATTAATCTTTTTACGATGGCTCTTGCTTCGTCCATTACGGCAACAAATTCTTTACTTCTGTGTGAGATTTCTAGCAAAGAAAGCCCCATGCCGTTAAAATCCAAGATCGCTTCTGAAGCTTTTTTGAAGACTTCTTGTGGAAGGATACTTGGTCCAGCACTGAAATTGTGTTTTTTCATTTTATTTTATTAGATTTCGGTGTCTAAAGTTAACGATTACTCGTTATGTAGGAAAGCTTTTTTTGCTAATAAAGATTCTTCCGACTCTACATGGTCATCATCTGGCACACAACAGTCTACAGGACATACTGCGGCACATTGTGGCTCTTCGTGGAAGCCTTTACACTCTGTACATTTGTCTGACACGATGAAATAAACATCGTCGCTAACTGGCTCTTGAGGATCGTTAGCATCTATGGTTAGTCCCGATGTCAACGTTACACGTCCTTCTAGAGTTGTTCCTTCGGAAGCCTTCCAGTCTACTGCACCTTCATAAATTGCGTTGTTCGGGCATTCTGGTTCGCATGCCCCGCAATTAATACATTCATCAGTTATTTTGATAGCCATTGCTATATTATTTTTAATTTTGTGCAAAATTACGAAAAATAAGATAAGTAATGATTAATCAAGATAAAATTTCTGGACTGACAAAAGTTGGTAGTTTTTTAAACAGCTATTTAACTCAATCACCTGATACTTATGATACTAAACAACAAGAACTGCAAGCCATCCTTAAGCGCTCGGAAGTCGAAAACCCTTGGTTCGATGAGGCTAATTTGCGTTTTGCTTTAGAAAGTTGGGCATCTTTGCTTAATGCCTCAGCCCTAGAAACGTGGTTGTCGAAGTATCATTTTGAATCAAAAAACAAAAGAGTAGGCCTTATCTTGGCGGGTAATATCCCTATGGTAGGTTGGCATGACGTGATGTCGGTAATCTTATCCGGTAGTATACCTGTTATTAAACTATCATCTAAAGACCGTTGGTTAATTCCATTTTTGTTAAAACTTTGGAATGACAACACCGAAGCTGGTATCGGCTATGAGTTGGTAGAAAGGTTAGAAAATTTTGATGCTGTTATTGCGACAGGTAGCAACAATACAGCACGTTATCTCGAATATTATTTTAAAGATCATAAAAGCATTATCAGAAAGAACCGAACTTCAGTAGCAGTTGTATCGGAAAAGGATAGCGATGAGGATCTTAGAAAACTGGCAGATGATATTTTTATCTATTATGGACTTGGTTGTCGTAATGTAACACGATTGCTGATCCCAGAAGATTATAAACTCGATCGCCTTTTTGAAAACTTTATTGGTTACCAATCAATTATTAATCATAATAAATATGCCAATAATTACGATTACAACCGTGCGGTTTTTCTCTTGAATCAAGATAAATTCTGGGATAATAATTTTGTGATGTTAAAAGAGGATGATAAGTTGTTTAGTCCTTTAGCGGTTATTAATTTTAGTCGTTACAAAAGCCTAGATGAGGTTAAAGCTTTTATTAATGATAACAAAGGCGATATACAAGCAGTGGTTACCAATCTAGACTTGGGTACAGAAAGCGTAAAACTAGGGGAGGCGCAACAACCATCGCTAGATACCTATGCTGATAATGTCGATACAATGGCATTTTTGGCAGGATTATAAAACATTAATTTTAAATTTAATCCAAACAAAAAGGAGAAATTTACTACAGTTTCTCCTTTTTTATATTTAAAAATCAACCCCAAATCCGAGAGCAATTCTGCCTCCATCGCTAGATCGGAAATAGCTAGCTTGTACACCAATTTTGTCCAAAGCATTTAACCAAAGTCCTAGACCAAAAGAGTTGTGCCACTTGTCGGTGATTTCGTTTGGGATCCAAACGCGTCCGTAGTCAAAACCTGCGAACAAACCTATATTTATTGGTAAATAAGCGTTTTTAATAGTTCCTAAATCGAATCTCAAATCTGTGGTTTGATAAAAACTAGATTTACCGTAAAAACGATCGAATCTAAATCCTCTCAAATTTTGATTGCCGCCCAAAGTCGCCATTTGGAAGAACTGATAATCGTTGGATAACAGCCATTTTGCTTCTGAATAAGTGCTGACAATTACTTTTTCGTTGTTGGTGATGTAATGGATAAAACCTAATCCCGTCTCGAAAGTTGGTAGCTTGTTATCCGAGTTTTCAAGGTTTTGACGGTAGCTAAACGCCGCCTTGAATTTCATTCCCAAACTTGGATTGACGTTTTTGTTTAGGTTTTCAAAATCAAATTTTAAATCAAGTCCTGCAAAATGCTGTGTCTTGAAAACTTGATCGTCCACAACATTTGGAAGACCAATACGACGATTAGCAGTTTTTTCTATTTTAATAGCTTCGTAAGCTAGATTTGCAGTAAACCAACTTGCATTTTTTCTCCAATTAATCGAAGGTTTAACATAAAATTCTTTCGCACGAACACGATAAAAATCTTCTTCAAAAATCTTTTCTTCATTAATTGTTAAATTCCCGTTTCCAAAATAATTTCTGATAAATCGAGAACTCGTGAATCCTGTATTTAAGCCATAATACCAATTTCCAACCAATCTTGGGAAAATGCCTTCGTAAGCGATTTCGTAACCTTGAGAACCTGTGAAATAATTGGTTTTGAGATTGTGTTTTGCAGCAAAAGGATTTCGTTTAAAACCATTTTTAACAAAACTGGTCGTCATGCCTAGCACTATTTCGTCGTCAGGATTGTAACCAAGGTTAGGTGTTGCAGTCCAAAAGCTGTATTTAAGGCGTTTGTAGTTATATTCGTTAAGGTCATAATCGTCAGTTAATTTTGCCGACGCATTTTTAGAAATCGTATTATTTTTAGATTTGTAATCATAGATTTTGACACGATTATCTCTTTCGATATTGTAGTTGTCATGGTTAAGACCACCTAAAAGACGCAGTTTAATAGGATTGTTTTGATCTCCTTTTACTATTAAATCATCGTCGTCGCCCAAAGTGTAAACCCAAATTTCTGAAGTTTCATTTTTATTATAAACTTTTTCGAACGTCAATTCTTCGCCGTCTTTTTTATTTCTAAATATTTTTACTTGCGTTTCATGATTTGGAAGACGTGTAATTTCGAACCGATCTTTTTTATTAGTTCCCGTTAAAATCACGGTTTTTCTTAACACCTTATAATAATCGGAAGCGTAGGTTGCAAGGTCATTTTTACGAAGTTCAAGATTATGTTTTATAGATTTGATGTCAGCATTTTGTACTTCTTTCGGCAAGTTTTTAAAAGCCTCCTCGATAACATTTTTTGTTAAATTAGCTTTGATAAAATCTGCTTCGCGCTTCCAATCTTCTTCGGTTGCATTGTTAGTAAATGCCAAATCTAAAGGGAATGGCTCCATATTAAACCATTTTATATTTTTGATTTTTGGTCCAAAACTTTGCATGTGACGAAGTCCCGGAAAGTTCAAAAACATTTGGGTTGCCAAACCATCATATTTTACAAAAGCTTGGTCACGATCTTTAGGAATCGGAGAAATAAAAACCTTGTCACCAACATTTTTTTGTTCCCATTTCCATTGGTCGTAATGTCTGTCCCAATCGCCGATTAACATGTCGAAAAGACGTGCGCGAATGTAGGCCGATTCGTCCATTTTGTATTTTTCATCCTTAGCCAAAAGTTTAATAACATCTTCTGTACTCAAGACTTTGTTAGGATTTTCTTCGGTCTCGGCAGGTCGAACTTCCAGATAATATAATTCGTTTCAAAAATTTTGATTGTACTTACCAAGTGCATTTTGTTTCGGAACATATACCAAACTCGGATCCGTATGTTTAACCCCGATGGATTCTGCCATTGCGCCGATTGCTAAAGGCGTGTAAGGATTAGAAGATGTATAAAAATCTAATAAAAATTGATCAGCAAATCCGTCTGCAAAATCGTCAACGACATAACGATCTTTAAAAGCCACAGATTGCAAAAATCTTACGCCGCTTTTATGAAGTGCTCGGATGACATATTCGCCTTTTGGCGTGTCCAATCGCAAAGAGTTGGTCTGATGTCCGCCACCAGCTCTGGTTGCTTTTGCGCCACCGTAAAGCGTGTCCAAATCCAAAGTAGGAACCGAAACTTGCGTGCCATACATTTCGCGATAGTTGTTGCCCCAAAGCATTTTGTAAAATCCAGACTTTTCGGTGTCTTTTTGATTATAAATACTTGTCGTTGTTGTCGCAGGAAAGTCTTTCGGATAATCGGTTTTGGTATAATTGTCACCTTTTAAAACTGAATGGCTAAAAAGCAATTTTTCTTGGTCGTTTTCTCTTCCAAAATAGTCAACGAAAGCTTCTCCTTTTTTTGAAATTTTTAAAACGGCATAGCCATTTTGTCCGTAAGAAAAATCATTAGGAGAAATAGCTGCGGCAGCTTCGGATTTAGATCCAGCGCCGCTGATGATTTGGCGGATGTTGCCTTGTTCGATATATTGTAGATTGTGATCGTGTCCAGAAACAAGGATCACATTTTCTTTATCAGCAATTAAAGTTTTGATTCGAGCTGCTAATTTTCGATAATTAGGATTTGATAAATCTTGGTGCGTGATACCGCCAGTTGCTCTCATTAGATTAATTCCAGTTGCTAAGATTGGCAACGGAATTTTGTTCTCTAAAGGGAATAATTGTTTCTCCATCGAGTAATAACCGCCGTGCGAGCCGTGGTCAATTAATGGATGATGGACAGCTACGATAATTGTTTTGTTTTGATTTTTCGAAATTTGATCTTCAAACTCTGTGAAAAAATCTTCCCTTGTTTTGATGTCACATTTTTCATTAATACCTGGGTTTTTGTCCCAATCTGCCAAAAACCATTCGGAGTCGATCGTTATTAAAGCGATATCTTTTCCGATTTTTCGAGTTTCGATAGCGCAAGAATTTTTTGGAGAAAAAGCTTTTTTGTCATTTAGTTTTTCAATGACATAATCTTGTTCTTCTTTTAGACCAATAATGCCGTTGCTGTACCAATCGTGGTTGCCAGGCACAAAAATACTTTGACCTTTGAATTTATTTGCTAACGCGATTTGGTCGTCTAGTTTTTCTTCCGCTAATTTTCGGTCTTTAGAATCTTTGCTAGGAAGTCCGCGCGGATAGATGTTATCACCAAGAAATAAAAGTGTGCTGTTTTGGTCAGCAGAGTCAAGTTTTGATTTTAATTGATTCAGAATTTTCTTTGCATGATCTTGATCGGCATTACCAGCGTCGCCAACGAGATAAAAAGTGTGGGCAATATCTTCGTCTTTTATACGTTGTGAAGTATTAAAGTTTTTGATATTTTTTCCATATTGAGCTTTTTCTGTAGCACAAGAAATGCTTATAATTGCCAGTGCAGAAAGCATGGTATATTTTGCAGCAAATATTTTCATAAATTTGAATCAAACATTTTATAAATGAACATCGTACACAAAGCGGAGCAATACGTTATTCAACTTTTCAAAGATAAGCTTTCTCCAGTTTATTCTTTTCATAATCTTGAGCACACCAAAAGAGTGGTTGCTGCTACAGAATTGTTGGCTAAAGAAGAGAATGTTAACGAAAAAGACATGGAGATTTTGACGTTGGCAGCGTGGTTTCATGATGTTGGTTATTGTCAAACTTGTACAATCCATGAGAATGTTGGGATGCAAGAAGCAGAAATTTTTTTAAAACAAGAAAATATTTCGCAAGAAGAAATTGATGCGGTTAAACAATTGATCCATGCAACTTCCATGGAATATCAACCGCAAAATTTGTTAGAAAAAATTATGAAAGATGCCGATTGCTCACACATTGGATCGGAAGATTTTTTTAATATTACAGAAACTTTACGACAAGAATGTAAGCAAGTTTATCAAAAGAAAATAAGCAAGTTAGATTGGGCAAATACAAACTTGCAGTTTTTGACACAACATCATCGCTTCTACACCGATTACGCCAAAAAAAATTGGGAAGAGACTAAAACTGAAAATGTAGAAAAAACGTTAGAGCTAATTGCTGACCTCATTAAGGATAAAGAAAAATCGAAAAATACTGAGGAAGAAAAGGCGTTGCTTAACAAGAAAAAACTCGAAAAATTAGATTCACCAGAACGTGGTATAGAAACGATGTTCCGTGTGACAATGAATAACCATACGCGTCTAAGTCAAATTGCAGATACCAAAGCTAACATTTTGTTATCGGTTAATGCGATTATTATTTCGGTGGCGTTATCGACGATTATTCCGAAGCTTGACTCGCCAAAAAATGCGCATTTGGTGATTCCGACTTTTATGATGATTGCTTTTAGCGTAGCCACTATTATTATGGCGATTATGTCGACGCGTCCAAAAATATCAAGCGGAACATTTACTAGAAAAGAAATCGAGGAACGAAAAGTAAATCTTCTATTTTTTGGAAATTTCCACAAAATGCCTATTGACGAATATATGTGGGCGATGAAGGAAATGATGAAGGACCGAACTTATCTGTATGATAGTCTTGTTAAAGATTTGTACTATCTCGGCATTGTCCTGAACCGAAAATACAAATTGTTGCGAACAACCTACACTATTTTCACAGTTGGGATTTTGGTTTCGGTGCTTACGTTTTATTTGGCTTTCCGAGAAATTATTTAAGAAAAATAAAAGCTTGTAGAATTTTACTACAAGCTTTTTTTATAAAGTCGTTTTGTTTTCGAATAAAATTAAATTTCGGGATAAAATTCGTATTGCATTGGCGTTGGATCGTAGTTGATACCCACTCTTATCGCTTGTAGACCGGCGATACCTTGTAGATCTTCGATATCTACAATCTCAATATTATCTTCTAGATGACCTTCGTTCTGAAGGATTTTGATAAATTTAAGATAATCATATTTTTCGGTTTCTTGAGAGAAAACAACACTCAGTTTTCCTGTTTGTACAAGGCGTTCTGTCGTATTTTTAATTAAAGATTTATCGATACGTTTTTTAATCATTTCATAACGTGCATTGTAACTTCCGTCGACATCAAAACGTTTTTCATCCATTCGGAATCTTATGCTAATTGGCGCACTGTAGACCAAAATAAGAGATGTGATATCTAACTTCATAGGAAGTTTTTTGGTAAGTTCTCGGAACTTAATTTCGCTTTCTGTCATCACACGAAGCTGCCAAAGTCTCAGGTTTTTAAGATATACATTGTCAAAACTTAGCCAAGGTGCGATGCTTGCGCCCATGTAGAAGTTATGCTCGACACCATCCGTTTTGAAACGTTCATAATAGAATGGGAAGCGTTTCTGTTGCTCGTCTTGGCGTTTGTCTAGTAGATTGCTGAGCTCTTTATTAATCATCGAAATACTGTCATCAAACTGTTTTCGGTAATGATAAATAACTGGCGAATTTTTCTCTAATTGTTTAAAATAGGTCGTTATTTCCTCGTTATTACTAAGACTTTCGAACTTTAATCGGTTAAGCGTCGGGTAGATTTCCTCCTGCAAAAAAGATTGTATTTCGCTTTCGGTATTGGCTTTAAGACCAAATTTTAATTCATTCTTTTTTGAAGTGAGTTTATCAAAAATCGGTTGAAGATCTTCGGAAGACGTTAAAGTTGCAAGTAAGTTGTTGAGGATATCGAGATTAGTTTTAATGTCTTTAACAATCGCTTTGTTACGTTCATTACTAGAATTTTTAACATCCGATTGTCCGTAGAAAGGGATTAATTTATCAAAAATAATACTTTTGTAGGGCGATTTATCACCATGTTCATTAGCGATATTGATGTGCTTCATCGCTTCATCGTGGAATTTCCAGTAGACACTCGGGTGTATCGCCGTATATTCTTGTTGTATCAACGCAACAACGTGGTTTTCGAGATTTTCGTAAAGTTGGTTAATTGTGTCTTCTAGATAGATAATAACGCTGTCCATTTTGTTAGCATTAATACTGTTAAGCGCTTTTCTAGAAGAGGTTAGCTCCATAATGCCAAGAAGTTTTCCATCTTTATAAAGTGGTGCAAAGATGGCACTCTTTATTCCTAAATTTTTAAAAGTCGAAACTATAAAAGCATCGGTTTTTTGAAGTTCTACTTTGTCAATATCCGAAATACTAAAATATCTACGTTGGTCTTTAGCATTTTGTAATAAAGCTTCGTGCACTTTGTCTGATAAAAATTGTTTCGGAATTGTGGATAGAATTTTACTTTCGATAACTGTATTAATAGGCGTTATCTCAAATTTATTTTCTTTATAATTAATAGCGGTATAACCAATTTCTAAATCAGAAAGTCGGAATATTGATCGGAAAATATTCGTAATGTCAGATTTGATGTTGCGATAATCATCCTTCGCTTGTATCAACTGACTTTTAAGGTTAGAAACTGCAATTTCTGAAGTGGCATCGTACATCGACACAATCCCAAAACCTGTGAGCTCCCAAGAGTTTGGCGGAAATTTTTCTTTCCAAAGATCAATGTTATCGAAGTTGTCGACCAGTTCTTCAATTTCTTCTTGTGTTAAAATTTTTGAAGTTTCGGTTGTTTTTATTTCGATAAAGTCAGCATTGGTTAAGATTCGGTAATGGTTAAGATAACCATCTTTATTGGGAATGTCATATATAAAAGGAAAATCAATTTTTACAGGTGTTCCAAAATATGACTCCAAAATCACGCAACAACTTAAAACATAAAACTGTTCTGCCGTGAAGCCGCTAATTTGTAAATAAAATTCCTCGCCAGCATTTTCAATGATTTTCTGAAAACGCTTTGTCGGGTTATAAATAAAATTAGCAAACGGAATTCCTACGGCTTTTATCTCATTGTTAGTCAATAAAGGTGGGAAAAGCTCACTTAGCAGTTGCTTATAAAAATAATCATTCTCACTCAGCAATCTATCGGATAAGGCGAGTCCAAGATTTGGATTTTTTTCAAGTTCTTTAAGTATATACTCATGTCGCTCCGCATACAATTTATCAACTTTAGCCAAGGATTTTATTTCATCAATTAAAGTTTTAAAAGTAAAAGTAATCTGAAAAGGAGAATCAAAAGGTTGATTAAACGTCATAAGCTCACAAGTTTGTAATTGCAAAGATACATAATATCAAGGCTCTATATTTTAGTATTGATATGATTTTAATATTCGAAATCAATTCTACAAGTAGATGTGCTCTATATGAAAAGCCTTATCTTTGCACCGAAAATTAATATAATTTGAAAGATATTCGTACGTTAACTCTTGACCAGTTAAAAGACTATTTCGAAAGTATTGGTGAGAAAGCTTTTCGCGCCAAACAAGTCTATGATTGGCTTTGGAGTAAAAACCAACATTCGTTTGAAGATATGACCAACCTCTCAAAAAATTTGAGAGAAAACTTGATGCGTGATTTTTTTATCAATCCTATTGCTGTTGATCTTTTACAAAAATCAAAAGATGGAACCATCAAAAATGGGGTTAAACTTCATGACGGATTAATGGTGGAATCGGTTTTAATACCAACCGAAACTCGTACTACAGCTTGCGTTTCTTCACAAGTTGGATGCTCGCTTAACTGTGAGTTTTGTGCAACTGCAAAGCTTAAACGAATGCGAAATCTAGAAGTTGCCGAGATTGTCGATCAAGTTGCATTAATTGATAGCCAAAGTAAAACATACTTCGATCGTCCGCTTTCCAATATCGTATTTATGGGAATGGGCGAGCCGATGATGAATTATAAAAACGTTGTTGAAGCCATTCGAAAAATAACAGAACCCGAAGGTTTGGGGATGTCTGCAAGACGAATTACAGTGTCAACTTCTGGAATTCCGAAGATGATAAAAATGTTGGCTGATGAAGGTCTTCGTGTCAAATTGGCGTTGTCATTACATTCCGCAGTTGAGAAAACCAGAAACGAGATTATGCCGTTTTCGGATAAGTTTCCGTTGACAGATATTATGGACGCTATGCAATATTGGTATCAAAAAACGGGTTCGGTTATCACGTTCGAATATTGTGTTTGGAAAGGCATTAATGACAAAGATGAAGATATCCGAGCATTGATAAAATATGCGAGACAAGTACCATCAAAAGTTAATTTGATACAATATAATCCAATTGGCGAAGGTAAGTTCGATCATCGAAGTATCGAAGCAGAAGAGCGTTATGTCCGCGAGCTGGAGAAAGCTGGCGTTACAGTTATGGTCAGAAAAAGTCGTGGCGGCGATATTGACGCAGCTTGTGGACAATTAGCAAATAAAACAGCAGAATAATATAGATATAAATTTATTTTACCATGGATTTTGTATTTGGAGAAAATGCTTTAGAAAGTGTGTATGCATGGTCAATTCCGCTACATGCAGCAGTTATTTTGGCAGAAATGATATACAGCAGTGTTGCACAAGCCAAGTTGTATAGTCGCAAAGATTTGTTTACAAATATCTATCTCGCTTTAATGAATTTTAGCCTTGACTTAATAATGAAGGCTTTCGCGATGGGCGTGATGTTTTTCTTTTATAGTTTCCGAATTTTTGATTTCGATATGGGAACTTGGTATTATTGGGTATTTTGCTTTATGGCAACCGATTTAGCATATTATTTCCATCATTTAGTAGATCACAAATCAAGAGCATTTTGGGCAGTACATATCACGCACCACAACTCGGAATATTTTAATTTAACAACAGGATTTAGAAGTCCAGTTTTCCAGCCATTATATCGTTATTTATTCTTTTCGCCATTGGCTTTTTTAGGCTTAAATCCTTGGTCGATTATGGTTTGCTACGCCGTTGGCCAAGTCTAC
Source organism: Bacteroidota bacterium (assembly GCA_023440705.1). Lineage (GTDB taxonomy): Bacteria > Bacteroidota > Bacteroidia > Flavobacteriales > Weeksellaceae > Soonwooa. Next base: position 21,031 of record JAEXRP010000020.1, read on the forward strand.
GGAACATGGGTGCATACGCAAACGGTTAAGAAAATGGGATTCTTAGAATATATTTTGGTAACGCCATCGCACCACCGTGTTCATCATGGTTGTAACATCAAATATTTGGACAAAAATATGGGAATGGTGTTTATCTTTTGGGATAAAATCTTTGGAACATTCGAGCCGGAAGATCCAAAAGTTCCGGTAAAATTCGGGATCTATCCAAAAATGCCAGATGATGGACCTTTGACGACTTTGTTGTACGAATGGCGAAAAATTGGAAAAGATCTTCGTCAACCGAATTTGACTATTAAAGACCGTTTCAATTATATTTTTAATTCTCCAGGTTGGCGCCATGACGGAAAAGGAAAAACCGTTAGCGATTATCAACGCGAATATTGGGCTAAAAAAAATGCGCAAGCTAAAGCCAAAGAATCGCAGAAAGAGGAAACAAAAATTGCTTAGTTCTCTATGAAGTTAAAAATTTTATTAATCTTATTTTTTTGTTCGAATCTTGGATTTGCGCAACAAGCTGAGATTTTTAAAATTAAAAATTATCAAGTTGTAGAGCTTTCGGATTCGTTGAAAGAAAGTTCAGGTTTGGATTTTATTGGTGAAAAACTTATAAGTTTTAATGATAGTGGCAATGCTGGAGATTTATTTTTACTAAATCCAAAATCTGGAAAAATCACAGATTATATCCCAACGCAACTTAACAACCGCGATTGGGAAGCTGTTACAAAAGATTCAGCGAATCTATATGTTGCGGATTTCGGAAATAATGACGGAACAAGAAAAGATTTAAAAATATATAAAATTCCTTTTTCTGGGGAGGACTTCAAAGTTGATTCAACACAAGTTATTTCTTATTTTTATCCAGATCAAAAAGATTTTACTTCAAAAAATCTAAACACAGATTACGATGCAGAAGCTGTAATTTTTTACAAGGATAAACTCCAAATTTTCACAAAAGAATGGGCGAGTAGAAGTGTAACACGTTATGAAGTTGATCCTAATATTTTTGAACAACAACCTGCAAAAAAGCTAGAATCTTATGATACAGGATTTGTTGTGACAGATGCTTCTTATTTTGATAAAAAGCTTTATGTAGTTGGTTATACGAAGATGACGCAAGTCTATTTAATGATTTTTGAAGAATCAGAAGATGGATTTTTCTTTTCTAAAAAAGGGAAAAAGTATCATTTAGGAAGTGCACTGTCCGTTGGACAGATTGAAGGAATTGCTGTTAACCACGATGGAATCTATATTTCGAGTGAACTTTTTAAAACGCCTTTAGGAACTGTGAAGCCGCGATTGTATTTTATCCCAACTGAAAAATTAAAATAACGAAATTTCGTTTCTCGCAAAGAAAAATTTATCTTTGCGTATTACCTAATAATTCTTGCTTTGGCTAATATTGTAGAAGAAATCAAACGTCCGATAAGTACCGAGATGAAACTTTTTGAACAAAAGTTTTATGAATCGATGAAGAGCAACGTGTCTTTGTTGGATAAAGTGACTCGTTTTATCGTGACAACAAAAGGGAAGCAGATGCGTCCGATGTTTGTGTTTCTTTGTGCAAAATTAGTTGGTGACGTTAACGAGAAAACCTATCGTGGCGCATCGATGATCGAGTTGATCCACACGGCGACTTTGGTGCATGATGATGTTGTGGATGAGAGTTTTAAAAGAAGAAATTTCTTCTCGATTAATGCACTTTGGAAGAACAAAATCGCTGTTCTTGTAGGTGATTATTTGTTGTCAAAATCGGTTCTGCTTTCTACAGATAATAAAGATTTTGATTTGCTTTCTGTTATTTCTCGCACGATTCGCGAAATGGCAGAAGGAGAATTGCTTCAACTAGAAAAAGCTAGAAAACTAGACATCACCGAAGATGTCTATTATGAGATTATTCGTCAAAAAACAGCCACTTTAATTGCGGCTTGCTGCGAAGTTGGCGTTTTGTCTAATGATGCAGACGAAGTTTTAGCAAAAAAAATGAAGGACTTCGGAACTTACACTGGGATGGCGTTTCAGATTAAGGA
>JAEXRP010000047.1:0-28641 GCA_023440705.1 Bacteroidota bacterium
CGCAAATTCTACAGGCTGCATTGTAAATCCTCCGAACTTGTACCAGTTCCGTTGTCCTAAAATTTCGGTCCCAAATGGGAAAAGCCCCACTAAAAGTAAAACACCTCCAACATATATAATGCCCGACATGTTTTCAAAAAATTTAGTTCTGGTAAAGAAAATTATCAAACCTATAAAAAGCGAAATACAAAAAAATGTTAGTTGCTTTGTTCCTAAAGATGGATTAACACTGTTAATATTAAGAATTGCAAAAACACAAATCACAAAATAAAGTCCAAGTCCTAGCTTGTCTATGCCTTCTGCCCACTTCATCGTCTTACAGGTTTTGTTGGGTTAGTAGTCTTTTTATTTTTGTCCGTGTTTTCTGCTTTCACACTAATTGCCTTTAGGCTATCTTGAATTTTTTTTAATTTAATTGAATCTGGTTTTGGTGGAACATATTTGCCGATCCTTTTCAGATATTCAGTCCATTGACGGCGATATTCTGGTTGAAAGCTGGATGTAATCATCTTTTTGTAAAGATGTTCACGTTTAATCTCGCCCAATAAATAACGCTCGGCGATTACAGTACAAGCTGGACCAGCCCAAGTTGCACCAAAACCTGCGTGTTCCATAACGGCAGCTACAACTATTTTTGGTTTATCAGCTGGCGCAATTAATACAAAAATGGAGTTATCTTTCCCTTGCGGAACCTGTGCTGTACCAGTTTTTGCAAGCTGTGTAAAATCATTAGATTTAAGACTACGACCTGTACCACGAAGCATTACAGCTTCCATACCTTGTAGAACGGGTTCAAAAAATTTAGGATCTACCTTAGTATATTTTTTTTGTTTAAATAAAGGATTTGGATTTGGTTTTCCATCAATATTTTTAACAATATGTGGCGTTATAAACCAACCACGATTAGCAATAGCCGCCGTAAAATTTGCAAGTTGCATCGGCGTCGTCAAAATATCACCTTGCCCCATCCCGTTGAACACGGCATTAATTGGTTTCCACTTGGGACCGTTTCGTTTGATGTAAGTATTTTCACTTGGCATATAGCCTTTACTACCCGTTGCAAGGTCATTGTTCATATAAACGCCAAGTCCAAAACTTGCCATAATATCTTTCCACTCGTGCATACCTTTTGATGGGTTGCCCGGATATTTATTTAAAATTGCTAAATAGGCGTAAGAAAAATAACAGTTACTAGAAACTTGGATAGAAGGAATCAATGGATCAGCACCACCATGACCTTTGATACGCACGCCCATATAACTAAATCCACCACCACAAGGGAAAATTGTTTTCTCAGTCATAACGCCCATTTGCATTGCAGAAAGCGCTGTTACCAATTTGAAAGTAGAACCCGGAGGATATGCCGCTTGAACAGATCGATCAAACATCGGTTGATTGATACTATCATTCACCAAACGATAAATATTTTTCATTTTATCGGGACCTGTAAACAAATTAGGATCGATATCTGGACCCGTCGCCATGGTTAGAATTTCGCCATTGTTGGGATCTAATGCTACAACTGCACCACGTTTATTAACCAACATTTCTTCTGCGATACGTTGCAAGTCATAATCTATGGTTAGTGTCAAATCTTTACCCGTAACAACATCTTTATCCAGCTCTCCATTTTTGTAAGAACCAATACTTCTTTGACGAATATCTTTCTGAATATACTTAATACCTTTTTCGCCGCGTAAATCTTTTTCGTAAGACTTTTCGACACCACTTTTTCCGATGACGTCACCTGGAAGATAATACAAAGAATCTTTTTTGATGTCCGCCGTATTAACTTCATTGGTATAGCCCAAAAGGTTACCAGATGTATTGACTTCGTACTGTCTTTGCGGACGCGAAACTATATTAAACGCAGGAAACTTAAACAATATCTCCTGAACGCGTGCCATATCTTCACGACTCAAATTTTTCATAAAAGTCATTGGCGTTAGTTTGGAGTAATATTGTGTTTTTTCAATGGTCTTAATGGTCTGGATAAACTCAGGTTTTGTAATCTTCATCAAATTACAAAAGCTAATCGTATCAAAATCTGGACGCATCAAAGCCGCCGTGTAAGAAACTTCGAAAGAAGGTTGGTTACCAACTAATATTTTTCCGTTGCGGTCAAAGATGACGCCACGCTGTGGAATTTCGTATTCAATTTTAATGGAAGTATTCGCTGCATTTAATGCATATCTGTCAGTAAATAATTGTAAATAAGCCAACCTAGCAATAAAAATAATTGCTACAACAATCAAAATACCAGTAAGTTTAAGATATTGAGGCTTCAAATTTTCTGTTTAATTTTAAATGCTAATGCGTAAGCTATGATAAATACAAATGAGATAAGACTGGTAAAAACGACGTTTAATAATATTTCGAAAAAACGTTCTGGCTTAAAGAATTCAACATATTGAACAATCAATTGGTGAATAAAAATACTCGTTAAAATAAAAACTACGAATTGTAACCATTGCAGCGATTGAAACGAGAAAAAATCGGTCGATGTATCTGTCGATGTTCGGAAAATTAACATTCTAAAATAAGCAATCGTCGTTGTTGCCAGAGCGTTAATTCCCCATGTCCCAAGAAAAGCATCCACTGATAAACCAAGAATAAAACTTAATGCTAAAAAGTGAAAATTATTTCTGAAAAATGGATAAAACATCACAAATACTGGATAAAGTACCGGAATATATTTTCCGAACAAGGTAATACGATTCAGTAGAAAAACCTGAACCGCAACCAAAATTGCAATTAAAGCGATATCTGAAAATACGTTTCTACTTACCATCTTTATCTATCTGTACTTGTAAGGTATCTTGAATTTTTTGAACTTCAATTTTCTTAAGATTCTTAACGACATAAACTTTGCTGAGAGGTCCCATTTTTTCATTTAACTCCACGGAAACATCCCAGAAACCAGTTTTGGTATCAACCTCATAACCAGCAACTTTCCCAACCATAACACCTTTCGGGAAAATAGCAGAACGTCCGTCAGTCACAACCGTGTCACCAACTTTCAGAGAAACATATTTTGGAATATCCGACAAGTGCATCATTCGTGAGTCGTCACCACGCCAACTAAGCGTTCCGAAATATCCAGAATTTTTTAGCGCCGCACTGATTTTTATTTTATTAACACTCAATACAGATTGCACCAAGGCATAATGATCTGTTGTATTAATCACAATTCCTGCGATACCATTTGGTGCGATAACACCCATTTTGGCAGCAACGCCTTGCAGTTTTCCACGGTTAATTGTAAAGTAATTGTTTTGACGATTGATACTGTTGTACACGACTTCACCATCAACAAAAGTATAAATTTGACCACCGCCAATAGTATCGTGAACACGACGAAATTGCGGATTAGCTCCTCCTTCCTTACCATAAAGCTCTTTAAGCAAAGCTTTATTCTGCATCACAAGATCATCATTAATCTGTTTCAGCTTAAGATAAGAAGCACCTTCGTCGATATAACCCGAAACCCAAGCATTAAAAGCGGCTGTTTTTGCAGCTAAAAATGATTGTTGCATCGTGTTTTTCGAAAAAATCAATACCACTGCAATAATTTGCAAGAATATAAAGAAGACGAACAAAGCGTTCTTCGAAAATAATCTCAGCAAATATCCCATCCGTTAAATCCCCTAAAAAAGTTACTAAATTATTTAATCAAGAAATTGAATTTATCCATATTCTTCAAAGCGATACCTGTCCCACGAACAACCGCTCTCAACGGATCTTCCGCTACGAAAACTGGCAATCCTGTTTTTCTATGGATACGATCTGCTAAACCTCTCAACAAAGCACCACCACCAGCTAGATAAATACCAGTTTTGTAAATATCAGCAGCCAATTCTGGAGGTGTTAAAGAAAGTGTTTCCATCACGGCATCTTCGATACGGATGATAGATTTATCTAGAGCTTTAGCAATTTCTTTGTAGTTAACCATAATTTCTTTTGGCTTACCTGTGATCAAGTCACGACCTTGCACCGGAATATCCTCAATATCAACATCCAACTCTTCAACAGCAGACCCGACCTCAATCTTCACACGTTCAGCCGTTCTTTCACCGATGTATAAATTATGGTGCGTTCTCAAATAATAAGCAATATCACTTGTGAAAACATCACCTGCAATTTTCACAGATTTGTCACAAACAATACCACCAAGCGCCACAACAGCAATTTCCGTTGTACCACCACCTATGTCGATAACCATGTTACCTTCAGGCTTTTGCACATCAATACCAACACCAATCGCAGCTGCCATTGGTTCATAGATCAATCTAACTTCTTTTGCATTTACTTTTTGCGCAGAGTCACGAACCGCACGTTTTTCAACTTCCGTAATCCCAGAAGGAATACAAATTACGATTCTTAAAGCAGGTTGAAACAATTTCCCTTTAATGCCTGGAATTTGTTTAATAAACTCTTTAATCATGTGCTCAGAAGCATGAAAATCAGCAATAACCCCATCCTTCAAAGGACGAATAGTTTTGATATCCTCATGTGTTTTCCCTTGCATATGCTTCGCTTGTTCTCCAACAGCGATTGGCTTCCCACTTTGTCTTTCGATTGCCACTATTGATGGCTGATCTATGACTATTTTATTATTGTGAATTATTAATGTATTTGCCGTCCCTAAGTCAATCGCAATTTCTTGCGTAAACATATCTAATAAACCCATTTTCTACCTGTCTATTTTAATTTACAAAGATATAAATTTAACGTGAGTTTAGTGATTTTATCTATACTCAAAAAGGTTAAAGTTTTATTAAAATCAAAAAACTTATCCACAAACACTGACGAAAAATCAATTGACTTTCGGTAACTTCTGAAAATAAGCACTTTAGACGTTCTTAAAACTGAGCATTATCATAGACCAAGTCACTCGCTATCACTACCAATATTCATTTTAAAAGCTTAACTTTGCACCAGCTAAAATGAATCAGAATAAGGACATTTCAAAGACGTCAAATTTTGCTGTATTAAGCGTTAGCTACGAAAAAGCAGACGCCGAAACACGTGGTAAATTTGCGTTTTTTGATGAGCATATCAAATCTTTTGTCAACCAAATTCACGACCAGAATTTTGGCGACGCATTCGTTGTATCTACTTGTAATCGTACCGAAATCTACACTACAACTGCTAATTATTTACTAATTGCAGAACAATATTGTAAAACTATTGGTGTTAATCTATCCGAGTTTTTACAATACGTCAACATCATCCAAAGAGAAGAAGCTGTTTTGCATCTTTTCCGTGTCGCAGCAGGACTTGAAAGTCAAATTATTGGTGATTTCGAAATCGTGTCACAGATTAAAAACGCTTACAACCGATTCAAAAAATATAAAGGAACTTCTAATCCTTATCTGGAACGTGCGATTAATTCGGCGATTCAGATTTCTAAAAGAATTAAAACCGAAACTGGCATTAGTAATGGTGCTGCATCCGTATCTTACGCTGCTGTACATTACATTTTGAACCATGTTAATAATGTTTCGGATAAAAATATTTTACTACTTGGCGTGGGCGAAATTGGACAAAACACCATCGAAAACATGGTTAAGCATGTCTATCAACCCAAAATAAAAATTGCCAACCGTTCTTTCGAAAAAGCTGAAAAAATTGCAGAAAAACACAACATTCAGCAAATAGCTTTCGAAAACTTCCCTGAAGAATTAAAGAAAACCGATATTCTAATTGTTGCAACAGGCGCACAAAAATTCATTGTAAACCCAGACAATTTTCCTGCTAACAAAGAAATGTTGGTTATCGACCTGTCCATACCAAATAACGTTGCAAAAGAAATCGGCACTTTAGAAAAAGTCGACCTTATCGATGTTGACCAATTGTCTCAACAAATTTCTGAAACAATGGAACAACGTAAAAAGGAAATTCCTAAAGCTGAAGCCATCATCAAAGAAATGAGCAAAGACTTCACAGAATGGGAACGCAAACGAAAATTTGCTCCGAGCATCAATAATTTCAAAAACTCTTTGAAACAAATAGAATCTCATGAGCTTCACAATATCCACAAACGTCATCAATATGCAAAAGTTGAAGATATGGAGCTTTCGGATAAATTAATACAGAAAATTACCAACCGATTCGCCAAATATATTCTGGAAAATCCTTGGAAAGCCGATGAAGTTTCAAAACTAATGGAGGAAATTTTAGTCCTTCACAATCCCAAAAAGCAGAACAATGAAGACGATAAAAATAGGAACTAGAAACAGTCCACTTGCTTTATGGCAAGCCAACGAAGTTGCTGCTAAGTTACAAGCTGTTGGTCACACGACAGAAATCGTCCCAATTATTTCGTCTGGTGACAAAAACCTGACGCAACCGCTTTATGCAATGGGCATTACGGGCGTTTTCACGAAAGATTTAGACATCGCTTTACTTAATAAAGACATCGACATCGCTGTGCATTCGCTTAAAGATGTGCCAACACAATTGCCGATTGGGACACAGATTAGCGCGGTTTTGGAAAGAGATTTTCCGCAAGATGTTTTGGTAAGAAAAGCAGATGCAAAACATAAAGACCTTAAAGATCTTAAAATTGCAACGAGCAGTTTGAGAAGACGCGCTTTTTGGTCACAAACTTTCCATAACACTGAATTTGCAGACATTAGAGGAAATGTACAAACACGTCTTAAAAAACTAGAAGATGGTGTTGCCGATGCGACACTTTTCTCTTTGGCTGGTCTTAAAAGAATGAATCTTGATATTGACTTCGAAGAAGTTGATTTTCTTCTACAAGCGCCATCACAGGGCGTTGTATGTATTGCGAATCGTACAGAAGATGCTGATTTAATTGAGGTTTTAAAACAAATCAATCACGATGCTACTCAAAAATGCATCCAGATCGAACGTGAGTTTTTAAGAACTTTGGAAGGTGGTTGTACCGCGCCAATCGGAGCGCACGCTGAGTTTATAGGTGATAAAATAAGATTCCAAGGGAGACTTTGTTCTCTGGACGGAAAAGATTGCATTAATGTTGACGAAACTATCGACTGGAATCCTGAGCAGAACTTCGGAGCAGAAATAGCACAACAAGTTTTAGAAAGAGGCGGAAAAGATATGATGCTTCTTATAAAATCTCAAATTAAACTTTAATTTTAAAAGTCAAAAACAATGCGCCTATTGTTAACCAAACATATCAATGACGCAGACATTTCCAAATTAGGAGATGATATTTTTGTGGACTTTGTAGAAGTTATCAGCATCGAAAACCTTAATTTCGAAACAGAAAACATCAACGATAAAGCTTTGATTTTCACAAGCATTAACGCTGTTAAAAGTTTTTTTAATAACGAAACTTCTAAGCAACTAACACCCGAAAATCCGATCTATTGTGTTGGCGAGCAATCTCAAAATTTTTTAGAAGAAAAAGGCTTTAAGGTTATTAAAACACAAAAGAACGCCGAAGAACTTTCTACTTATTTTATTAAAGAAAATAAAAACGAAACTTATCTTCATTTTTGTGCTGACATTGCTTTAGAAAAGCTTTCGGAAACTTTTAAAAATTTAGGAAAAGATTATAAAAAAATTTTTTCATACAAGACCAAACTAACGGAACCAATATATAATAAAGATTTTGATGCCGTTGCATTTTTTAGTCCAAGTGGCGTCAGAAGTTTTGCTGCAAATAACACTTTGGAAGGAAAAACGATATTTTCGATTGGTGACACAACAACCAGCGAAATTAAAAATTGGACTTCCGAGAAGATTTTGACTAGCGATAAAAATACTATCGAAGATTTACTAAATCTGATTCGTCAATACGCATCAGACAAAAAATAAAGAATATGATTAAAAACGATTTATATCTAAGAGCTCTGAAAGGCGAAATTGTTGAAAGACCGCCAGTGTGGATGATGCGTCAAGCGGGAAGATATCTTCCAGAATTTATCGAATTGCGTAACCAGTACGATTTTTTCACACGTTGTCAAACGCCAGAATTGGCTGCAGAAATCACCGTACAACCGATTAGAAGATTTCCGTTGGATGCAGCGATTTTATTTTCTGATATTTTGGTAGTTCCTCAAGCGATGGGTATCGATTTCAAAATGAAAGAATCTGTTGGTCCTTGGCTAGACAATCCTATCAGAACTAAAGAGCAAGTTGATGCAATCGAAGTTCCGGATGTTGATGATACTTTAGGTTACGTTTTTGATGCCATAGAATTGACTTTGCAAAAACTTGATAATGAGATTCCGTTAATTGGATTTGCGGGAAGTCCGTGGACGATTCTTTGTTATTGTGTGGAAGGAAAAGGTTCTAAAGCTTTTGATATTGCAAAATCTTTTTGTTTTACAAATCCAGAAGCTGCACATTCTTTACTTCAAAAGATTACAGATACAACCATTGCTTATCTAAAACGTAAAGTTGAAAAAGGTGTTTCTGCAGTTCAGATTTTTGATTCTTGGGGCGGAATGCTTTCTCCAGCAGATTATCAAGAATTCTCTTGGCAATACATCAACCAAATCGTTGAAGAACTTAGCTTGGTTTCGCCAGTTGTAGTTTTCGGAAAAGGATGTTGGTTTGCACTAGAAGAAATGTCAAAATCTAAAGCGTCTGCTTTGGGCGTTGACTGGACGATAACGCCAGAAATCGCAAGACAATTGACAAAAAACAATATCACATTACAAGGTAACTTCGATCCTGCAAGATTGCACTCGTCGCCAGAAGTTATCAGAAAAATGGTCCATGAGATGATTAACCGTTTTGGGAAAGATAAATACATCGCCAACCTTGGTCATGGTATTCTACCAAATATTCCAGTCGAAAATGCTGAAGCATTTATCCGTGCTGTTGTAGAATGGAAAGCATAAAAATAGAAAAACCCGAAGCAAAGCTTCGGGTTTTATTTTAGTTCTTTTTTCTTGCTGTTGGCTCTACAGCTGCTTTTCCATCTTCTTTAGCTCTTGCATTAGCTTTAGCTTGTTCTGATGAACCTGCGTCTGACATTTTTAAAGGCTGAACAATTGACTCTTGCTTTGCCTTTTCTTTTTTAGGCTTAATAGAAGCTTTTTTCGCCTCTCTCATGTCGGCACTACCTTGCACAGATTGTGCACTCATCAAAGCAACACCGCCAACAAGAAGCATTGCGCTTAGTAAAACTTTTTTCATAACAATTTTTTTGATTTAGTGTCAACTAAATAACGAAATTATTTTCAATAAAAACAATTTTCATTTTAATTTAACATTTTTTAACTTATTACAAAATAAAGTAAAACATATTTATTAACTATTTTACAACAATTATTAACAATATTACAATATTTGATTATTATATAAAAAAGACAATCCTCGGAGCTACACTTCCGAGGATTATCAAATCAAAAACTACTCTAATAACTTACTCAACTTTCTCAATTTTTCTAGGCCCATCTTGCTTCGAAGGTTCTGCCTCTTGTAGCATTGGTTGATTTTTCGCTTTTTCTTTATTCAATTTGCTCTTTAACTTTTTATCGTTCGCGATAATACTTTTATCATTTTTTTGCGTTGCAGCATCAGCCGGCGCTGGTGATTGCACGTCATTAATCTCAACAGGTTTAGCCTCAGCCACCTCAGCTTTCTTCGCATCTTTAGTTTGCGCACTTACTGCCACCATTCCGCCAGTCATAAAAAGTGCTGCAAAAATTAACTTTTTCATAAATATTCGTTTAGTGTTACAATCCTTAAACGCCGAAATATTTCTCAATAATATTTAGAAATCAAAAATTTAATACATTTTAAAACACTTTAAGAAAGCTTGTGAAAACCAACTACTTCTCCAAAACTTTTCTTAATTTTTCGACGAAAACATAGGTTGCTGGGCAGATTAGCGTATTCTTCAAAGTCAAATTATTGATTTGATAAATCTTCTTTCGATCGGTGTGTGGATACTCGCGACAGGCTTTTGGGCGCACATCGTAGATGCTGCATTTATTATCATTTGGATCCAAGAAAAAACAAGGCGTCGATTGCAAAACCCAATCTTGATCTTCATCAACACGCAAAAATTTCGTTTCAAAATCTGAAATCTTCATGCGCAAATGCTTCGCGATTCGCTCTTTATCTTTTTCTGTAAAAAGCGGTCCTGTCGTTTTACAACAATTCGCACAAGACAGACAATCGATTTCCCCAAAAGTCTCTTCATGCGTATCTTCAACAACATAATCGAGGTTTTTCGGCGGCTTTTTCTTTAGTTGTTCCAAGAATTTTTTATGTTCTTTCGACTTTTGTTCCGCTAACTTTTTATAATGATCAATATCCAAAACCGAATTTTAAGTTTACAAAATTACATAATTTTTTGGGCGCCATTTCCAGCTTTCGCTACTCGCTGTCTCTCGCCAAAGCAAATCTCATCCCACAGACGAGCTCAAACATGCCGCTCAATCTGGGGCGCAAATCCTGCTCCGAATTTCATTTAATGATAAAAATCAAAGAAAGCTCTAATAACCAAATCATTATAAAGCCTAACTTTGTTAACATGAAAGCTTTAGAAACAAGAACTGATATCGAAGAACTCGTAAACAAATTTTATGATAAAGTTGTTATCGATGACCAAATCGGATTTTTCTTCACAGACATTGCACAAATCGATCTTAAAAAACATCTACCAAAAATGTACAACTTCTGGGAAAGTATCCTTTTAGGGAATCCCGTGTACGACGGCAATCCGATGCGTGTACATTTCCCACTTAATCAAGTTGTTGCCTTAGAAGAACATCATTTTGACCGTTGGCTTACTTTGTGGCAACAGACTTTAGAAGAAAATTTTGAAGGCGAAAATGTAGCGACAGCCATACTTCGTGCACAAAATATTGCACGGATTATGTCTCACAAAATGAAAATCGCACGCTCCTAGAGATGCGGATTCATTTGCATATCGAGAAAATCTGTAAACATATGGAACAACAATCCGACACCTAAAATCCTGATATTTCCTTTAAAAAAAAGCATCAGAATATAAACGCCAATCGCCACATAACCATGAAACAAATGGAAGCCAACGCTTCCTCTGTTCGGATCAAAAATTGGCGTCGCAAAAAGATGGTCAACGTCGACCAACATCGTCAACAACATTAGAAAATAAGCTTTCTTCCAATCTTTCCGAAAAAACAGCCACGCCAGCACAATCGGAAAAACAAGATGCAAAAAATAATGAATTATCGGACGTGCAATTTCCATTAGATATTGCCTTTTAGATAATCTTGACGCATATTTTCGTCCAACTTTTCGATAGCATAACGCAAACAAGTACGAGGCATTTCTTTATAATGTAAATTCAGAAAATCCAGAAGTTCTTGCTCATCTTTACCGCCCATTTCGCGAAGCAACCAGCCATTGGCTTTATGCATCAAATCGTGAGGATGTTTTAGATTTCGAACAACAAATTCTTTCGTCAACTCAAACTCACCTTTCTTAATGTAATGCATCGTCCCAACAACTGCAATCCGTTTATGCCACATTTCATCGGACTTGGATAGCTTTCGCAATAATTCTGGTTGATCATTTTCAAAAGCGAATCTCCCCAAAATTTTGTAACACGTACTGTCCACCAAATCCCAATTGTTGACAAATTCTAGATTATTAAGATAGAAATCGACAACTTCTTGCTGAACAGTTTTATCTTTTTTAGCTTTCTCAAATTTAAGAACCAAAATAAACAAAGCCGTCAAACGCTCTTCGTGATATTTGGAAGACAACAAAATTTTCAGTTCTTTTAAACTAATTTTTTCGTAGAACGCTTTGGCAACCACACGTTGATTCGGAACTTTTACACCCAAAAACAAATCGCCTTCGCCATATTCTCCTTCGCCAGTTTTAAAAAACCTAGGGAAAAATTCTTTCTTTTCAGGAATTGCTAAATCCTGCAAAGCTGACTTAATATCTTCAACAATTATCATTTTATTAATCTAAATTTAGTTGCTTTTGAAACTCCTCCAAATACATTGCGATATGTCGCCCGTCCATTAATCCATGATGTGCTTCAACAGAAATCGGCATCATCTTTCGACCATTTTTTTCAGAAAATTTACCAAAGACAATTCTCGGAATACTTTCTTTATTATTAACATTCGCAGGATGCAAAATCGAAGTGAATTGATGCCACGGAAACGTCGAATGCCTTATTAAGTTTAAGTCCAAATCATCATTGCTAAGTCTAAGTCCAGTTGATTCTTGCACAGCTTTTATTTCACTTTGTAAAGCTTCATTAAAGGTTTTAAAATCATTAGAAAAATCCATAAAAGCAAAACCAAAAGTTCCGTCTTCTCTTGCAATCGTCGATCCAGCGTGGATTACATCATATTGAAAAACTTTGCCGTTGTCGATTCTTAACTTAAAAGCGTCAACTTTATTAGCTGCGACCATCGACTTATGAAGATAGTGCGCAAAGAACGATTCTTTATTGTCTTTTGCTAACCTAAAAGTTTCGGTACAATCGACTTCTGTTACAATACCAAACGATGGCATATCCATATTCGAAAACAAATTGAAATGCTCTTTGCGATTCCAAGTTTCGATATTAATTTCATGCTTCATTTAATGCAAATTTTCAGAGATTTGTTCATCTTGCAATTCTTCTTCAGTTGCAATTTTCTTAGGATTTGCCACCTTTCCGATACTTAAGCCTTGTACAATAATCGAGAAAACAACCACGCAATACGTGATACTTAATATAATCGTGCTGTATTCACTCTTCGGGATAGACATCGCCAACGCAATGGAAACACCGCCGCGAATACCGCCCCAAACCAAAACTTTAACCGTTTGTGGTGTAAACCTCGACTTGAAAGACATAAACTGCGTCGGTCCCCAAATCGATATAAATCTAGCAACCAATACAATTGCAATAGCAATAAGGCCAGGAATCATGTAATGATCTAAATCTTTTATCATTAATAATTCGAAACCGATAAATAGGAATAGAACTGCGTTTAAGATTTCGTCAATTAACTCCCAAAATTTAATTAAATAATCTTGGGTGATGGATTTCATTTTGAAATTTTTATTAAAATTCCCCATAAACAATCCGGCTGCAACCATCGTCAACGGACCCGAAATATGTAACTGTTTTGCAATAAGATAACCTCCCATAACCACAGACAATGTCACTAAAACAGAGATAATATAATCATCCACTTCGCGCATTAATCTCGATGTGAAATACCCCAAAAGTACACCCAGCAAAATACCGCCACCAGCTTCTTTAATCAATAATACGCCAATACTTTCAGCCGTAATATCAATATCGACACCAGTCGCCAACTGTAGCAATACAGCAAAAACCACAACTGCCATACCATCATTAAATAAGGATTCACCAGCAACTTTAGTCTCTAATGATTTTGAAACATTAGCTTGTTTTAAAATACTTAAAACAGCAACTGGATCGGTTGGAGAAATTAAAGCACCAAAAACCAAACAATACAACAAAGGCATTTCGATACCGACCAAAGGCAAAATATAAAACACGCCAAAACCTACAATAAAGGTAGAAATAACTACGCCGACTGTGGAAAAAACAACAACGGGCCAAATCTGTTCTTTTAGATCATTGATGTTAATATGGATTCCTCCCGCGAAGAGTAGAAAATTTAGCATCGCACCCATAAGAACTTCCGTGAAGTTGATGCTATTCATAAGGTCGTGAAGATGACCAAAAGTCCGAGGCAGAACCGCCTCACCAAAAAATACTAAAAATATAGAAACGGCAATCGCAATTACCATGATACCGATCGTGCTCGGTAATTTTAAGAATCGATAATTAATGTAAGAAAATATCGATGCTAGTACAATTAAGACTGAGAATGAGTAATATAACTCCATTTATTTGTTTTAAATTAAATTCTATTCTGGGGCATAACCCACGACGTTAATGTATATTTTTTCGCCATCTTTTTCCCAAATATCCATCATCCCGTCTTTGGTTAATTTTGAAGAACGTTTATAATTCTGAAAAGGGACTTTCAGAAGGTTCAGCAAGACATATTCTTCGCCAACTGTGTTAACGAGATATGGAAAATCCTCTTTGTTGCCCTCGCCAGAGGTAAGAACTGTCGCAGAAATCATTCTGAATTTTTGTATCGTCCAGACGAATTTGTTTTGATCTTTTTCTTGTTCATAACATTGCAAAAGTATCAGCAAAACCTCAAGATTAGTCGGCGCTTTGAAGTGTAAATCTTCACCAATTTTTATCGCTTCTTTAAAATCACGTTGCTGAAATTTTTCACGAAACTTACTAAAGTTAGGATTCATTTCTTCAAGGTGATGATCTGTAAATTTGGTGCCGTAATACAAATTAAAAGCTTCTGTACTATCGATAGACTGTGGCATTCCTCGAAATTTGAACAACAATCTTTCGTAATAATAAGGCGACTCTTTGTCTTGGACATTTTTTTTGATTTCAGAAAAATCAATTTTATTTTGACCAAAAGCAAAACCTCCTAAAATTAAAAATCCTAGAAAGAATAAGCTTTTGATAAAATTTAGTTTTAAATTATTCTTCATCTTCATCCTCAAAATATTCGAACAAGAAATCGTTGTACGGGAAGCGCGAGATATGAATTTTCATAACCTCATCATAGATCATTTTTTTCATCTCCGAGAAATTCTCCTTCGTTAAAGCAGAAATGAAAACCGTTGGATATTTCGATTTTGCCATCCACGTTTTTTTCCATTCTTCTAAAGAGATATTTTTGCGTGTTGACGGCGTTAGATCATCATCATCTTTTTTCTCGTAAGAAAAATCATCAATCTTGTTAAACACCATAATCATTGGTTTTTGATGCGCATTAATCTCCATCAAAATTTGATTAACCGACGCGATGTGATCTTCGAAACTTTCATGTGAAATATCAACAACATGTATCAACAAATCCGCCTCACGAACCTCATCCAAAGTTGACTTAAAAGATTCCACTAATTGTGTAGGAAGTTTTCTGATAAACCCAACGGTGTCTGTCAAAAGGAAAGGTAAGTTGCCGATTACAACTTTTCGCACGGTTGTATCCAGCGTTGCAAACAATTTGTTCTCTGCGAACACTTCCGACTTTGACAAAGCATTCATCAAAGTTGATTTCCCGACGTTGGTATAACCTACCAAAGCAGCACGCACAACCTTTCCGCGGTTGTTGCGTTGCGTCGCCATTTGCTTGTCGATGGTTTTTAATTTTTCTTTTAGCAAAGTAATTCGATCGCGTATGATACGTCTATCGGTTTCAATTTCCGTTTCCCCTGGACCACGCATCCCAATTCCCCCTTTTTGTCTTTCAAGGTGGGTCCACATTCTGGTCAATCGTGGTAAAAGATATTGATACTGAGCCAATTCTACTTGCGTTCTCGCATAAGACGTTTGCGCTCTTTGTGCAAAAATATCGAGGATAAGATTGGTTCTGTCAAGGATTTTAACTTCAATCTCTCGTTCTAGATTTTTAAGTTGAGAAGGCGAAAGTTCATCATCGAAAATCACTGTTCCGATTTCATTTTCTTTAACATAAGCTTTTATCTCTTCAGCTTTTCCGCTCCCAACAAAAGTTTTAGAATCTGGTTGAGTCAATTTTTGGGTAAAACGTTTTTCGACAGTTGCGCCCGCCGTATACGCCAAAAACTCTAACTCATCCATATATTCTTGAAGTTTTTCTTCGTCTTGATCTCTGGTTACAAGTCCTACCAATACGGCTTTTTCGTATTGATGTGTTTTTTTATCTAGCATTAAATATGTATCTTTTTGTAAGTTTCACAAGATAGTTTTTTTGAATAAAAAATGCAAAAAACAAAGCTTATTTTTTTACTAATTTTAAAATTATGAAGCCTATAGATTTTGAAATTTTATTGGATCATTTGCAAAACGTTTTGAAACTAGAATTAAACAATGAAGATTCTAGCAGAGTTTGTTTTGCTTTTGAAAACGAAGAACTGAGAGATGATTTTAAAATTTCTTTTACACCAAATGATGCAAAATTATATTTAATTAAAATCAAAAACTATTGCGATAAAACCTCAGCAATAAAGGATTTCATTACAAATAAAAATTCCAAAATACCTCTACCGAAAACCGCAGAACTATTTTGGAATGTTATTAAATTTGATACAAAAAACTAAGAAACCAAAGTTGCTGTCAAGGTTTTTTCGAAACTAAAAGCAACACTTACTGGGCAAGTTTCTTTTGCGTTCGCAGCAATTTTTTGAAACTCTTCTTCCGAAATACCTGGAACTTTTGCTGTTAAAGTCAACTCGGATCTTGCAATTTTTCCATCTTCAAATACGACTACAGATGTCGTCTCTAAACTTTCTGGCACATAACCCGCTTCCGTCAAATCTGCAGAAGTTTTCATGGTGAAACATCCTGCATGTGCCGCTGCCAAAAGCTCTTCAGGATTTGTCCCAATCCCATCTTCGAATCTACTTTTGAAAGAATATTGCGTGTTATCTAAAACTTTACTGGCAGTTGTCAAATTACCACTTCCCTCTTTTACTGTGCCGGTCCATACGGCTGTTGCTTGTCTTTTCATACTATTTTGTTTTAAGGTTAATCCCAATCAGCAGCTACAAATTCCATGACAATTTTGTCGTTTTGATATAATTTTAAGAAATGTCCTTCAATTTTATAACGATTAACAGTGCCCAATTCGTTTCTGAAAACATATTCTAAAACATCTGAGTCGATACATTTTTTAGAAGAATTTTCTTTGGTTTTAAATTTAATTTTATCAGCATTAACTTGAAGGACTTCAACTAAAAAATCGCCACAACCAAGATTGGCTTTCCTGCCAGAATATTGCGTCAGATCTAGCTGCGCTTTATTTTTTATTAATTTTTCTTTAGTAAAACCTGTAATAGACGTTAACATCCATTGTCGCTCTAACTCGATGGGTAAGTTCTGTTTCGAAATCAAAGCTTTACAATTTAAAAGCATAAATAAAGGGATGAGAAAAAGAAAATATTTTGATTTTATAAGTTTCATTTCAGCTAAAATTTGGGTTAAACATCATTTTAACACTCTAAAATTAAGACTTTATAGAATAAATTGAGTAAATTAGCCCGCAAAAATTTTACTCTATGAAAAGAATATTTTTAGCACTTACTTTTCTTTTGAGTTTTGCTCAGATGAGAGCAGACGAAGGAATGTGGCTATTAATGCTTATCAAGCGTCTTAATGGCGTTGACATGCAAAAAGAAGGCCTAAAATTGACGCCTGAAGAAATCTATTCGGTTAACAACTCAAGTCTTAAAGACGCTATCGTACAATTCGGTGGTGGATGTACGGCAGAAGTTGTATCTAAAGAAGGTTTATTATTCACTAACCACCACTGCGGATACGGTAACATCGCAGCGCTTTCTACACCAGAAAAAGACTATTTAACAAATGGTTTTTGGGCAATGAAGAGAAGCGAAGAACTTCCTGCTAAAGGTCTTTCTGTAAGATTCTTAGTAAGAATGGATGATGCAACACAAAGAATTACTTCTAAATTGAATAACGGTATGTCTGTTGAAGACAGAAAAAAAGTTATCGATGCAGAATACAAAGCTATCCAAGCTGAAAACAGTGAAAACGGAAAATATACTGTCATCGTAAGAGATTTCTTTAACGGTAATGAGTTCTATTATTTCGTATATCAAGATTACAAAGACGTTAGATTAGTTGGTACACCTCCTAACTCATTAGGGAAATTCGGTGGAGACACAGACAACTGGGAGTGGCCAAGACACACTGCAGATTTCTCAGTATTCAGAATTTACTCTGATGCTAGCGGAAACCCAGCAGAATATTCTCTTAACAACGTTCCGTTAAAGCCTAAGCATTCTTTACCTGTTTCTCTTAAAGGATACAAGCCTGGTGATTTTGCAATGATCATGGGTTACCCTGGTAGAACTAACCGTTATTTAACATCTTATGGTATTAAGCAAATGGTAGAAAAAGACTATCCAGCTTGGGTAGAAGCTTCTAAAGTTGCTATGGATGTTATGAAAAAATACATGGACAAAGACCAAGCTGTTAAGTTAGGTTATGCGTCTCAATATGCATCTGTTGCTAACTATTGGAAAAACAGACAAGGTACAATTGATGCTGTTATCAAAAACGGAACAATTGCTGACAAACAAAAAGTAGAGCAAGCTTACTCGCAATGGGCGGCTATGCCAGATAATAATGCAACTTACTTCGGAGTTCTTCCTAACATCGATGCTTATTACAAACAAGTTTCTAACAGAAATGTTGAAAGAAACTATATGTCTCAACTTTCGAGAAATGCTAAATATGTGAGTATTGCTGCATCTTTAGGAAGCATGTTCAAAACTTATGCTGACCAAGATGACAACGGAAAAGCTCAAATGAAGCAAAAGGTAACTGACGCTATCAATAGAGTGTACGAAACTTTCAATCCTCAATTGGAAGGTAATATGTTAACAGCGATGTTTAACCTTTATCAATTAAGAGTTAACAAAGAAGTTGCATCTCCTACAATTATGAAGACGGATATCCCTTCTCTTGCGAACGTAGCATTTGCTTCTATCTTTGCTAACAAAGATTCTGCTATGAAATTCTTAAACAACCCAGATAGATTAGCTATCGATGCGGATCCACTTAAGAAAATCGCTGACGGCATCGTTACTGAACAAAAATTAGCTGGCGAAACTTATGAGAAAGTTGATGATAATTTTGCTAACAACACAAGATTATTCTTAGACGGATTGAGAAAATCTCAACCTAACAAAAGCTTCTATCCAGATGCTAACTCAACAATGAGATTAACTTATGGATCTATCGACACACTTCCAAAAAGAGCCGATAGAAACTACAAAGGCATCAAAGAAAACTACTACACAACTATCGATGGTATGGTTGCTAAGTACAAAAAAGGAGATGAAGAATTTGATCTTCCTACGAAATTGATTAGCCAAGCGAAGAAAAAAGATTTCGGTCAATATGCTGACAAAGATGGTAACCTATACGTTAACTTCTTATCAAACAACGACATTACAGGTGGTAACTCTGGATCTCCAATCTTAGACGCTAACGGTCACCTAATCGGACTTGCTTTCGATGGTAACAGTGAAGCTTTGAGTGGTGATATCGTTTTTGAACCTGCATTACAAAGAACCATCAACGTTGATGCAAGATTTGTACTTTGGGTAATTGACAAATTCTCTGGCGCTGGTCACCTTATCAGCGAAATGGAACTTTCTAAATAATCCTTACAGATTTATAAATATTAAAGAGACGCTAAATTTAGCGTCTCTTTTTTTGCATTTTTTTTCAAAAAATTGTATTTTGTGACAAATAGAATTTCGATGAAGCTCAAACTGCACTGGACACACGTATTCCCGATTTTAGCATGGATATATTACTTTACGGGAATCACAGATAACAACGACTGGTTCAGTTTAATAGGAGCCGTGCTACTCATAACATGTGTTTTGTCGGCAGTTCATCATGCCGAAGTTGTCGCGTTGAAAGTCGGCGAGCCATTCGGAACCATCATTCTTGCTTTAGCCATCACCATTATCGAAGTTGCTCTTATTATATCACTTATGATTGCAGGTGGCGATTCTGCAGTTACATTGGCACGTGATACCGTTTTTGCTGCCATTATGTTAATCTTAAATGGAATCCTCGGTGCTTGCCTTTTGGTCGGTGGCGCAAAGTTTCATGAGCAATATTTTGCAAGATCTTCCGCCAACACTGCTTTGGTAAGCTTGGTTGCGATTTTGGTTTTAACATTGGTTCTCCCAAATTATACAACAAGTATCAATGCTCCATTGTTTAACAATGCGCAGTTAATATTCTTTGCGATTGCTTCCCTTGTCATCTACGGAACTTTCCTGATGGTGCAAACGGTACGTCACCGTAACTACTTTCTTGCTGAAGGTGAAGGCGAACATGATAATGTTGTTCCGCCAACTAATACTAATACAATTGTTAGTTTGGTTTATCTCTTAATTTGTCTCGGAATTGTTGTGCTAATGGCAAAAGCGCTTTCTCCAAAAATTGAAGAAATTGTGCACAATGCTGGCGCTCCCAAATCCTTAGTCGGTGTTATCATCGCTGCAGTTGTACTTCTACCCGAAGGCGTTGCCGCGATAAAAGCAGCTCGAAGAAATCATTTGCAAACCAGCCTTAATCTTGCTTTGGGTTCTGCTTTAGCAAGTATTGGACTTACGATTCCTGCTGTTGCTATTGTTTGCTTAATCTACGATTTCCCATTAGTGTTAGGACTTGACATCAAATCGATGGTATTGATGGCGTTATCCTTATATATTGTAATGCTTTCGCTAAATCGAGGAAAAACCAATGTCCTATACGGCGTTGTGCTTCTCGTGGTGTTAATGGCTTATATTTTCACTGTAATTGTACCCTAAAGATGAGTTACAAAAGTTTTGAAACCGAAAGACTTATTCTAAAACCAACAGATTTAGAAGATGTAGATTTTATTTTTGAATTGATGAACTCCCCAAAATGGATTGAATATATCGGCGATCGAAACATCAAAACAAAAAAGGATGCTAAACAATACATCATCGATCGACATATTCCGAATTTTGAAAAAAATGGTTTTGGAGGTTATACTTTAATTTTAAAAGAAAACGGAAACAAAATTGGTTCGAGTGGACTTTTTAAAAGAGAAACTCTTGATGTTGTAGATATCGGATTTGCATTTCTTGATGGCTTTGACGGCAAAGGTTATGGCTACGAATCTTCAAAGAAAATCTTAGAAGTCGCAAAATCTGAATTTGGATTAAAAAAAGAATCGGCGATTACTTTACCTACTAATATTGCTTCTCAAAAACTAATTGAAAAACTTGGTTTGAGTTATCAAAAAATGGTAAAACCTTTTGCTGATGACGATGAAGAGTTGATGTACTACGAAATGGATTTGTAGTTTTTATTAAAATAAATTCTACTATTTCAAAATTTTCTAAGAACGCCGAATCTGCGTGAGGTCGAAGCGCATTGTTGGAGCTCTTTGTTGTGGTGGCTGTGCGGAGTCGAAGTAACCACAAAAAAAGCGACTGTGCGTAGACCGACCCGCTTGTTTTGGCGGCTGGGAAACTTCATAGTTTTTTTGAAAACCTATGAAGTTTTAGCCAAGGGAAAACAAAGGGGCACGCCCAAATTTTAAGATTCTAAAATCTGCGCAGCGTGATCTTTGGTTTTTACTTTTTCGATAACTTCGGTACAAATGGAATTTTCGTCAAACACAAAAGTCGTTCTGACAATGCCCATAAATTCGCGTCCCATAAATTTCTTAAGCTGCCAAACACCAAATTTTTCGATAATATCGTGGCTTTCATCAGCTAACAAGTCGAAAGGCAATTCATTTTTAGTCGCGAAATTTAATTGACGCTTCTCGGAATCAGCGCTAACACCAAGTAATTGATAACCTTGCTTTTTCAGCACCGAATAATTGTCGCGAAGATTGCAAGCTTCGGCGGTACAACCTGGCGTACTTGCCTTTGGATAAAAGAAAACAACTAGCTTTTTACCTTTAAAATCGGAAGACTTAATTATTTTTCCGTTTTGATTTTTGGCTTCGAACTCTGGAAGCGCATCACCTACATTCAACATTTCTTTTTTGTGTAAATTTACGTCCAATATGACAAAAAAACAAAGAGCCCAAATCGTCTTGGACGAACTGGAAAAATTATACCCTGTGCAACCAATCCCATTGCACCACACCGATCCATTCACGCTTTTAGTAGCTGTGGCATTGTCTGCGCAAACAACCGACAAAAAGGTTAACGAAATTTCGCCAGCCTTATTCGAAGTTGCAGGAACGCCACAGCGCATGGCAAAATTGGAAGAATGGGAAATAAAAGAACTCATCAAAGAAATTGGCCTCAGCAATACCAAAGCGAAAAATTTAAAAAAAATGTCGGAGCTTTTATTGGAACGTCACAACGGCGAAGTTCCACAAACTTTTGAAGAATTGGAAGCTTTGCCAGGCGTGGGACATAAAACGGCGTCGGTTGTTATGAGCCAAGCTTTTGGAGTTCCGGCTTTTCCAGTCGACACGCACATCCATCGCCTTATGAAACAATGGAAATTGACGGAAGGTAAAAACGTTGTCCAAACCGAAAACGACGCCAAAAAACTGTGGACAGAAAATACTTGGAACAAACTGCATCTTCAGATTATTTTCTACGGTCGAGAATATTCGCCAGCACGAGGAAAAGGTGAAAAAGATTTTATCACGAAAATGCTTTTTGAGAAGTAAAATACCAGCGGCGCCTAATCTCCGATTCGGCGCCTCTGGATTATAACATCAATTATTTATTTTTGCTTTTTAGACCAAAGATTCATTTTTCGATCTAAAACATCTAACGGCAAACAACCTTGGCTAAGCACTTCGTCATGGAAAGCCGCAATATTAAATTTATTGCCCAATTGTTTTTGGTATTTGTCACGAAGTTCACGGATTTTTAAAGCACCAATTTTATAGCTTAAAGCTTGACCTGGCATCGCCATATAACGCTCCACTTCTGCAGTTGCACCTGCCTCGTCATAAGCAACATTACTCAAGAAGTATTTAATAGCTTCCTCACGATTCATTTGCCCAGTATGCAAACCTGTATCGATCACCAAACGTACGGCACGTAACATTTCGTCACTTAAAGAACCCATTTTTTGGTAAGGATCGGTATAAAGTCCAAATTCAGGACCTAAAGATTCGCAATACAATGCCCAACCTTCTCCATATGCGCCTAACCATCCAAATCGCATGAATTTTGGTAACTTGGTATTCTCTTGCTGTAATGAAACTTGATAATGATGTCCTGGAATCGCTTCGTGCAAGAATAAAGATTCCATTCCAGAAGTCACATTAAATTTTTTAGGATCAGGAATCGGAATATAAAAAATACCTGGACGTTTGCCATCTGGCGTGCCTTGGATATATTCTGCACTAGCACTCGCTTCACGGAACTTTTCGGTTTGACGGATTTCGAAAGGTGTTTTCGGTGTTACATTAAACATCGTCTGAAGCTTTGGTGTGATTTTATCCAAAATTGATTGAAAACCATCCAAAATCTCTTTCGACGTTTTGTAAGGCATTGCCTTCGGATCTTGTTTTACGAAAGTTAAAAACTCTTCCAAACTTCCTTTGAAACCAACTTTATTTTTAACAACATCCATTTCTTTACGGATTCGTTCCACTTCTTTAAGACCTAAGGCGTGGATTTCGTCTGGCGTTTTATCGGTCGTTGTCCAACTTTTAACATAGTATTTATAAATATTATCACCAGAAGGAAGCGCATTGTAACCGTCTGTCAATCTAGCTTTCGGAAGATATTCATCTTTTAAAAAACTATGCATTTTTATGTATGCAGGGACAATTTTACTTTTAATGGCTTCTTGATAAAGCTTAGCGTATTTATTAGCAGAAACAGGTTTAAAGTTCTGTGGTAAATTTTTGATCGGACCAAAGAAAATATTTTTATTAAAATCTAAAGTGTTAATCTCCTCAGCCGCCATTTGGTCAATCATTTTAACAACCAAAGATTTTGGAAGAACAACGCCTTTTGACATCCCCGTTCTGAAATTTGTAATCGCCGCATCCATCCAAAGCGGAAACTGATCCATACGCTTTAACCAATTTTCGTAATCCAATTCGGTTTTGAAAGGTTGACCTCCTTTCCCACTTCCGAACAACGGAAACTCCAACGGCAAACCAGAAAATTGCGTGAACGGAATATATTCTGGATGATAAACATAGCGCTCCACCTTATCTTTAAGTGTTGCATCTAGCACATCGTACACCACTTTATCTTCATCCGAAAGTCCATCATAATCGACTTGCTTGAGCTGTTTTTGTACATCGTTATAAAACGAAATTTCTTTAGAAATAAATTCTGGTGCAATGTTAATTGGCAATTGATCATTATAAAGACTATCACCTTGTGCAGTAGATTCTAAAGGATACATCTTGAGATATTCCTCATAATATTTATCAGCGATGTCGTTTAGGTTAGAACCTTTGTTGGGCTGATCTTGAACTTTCTGCACAGGCGAATCATTCTTTTTGCAAGAGCTCGCAGCGACAAGTATCAAAACACCTAGGCTTATATTAATTAGTATCTTCTTCATATTACAAATTGGACTTATAGCTAACAAAATTAACGAAATCTCATAACTTTTCAATTATAATAATTGATGTAAAATTTTAAAACAAAAATTTTCCCAATTAAATCAATTTTTTATCTTTGTTCTAATACAATAATCAATTTAAAAACAAACAACATTAGTAAACCTTACAATGAAAGGGCTATTAAAAATTTATCATCCGGATGAAACTTTAAAATATCACATCCAGAACACGTATTGCAAAGCAGTCTACAACAATTCGTTAAACACTTTGGAAGTTGAAATAATTACGGATGACTCTCTAGATCATGTAGATGACGATTCGCTTCAGTACAATTTTCCACAATTGTCGTTCAAAGTTTCCGACTTTCCAATTAACTCCGAAAATCTTCAAAATCAAAGTTTTAAAATCGATGATAACGACGATGTAGTCTATACGGAAGTTGATCTGTTCGACGACGAAGATGCTTATCTTTATGAAAATGAATTAAGCTTTGACCTTAACGAAAATGGTGAGTTACAACTTTTTTGGCAAGGCGAAATAGATGACTTCTACACAGGTAGCGACGAGACGATTCCATTTAAGCTAAAATGTCATTTCAAACAAGATGACATCGAAGTTGATGACTAGTCGATAATTTAACCTAATAATATAAAACCTATCTAACTCGTTATAGTAACAATTTATAACGACAGATAGGCTTTTCTGTAATAAAACCAAAAGTAAATGTATCAAGATCTAGACGACATAGTATTTGAAGACCGACATAAAGCTTACGGCGCTTATGCTTTTCGTAAACATTATGACCATACACTTACGAAGGCTTTATTAATAGGTGTTTCCGTATTTTTGTTATTGTTTTTATTGTTCTTTTCAGGAGTAAAAGCACCCAATGACAAAAAAAATGAGCACGAAGACATGGTACAAATGGATGTTACCAATATGCTCATTAATTTTGGAGACAACACCAACGGAAAAGGCATCGAAGAACCGAAAAAATCAGAATCTAGCCCTGCTCCACTTATTGAAAAACATCAGGAAGAGATTGCGGAAGTAGAAAAACCAAGCATCGAAAAGGCAGACAAACCAATTCCTGAAAACACAGTCCCTGTCCCAACACGGGAAAAAGCGGTTGTTGTTACACCAAAAGCTTCTAAAGCTGATAAAAAAGCGAAAACAAATACGACGTCTACAACGGTTGCTAAATCTGATGCCGCACCAAAAATAAAAGGTCCGATAAAGAAAGAAGGCGGAACTGGCGATGGACGAGGTAACGCCGCAATTGGAAACCTACTTGCAGGTCGAGGTACAAAGGGATCAAGCCAAGGTACAGGCTCTGGTAGCGGAAATGCAGGAGACCCACTTGGCGGCGCAGGAGATGGCGATAGCAAAATTGGTGTTGATCGAAAATTGGTTGGATTTATCCCCGGAACCATGGGACGTGGTGGCGCACAACCAAAACATGATTGTTCTGGATCAGGTAGCATAAGTATCGCCTACACAGTTGACAAAGCAGGAAATGTTATTTCAGCATCGCGTGCTGGCGGCGTTTCGGATCCTTGTGTTGTGTCGACTTCTATTAAATGGGTGAAGCAATATGTGAAAGCGGAAAAATCTCCTGTTTCATCAAAAGGAACCTATAAAATCGTGTTTTAAATTTCTTTAAAACCTAATAATAACCTAACTTTAACGTCATAAAATTTTTAAAATCAAATGGCAGACAAACATATTTCTGTATTAGAATTTCTTTTTGGTGGTGGACTTATTGAAACACTTATCGTTATCGTTTTATTTCTTATCGGACTGGCGGTATGTTACTTCTTTGTAGTTCGTGTTTTAAAACTTAATAAAGAAAATAAAGTTGACCCTTATTTGATTAAAAATATTAATGACATGCTCAGCGAAGCGCGTGTTGATGCGGCTATTGACTTTTGTAGAAGAGATAATTCTCCCGAAGCACGTTGTATAGAAAAAGGACTTTCGCGTGTTGGTCGACCGATCAGCGAAATTTCTAACGCAATGGAAACTCAAGCGCAGGTTGAAGTTCATTATGCTGAAAAATACGTTAACTATTTAGCAAGTTTTTCTGGTATTGCGCCTATTTTGGGAAGCATCGGAAGTGTCATTGCATTTGCTTCTATTTTTTCTGGGATGAGTCACACCTCTATTGATTCTCAACAAGTAATGTCAGCCGTTTTCTATAAAGCCTTATCACCAGCTTTGGTTGGATTAATTGTTGGTTTTTTAGCCTATATTTTCAATAATTATTTAGTAGCAAAAATCGATTATATGGTGATGAAAATTCAATACCATACCAACGAATTTTTAGACGTTATTAACAAGCCTGCATAAAATGAATTTCCGCAGAAAAACCAAAGCTTTAACCGGAATTCCTGTTGGGATCTACATCGTCCTTGCCATATTAGTCGTTAGTTTGTTTTGGGCAAATTCTAGATTCACACATCCCGAAGCTAGCATACCCAATGCGGCTATTGACAGTCTTGTAGTTGCGCCTGAAACTATAGCTGAAGAACCTGAAATAGACAGTCTTTCAAAACCTGAAATTTACGTTCCTGATGTTGCTGTACAACCTATTGACTCTGTTATTACAAAACCTAGCGCCAAAGAAGAATCTCTTATAACAAAGGAAGACGAAAATGTCGCTAACCAAAAGAAAGAGGATTTAAAAGCTAAAAAAGAGGAAGAAAAAAAATCTAAAGAGCCTAAGAAAACCAAGATTGGTACAGAACGAAAACTAACAGCCTTTATCCCAGGAACTATGGGTAAAGCAGGAAAGTTGCCGACTAATAATTGTAAAGCTAAAGGCGAATTAAGCATGTACATTACTGTGGATGAAGCCGGAAATGTGACTTCCGCTGGTCGCAACAAAGGAATTTCGGATCCATGTGCGGTTACTGCCGCTGTTATTTGGTTAAAAAAATACGTGAAAGCGGAGAAAAAAACCAACGAAACATCAACTGGAACTTACATCATTAAGTTTTAAATTTTTATTAAACTTTTGAATCTTTATCAATCTAAAGATTCTCAGCATTACTTTTACACCATAATTAAAGAATTATGTCGTTAAAATCTCCTAAAGAATTTACAGAACAAAATTATCAAGATGCCATCGATTGGCTATTTGCGCAAGTTCCCAACTATCAACGTGATGGGCAATCTGCCTACAAACCTGGTTTACAAAATATCACCAAACTTTGCGAGCATTTCGGAAATCCGCAAAACAGCCTAAAATGCATCCACATTGGCGGAACTAACGGCAAAGGTTCTACGAGTAATATGTTGGCATCCATTCTTCAAGAAGCGGGCTACAAAGTAGGACTTTACAATTCTCCACATTTAATCCATTTTACAGAACGCATCAAAGTTGACGGAAAGCAGTGTGATAAGCATTTTGTATATGAAATGATTCTAAAATTGCAAGAGCTTCCCGACGAGATTCAGCCATCTTTTTTTGAATTTACAACCATTATGGCATTTGAATTCTTTAAACGTCAAAATGTCGCTTATGCGATTATTGAAGTTGGTCTAGGCGGACGACTAGATGCCACCAATATTATTAAACCTTTGGTGAGCGCTATTACAAATGTACAGTTGGATCATCAAAATGTTTTGGGTGATACAATCGAACAAATCGCATTCGAAAAGGCTGGTATTATTAAAGCTAATGTTCCGATAATTTTTGGTGATGAAAATCCAATCGTCAAAGATATTATCAAAAATAAGGCTTTAGAAGTTGGCGCAATGTATATCGATGCCACAGAATTAAATATCGACTATCCATCGGACTTACAAGGTATTTATCAAGCTAAAAATAAAAAGGTAGTATTTGCGATTGTTGAAGAATTAAAAAAACTTGGATTAAATATAACTGAAGAAAATATCCGTGAAGGCTTTCTTAATGTTCATAAAAACACTGGTTTTATCGGACGTTGGTTTATTTTCGCTGAAAAACCGTTGACAATTTGCGACACAGGACATAATCAAGCTGGGTTAGAGCAAGTTTTTGAACAGCTTAATTCATTTCCACAAAAAAAACATATCGTTTTAGGTTTTGTCAATGACAAAAAAATAGATGAAGTCATTAAAATTCTTCCAGAAAACTCGACTTACTATTTTGTAAAACCTGCTATACATCGTGGTCGACACCCAGAAGATTATAAAAATCTATTAGAAGAAGCGAAAATTTTTTATAAAATTTTTGACAATGTACAAGACGGCTATCTTGCTGCAAAACAAGAAACTACAGATGACGAAATTATTTTTATTGGTGGAAGTAACTTTGTTGTCGGAGAATTTTTAGAAAAAAATTTGGAGAGTAAAGAATAAGTTGTATATTTGCACCACTCAAAACGAGAAAATAAATCTCGAAAAGAGGGTTCTTAGCTCAGTTGGTTCAGAGCATCTCGTTTACTCCGAGAGGGTCGGCGGTTCGAGCCCGTCACCGCCCACCATGCGCAGTTCCTTCAATTGTCGGCCATTTTCGGGAACGAGCGCGCCGATGTGACGGCCCCCGGGCTCGCCCGGCCGTGCCCAGGTT
>JAEXRP010000088.1:0-7891 GCA_023440705.1 Bacteroidota bacterium
GGAAAAATCCTTTAAAATACCTGCAATCTTTGCAGGACTGAATGTGCTCTTTTTCATTGTCTTAATTACGATTTAAAGTTAATAATTTTATACTTTTAAACCGTACTGTTTTCGGGGGAGCTTACAACACTATCATCTTGTCCATTCAGAAGTCCCGAACCGGCTAAGAGGAAAAGGAATAGGAAGAGAATTGGTAGAAAAAACATTTGAATATTTACATTTTAACCAAATTAAAGCGATAGCAGAATGCAGTTATATTATTGCTGTAGCTAAAAGAAGTGAAAAACTAAAATTACTTATTTAAAAACAGTAGCAATGGAAAACATTAGTAATGTAGAAGAAATTAAAGCCTTAATCGCGTTATTGGATGACGAAGACGAGTTCATATTTGAGAATGTCAATAAAAAAATTAATGAGCTAGGAGAAGATACAATTCCATATTTGCAAAAAGGGTTTGAGAATAGTCAAAACGCACTTCAAAGAAAAAGACTTGCCTTTTTGTTGGATAAATTTAAGCTAATAAAACTGAATAATGAAATTACAAATTGGAGTAAAAATGAAGCTCATGATTTGCTAAAAGGGTTGATTCATATAGCGCAATTTGGTTTCCCAAATTTTAAAATTAGCCATTTAGAAAAAGTTTTAGATCAACTAAAAGAAGAAATAGAACCTCTAATAAAAGGCAAAAGCAATTATGAAATTATGCAAGAGATGAATAAAATCATTCTTGACAAATATCAATTTGGATCTAATTTTAAAAACTATTCTGGTGTAAATAATTCATTTATTAATAAAGTAATAGAGGATAAAATTGGTAACCCAATAATGCTTTGTATTATCTATTTGTTAGTTGCAAAAAGTTTAAATATAAATTTAATTGGAATAAATTCGCCAAAACACTTTATATTAGCAATCATTCAAGATAAAGGGGAAGAGGTTGTTTTTTACAATGATGAGTTAATAGATCAAGTTGAATTTTATATCGACCCATTTCATAAAGGCATTTTTTATGGGTCGGAAAAATTTGATTCTATGCTTAAAGAAATGAACTTTGATTTTAATGACAAAGTTTTTCTACCAGCTACTAATTTAGATATAATCAAAAGAGTGATTAATAATCTAATTTACGCACTACATACAACTGGAGAGAAGAAATTTGCAAAAAGCTTATTAAAAATAGTTGATGCACTATAACTAAAATTATAAAATCGCCATTAGCAACGAGTTTGTTACAAACAAACCTATAGATATAAGTGTTATCATATATGGCCCACAACAAATTAAATTTCACAGATATGAAATTAAACTTAAAAGATACTTTCAATATAGAATTGCCAGCAGACAAAAACCTAACTAACACAAGACGTCAAGTATTGGATGCTTGCTATTCATTTGTTACTCCAAAAAAACCAAAAAAACCAAGTTTAATTCATTTTTCTGATGAATTGGCTAAAGAAATTGGGTTAGAAGACTACACGTTATCCAAAGAATTTTTAGAAGTGTTTTCGGGTACGACTACTTCCCCTAACACAAATCCGTTTGCTATGTGTTATGGTGGGCATCAGTTTGGGAACTGGGCTGGTCAATTAGGAGATGGCAGAGCTATCAATTTATTTGAAATAGAGCATAACGATAAGCATTGGGCACTGCAATTAAAAGGTGCTGGAGAGACTCCTTATTCTAGAACTGCTGATGGTTTGGCTGTTTTACGATCGTCTATCAGAGAGCATTTGTGTAGTGAGGCTATGTATTATTTGAGGGTTCCCACGACTAGATCTTTAGCATTAATGTTATCTGGAGACGAGGTTTTAAGAGATGTACTATATAATGGGAATCCAGATTATGAGAAAGGTGCAATAGTTACAAGAGCTGCACCAAGTTTTATTCGTTTTGGAAATTTTCAAATTTTAGCTTCAAGAAAAGATTTTAAGAATTTAAAATTACTTGCAGATTATACGATTAAACACTTTTATCCTGAAATTACAATAACAGGAAAAGAAAAATACCTTGAGTTTTATCAAGAAGTAGTAAATAGAACCTTAAAAATGGTTATTGAGTGGCAAAGAGTTGGATTTGTGCATGGTGTTATGAATACTGATAACATGTCAATTCTTGGTTTAACCATAGATTATGGACCTTATGGATGGCTGGAAGATTTTAATCCAGATTGGACGCCTAATACAACCGATAGTCAAAATAGAAGGTACCGCTTCGGAAACCAACCAGATATTGCATTATGGAATTTAGTACAACTTGGGAACGCACTATACCCACTAATTGGAGATATTCCAGCAATGGAGAAAATATTAGAAGATTATAATACCCTATTTGACCAGCAATACCATCAAATGATGAAAAACAAACTCGGTTTAGAAGAAAATTACGACAATATTCTTCATGATGACCTACAAGCTGTTTTAAAATTAACAGAAACAGATATGACAATTTTCTATAGAAATTTATCTTCTGTATTAAAAACTGATTTTGCAGAAAATGCATTAGAAAAAATTTCTAATGCATTTTATAAACCAGGTGAAATAAAAGAAAAAATAAAAGATAATTGGATAAAATGGTTTAATTTGTATATTGAAAGATTAGGAAGAGAGTATGATTTGGACGCAATTAGAAAAGAGAAAATGAATTTAGTTAACCCCAAATTTGTTTTAAGAAATTATATGGCTCAATTGGCCATTGATGCTGCAGATAAGGAAGATTATTCTGTAATAAATGAACTTTACAGCATGCTAAAAAACCCATATGATGAACAACCTCATAACGAGAAATGGTTTGCTAAAAGACCAGATTGGGCAAGACATAAAGTTGGATGTTCTATGTTGTCTTGTAGTTCTTAATTAAAATAACAAAAATAACTTAAAATATGAAGCCAAAAAATTGGAAATTAATCTCAAGTGAACAAGATATTCTAAGTATCATAGAGAAATCTGCTGAAACTCCACAAATAATTTTTAAAGACAGTGTAAGTTGCGGGATTAGTGCCTTTGCAAAAGAACGATTGATTAATGGCAATAGTCTAATAGAAAATCTTGCAGATTTTAACTATTTAGATTTGCTTTCTTATAGAACCATTTCTAACTTTATTGCTACAAAACTAGAAGTAATACATCAATCGCCACAAATTATTGTTTTGGTAGACAAAAAGGTGGTGCTGAGAGATTCACATCATAGTATTGAAGCTTTAAAAATTGCAGATAAAATTAGTAGCCTTGTAAAATAAAAATTATGAAAGCAATATTTAATAATCAAATTATAGCAGAAAGTGATCAAACAATATCGTTTGAAGGGAATACTTATTTTCCAAAAGACAGTATTATTAAAAAGTACTTTAAAAAAAGTGAAGCAAGTTCTGTTTGTGATGAAAAAGGGGTTGCTCATTATTATAACGTTCAGGTTATTAATAAATTTCGGGATGAAGCAGCTTGGTGTTACACTGAAACTTCTGATTACGCTAAAGAGATAGAAGGTTATGTTGCTTTTTGGAAAGGTATAAGAATAGTAAAAGAGGAATGAAGTTTTTCTGTCGTCCATCCCAACATGTAAAAAACAGCCAAATTGGCTACTAAATTTTATAATATATTAGCGATAAGAGACAGTTGCTTCTTTTCATGTCTTTAGCTTGTACATTTATACAAAAGACTTGGACTATAACAAAAAAGAAGATGTAAATCGTCAGCAAAAAGTGGACTGATTTGGATCATAACTAAGAGAGTGTTCTTAAAAATTATTAACTAGATACTCTCTTAGTAAAAGTCCAATTTAGTTTGAAGACGTACAAGTTCTGCTACTTCATCACTCGTAGCTTCTCTTATTACATCGCCTGCTAGACGCTTTTTACCTGCTTCTAAAAACTCTTTGTTCCATTTGTAAAACTGTGATTCATTAATGGAATACTTACGACATAATTCTGCAACTGACATTTCTGCTCGCAAAGCTTCCATAACAATTTGAATTTTCTGTTCGGAACTAAAGATTCTTCGTGTATTTCTACGAATGTCTTTGATGAAATTCTCTGCTGTTTTTTTCTTAGGTGTTTTCATACTATTTCAAAGTTAATAATTTTTGAAAACACTCTCTTAGTTTTGAATTAAATCAGTCCACTTTTTGCTGACGATTTACATTTATTTTCTACAAAAGGGTTTATATGGTTCAATTTTATCTTCTTTTGTAATAGTGTTAATATCCTTTTTATAGATTTTTATTGCGTCGTAAGAGAAAAGTAAAATCGCTCTTAAATCTTCATATGTCAAAAATCTTGGCTCTTAAATAGGGAATTGATAAAATAAATCTTACATTTTTATAATTAAGTTAACTTAAGCTAAACCCGAAAAAAGATGAAATAACTAAATATAGAAGTTAATTCTGTTATTGTTAGGTTTGACAATTAAGTAAAAATAAAATTAAATAAACATTGGGTTAAAATAAAATTAATATCTATATTTGCAACACAATAAAAGTAAACGATTCCGTAAACGTTTTTACTTTTTGAGCTGGCAAACAAAATTTTAGGTTGTTGATTTTCAGGGGTTTAATTTTTAATTAAAATAAGTTTTTAAACTCATAAGCCCGAGCGGGAAGGGTTTGAATTTGTAAAAGGAGAAAGTGAAGAAGAAGATTATTACCGCTGCACCCAAAAAGGCGGAAACCATGCCGTTTTGCCCTTCAAAAGAATCCTGACCGACAGCAAGGGTTACCGAAAGAAGAGTTACCGCAGCAGCGAGCGCGCCTGTAGTGACTGCCCGCTGAGAGCGGAGTGTTGCGGCAAGGTCACGAAGTTCAAGAAGATAGAAGACAGCATCCACAAACCCCTGTACGATGAAATGCACGAAAAACTGCGGCGCGATCCCAATTACACACGTTTCCTTACCAAGCGGCGGAGTTCGCGCGTAGAGCCGGTGCTGGGAACCCTCATCAACCATCACAACATGAAACGGATTAATTCCCGCGGCATGAGTCAAGCCAACAAACACGTCCTGATGGCTGCGCTGACCTACAACCTGAAAAAATACCTGAAGTTTATTACCCGCAAAATTCACCGCAACATTCAAATCATGAACCTTCCAAAAGGGAAGTTTGGGTTTGGCGGTACCTCCTCGCCACGGCTTCACCTGTTCAAATTTAAGCCACCGGAAAATCCGAAAACTTTTACCGCTGAAAACAAAAACCTCCTTTAAATCGCTTTAAAAGAGGTTGTTTTTTATTGAACTGTCCGACCGTGACGCTAAAATCTTAGGTTGCGCAACGGTTACCCATGTTATCTGTAGTTGTTTTTATAATTCAATTTTAAACTTAAAATTACGTTTTAGAACTTCTTTTGCTCTTCTTTGTAACCAATTCTCTATTGATTCGTTTTTTCTTAACAAATTTTGTTCAATAAACGTTATTAAATCCTCTTCTGTTTTTATTTCATGCAATACTTTTCTTAAAAATTTCACACCTCCTTTCTCAATAATTGCATCAATAATTAATGCGCCTGTCAAATAAGCAGTTGAAATATTTTTGTCAAAATTGGAACTATTTTTAATGGATAATCTATAATTTTTGTCTATTAATTGATGATTTTCTAAAAGTTGAAATAATTCTTTGAAAGTATATTGTTGCAAAGCATTTTCACCATCATGATAAATACTTAAACCTGAAAGTAAATAATAGTTTGCATCAAGATATTTTGAGTTTATTGCATGAATCAATTCATGTCTATGGAACTCACGATAAAATTTGGTTGTGTAAATAATATTATTTGAGGTGTCATAAAATGCACATTTCTCTTGTGTAGTCATTGTTGGAACAAAATCAAATCCTGAATTACTAAAAACATCAAAACAATTTTCTGAAATAAAATAGTCTATATTTTTATCTAATTTTATTTCAAAGAGATTAAACATTTTTTTTAAATAATTATTTGCTTCTTTTGCAATATCAGTGTTAAATTCATAATTCTTTGGAAAATGATAATTTATCATTTCGGTATTTTTTGTTTCCCAATTTGATGTTGATTTTAGTAAATAATCAGAAAATAAATAATTGTTATCAATTTTATAAACTAAAACTTTTGTTATAGCAAAAGGGTTTAATTCATTTTTTTCAGAAGTAAAATAGAAAATTGAAGATAATTCATATTCTGATTTTGAAATTTTTCTAATGCCTAAAATTTGATTCCTAAAATGTAAATTGAACAAAGAAGGATTATAAAATCCTTGGCTTGAGAGAAGATTGCAATTATCACTTTTTAGAAATTTATTTTGCATCCAAAATGAACATTTTCCATTAGAATTTGAGTTCATTGTTGATAAATAATCTTTCCAATTTTTTGTAATTAAAATCTGCTCCTCGTCAAACAAATACTCATAAGGACTTTTTTCACTTATTGTTTGTGAAAACAATAAAGAATTACATAAAATTATTAAAACATTAAGTATTTGACGCATAGCTGGTGACAATTACAGATAACGGAAAAAGTATTTGCGAAGGGCGGGCTAAATTTAACTGAAAGTTCAATTTCGACCAACCGGAGCAGATGCTTTTTCAGATTGTCTAAATTAAGAAAAAAATCAATACGAAAAAGCAGCGGCGGATAAATTTTACAAAAAGTTCAACTTTTCCTTCACCCCGCATTTTGCCAATACGATGTTGTACGACGTTTTTTTTATGCATTTATAGGATTAACTCTTATTTGTCCTCCAACTGCTTTCAAAACTTTCATAATTGTTGAAAACTGTGGTTTTGCACCTTCAGATAGTGCTTTGTACAAACTCGGTCTGCTCATTCCTGTTTCTTCTGCAATTTTTGTCATTCCGATTGCTTTTGCAATATTACCAATTGCTACAACAATTTCAGAATCATCGCCTTCTTCAAGGACAACATTAAGATATTCAGCAATCATTTCGTTGCTGTCCAAATAATCTGCAATGTCAAATTTTGAAATATCCATTCTTTATTCTTTTATTTTTTCCCAAATTTCTTTCGCTTTTTCTATATCTTTTTGTTGGCTTGATTTGTCGCCACCAATTAACAAGATAATAATTTTTCCATCTGTCTCTTTGAAATAGATCCTGTAGCCCTTTGCAAAATTTATTCGTAATTCGCTGATTCCATTTCCAACAGGTTTGCAATCTCCAAAATGTTCTTCGTTTTGTAATTTCTGGATTCGGAACAAGATTTTAGCCTTTGCTCGGATATCTTTTAATTTTCGCAACCACTTGTCAAACTCACTTGTTTTCTCAATAAAGTACATTTTGTATTCATTTGGATACAAATATAGTAAAAAGTTAAATCAATCCAAAATTTTTGTTTTAAAGCGGAATCTTTCTAAAATGTCGTACAACGTTTTGCGGCTTGGCGAAGGTGGCGATTTTTACCACAAATGTTGATGCGGAGAACCAAACTTTGATTAACCACAAATGTGTCTGCGGAGCACTGAACCGCCACTTTTGCCAAACCGCTGTTATGCGTTCGCCCTTCTTTTCCTGTAATAGTTTTAGTATCCAATATTGATGTCTTTTTTAGGTAATATTAAATACAAAAAGCAGACTTCAAAGATAAATAACATCTTCAAAATCCGCTTAAAAAGTAATGAAATTTGTCTATTTAGGTTAGATTTTTTCAGCAATGGGAAAGTCAATTTCAAACTCTGTCAAGTTGTGTAAATAGTTGCTGATAATTTTATCGCCAACAACTATTATTACATCTATCATATTGGCTTCGTTGTAACCTGCTCCAAAAAATGCTTCTCTGCTTTCTTCGTTTGCACGTCCACGGTTTTTATTGCAGTAATTTTTCTATTTTTAAAAGAATAATTGTTTCGGTAATATTACAATTGCCCCCTCGGTAAAAACGCCTTTTTTGATGTAAAAATATAAACCAGAGCGTTTATACT